>JAAEUE010000055.1 GCA_024227565.1 Alphaproteobacteria bacterium
CCGCTGGCTGGTGCCCCTGCTTATTATTGTAAGCGGTTATCTGTTGTGGGTCGGGGCGCACGCCCCGGGCGGCGCCTTCCAGGCTGGCGCCCTGCTGGCCGCTGCCGGCGTTCTGTTGCGCCTCGCCGGCTATCCCATCGGCGCGCTTGCCCGGGGTATTGCGCTGCGCGGTTTGATCGTTGCCGGTGTGGCGCTGTTCCTTATCATCGGCCTGGCCATGATGCTCGCCGGTAAACCATTCCTCGGTTACCCGCTCGCTTGGGCAGGAAGTCTGATTCTGGCTATCGAGACTGCTGCCACCTTAGGAATAGCCGTCACACTGATCATCGCCTTCATGTGCGGCGAACCGGAAGGGTGGCCAGAGGAACAAGCGCAACAGGAAACACCCCGCGTCGATAGATTACAAGCAGAAAATAAAATGAATCTGGAGGATACGCCGGATGCACGTTGAACAGATGATTTATGGCCTGGCCGGAATCGCACTTTTCAGTCTCGGACTGCGCATGGCATTTTCCCCCATTGCTTTGCTGCGCCGTGTTC
>JAAEUE010000056.1 GCA_024227565.1 Alphaproteobacteria bacterium
GCCGCTTTGCGGCGCCGGAGCGTGTCCTTGGAATGGCCCTTCGTTTCTCCCCATTCCAGGAAGGCGTTGAGGTAGGGAGAGAGGCCGTTACGCTCAACGGTGGCGGTGTGGCGGTAGGGGCGAGCCATGGGACTAACCCTTGGCGTTCAAGGCGGGCTGCGCAACCTTCGATCTATGTTTACGGTACGACCCGTTGCCTTTTTTATCCCCCAGTAGTGCTTTTTTGGGGTTTTCTTCGCCGATATCGCTGGAGACCTTGCCTTGCTTAGCTTTACGGCTCTTTTTAGTACCCTGACTACCCCCTGACCGACCCCTGACCGGGGGCTGACCGGACCCTGACCGGTGGGCGTTTTGCCCTGACCGCTGGGTGTCGTAACGTAATTGATCGACATCGATGAGCCCCATCAAGAAGGGTTCGCCCTGTTCGCCTTCGCCCTGGTAGAGCAGTTCATAGACATACGATTGACCGCGGCCACCACGATGGACCAGGAGGTATTCCATCTCAGTGAGCCGTGCCAAGTGTACTTTCAACGCGGTCTCACTCCAGTTCGTATGCTCTCTCACTTCTCGGCGGCTAAAGCGGTAATCGCTTCGGTTAACTGCCTGTTCCTTGCAGCGCTCATTGACCCATTCCACTATCAGGCGTAACAGCTTCCTTGTTTGGGGTGGAAGCTCGTCCAGAGTCCTACCCAGCGCTTCATGGGCTAATTGGTTGGCCTGCTCAATGTCATCCAGCGTGACTTCCACGTAACGAATGGGGTGGCCGTTGTGGTCAATGGCATGGATGGGCCGTTGGTGCTGATGCAGCAGGGCAATGGCATCAATCAAGGTGAGATACTTTTCATGATCCCGCCTTGTACGGGTACGGTCATCGATGAAGGTTAAATGGTGACTGTAGGGATTGACCACGGCCAAGGGGGCTAATAGCCGTTGGGCGTTTTGATGCAGGGTCAACAGGGTTTGCTTATCGGCCTTGGCCAGTAGGCCTTGCAGGGTGCGTTTGTTGCGTTGGATAGTGTGTATGGCCTGGGTTTGCTTTCGTCCCTCATCTACCGTGAGGACGATACAGCGGTTTAACAACTCTTCATCAATATCGATGGCCGTGGTGGTGAGCAGGATCATCACCGGGCCTTTGACTTGGTAGTCCTGGGTCTTTAACTCACCGGTGACCGGGTCTTTGCCGGTACTGGCGATGGTGAGTTCGCCTTCACTCTGTAACAGCTTCAGGGCATAGGCGGCATTGCTGGCCCCCTCTTCTTCCACAATGGCCAGGACCTTGTGTTGCAGGTCGGTTTCACCCATGTAGAACAGGCTTTGACCGGTCATGGCGCTGTATTTGATGCGCTCTTCTTCAGGGAGGAAAGCGAGAATGGCATCCATCAAGGAAGACTTGCCAGCGGCACTGGTGCTCTGGATGGTCACGGCTAAGGGCTGGTCCAGTTTCCGCGATAATGTAGCCAAGTAACCCACCAACTTGTTGGTCTCCTCACCCACCACACCGCAGCGAGTGAAGTCGGCCTGGATGCGTTCCAACAGGGCAGGGGATTGCAGCAGTTCCAGGGCGGCTTGGGTTTCCTGGTCATTCAGGGTGACGGTTTGCTCTTTGGGGGCTTGGGCGTTTTCGATGTGCTGTGCCTGCAACGCTTCGAGCTTTAACAGTACCTTGCCGAGATCGGCTTTGATAATGTCCTCTTTGACTCCCAGTTCAACGGCAGCCTGTTTGATAAAAGCTGCTCGGGGCCTTGCCTGGTAAAGATCCAGGGTATCAATATGCACGGCTTCGGCTCCATCCAAGGCAGGGGCCGAGATTAGAAGATTGATTTTGAGGGCTTCCAGGTTGGGGTTCTTTTCCAAACCCCGGATGCGATAACGTCGATTGCCTAGAGGGATGCGGATTTCATGGTCCGTGATCTGGGCGGGGATCTCCGGGGTGGGAGCCGGGGGGACTGCTACGGCCGGTAACGGTGGTGAGGGCTCTTGCTCCGGATCGGTGTCCGGGGCGGCCCCCTGGTTCTGAGCTGGCACAAGAGAGGCGGCTAAAGGAAGTAAGGGGTTGTCTTCGGAATCGGGTTCATGCGTCGGCATGGGGACGGATGCGGTGCTGATCGCCTTGGTGGTCGGCGGCTTGCTTTTCCCCTTGCCAAGCCATACCGCACTACGGATCACCACGCCCAAGCTCTTGGCGGCGGGTTTGACTTGTAAAGCGTATTCGTTGGCATCCATGCCCTTGGGAAAGTGGATGCGATAACAATCAAGGCCTTCGCCAATGAGTTGTTTGGCCAACTTCTCCGCCGCCGCGTCGCCAGCGGCGTCACGGTCGTAGGCAATCAATACCCGCTCCGTACCGTGCTGCTTGAGTGCGGCCAGATGATCCGTGGTAAAGCCTTCGGTGCCGTAACTGGCGGTGACGTTGCGATAACCGGCACACCAGAAGGTCAGTGCATCGATGAGGGATTCACACAAGATCACCTCGGATGAAGCCTGCAAGCCTTCTTCATTCCACACCCCGGCATGCGGATCGGGCAAATAGAGATGCCGGGGTGTGCCCTTGCGCAAACTATTGTTGATCTTGCGCCCGTACAGCTCCACCACCTGACCGGTATTATCAAGAACGGGGACAACCAGAGAGCCACTGAAGTGCTCGTGACCCGAAGCGCGGTACAGACCTAACCGCTGTAACCGGCTACGGATAGCGGCTCCCTCTTTACGGTTCTTAGCCGGTAATCGATAACCCAGAGTGCGGTTGGCATAACCCAGCTTGAAGTGGTCAATGGCCTCCGCTGAGGCAATCCCCCGCTTCTCCAGGTAGGCCAGGGCTTCAGAACTCTGTTTCAGGGTTTGGTGGTAGTAATCCACTACCTGGCCAAGCAGTTGGGCACCCTCACCATCTGCCTCCAGGGGCGTGGGGAGCTTGGATACCGTGGTGCGTTTAACCACGCCGACAGAACCGGCGGCTAAAGCAGTTGGGGTGTGATCGGCCTGGAGCACCTCCACGGCATGGCGAAAGGAGACGCCTTCGGCCTTCATCACCCAGTCGATCACCGAGCCCCCTGCCTAGCAGGCCCCCAGGCAGTGCCAGAGGTTCTCCTTAGGGGCTGATGACCAGACTAGGTTCTCGATCCTCATGGAAGGGGCACAGGCCCACCAAGTCGGCGCCGTGGCGCTTCAGGGCTACGCCCATCCCTTCGGCCAAGCGTTGGAGGGAAACTTCTTGTTTCAAGCGATCGATCTGGTCATCGGGGATTCTGGCCATTTTGCGCACCTCATTGGAAAAAATTTTCGATCCAACATGATGGGTACAAAATCTAACATGCAGGGTGTTGACAATACAAGCCTTTACGGTGCAATATCCACCCTCATGGGGTCAAATCGCTCGACAGAGGACACCATGAATGCTAGTTTGTCGGCTATCCACCAATCCGCCAATCCTTCTGGCTGGAGCATTTGCTGGCAATGAACGATTTTGCATCCCGATTAAAGCAACTACGTACACAGCGCGGCCTGTCGCAAACCGAACTGGCCAAGGCGGTCGGTGTGCACTACAACCACATTGGCCGCTATGAGCGCGGCCAGTCCAAGCCGACCGCTGAGACGCTGACCCGGCTGGCCGAGGCGCTCGGGGTCTCGGGGGACTTTTTGATGGAAGGCCGCACCAACGAGGCCGCTAAGGCGACCTTCGAGGATCGCGAGCTACTGATGCAGTTCAAGGAAGTCGAGCGACTAAACGAGACGGATAAGCACCTAGTGAAAGAGTTTCTCAACGCCTTCCTGACCAAAAAGCGGCTGGAAAGCATGATGGGCAACACGGCCTGATACGAGAGCATCCCCTATGGAACAGATTGCAAATCTACACATCGAGAAACTGCCCGAAGGCGTCTACCTGGCCACCAGTAACGATATTCCGGGCCTGGTCGCCCAAGGGCGCACCATCGCCGAGACTCTGGAGATCGCCCGCGATGTCGCTAAGAAACTGCTGGAAGCAAAAACCGAACGGCATCAGCAAGCCAAACTGGCAACGGTGAAAGACTCCTTCGATTACCCGTTGATCCTGGGCACCTGATGGGCAGGCTGGCGGGATTCAAGTACCGGCAGATCGTCAAGAAACTCAAAAAGCTGGGCTTCGAGTTCGACCGTCAGGCAGCCGGATCACATGAGATCTGGTTCAGCCCGATTACAGAAAAATACACCACCATTCCCAACCACCCCGGCGACATGCCGGAAGGGACGTTGCGGGCCATCCTCCGGCAGGCGGATGTGACGACCGACCAATTCCTGAGCGCATAACGAACAAACCCCACGATAGCGGGGCTTGGGTGGGGTGCTTACTTCTATCTATAGCACTTCAATCCAGTCAATCGACTCTGAATCCATCGATTGCTTTAGTTTCTTGTTGGACTTCGTTCCTCTGCCCAACCTACGGACCTCGTTTCGATGGGATCTGACTCCATCTATCGTATATCCCGTTGATGCTGGCCCCACACTATCTCTTTGTTGGGCTTCGTTTCTCAGCCCAACCTACGGGCCTCAGTTCGGGCATGGGATTTGGTTGCATAGGATTTTCCTTCAGTTGCACATTCCGACGAAGATGACCGCTGATTCCGATGATTGTGACCGACCGACTCATCGGCTCCACACTGGAGTGGGCTTTTTACTCTGATCGGTCACGATCAGTCAACTTGGCAGTGAGTTTCCGCATCGACTCGCCCCGCAGAGTCAGACGGTGCGCACCGTGCAATAGCCGGTCGAGAATGGCATCGGCCAGCGTCGCCTCGCCGATGTAGTCGTGCCAATGCTCGGTCGGCAACTGGCTGGCGATTAAGGTAGATCGCCTGCCGTGGCGGTCTTCAATCACCTCCATCAAGTCCTGGCGTTGGACGGCGGTCACTTTCTGTATGCCCCAATCGTCCAGGATCAGCAGCTCCATCTTCAATAGCTGGTTCATCAACCGTGGGTAGGAGCCGTCACCATGGGCAATGCGCAGTTGCTCAAAGAGCGTGGGAAGACGAAGATAGCGGACCGATAGTCCCTGCCGACAGGCTTGGTTGCCCAGGGCGCAGGCCAGCCAGGTCTTGCCGCAGCCGGTGGACCCGGTGAGGCAGAGGTTGTGTGACTGGCGTATCCAGTCACAGCTGGCAAGCTCCGCCATGCGGGATTTCTCCAGGCCGCGGGGGTGGCGGTAGTCGATGTCTTCGACACCGGCGTTGATGCGCAGCTTGGCCGCCTTGAGCAGGCGCGCCAAGCGTCGATTTTCCCGCTGCGGTACCTCTCGATCCAGCAGCAGGGCAAGACGCTCCTCGAAGGCCAGGTCGTGGGTCTGGGGTTGTTCCCGTTGCTGTACCAGGGCATCGAGCATGCCGGTCAGCTTGAGGGCGTGAAGTTGTTCTATGGTTTGCTGGTTCAACACGATGATCGCTCCCTCAATGGTAGTAGTCGGCGCCGCGGACGTTGGTGTGTAACGGCAGTTCGGTCTGGGTCTCATCGATGCTTTCCAGTGGCTGCTTGTCCAGTCCCTGCTTGAGGATGGAGGCGACGCTCTGGTAGCTGATCGAGCGGATCGACAGGGCGCGTTCACAGGCGCTTTCCAGGCGTCCCCGGTCGTATCGCCGTCCCAGATTCAGCAGTCCCAGGCAGGCGCGGTAACCGTGCTCCGGATGGGGACGATCTTCGAGCTGTTGTTTGACCACCTGTACCGTGCAGGGACCGATGTCACTGGCCCAGTTCATGAAGCGCCCCGGTGACCAGGCCTGGTGGGACTTGGGCATATGCTCGGTGAGGGTGGCGTAGCGTCCCTTGCCGTGGCATGGGTGCGAGGCGACCCGTTGCCCTTTGTGCATCACCTCCACGGTGGTGGCGGTAATGCGCAGATCCAGGGTTTGGCCAACCAGAGCATGAGGGACGCTGTAGAGGCGTTTCTCCACTTCGACGTGGTAGTCGATGCCGAGCTTGGCCTTGCGCCATTCGGCGTACACATAGTCATCCTGGGGCAGTGACTTGAGTGCCGGACGATCAATGGCGTTATACAGCTCCTTGCGGCTTTCAGTGCGACCCTGAAAGGTACGCTCATTGAGCGCGGGCAGTAGCTCGGCAATGGCTTGGTTGAGCTGGGCCAGGGAGAAGAAGGTGTAATGGCGCAGACGCGCCAGTATCCAGCGCTCTACCACCTGTACCGCCACTTCGGCCTTGGCTTTGTCCTGGGGCTTGTAAGGACGCGCCGCTAGCACGGCGGTCTGGTAGTGCACCGCCATATCGGCGTAAGTGTCGTTAATCTTCGGGGTATAGCGGCACGCCTTGGTCACCGCCGATTTGAGATTGTCCGGCACCAGCAAGTCGGGCACACCGCCAAAGAAGCGCAGCATCCGTTGATGTGAGGCGATCCAGTCGGGCAGTGACTGAGTATAGCTGGCCTCGGCATAGGTGTAGCTCGATGCACCGAGCACCCCGACGAAGACCTGCGCCGTGCGGATCTCCCCGGTGTGCCGGTTGATGATGTCCACCGTCGGACCGCAGTAGTCGATGAATGCCTTCTCGCCCGCACGGTGCTGCTGGCGCATACTGCGCTTCTGCTTGGCCCGCCACTGACGGTAGAGGTTGCAATATTGGCTGTAGCCGTAGGACCGCTCCTCGTGGACAGCGACATACTCACCCCACAACAGATGCAGGGTCACGCCCTTGCGCTTGAGTTCCTGGTGGATCTGGAAGTAGTCGGGCTCAACGCGGCTGGTCGGCTTTTTCCGGGAAGGGTACAGCAGGGCCTCCAGACGTGCCTCGTCTACCTCCTCAGGCAGCGGCCAGCTCAGCCCTTTTGCCTTGGCCAGGCTGACGTACTTGCTGACGGCTCCTTTGGAGAGACCGCAGGCCCTGCCAATCTTCTCATGGCTGAGTTTGGCCTCGTATTTGAGGCGTAACACTTCGATGATTTTCTTCATTGGAATCCTCGTTGTCGGCATCGCCGCTTCCTCCTGACAGGCAAAAGGCCGCAGTTATGCCGGGTAAAGTTAAAGAATTCCAGTGGGTTGGATGAGATTCCGATGATCGTGACCGGGGTTTCCGACAACATGACCGCAGATTCCGAAAAATGGGCCGGAATCGGTCACGTTCAATCGGAATCA
>JAAEUE010000057.1 GCA_024227565.1 Alphaproteobacteria bacterium
AGGTCGAACGCTGCTTCAACAAACTTAAATGCGCAAGACGGCTCGCAACCCGCTACGACAAAACCGCACTCAGCTATCTCGGCTTCATACACATCGTATCGGCAAGATTGTGGGTCAGGAGTTTGTCAACATGACCTAGTCCGAGGTTCGAAATAGAACGGGGGGTTCTATTGTCAGGAGATTGTGCCCCCCTGCTGCCGCCACCTCCAAGGCACGCTTGGCAACTTCCTGCCCTTTTATGTCTTTCAGGTCCACCCGTTGAGGGGGTTGTTCTGCGGTCTCGACTTCAGGGCGCGAAAGGACTTGCGTGCCTTTGAAATGGTTCACCAGCTGAACCAGATTATCAGGCGCCAGAATGTCGATTGTGTCTCCGGCCCAGGCAGCTTCGGCACCGCATGCCTTGGGGCAGATCAAGCCCTGGCCCCGGCTGTTCGCGCCAACGGCCGCGGGCAATGAGCCGGCGACCGCGGTGATGGAACCGTCCAGCGAGAGTTCACCGAAAACCGTGTATCGATCCAGAAACTCAGAAGGAATGATCCCCAGAGCAGCCATCAGACCAATCGCGATGGGCAAATCGTAATGGCTGCCTTCCTTGGGAAGGTCGGCGGGCGCAAGGTTCACCGTTATGCGCTTGGCCGGCAACGCAAGGCCAATGGCAGTGAGCGCCGATCTCACCCGTTCGCGGCTTTCCGCCACTGCCTTGTCCGGCAGGCCCACGAGGGTGAAGGCCGGCAGACCAGAGGAAATTTGCACCTGCACGTCCACCGCAACAGCGTCTATCCCCCTGAATGCAACCGTGGCAACGTGTGATGTCATGGAATCCCCCCCATTACGCAAACGCACCTCAAGCTATCACATGCTCATTAAGCACACAATAACACCAAGAGAACAATCGAATGTCAGAGGGGGTCAGGTTCTATTGGAGCTGCGCGCGCAACCAGGTGATCCATCTTGCGCCGGGTTTCGGACTTGCAGAAGTTTTGCGCGTTCTTGGCAAAGTTCCGCACAAACATATCGTTCACCAAGTGCAGGGAGGCGGCGCAGGTGAGCATGGTTCTAAGCCCTGTGCCAATCTTGCTTTTGGCGGGGAAAACCCGGATAAGCTTTTTCGCCAACTCCAGCCGGGAAGGCTCGAACACCCCAACTTCGCGCACTGAATCGGGGCTTAAGGCCACTTCGCAAAAACTGTTCTGCATCAACGTGTCCACGGCGCTTACAGGCGCCCAGAACACGCGCTTTGGGCCTTGGTGCACATAGTTCGGCAGCCGGTTTGCCATGGCACTGCGCAAGGGCAGCTTGCCTTCTTTCATCGTGTGCAGCGCCGAAGGTGGCAGCTGGAAGGCGTAGTCGGTCAGATCATTGTCCAGGAACGGCAGGCGGCCCTCAATTGAGTTGGCCATTTCCTGGCGATCGCCCAGATAATTGAGATTGTAGGCCGGCAGGTCACATTTCAGCGAAATGAACCTGCTGGCCGTGGCCGGCGGCAGACCCTCCAGTTTTTCGGCCGGCAGAACATCAGCCAAACGCTTCAGCGCCTCCTCGATCGGGTGCGCCTCCACAAATCTGCGCTGGAAAAAACGTCCCATGAGACGCTCAGACGAAAGAGCGCGCAAGGCAGCGTAGGGGTAGCAACCGAATATTGTTTCCACCATCGCATTCTGACGATAGGCGGTTTCAGGCAGAAGGCCGGCAAGGATCCCTTCGCGCGCGATCATTTCCTTGATCAGCGACTTTACGTGCCTTTCGCCGGTTTTGCGCTGCTCGTCCAGCAACAGCTGGTGGCGGTACATGGCGTAGCCGGCCAAGGTTTCGTCGGCCCCCTCCCCCGTCAGGATCGCCTTCACATGAGGCTGGCAGGCCCGCGATAACAAGAACTTCGCAGTGCCGTGCGTGTTGAACACGGGGATCTCGCTGTGCCAAAGCGACGTTCGGAAATTGTCAGCCAACGCCTGATTGCTCACGTCCACAATGTGATGGTCCACCCCGGTAATGGTGGCCACCCGGGCGGCGATTTGGGTTTCATCCAGCTGAGGGTCGTCAAAGCGCAGGGTGAAGGCCTTCACATCGCCGCTTCCGTGGCGCGCCATGGCATCAACCACCGAGCAGCTGTCCACGCCAGAGGACAGATAGGCCCCAACCGGCCTGTCGCCATGCAGGCGCAGGCGCACCGCTTCATCGAACAGCTCGGCATACTCCTCGCCGACCTGTTTGGGGTTCGTCAGCCGCTCGCGGCCGTTCAGCGCAAGAGACCAATAGGGCTGAACCTCAATTCCGGCCCGGGAGATGCGCACGTAATGGCCCGGTGGAACCTCGAGGATATCCTGCAGGATGGTTTCTTCTGGAAGGCTGATCCCGGCCAGCAGGCCGCGGATATACTGATGGTTCAACTCGGCCGGCAACGAGGGGTAGGACAAAACCGATTTGAGTTCCGAGCCGAACACCAAGGCATCGCCCACTTCGCAATAGTACAGCGGTTTGATCCCAAACCGGTCGCGCACCAGATATAGCTCGTGCTGCTTTTCATCGTAGAGCGCAAAGGCGAACTCGCCACGCAGTTTCGCAAAGCACCCAGGTCCCAAATCTTCAAACAGATGGGGAATGACCTCAACATCACATTGCGAGCGAAACCGATGACCCTTAGCTTCCAGCTCGGCCATGGTGTCCTTGTAGCCGTAAATCTCGCCGTTGCAGGTGAGCCAGATGGAACCGGTTTCGTTGCTGATCGGCTGACGCCCGCCTTGCGGGTCGACCAAAGCCAGGCGGGCATGCATCAGGATGGCGGTCTGCGGGCCATTGACCCAGTAGTCCATGTCATCTGGCCCGCGGTGGGCCACGGCCCCGATCATGGGCAGCAGTTCGCGTGGCTCAAGCCAACCTACGTTTGAGGGGATGAAAGCACCAGCCAAGCCGCACATTAGAGCCGCGCTTCAATCGCGTCCCACACCAGCGCGGCAATGTCCTCGCCGCCGAACTTCTTGACCTCGCGGATGCCCGTTGGAGAGGTCACGTTGATTTCGGTCAGATAGTCGCCGATCACGTCGATGCCCACAAAGATGAGCCCGCGCTTTTTGAGCTCAGGGCCCAGGGCCTCGCAAATCTCGTGTTCGCGCTTGGTCATGCCGATGGGTTCAGCTCGCCCGCCAACATGCATGTTCGAGCGGCTCTCGCCTTCAGCGGGCACTCTGTTGATGGCGCCGGCCGGAACTCCGTCCACCAGGATGATGCGCTTGTCGCCCTTGCGCACGTCCGCCAGATATTGCTGGGCAATGAAGGCCTCTCGGAAGGCGCTGTCGAACATCTCCAAAAGCGAGTTCAGATTTTGGTCCTGCTCCGGCAGGCGGAACACCCCAGCACCGCCATTGCCGTAGAGCGGCTTCAAGATGATGTCGCCATGCTCCTTGCGGAACGCCTTGATCTCTTCGGGATCCTTGGTGATCAGGGTTGGCGGCATGAACTCAGGAAAATCCAGAATGAAGATCTTTTCGGGCGCATTGCGCACCTCGGTCGGATTGTTCACCACCAGAGTTTTGGGATGGATCTGCTCGAGCATGTGGGTCGCCGTGATGTAGTTCATGTCGAACGGCGGGTCCTGGCGCATGTGCAGCACATCAAGGCTTCCCAGATCCTCCCGGCGCTGGTCGGTCAATGTGAAATGATTGCCGGGCTCGTCACGCACGGTCAGGGTATGGCCCCGGGCAAACACTTTTCCGTCTTGGGTCGCCAAAGCGTTGGGCTCAAAGTAGAAGATCTCGTGGCCACGCGACTGCGCCTCGAGCAGGATCGCGAAGCTTGAATCGCCTGCAATGTCGATCCCGGAAATCGGGTCCATTTGAATTGCGGTCTTAAGTGCCATTACCCGAACCTTTATGTGCCGTCTGTTGCGAATGCATTCTTTATGTGGTGCGGCACGAGATAGGCGGAGAACACCATCATGTCAAAGCGGCAATCAGTGTTCAGCGGCAGTTCGTTCTCCGCCAGCCAGTGTTCGGCCGCCCGAATGATCCGCGCTTGCTGTCTGGGCTGAAGGGAATGCAGGGCTTCGGCCAGGTTTTGCCGCCGCTTAACTTCGATGAACACGATGGTATCCCCTGACCTTGCGACAATGTCGATTTCGCCAACCCCAACACGGTAGCGGGTGCTGAGGATCCGGTATCCCTTGGCCCTCAAATAGAGCGCGGCAAGCTTTTCTGCCTGCACGCCGAACTGATGGGCCCTTCTTTGTTGCTTGGTCCGCCCCCGGAATTTGCCCATTTCACCCCAACTGGTTTTTCAGATCCAAAGCTCTGTCGTAAAGATCCTGCCGGCTGACACCCAGCTCCTTGGCCACCCGCGAGGCGGCCTTTCCAACAGGCAGCTCGGCCAATGCTGAGCGCAATGCCTCTTCGATGCGCTCATCACTCATCTCGACACCCCCCTCAGGCGGGGCGATCAGGAGGGTGATCTCGCCTCTCTGCTTGCCGATGGTCTGCGCCAAAGGACCGGCCTCGCCGGAGAGTGCCTGCTCATGCAGTTTGGTCAGCTCACGGGTGACCACCACATGGCGGGCGCCCAGAGTCTCGGCCACATCAGCCAGGCTGGCAGCGATGCGATTGCCGGTGTCGAAGAAGATCAGCGTGGCGCGCAGACCGGAAAGCTCGCTCAGAATTTTGCGGCGGGCGCCCTGCTTGACCGGCAGAAACCCGCCAAAGAAGAACCGGTCGCTCGGCAGGCCTGATTTGGCCAAGCCTGCAATGGGTGCGGAGGGACCGGGCAGAGGGTAAACCTCTATGCCCCGCTCACGGGCGGCCTTCACCAGCTTGTAGCCCGGGTCCGAAACGATGGGGGTTCCCGCGTCGCTGATTAAAGCAACAGAGGCCCCGTTTTCCAGCTTGTCCAAGATCTGCGGGCGCACCTTGTCGCCGTTGTGATCATGATAGGTGGAAAGCCTTGCGGTGATGCCATAGCGCTCAAGAAGGCGGCGGCTGATGCGGGTATCTTCGCAGAACACCAGATCGGCGGCGGCCAATGTCGCCAGCGCGCGGAGTGTGATGTCGCCAAGATTGCCGATGGGGGTTGCCACCACATAGAGCCCCGGCTCCAGCGGCGGCGCGGCATGGGTCGCGCCGGCTATTGTGTAATCAGCCTGTTTTCCGCTATGGGGGGAAGGTGCATCGGTTGGTGGAGTTGCGCGCGTCACTTTGCGTTCGACCTTATTTGCTGTAACACCATTATGCACGAAACCTGGTGGGGCAGGGGAAGGGAAATGAAACCGGCTTTTCCGCTAGACGTAAGGCCGGTTCAGGCAAGAGTGTCCGCCGGGAGAGAAATTGGCGAGGGTTGAAAACACCAACCCCTCACAAAGCAATTGTAGCATGCAAAAATCAGCAAACCTCCTTCGATTGATCTGGATCGCGCTTCTGGCGCTCAGCCTTGCCGGCTGTGGCGGCCTGGGCAGCATATCCATGGGAGATCTGTTCAGCACCGGCGATACGACCGAGCCGGGCCAGCCGCAAACTCAAGCCCCTGACATCGCCGCGATCCAGAACCCGGGCGATCCCAAGGTTGCCTTCCTGCTGCCGCTCGGCATCCGGGGCAACGCATCGGAAGTTGCGCGCGCTCTTAAAGAAGCCGGTGAAATGGCATTGGTCGAATCCGGCTCGCCCGGCATCACCCTGGTGACCAAGGACACCCTTGGCACGCCGGAAGGCGCCCGCGCCGCCGTGCAATCGGCAATCAACGAAGGCGCAGAATTGGTTGTCGGTCCGCTGTTTGCCGGCTCGGTCCAAGCCATCGGCCCCATTGCCCAGTCGCGCCGTGTGCCGGTCATGGCGTTTTCAACCTCAAGCGCAGCCGCCGGCAACGGTGTGTTCCTCATCAGCTTCCTGCCCGAGCAGGATGTGGCCAACATTGTCCGGTTCTCCGTGCAATCGGGCCAGAGCCGGTTCGCCGCCCTCATTCCTGAAACCGCCTATGGCGGCATTGTGGAACGCTCCCTGAGGCAAGAACTGCAAAGCAAGGGGGGCCAACTGGTGACCGTGCAGCGCTATCGGCGCACGCCCCAAGGCGCCGCCCAGGCCGCCACTCAAATTGCCGCCTCCCTCAAAGATGCAGCAGTTGGCGCCGACACCCTGTTGATCGCAGAAGGCGGCGACATGTTGCGCGCCCTTGGCAACGCGCTTACGGCAGCCGGCGTGAACCCTCAGGTCACCAAGATCGTGGGCACCAGCCTTTGGGATGACCCTGCAACCGCTTCGGTCGATATTGCTGTTGGGGGATGGTATCCAGGCGTCTCGCCGGAGCTGACCAATGCTTTCAACGCGCGCTTCCGGCAATCTTACGGCCGCGACCCCAAACGCATTGCCAGCCTGGCCTACGACGCGGTGAGCTTGGCGATTGCCCTTGGCCGGCAGAACGCCCAGAGCCCGCGGGGCCAGAAGTTCCCGGTGCAATCGCTCACCAACAGCCAGGGCTTCCAGGGCTCCAATGGCCTGTTCCGCTTCTTAGGCAACGGCCGCAACCAGCGTGGCCTGTCCATTCTGGAGGTCACCAAGTCAGGACCCCGGGTTGCAGCACCCGCGCCCAGCACGTTCGGGGCCGGATTCTAGACCCTGTTCTGGTCAGGTTGAGCGGGAACTGTTCCAACGCAAAATCCGGGATGACGGTTTCGATTTCCCGAATATGAACAAAAATCTCACTCAAAAAGGCCAAATAGCGCTAATTCACGCTTAGGTTCAGTGGCTTACGCGAATTTGGGTTCGTTTCGCAGAATCACAGTTTTTGGCAGAAATCCGCCACTGAAGATAAACAGCTGGGGTGGATAAAGACAACTATTTAGTGGCAAACTGACACTCCGGCGCGTGGCTCTACAGCCCTGGGCCCCGGATATTTGCTGCGCAAATTCCGGGGTGACGGAGGGAGGAACTGCCCTCTCCTCACCCGGCAGCCAAATAGCCGATCACCGCATTCAGCACACGGCGACCCGCCGGGGTTGCCACCAGACGCTCAGCCTCAACATCCAGCTCCACCAAGCCTTCGGCCTCAAGCGCTTCAACACGGGCTTGCGCCAGCGCCGCGCCGCCCAGCTCCCGGTGCCGTTTCAGGCTGATACCTTCGTTGAGACGCAAGCCCATGAGCAGATATTCATCAGCCCGGTCCTCGCCGCTCAAGCTCTCCGTATCCTCAATCCCGTCCCCGCGTGCGCCCACCTGCTGAAGCCAGGCCTCGGGCGATTTGAGGGTCGAGGAGCCAATGCGCTCACCGGTTTCCAAAGTCAGGCGGGAATGCGCCCCGGGGCCAACGCCGGCATAGTCGCCATAGCGCCAGTAGAGCACATTGTGGCGGCACTCATGGCCGGGGGCGGCGTGGTTGGAGACCTCATAGGCTGGAAGACCGGCCGCCTCTGTTAGCTCCTGGGTCACGTCATAGAGCGCCAGAGCCAGGCTCTCGCCGGGCACCACCAGCTTGCCGGCCGCATGCAGATCGGCAAACCGGGTTTTCGGCTCAATGGTCAACTGATAGAGCGACATGTGGCCTTCAGCATGGGACAGCGCTTCGCCCAATTCGGCGCGCCACGCCTCGGCGCTCTGCTTGGGCCGGGCGTAGATCATGTCGAACGACACACGATCGAATGTTTTGGCTGCAAGCTGGAAGGCGGCCAGTGCCTCATGGGCCGTGTGCTGGCGGCCGAGAAACTTCAAGGCATCGTCGTTGAGCGATTGCACGCCCACGGACACCCGGTTGACGCCCGCCGAACGCAGGGCGGCAAAGTTGCGCGCTTCCACGCTGGTGGGGTTGGCCTCCAGGGTGATCTCCGCATCGGTTGCAATGGTCCAATGGCCGGCGGCCGCATCCAGGAGGGCGCCCACGGTGTGCGGGGTCATCAACGAAGGGGTGCCGCCGCCAAAGAAGATGCTGGTGATGGTTTGGCTCTTGGAGCGTTCGGCAAACCAGGCCATCTCCCGGTTGAAGGCAGCCACATAGGCTGCCTGGTTAACGGACTGATGGCGCACGTGGGAGTTGAAATCGCAATAGGGGCATTTGGCCAAACAGAACGGCCAGTGGACATAGAGCCCGAAGCCGGGGTCCTTGCCATGCGCGCTCACTTGGTGAACACGGCGACCATCAGTTGCGCAAACGCGTCTGCCCGGTGCGACATGGCGTGTTTGGCTTCAGACGCCATTTCGCCGAAGGTGATGTCTTGGCCGTTGGCCTGGAAGATCGGGTCGTAGCCAAAGCCCTGATCGCCCCGGGGCGGCCACACCAGAGTGCCGAACACCTTGCCCTCAAAGCTCTCCACATGGCCATCGGGCCACGCCAGGCTGAGGGCACACACAAAGTGCGCCCCGCGGCTTGCAGGCGCATCAGCGCCTGCGGCTTTGAGCCCGTCATTGACCTTTCGCATGGCCAGCGCAAAGTCTTTGGCCGGCCCCGCCCAGCGGGCTGAGTAGATCCCCGGATCGCCGCCCAGGGCATCCACCGCCAGGCCGCTGTCGTCCGCCAAAGTAGGCTCGCCGCTGGCTTCAGCGGCAGCATGGGCCTTGAGTTCGGCATTGGCGATGAAGGTCAACCCGGTTTCTTCCGGCTCGGCCAACCCAAGCTCGCCGGCAGACACCGGGGTGATGCCATAAGGTTCAATCAACGCGCCGATTTCGCGCACCTTGCCCGGATTGTGGCTGGCCACGATAAGGCGCTTGCCTGAAAATCTCCGGCTGGGTGTCTCCGGGGCCATTGGGCTTTAGGCAACCGCGGTTTTCTGCAAGGAGACAAGCCGCGAAATGCCGTTTTTGGCCAGACCCATCAGTTGGCCGAACTCGTCTTCGGAGAACGGGTCCTTTTCGGCAGTGCCCTGAATTTCAACAATGCCGCCAGAGCCGGTCATCACGAAATTTGCATCCGTGTCGGCCTCGGAATCTTCCGGGTAGTCCAAATCGCAAACCGGCGTGCCGCGGTAGATGCCACACGAGATCGCCGCAATATGGTCGATCATGGGATCTTCCTTGAACATGTCGCGCGCCGCCATCCATTGCAACGCATCGTGCAGGGCAACCCAGCCGCCCGTGATGGCGGCGGTGCGGGTGCCGCCGTCGGCCTGGATCACATCGCAGTCGACGGTGACCTGGCGCTCGCCCAGCTTCTTCATATCGACAACTGCACGCAAGGAACGCCCGATCAGGCGTTGGATTTCCTGAGTGCGGCCAGATTGCTTGCCGGCAGTGGATTCGCGCCGCATGCGCGAACCGGTTGAGCGCGGCAGCATGCCATATTCCGCGGTCACCCATCCGGTGCCGCCGCCGCGCATCCATGGGGGCACGCGCTCTTCAACGCTTGCGGTGCACAGCACCTTGGTGTCGCCGCAATGGATCAGGCATGAACCTTCAGCGTGTCTCGACACGCCCCGCTCCAGAGTAACTGGGCGCAGCTCATCTGCCTCCCGCTTTGATGGACGCATTGTAAAACCCTTTTGTCGCCTTGCTGTTTGGGCCGTCTATCTAGCCTGTTGCGCATGGTGGGGCAATCAAAGAAGGCGGCTGCCGCGAAGGCGGTGTTTTCTGGGCGGAAAAAGCGTGGTTTCACGTTTCGTCTGACAGCGTCACGCTGGCCTGCTAAAAACCGCGACGCTGGAACGCTTGGGCAAGGCGCACAATAAGTTTGATTGACGGCGCCCTTCCTGAACCCTAGATTCTTACAACCTTGCGTAACCAACAAGTATGGTGCCGATGGAGCCTCGTTTTACCGGCCTTGCGGATCTCGACAAACGCTCGCGCGAAATTTTCCGCAACCTGGTTGAGACATATCTGGAAACCGGCGATCCGATCGGGTCCCGCACCTTGTCGCGGGCGCTTCCGATCAATCTGTCGCCCGCTTCGGTGCGCAATGTGATGGCCGATCTGGAAGAGGTGGGCCTGATTTGCGCGCCCCACACCAGTGCCGGCCGCATTCCCACTGAGCATGGCCTCAGAATGTTTGTGGACGGCCTGTTGGAAATCGGCGGTTTGGCCGACGAGGAACGCGCCACCATCGATGCCCAGGTGGCCGCTGCGCAAGGCTCCAGCGACGCTGAGGATATTTTGACCCAGGCCAGCAACCTGTTGTCCGGCCTCAGCCGGTGCGCCGGCGTGGTGGTCAGCCAGAAGGCCGACATTCGGATGAAGCATCTGGAGTTTGTGCCGCTTGACGGAAACCGTGCGCTGGCCGTTCTGGTGGGCGATGGTGAGCAGGTGGAGAACCGGGTTTTGAACCTGCCGGCCGGCCTTCCAGCAGCGGCGTTGCCGCGGGCGGCAAACTTTCTCAATGCCCGCTTCCAGGGCAAAACCCTCTCAGAGATCCGCTCTGCGGTGGCCCAGGATATTGCGTTGCGCGAAGCCGAATTGGACGAACTTACCGCCAATGTGGTGAAAGAAGGCATCGCAATCTGGTCCGGCCCGGCTGATGGCGCTGCAAGCGTCAAAAATTTGATTGTGCGCGGCCGTGCCAACCTCATTGAAGACGAAACCGCCGCTGGAGATCTTGAACGGGTACGCCAGCTGTTTGACGATCTGGAATCCAAGAAGGATCTGATCGGGCTCTTAGGGTTGGCGGAAAAGGGCGAAGGTGTGCGGATTTTCATCGGCTCGGAGAACAAGATGTTCTCCTTGTCGGGCTCATCGCTCGTGGTGGCGCCCTATCACGACACAGACCACAAAGTGATCGGCGTACTGGGTGTTATCGGCCCGACGCGGCTGAATTATGGGCGCATTATTCCAATGGTGGACTATACAGCGCAGTTGGTGGGGCGATTGCTCACTTGATTTTTTTGTTCCAGTTACAGATATCGGGGGCGGAAAACGATTTCGGCCGCGCGCGAAAGCAAGTTTGGCGGACGCGGCCAGGGGCCAATGAGGACTGTTATGAGCGATACGACGGAAAACGAAAACAACAAACCCAGCGCGACCCCAACCGCTGAAGAGATTGCCGAGGCTCTGCAGCCGGGCAATGACAACGAGCCGACGCCGGAAGAACTTGCCGAAGAAGGCGAGGGTCTTGAGTTTGATCTCGGAGAGGATGGCCTCCCCGATCCGTTCATTGTGCTGGAACGCCTGCGCACCGAGAACGATGAGTTGAACGACAAGCTGCTGCGTGCTGCTGCGGAAATGCAGAACATCCGCAAGCGTGGAGAACGCGAGCGCCAGGAAGCTGGTCAATATGCGGCAACAGGCTTTGCCCGGGACATCATCTCGGTTGCAGACAACCTTGCCCGCGCCCTGCAAGCCATGGGCGACGACGCCAAGTCGTCGGCTGATGAGGCCACCAAGAACCTGATCGACGGCATTGAGATGACCGAGCGCGACCTGCTCAATGTGTTTCAGCGCCACGGCATTACGCGCATCGATCCTGAGGGCGAGCGGTTCGACCCCAACATGCACGAAGCGATGTTTGAGGCCGAGAACGCTGATTTGCCCGCCGGCACGATTATGAGTGTGGCTCAATGTGGCTACAAGATCGCCGATCGGGTGCTCCGGCCCGCCATGGTCGGAGTTTCAAAGGGTGGCCCAAAGGCTACACCTGAGACCAAAACAGAAGAATCCAAGAGCCAATCCTAGTTTTATTGTCCGCTCAAGGATCGAAATCACATTTTTTGGTTGAAATATGCGCAGTGATCAGAAAGTGTGCGCCGATGTGTCAGTGAGGGCGCGTGGTAACGAGTAATTCAACCAGTTCTTGTGCTTCCAACTATTTTGGTGCGGCCGCAGAACTGGTCTATCGTGCGAATGAAGCACGAGCAACGCCAATATAGGAAGGGAAATTGGAATGGCAGGCGAAGACGATAAGTGGGAAATCTATCAGGACAAACGTGGCGAGCACCGCTGGCGGCGGAAAGCCAACAACGGAAATATCGTCGGCGCGGCCTGTGAAGGCTATGTCAAGCGGGCAGACTGCAAAGCAAACGCCCAGCGCCACGGCATGGACGGCAATCCCAAGGGTCTTGGAGAAAAAGACAAATGGGATACTTATCAGGACAAGCGCGGTGAATGGCGCTGGCGCCGCCGGGCCACCAATGGTGAAATCACCGGGTCATCATCTGAAAGCTACAAAGAAAAACGCGACTGCAACGCGAACTCAAAGCGCAACGGCAGATAACCATTGCTGCAGAACCTGAATTCTGGAACGCCCGGCCCCGGCCGGGCGTTTTTGTTTCCGAGGGGCATTAGGGCCGCGGGAAGCCCGGAAATGCGGGCCTGACAGCGCCTCTGATTTATCGATTATTAAGACATATCTGTGCGTATTGTGCTGGTTTCCGATGCCGTTGGAAGGGGCAGCACATGCCGCAGAATCAAGGCGCAAACTGGCTGTTTTCCAGAGCTTTCCTATTCTCGGTGCCGGTCCTCTTGCTGCAGATCTATGTCACCGCCTTCGAACGCGAGGGGCTTTTGCTGGCATCCGGCAACGTTGTGGGCCGCGACTTCGTAAACTACTGGGTTGGGGGCTCAAATGCCCTGAAGGGTCTGGCGGAGTCTCTGTTTGTTTTTGAGAATTATCTGGTCCTCCTGCGTGAAGCGTTTGGATCTGGCATCAACAATCACAACTGGTCCTATCCACCGCACTTCCTGTTGCTGGCCGCGCCGTTCGGGGCAATGCCCTATTTGCTGGGTCTGTTCTGCTGGTCTGTGGCCGGCATGCTGTGCTACCTCACCGCCTGCCTGAGAAAAGCCTGGCGGTTGGATGACTTTCTTATTCTCGCACTGGCTCCAGCGTGCATGAGCGCGCTCTTTGCCGGTCAAAACGGATTGTTCACCGCGGCCCTGCTTTTGGGCGGCTTGCGGCTGGGCGCCAAGCGCCCGGTGTTGGCAGGCATCTGTTTTGGGCTTTTGACCATCAAGCCGCAGCTGGGCCTGTTGCTGCCATTTGCATTGCTGGCGTCGCGCCAGTGGACCGTGATCGCCAGCGCCTGCATCACGGCGGCGGCCGCAATTTGCCTCTCAGGCCTGGTGTTTGGATTTGAGACCTGGTGGCTCTACGTAACGGAGACCTGGCCGTTCCAAACTGAAATCATGAAGAACGGTCCGGGGCTCTACTACATGATGGCCACCGTCTTCATGAGCTTGCGCGTGTTCGGGATGGATCCGGATATGGCGCTGCTGGCGCATTTGCCCTTCACGCTGATGGCGGTCGGGGTGGTGATTTGGGCCTTTTCGCAAAAGCATAATCGGGCGCTGCAGCAGGTGATCCTGATCGGCGCAACGTTTGTCGCGACCCCTTACGGCTTCTACTACGACATGCCGGTTATGGCCTTCGCGGCCCTGCTGCTGGCACGCCATCTGGAGGAGACAGGCCGGCCTGTCCAGGTCTACCTGCTGCCGGTCACGGTTTGGTTGCTGCCGTCTTTCGGTGAGCCAATGTCGATGTTCTTTCTGCCGCTTGGTCCGCTGTTCACCTTATCTTTCCTGGGCCTTGCGGTTCACGCGCTTTATCTCGCGAACCAGCCAGCAAAGAGAAATGCGGTCCCGGCGCCCATTGCCCAGCAAGCATGACGCTTGCCGGGCGCGAGTTAGAGATCTTTAGATGAATTTTACAACAAACTGAGACAGCGAATTGCACGGGGGTTTGTCATCAAATGCTACAAAATCAGGACGTTAACCGGATCTTCTCGATAGCCTTTTTGATTTGTTTGCCCATGATCTTGGCAATGGGGTACTTCAACCTGTTTGAGCGTGAGGGGCTCCTCTTGGAGACCGGCAACGTCGTCGGCCGAGACTTTGTGAACTATTGGCTGGGTGGTTCGGTCGCGCTCAAGGGCCTGGCGGAATCCCTTTTCAGCTTCGACAAATACATCGTCATTCTGCGTGAGACATTTGGGCCCGAAATCAAAGCGCACAACTGGTCGTACCCGCCGCACTTTCTGCTGTTGGCCGTGCCGTTTGGCACATTGCCGTATTTGCTGAGCCTGTTCTGCTGGTCGGTGCTCGGCATGCTGTGTTACCTCGTGGCCTGTCAGAACAAGGCGTGGCGGCTCGAGGATTTTCTGATTCTCGCGCTCGCTCCGGCTGTCTTCAGCACCCTTTTCGCCGGCCAGAATGGTCTATTCACGGCCGCGTTGCTCGTGGGCGGTTTGCGGCTGTGCGGTCAACGGCCGGTGTTGGCCGGGATCTGTTTTGGCCTTCTCACCATCAAGCCACAATTGGGATTGCTCCTACCCTTTGCTCTTCTCGCTTCACGCCAGTGGACTGTGATTGCCAGTGCTTGTGTCACCGCAGCGGCCGTAATTTTGCTGTCTGGGCTCGTGTTCGGGTTTGAAACCTGGTGGCTGTATTTGACCGAAACTTTGCAGTTCCAAACGGCAATCATGAAAGGATCCATCAAAATCGCATACATGATGCCCACGATCTTCATGAGCGGACGCGTGCTTGGGCTGGACCCTGACACCGCGCTTTTGGTGCACATGCCCTTTGTTCTTTTGGCCGTTGGCGTGGTTATCTGGGCGTTTTCGCAAAAGCGCGACCCCGTGCTGCAGCAAGTAATCCTTATTGCAGCGACTTTCGTGGCGACACCTTACGTATTTTATTACGACATGCCTGTGTCGGCCTATGCCGCCCTGCTTCTGGCCCGGCATCTGGAGCAAAACCGCCGTCCGGCCAACCTAAACCTGGTGCCGATCTCGATGTGGGTCTGGCCTACCTTTGGAATGTTAGTCGCCATAAACTTCTTTCCGATCGGTCCGGCGGTGATATTGGGTTTCTTGGGTGTTGCGGTTCGCGAGCTATACCTGTCGGGTGACCCTGCGAAGGGTCAGGTTGAGCCGGCCCCCGCCGCGCAGCAAGCTTGAGGTGCCCGGATAGATTTTGTCCACGCCGTGGTAGTTCAAGCGCGAGGCACCGGCCATGATCAACACATCGCCAGATGCAAGCCTGACGGATTTGGTAGGCGATTTGCGTTCACTGCCGCCAAAGCGGAACAAGGCCTCATCGCCTAGGGAAACAGAGACAACCGGAGCGCTGAAGTCCTCCTCATTTTCATCGCGGTGCAGACCCATTTTGGCGCCGGAAGCGTAAAAGTTAATAAGGCAGCACTCTGCCGGGGCGTCATAACCGCTCAGATCATCCCAAATTCGGGCGATGGAGCCCGGCATGTCCGGCCAGGGTTGGCCGGTGTCCGGATGTGCCGTCTGATACCGGTAGCCAGCCTTGTCGGAGATCCACCCGAGCGGGCCGCAGTTGCTCATTTTCACGCTGAAAGGCCGGCCTGAACGGGGCATAACCGGCTGGTAAAGGGGCGCTGCAGCGACCACTTTTCTGATATCTTCAAGAGCTGCAATCTGCTGAGATTGGTCAAGATATCCCGGCGCCAACGCCAGCCCATCGGCGATTTCGTTAATCATTGTGCAGAATATCCATCAAATTAGTGGTTTAAACCTTCAAGTTTCTGCCACACAAGCGCTTGCAGCAATAAAACGGCGACCCTATATATCCATCGAAATCGTTTGAGGCAGCCCATTGTGGGGGTTGGTGCACTCCGGTTCGATCAAAACTGAACAGGACGCAGTGCTGGCGCTTTAGTTAAAGGCCAGACCACCGGCCCGCCTAAAGAGAGGATATGAAGACTATGAGTAAGATCATCGGTATTGATCTTGGCACCACCAACTCGTGTGTTGCTGTAATGGATGGCTCTGAACCAAAGGTCATCGAAAACGCTGAAGGCGCCCGGACAACCCCGTCCATGGTGGCCTTCACCGAAGACAAGGAAGTCCTTGTGGGCCAACCGGCGAAGCGCCAGGCGGTCACCAACCCTGAAAACACCCTTTTCGCCATCAAGCGCCTGATCGGGCGCCGCTACACCGACAAGGTGGTGAAGAAGGACAAGGGTCTCGTGCCATACGAGATCGTCAAGGCAGACAATGGCGATGCCTGGGTCTCAGCGCGCGGCGAGAAATATGCCCCCGCCCAGGTCTCCGCCTACATCCTGCAGAAGATGAAGGAAACCGCAGAGCGCTATCTTGGCGACACGGTCACCAAGGCGGTGATCACGGTTCCAGCCTACTTCAACGACAGCCAGCGCCAGGCCACCAAAGATGCCGGCAAGATCGCAGGCCTTGAAGTTGAGCGCATCATCAACGAGCCAACCGCTGCTGCCCTTGCCTACGGCATGGACAAGCAGCAAGCCGGCATCATTGCCGTCTACGACCTTGGCGGCGGCACCTTCGATGTCTCCATCCTGGAAATCGGGGACGGTGTGTTCGAAGTGAAGTCCACCAACGGCGACACCTTCCTCGGCGGCGAAGATTTCGACATGCGCATCGTCGATTACCTCGCCGATGAGTTCAAGAAGGAACAGGGCGTCGATCTGCGCGGCGACAAGATGGCTCTGCAGCGCCTGAAAGAGGCGGCGGAAAAATCCAAGATCGAGCTTTCCTCCGCCACCCAGACGGAAATCAACCTACCGTTCATCACGGCCGATGCGTCTGGTCCAAAGCACCTGACCATGAAAATGACCCGCGCCAAGCTGGAAAGCCTGGTGGAGGATCTGGTCAAGCGCACCGTGGACCCGTGCAAGGCAGCATTGAAAGATGCCGGCTTGAGCGCAGGCGAGATCGACGAAGTGATCCTGGTGGGCGGCATGACCCGCATGCCCAAGGTCATCGAAACGGTGAAGAACTTCTTCGGCAAAGAGCCCCACAAAGGCGTGAACCCGGACGAAGTCGTGGCCATCGGCGCCTCGATCCAGGGCGGCGTTCTGCAGGGCGATGTTAAAGACGTTCTGCTGCTCGACGTGACCCCGCTGTCTCTGGGCATCGAAACCCTTGGCGGCGTGTTCACACGCCTGATCGACCGCAACACGACGATCCCGACCAAGAAGTCACAAACTTTCTCCACCGCCGATGACAACCAGACCGCGGTGACCATCCGTGTGGCGCAAGGCGAACGCGAGATGGCAGCCGACAACAAGCTGCTTGGCCAGTTCGACCTGGTGGGCCTTCCAACGGCACCGCGCGGCATCCCGCAGATCGAAGTGACCTTCGACATTGATGCCAACGGCATCGTCAACGTGTCGGCCAAGGACAAGGCGACGGAGAAAGAACAGCAAATCCGCATTCAAGCCTCCGGCGGCCTGTCTGACGATGAAGTCGA
The DNA here is from genome assembly GCA_024227565.1 of Alphaproteobacteria bacterium. GTDB lineage: Bacteria > Pseudomonadota > Alphaproteobacteria > Rhizobiales > CAJQND01 > JAAEUE01. The sequence continues at coordinate 17,079 of JAAEUE010000057.1, forward strand.
CAACATGGTCAAGGATGCTGAAAGCCACGCTGAGGAAGACAAGAAGCGCAAGGATATGGTCGAGGCCCGCAACCACGCAGAAGCTTTGATGCACTCTACTGAGAAGACCTTGGAAGAGCACGGCGACAAGATTGCCGAATCTGACAAGTCGACCATCGAGATGGCCATTTCCGATCTCAAGGAAGCTCTTGAAGGCGACGATGCCGACGAGATCACCGCCAAGACCCAGAGCCTCACCGAGGCGGCCATGAAACTGGGCGAGGCCATGTACGCCGCCCAGCAGGCCGATGCCGAGTCTGATGCTGCAGCAGACGCTGCCGCTGACAGCGACCCAGACGGCCCCGACACCGATGATGTGGTCGATGCGGACTTCGAGGAAGTCTCCGACGACGACGACACGAAAAAATCTGCGTAAATCGCTAAGCGCATGCTAAGGACCCTGCCCATTGAGACGATTACGTTCTCAAAAGGCGGGGACCAGAGCGGCGGCTGGATAGATCATCATGAGTAAGCGCGATTTCTATGAGGTGCTGGGCGTTTCGCGCGGCGTGGACGAGAAGGAGCTGAAAAGCGCCTATCGCCAGCTTGCCAAGAAATATCACCCAGACACCAACGCGGGCGATGATTCTGCTGAAGCAAAATTCAAAGAAGTCTCCGAAGCCTACGACATTCTAAAAGACCCGCAAAAGCGTGCGGCCTATGACCAGTTTGGCCATCAGGCCTTCGAAGGCGGCGGCGGTGGACCGGGCGGGTTTGGTCCGGAGTTTTCGTCCTCCATGTCCGATATCTTCGAAGATCTGTTCGGAGAGTTCATGGGTGGCGGCGGCGGCGGTGCACGTCAGCGTGGCGGCGGACGCTCCAGCGCCCAGCGCGGTTCGGACCTGCGCTACAACATGGAGATCGAGCTCACCGAAGCCTATGAAGGCAAGGCAGCACAGATCCGTGTGCCCACCAGTGTCAGATGCGATATCTGCGAGGGCTCCGGTTCCAAGCCGGGCTCCAGCCCGTCCACCTGTTCAACCTGTGGCGGCCAGGGCCAGGTTCGGGCCCAGCAGGGCTTCTTCACAATTCAGCGCACATGTCCGGCCTGTCATGGCCGCGGCCAGATGATTACTGATCCGTGTGCAGATTGCAGCGGCCAGGGCCGTGTCACCAAGGACCGCACCTTGTCTGTGAACATTCCAGCCGGCGTTGAAGACGGCACCCGCATCCGGCTCTCCGGTGAGGGCGAGGCGGGCGTGCGCGGCGGGCCAGCGGGCGATCTCTATATCTTCGTCTCCATCCGGCCCCACGATTTTTTCCAGCGCGATGGCGCCGATCTCTTCTGCCGGGTGCCGATTGCCATGACCACAGCGGCCATGGGCGGCGAAATCGAAGTGCCGACGATCGACGGCAAGAAAGTGCGCGTGACGATCCCCGACGGCACGCAAACCGGAAAACAGTTCCGCCTGAAGACAAAAGGCATGCCCGTGCTGCGCTCCAAGCAGCAGGGGGACTTGCATATTCAGGTTTCCGTGGAAACCCCGGTGAACCTGACGCGCCGCCAGAAAGAGCTTCTGGGGGAGTTTGAAGCAGAATCACGCGACAACTCTCCGCAATCTGCAGGCTTCTTCTCCAAGGCCAAAGCGTTCTGGGACGGCTTGGGCGAGTAGGCCTGAGCCTTGCAAGTGTCACCATTGACGTTGCTCTGATGGAGATCTGATCGGCAACCGGTTCAAGACGCTTTCGCGCGAGCAACCTTATGCCGATTTTCAACTCATTTTCCTTGTAAAAACAAATACCTAGGCTTGATCCACATCAATGCGCGCTCACAAGTTTTGTGTATGCTCAGTGCCATGGATAACGCACGATTCTAAGCCTGATGGGTTTTGGGGATTGGGCGTTGAAACAGAACTTTGAGAAAGGACTGGTTTCAAAATGGCAAAGGAACTCAATTCAATAATCAAAAGAGTTTTGTACTGGAATCGCACAGATCCAAATGCGCAGCGAGCGGACGGACAAGACGGTGCCGATGCCGGCAGGCGCGCTCTATTGCTGGGCGGCGTGGCCGCGCTGGCTGCGGTTTCTGCGGGACTGAGCTTCCCGGCGACAGCTGAGGCACATCACGGCCGCCGCAGAAGCCGGAGATGGCGTCGCAGACGGAGTCACCGCCGGTGGAGGAGCCGCAGGTGGAGGCATAGCCGGTGGAGGAGCCGCAGACGGCGCCATCGCCGGTGGCGCAGCCGGCAGGAGAGGTACTACGACAATGGTCCGGCGATCATACTCGATTTCTAGAGCAACCGCCGATCAGACGGTTACGGCTGAGCGGGGATAAGTTGCTCGCCCGTAACGAAAATCTGGGGCAACTTCCGCTCAGTTTGAGCGGAAGTTGCCCTAGATCGGCGAGTGGCCGCACGTTAGGTGTCAGTGAGAGAGCGATCTCGAACACATTTACCGTGCGGCGGCGGCATTTTGCGGCTTCACTGCCGCATGCAGTTCTCATCGCGTTGCTGGCAAGCACACCGGCAGCCATGCCAATGGAAGTGGACATTGCACTGGCGGCAGACGAGTTCCGAACCTATTGCGGCGTCTGTCACGGGAGCGATGGACGAAGCGGCGGGCCGGCCGCGAAAGCCTTGAAGGACCGCCCACCGGATCTGACAAAACTTACCAGGCGCGCCGGGGGGCGTTTTCCAGCCGAAGCGGTTTTTCAAAAGATCGAAGGCCTGAACATGCCGGCGGCCCACGGCACTTCCGACATGCCGATCTGGGGCCAACGATTTGTAGAGCAAGAACTGGGGGACGGGGTGCTGCTGAAAGATGCCCGAAAAGCGGCCAAAGCAACGATAAGGCGCATCAACAGGCTCATAAAATATCTCGAAGCAATCCAAGAGTAGAAGGCTTCGGATCGAACGTGCCTTGGTCTTCCATATGGCTCAAGGCCAAACCGTGTATTGCCAGTCAAGCTCCGTGAAACAAAGAGGTGTTTAGCGAATGGCCTTACATAAACGCATATTAGAATGGCAAGCGGCCCATCCCAATGTCACGTGGGTCGGATGGAGCATTATTTGGCTTGTGGTTTTGGTGTTGTTTTTTTGGCCGAAGCCGGCCGGGTGACCTTATGGCCGCCATTAGCCGTGTGTGCAGTCTGGCCGGAGAGCTGTTCCATCAGGATCATTGCCTTTGTTGTAGCGTGCAGTAGGGCCAGCGGAACGGTTGGAGCCGTTGCCTCAACCCGATAGTCAGCCTCCATTGCTGTACTGCTGAGCGTTACGTAGGGCAAGATCCCCGTAGGCCCGTGTCCCACATGCCAATGCCAATTGGGAAGAACAGCTCCAATCAACCTCAAACACGCATCAACAGACGACGTATAGTTTTCTTTCGGCTCCCCAGCCTGTGCAGTGGGCAGTGAGGTTGAAATGAGAGCGTCCAGCGCACGGCATGGTCCGGTTGTCTCAGCAATCTGCTTATTCAGAGTTTTGAGGTTTGCATGCATTCGCCAATGACCCAGCGTTGAGCTTGCCAGCGGGACCTTACTTTTTCAGGGCACGGCCCAGTTTCGCAGTTGCGTCTCTCAACTGAGTGCGATGTTCCGGCGGCAGTGTCTTCGTGGAGGTGACCTGTTCTGCCAGGGACTCAAGGATCGAACTGAACAGATGGTGGTGCAGATGAAACGCCACGTGCCGCCTCTCATCCCCTGGACGGTCGAGCACAATGTGCACGCCTTGCTCGTCCACGTTCACGTCAAACCGGCTCGTGTGGCTGAAGGACCCGTGATAGAATTTATCGGGGAAATCGATCGAGACTTCGGCCTTATCGACAATCGGCTTTGACATGCGGCAGGCCCCTCTATTCCTGGACTGACTTCAGGAAGGCAACGAGGCCACGAATGCGCTTGTCTATTTTTTCGGGCGGTGGCGTCTTGTCTCCGGTGTGCAGGCTGTCGGCGATCGCCTCATAGGCGAACCATACGCCCCATACAGGCATTTGCTTGTTGCCGTGCGCACGAGGCATCTCGAGGCCATCTATAGTTTTGTACACTTTCTTCGCTGGAAACGTGCCGCCATTCCTGTGGGCGATGAGGGTCAGGTTCGGCGGTTCCACTGAAAGCACGTCGGCGACCGGGCCACCTCCGGCTCCACCCCATCCATGGCAGCTGGCGCAGAAGGACTGGAAGTCCCGCTCGGCACTCTTGTGCGCCTCGTCTTGCGCGCTTGAGGGTGAAGACATTGTGACACCCGCTAAGAACACAGCCAGTGCTGCGGCAATGCTGGTTCCTGTTCGCGAATTGGTCGGTCGGTTCATGGTGAAGAACTCCTCGCTATTTGAAACAGGCTTGCGCCGGATGCGAGGTTGGAAGTCTGCAGCATCGGTTCGCCGGCGCAATGACTTGGATCAAATGGCCCAGGAGACCAAGATTTCTCAAGCCGCCTTTGCGGTGCTCACTGACCGCCCTTGTCATCAAGTGTCTGCAGATAGGCAAGCAGGTCGGCCAGTCTCTTTTCCGGCAAGAACCGCAAAGACAACATATCGGCTGAGGGGACACCATTCATGATCTTGTGGAGGGCCTGCGCCGGCCGATTGTGGGCCACCCAGCCAAGGGACGATCTGTCTCCATCTTCACCTTGGAAATAGGCCTTGCCGTCAGCCTGATGGCAGGAGACGCACACCCCTTCAAAAATGTCTTTTCCCAACAGAGGGTCACCAACTGGTTTCCCGCCAACAATTATAGCGGAGAAGGCGAACTGACCCGTGCTCACGAAATGCGCCAGAGTGTCGATTTGGCCCCCAGTGAGACCTTGCAAGTTGTCTTTGTGACCGGGCGCCTGCATGAGCTTGATGAGCGTCGTGGGGGATCTTCCAGCGGCCGGACGCAAGCTATGGAAAGTTTTTGATTTGCTCACGTCCCCAAGCTCACCCGCTCTGCCGGAATAGTCCCAGCCATGACAGGAAACACAGCGCCATGTATTCGCAGCGGTGGTTTTGACGCCGACAGGAAAGAGCGGATTGGGTTGTTCCGGCGGTTGTTTGCCGGTCACCAACCAATGATTGTCGTACAGCTTACCGCCACGGCTGATTTCAGAGGCTTCACCTGGCTCCGCACCGTGCGCGGGCGGCGTGGAGGAGAATGCAAAGACATGAAGTGCCATCAGGCACGCGAGGAGAAACGGCAAGTCTGATCTCTGGAGTAGATTTGATACGTTCATTGGAGCCTCGAAACTAGGTCGCGGCATCTTTGCCGCCGCGGCGAGGGCCTCTGCGTCATCCGACCATTCACCGCACCATTGCCGCCGCTCAGTTGTTGGGAACTTTTGCACGATCACACCCGTTTCCGGATTGACGGTCACCCCCGGTGGAAATCTATGACAGTGGCCCACTGTCGGAGGGTCTGCCGTGTGGTCGCTCACCCAATAGATGCAATGCGAACTGGTGGGGCTAATGGGGCTGATGCTCATGGACAGGCTCCTGGTTGAAACAGGTCGTGTTTGCACTCAGCGCGTCTGCCACTTGATTTGCAATGACTTGGATCAAATGGCTCAGGCGGCCTGGGTTGTTCTGCCCGGTGTCTTGCGCATCAAGCAGCCTGAGGACAAAGGCAAACACCGGCAGCCACCTGTGGACTGAACCAAACGTCCGGGTTGCAGTTGGGACTTCAGTTAACCGCTCGCATCCGCTTGCGGAGCACGCCAGGTTGTGAAATTGTCCGGGTGGGCGCAAATTCATGTATCGATCGAAGAACAACGGAACACTCACGTCATGAGCCCGGAAGAGATTGAGCACGTCAATCAAAGTTGGCAATCCATTGTGCTGATGGGCGACACGGCCATTCAGATGTTCTATCGCCGCCTGTTCACCATCGATGCCAGCGCCCACGCCCTGTTCTCAGAGACCCAAATGGCCGAGCAACGCGTCAAGTTCATGGAAACCTTCGGGCTTCTGGTGGAGAACATTGACAACCTTGAAGCCCATGAGCTCATGCTGGAGGAACTCGGCCGGCGCCATGCGGCGGTTGGAGTTGAGGACCATCATTATGATGCGGTTCACCAGGCGCTGGTCTCAACCATCGAGAGCAGTCTCGGCCATGTGCTCGACAGGGAAGCGCGCATCGCCTGGGATATTGCCTACCGGCGAATGACCACAGCCATGCGCCGCGGCGCTGCTGAGGTGAACTAGAGACTGCACATCGTCACCCCGGAGCTACGCGCTCAAGCTTACCCCCCTTCCCCACATCCTTGCGAAGATGGGGCTACCCTCAAACTGTCATCCCGGAATTTGCGCAGCAAATATCCGGGATCCCCGTTTCCGCGGGCATAACGAAGAGGGGAGAGAGGATCCCACTAAACCCCGCATCCCTGCGAAAGCAGGGATCCACGCGATCCTTCCGCGCACTCCGAGCCATGGGCCCCTGCTTTCGCAGGGGCGCGGGGGAGATGGGTGTGGCGCTGGTCAGAACCAGATCGACGTGCGCAGCATCACCCAGTACCGTTCAACGGATTGCCGGGGTTCCACGTGAGCTTCAGCTCATAGAACGATGTGGCAAGGCCGTCATACATGACCAGGCGCCCGGCCAGGCTCTCTCCGATGCCGATGATCTCTTTGATCACTTCGGTGGCCTGCAGGGTGCCGACCACCCCTGCCGTGACCCCCAACACGCCGGCCTCGGCACACGTTGGCACGGCTCCAGGCGCCGGTGCTTTGTCATGCAGGCAGCGGTAGGTGGGAAGCGGGGTGCCGTCTTCCGCCGTCTCATACGGCTTGAAGGTGGAGATCTGACCATCGAACTGGCCAATGGCCGCTGAGACCAGCGGGACCTTGGCGTGGAAGCAGGCATCGGACACCAGGAAGCGGGTTTCGAAGTTGTCGCAGCCGTCGGCCACAATGTCATAGCCGGAGATTATCTCTGCGGCGTTCTCTTCGGTGAGGCGAAGAGTGTGCTCGATCACCTCAACGTTCGGGTTGATGCCGGAGATCGTCTGATGGACGCTCTCGGTTTTGGTCATGCCCACACTGGGGGTGAGGTGAGCAATCTGGCGCTGGAGGTTTGACAGGGAAACCACATCGTCATCCACAATGCCGATTGTGCCCACGCCGGCCGCCGCCAGATAAAGCACCACAGGCGAACCCAGACCGCCGGCGCCGACCACCAAGACCTTGGCCGCTTTCAGCTTCTGCTGGCCGGGGCCACCGACCTCATGCAGGATGATGTGGCGGGCATAGCGCTCCAGCTCTTCATCATTGAGGGCCATGGCTTACCTTTTGCCTGAGGAGCCGAAACCGCCCGTGCCGCGCGCTGTGTCGTCCAGGCTGTCAACTTCAACCCAGGTGCCTTGGGTCACGGGCGCGATAATGAGCTGGGCAATCCGGTCGCCGCGCTCGATCTCAAAGGTTTCCGCCCCGTGGTTGATCAGAATGACGCCAACCTCGCCCCTGTAATCGGCATCGATCGTGCCTGGGGTGTTGAGGCAGGTGACGCCCTTCTTGAGCGCAAGGCCCGAGCGTGGCCGCACTTGGGCTTCAAACCCTGCAGGCAAGGCAATGGCCAGCCCAGTGGGCACCAAGGCCCGCGCGCCTGGCTCGAGGCGCATCGGGGCACTCACCGCCGCGCGCAGGTCCATGCCGGCTGCTGCTTCGCTCTCATAGGAGGGTAAAGGCAAGCCCGTCCCATGAGGCAGACGCTTTACCTGGATGTTCACGGCCGCGCTCATTCAGGTCCAAACGCCTTCATCGAGTTCGTTGCAAATTCTGTCCACCAGGCGGGCCGCAACGTCAGACTTTGCCATCTGCGGCCAGTTTTCAACCCCATCGGAGGTCACCAAATGAACCGTATTCTCATCGCCGCCCATAACGCCTGTGCTGGGCGACACGTCATTGGCCACCACCCAGTCGCAGCCCTTGCGCTCGAGCTTTGCCTTGGCGTTCTCAACCACGTTCTCGGTTTCTGCCGCAAATCCGATGACCAGGCCAGGGCGGTTCTTCTTGTCTTTCGCGATGGTGGCCAGAATGTCTGGGTTCTCCGTCAGCTCCAATGCCGGCACATGGCCCGAGCCATCCTTCTTGATCTTCTGCTCAGACGCGCCGGCCGTGCGCCAATCAGAGACGGCGGCAGCGAAAATGCCCACATCCACAGGCATCTCATCTTGCACCGCTTTGAGCATCTCTTCGGCGGTCTCCACCGGGATCACTTCAGCCCCCGGGGGCGGGTCAAGCCGTGTGGGGCCCGAAACGATGATGACGCGTGCGCCCAGGTTCGCGGCCACCGCGCCAATGGCGTAGCCTTGTTTGCCCGACGAACGGTTGGCGATGTAGCGCACCGGATCAATCGGCTCTTGGGTTGGGCCCGCGGTGATCAGGATCGTCTTGCCCGCCAGGCGAGGGCCTTCCAGATCGTCAAGCGGGCTGCCAAGCCTGGCACTCAGCGCTTCAATGATTTCCGCCGGCTCTGCCAGGCGCCCAGGGCCGTATTCCCCGCACGCCATGTCACCTTCGTTGGGGCCCACCACGTGAACCCCATCGCTGCGCAGGATCTCAAGATTACGCTGTGTGGCGGCATGCTCCCACATGCGCACGTTCATGGCCGGCGCAATCATCACCGGCTTGTCGGTGGCCAGAAGGCACGTGGTGGCAAGGTCGCTGCACTGGCCCGTGGCCATCTTGGCCATCAGGTCTGCAGTGGCCGGGGCCACCATCAGAATGTCTGCATCACGGGAAAGCTGGATGTGGCCGATTTCGGTCTCGTCTGTCAGGTCGAACATGTCGTCATAGACCTTGTCGCCCGACAGGCTGGCCAGCGACAGCGGCGTGACGAATTGTTTGGCCGCCGCGGTCATGATCACCCGCACCGAGGCCTCGCGCTCGCGCAGGCGCCGGATCAGCTCCAGGCATTTATAGGCGGCAATTCCGCCGCCCACGATGAGCAATATGCGCTTTCCTGCCAGCATTCGCGTCTACTCCAAACTAAACCGCCTGCACCATGGCATAACACCTCTCACCAGGCGAGGTTTACGGCGATGAGGGCCAATGCGGCCGCGCCGAGCCACAGGGCCGCGCGGGTGGGCCAATTGTGCTTGGACTGGGCCGCCGCCAAGGCTTCCGTGGTCTCCGCATCAAGCCGCAGGCCGCCTTGCGAGGCCATCTCGCCCAACATATGGGCGGTCCGGCCGGCTTCTGCCAGTACTTCGGGCAAATCGCCCATCACCCTGCCCAGCATCAGGGCACCTTCAGCGGCATCCTGCATACGGCCTTCCGGCCCAAGCTTGGCTTCGATCCACTGGCGCACAACCGGTTCAGCTGCTTCCCACATGTTGAGTTTGGGGTTGAGCGTGCGGGCCACACCTTCAACCACAACCATGGTCTTCTGCAGCAACAGGAGCTGAGGCTGGGTTTCCATATGGAACCGCTCGGTAACCTGGAAGAGCTGGCCGAGCAGCTTGGCCATGGAGATCTCATCGGCATTGCGGTCCATCAACGGCTCGCCAATGGAACGCAAGGCTTGCGAAAACGTCGCCACATCCTGATTGGCGGGCACGTAGCCTGCATCAAAGTGCACTTGCGAGACCCGGTCATAGTTGCGGGTGATGAAACCGTAGAGGATTTCGGCCAGGAACATCCGGTCCTTGGGGCTAAGACGCCCGATAATGCCATAGTCCACGGCCACCAGGGTGCCGTCACTTTCCACGAACAGGTTGCCCTGGTGCATGTCGGCATGGAACACGCCGTCGCGGATTGCATGACGCAGAAAGCTCTGGATCACCGTGTCGCCCAGGGTTTCCAGATGATGTCCGGCCTTCTTTACCGCAGGAACATCGGACACCGGCACACCGCCGATCCATTCCAAGGTCAAAACCCGTTTTCCGGTGCGGGTCCAATCCACGCTGGGCACCCGAAAGCCGGGATCCTCAGCAGTGTTCTGCGCCATTTCGGAGATGGCGGCCGCTTCCATGCGCAGGTCCATCTCGATCTTTACCGAATCTGCCAGGGTTTGCACCGCTGCAACTGGGCGCAATCGCCGGGCTTCCGCGCTAAATCGCTCGGCCAAGCGGGCAGCAAAGAAGAAACTGTCCAGCTCGCTGGCGAACTTGGCCTCAATCCCGGGCCGCAGCACCTTAACGGCAACGTCCTGGCCTTCGGTGGTCTTTGCCTTGTGCACCTGGGCGATTGAGGCCGCTGCAACGGGTGGGCTGATCTCGCTGAACATTGTGGTCCAGGGCGCGCCCAGGGCGGCATCGATTTCCTTCAAGGCCAGGGAGTGCTCGAACGGCGCCATCTTGTCTTGCAGTTCAGACAACTCGATGGCCCGTTCAGTGCCCACCACATCGGCCCGGGTCGCCAGGAACTGGCCCAGCTTGATGTAGGTCGGCCCAAGCTCGGTGAGGGCGCTCGCCAGAGGGCTTCCGGCGGTATCGGGCGCATTGCCCATGCCGCCGATCTTGTAGGCGAACCGCGCTGGTGCCGGCATCTCGTCCAGATGCTCTTCAGGGATCACCTTGTGGCGGGCAATCACCCGGCCGGCCCGCGCCAGGCGGTACATATGCGTTATCGGCCCAAACATGTGCGCCCGCTCAAATCTTCCAGCCGGAATGCAGCGCCACGATGCCGCCGGACATGTTGCGGTGCTTCACATTATCAAACCCGGCCTGGCCCATCATGTGCTTGAAGGTGTCCTGGTCGGGAAATTTCCGGATGGACTCAACCAGATAGCGATAAGGCTGGCCGTCGCCGGTCACCACTTTGCCAATGGCCGGCACCGCGGTGAAGGAATAGGCATCATAAAGCGTGTCGAGGCCTGGAATATCGACCTTTGAGAACTCCAGGCACAAGAACCGCCCGCCTGGCTTCAAGACCCGGAAGGCCTCTTCCAGCGCCTTGTCAATATGGGTGACATTGCGAATGCCGAACGCGATTGTGTAGGCATCGAACTCACCATCCTCAAAAGGCAGGGCTTCCGCGTTACCCACCGTAAAACGGCATTGCTTGTCATAAGCCCGTTTGCGGGCCCGTTTGCGGCCCTCGGTGATCATGGCGTGATTGATGTCGCACACGGTCATTTGAGTGCCGCGGCCCGCCTCATCGGCAATCCGGAACGAGATATCGCCCGTGCCGCCAGCCACATCCAGCACTTTGAAGGCCCGGTCGCCGCGCGGTGGGCTCAGCCAGTCGATCATGGCGTCTTTCCACAGCCGGTGCAGGCCGCCGGACATCAGATCGTTCATCTGGTCGTACTTTTCAGCCACCCTTGAGAACACGTCATTGACGCGCCCCTGCTTTTCGGCTTCATCCACTGTTTGAAAGCCGAAATGCGCCTGGGGTCCCTGGTCTTGGCCGGGGGATGAGCTGGTATTTGAACCCTTGGTCATATTGCGCTGCACACTAACGGATGTGCACGCCAATGACCATGCAATGTTTGTCGCTTGGTGAAGAGGATAGAGCGGAAATCCATGCCCGAACTTCCCGAAGTTGAGACCGTATGCCGGGGCCTTGAGCCGGTCATGGCGGGCCGTGTGCTCAAATCGGTCACACTGCGGCGGAAAAACCTGCGCTTCCCCTTCCCCAAGGACATGGCAAGGCGGCTGCAGGGCAAGCGCATTGAGACCATGACCCGCCGGGCCAAGTACATTTTGGCCCGCATTGAAGGCGGCGACATCCTGCTTATGCATCTGGGCATGTCCGGGCGCTTCACCATTCACACGCCTGGTGGTGAAATCCCGGGCAAACCGGGGGTCTTTCGCTATGAGATGCCCGAAGGCAGCCCCACCGGCGACGGCCCCCATGACCATGTAATCTTCCTGATGGCCGACGGCACCCGCATTGTCTACACCGATCATCGGCGTTTTGGGGTTATGGATCTGTTTGCCGAGGCTGAAGCCGATCGGCACAAGCTTCTTGGTGCCCTGGGGGTTGAACCCATGGGCAATCAACTGACGGGGGCGTACCTAAATCAAGCCTTCAGAACCAAAAATTCTCCGCTCAAGTCCGCCTTGCTGGATCAAAAGATCATCGCCGGTCTGGGCAACATATATGTCTGTGAGGCGCTCTATCGCTCGGGCCTCTCGCCGCGCCGCTTGGCGCACACCATAACCGCCGAATCTGGCCCCACGGAACGGATTGAGCGTCTGGTGCGCATCATTCGGGACGTTATTGGCGAGGCTATTGAGGCTGGAGGCTCCACATTGCGCGATTATGCGCGAGCAGACGGTGAATTGGGTTACTTCCAGCACAGTTTCCAGGTCTATGACCAAGAGGGCGAGCCTTGCCGCACGCCCGGTTGCGGCCGGGAGATAACACGGATAGTGCAGTCGGGCCGTTCAACCTTTTATTGCCCGTCCTGCCAAAAATAACGCCCGCAGCATGAAAAGAGGCTTGCAGAGCTGCTCCAAAAAAGGCTCTATGCGGCCCGAAATTCAACATCGGGAGAGATCACCCCATGGCATATGAGACAATTCTTGTAGATACAAAGGGCAAGGTTGGCGTGATCACGCTGAACCGGCCGAAGGTCTTGAATGCACTCAGCCTGGATTTGAGCGGCGAGCTGTGTGCGGCCCTTGCAGATTTCGACGCCGACGAAAAGGTCGGCTGCATTGTGATCACCGGCAGCGAGAAGGCGTTTGCCGCCGGCGCCGACATCACTGAAATGCAGACCATGACCTATATGGACGCCTACGGGAGCGATTTCGGCGCAAATTGGGACCAGGTTTCGAAAACCCGCAAGCCCGTTATCGCGGCCGTATCGGGCTATGCCCTAGGCGGTGGCTGCGAACTGGCGATGATGTGCGACATGGTGTTTGCCTCAGATACCGCCAAATTCGGTCAGCCAGAGATCACCCTCGGGGTGATGCCGGGTTTGGGCGGCACGCAGCGCCTCACCCGGTTTGTGGGTAAATCCAAGGCCATGGATCTGTGCCTCACCGGCCGCATGATGGATGCCGAAGAGGCCGAACGCGCAGGGCTCGTGGCCCGCGTGGTCGCTGGAGACAAGCTGATGGACGAGGTTATGGAGGCGGCCGACAAAATTGCCTCATTCTCCTTGCCCATTTTGATGATGACCAAGGAAGCTGTGAACAGATCCTATGAAACCACACTCACAGAGGGGGTTCGCTTCGAGCGCCGGTTGTTCCAGTCGATGTTCGCAACCGAAGACCAGTCTGAGGGCATGACGGCGTTTGTTGAGAAGCGCAAAGCCAATTTCCAGAACAAGTAAGCATTACTTAGGCCCAACAGCTTATTGACGCTGGGCCTAAGGGCCTTTATAAGCCCGCGGAACGAAGACTGTGGTGTTGATGGACTTGCCGCAGCCACAACTCGTGCCCAACCCAAATTTTGTCTGCCCAAAGGGGCCAGACCCAGGAAACACTAGACTATGGCCAATACACGTTCTGCCAAGAAGGCAATCCGCAAAATGGAGCGCCAGACCGATGTGAACAAAGCTCGGCGCAGCCGCACCCGGACTTCGGTCCGCAAAGTTGAAGAGGCCATTGCCTCTGGCGACAAGGATGCAGCAGCCGCAGCATTGAAGGCTGCACAGCCTGAATTGATGCGCAGTGCCCAGAAGGGCGTGATGCACAAAAATGTTGCATCGCGAAAGGTCTCACGGCTCTCAAGCCGTATCGCGTCCATGTCGGCCTGATATCAAGACCTTAGACAATCGCCTATGACGGCGCGCACTCTGTGCGCGCCTTTTTTTTGAGACTATTTCAGTCTGCAAAATCTAGAATTTCATCTGCATATTGATTTAATTCTTATTTTTTCGCGTTGAATCAACGTCTTACAGGATAAGATAAAATCTTTACGGAAAAAAACGGCCAAAATTTGAACGACCCAGCGAAAAAAGGCAGGAAATTGCCAAAAATTCTAGGGCGTGGCCCTTCAGACACAGTCATCCGAATCAGTAAAGAGAGTCAACGATTTGCGTGACGGCCATGGCCTATGGAGAGTGCCTCCGTGGCAATAAAATTTAATCTGTTTACGGAACATTGCGAGTATCCCATTGCCTGTCCCGCGTGGCCCGTTGTAAGGTCATTTTCAACGCGTGGGGACACCAGCAACAATGATTACAGGCTGGTCGGGACAATGGTAATTGCCAAGCAACGGTAGTTTACCGTCTGTCTTAGCACACCACGCGGGTACGGCATACGCCGGACATATAATAATGAGAAACGGCGTATTGCCCGTCATAGTGGCTGGGTAGAAACTCTGTATGTAGGTTGAGTGCTCGCTCTGCGAGAATGCTTACGTGTGTCCGGTTGTGAGAATGTGGGGATCAAGCGGTTCGAACTCGGATCTGCACGGTTCTTGATTGATGCAACGCCGATCGCGACTGATCGGCTGTCATATGGGCGTTGGGGCGCCGGAAATGGAGGATTAAAACTGCAGAACGCGGCCTGCTTGGACCAATCATTTTAGACCGGGTGCTAAGCGTAGGGTTTGGGCCGTTACAGATGCGGATCGAAAATCACAGAAATTGTCGAGTTTTAGAGTGAGTCCGGAAAATGGCTACTGGGCGAGGCCATCCGGCGGCATCCACAGGTGGGTGCTGATAACGAAAAAGACTAATCAAAAGACTAATCACTTGTGCGGGCGATCATTGACAATGAACACGAATGACTTTGACGGAAATCCGGGGCCAGAACGACGCGGGGAGGAACGAGCAATCGATAAGGGTGGATTGCAAAAGAAATGGGACAAGATTGACCAAAGACTGAGAGCTGAACTGGGCGAAGAGCTTTTCGCCAGCTGGTTCGCCAGAATGGAACCAGAAGAAGTGGTTGGGACCAAGCTCGTGGTCTCGCTGCCAACCCGTTTTCTACAAAACTGGGTTCGGACGCACTACTATGACAGGCTCCTGAAGATCGTTGACACGGTCTATGGCGATATTGATACGGTTTCCGTGAAGGTTAGAGCCAGGGGTGTGCCGGTTCGCACGACCAGTCAGGCTCAGGCCGCCGCATTCGATCAGCCGCCCTCCTCAAACAGCACCGGAAACAATGGACGCGATCGCGTTGGATCACCTGGTGTTCTGCGCGACGGCGGCGCTCCGGATGACCGTGGCTCCACCCTCGACCACAATTTCACCTTCGAGACCTTCATTTCCGGCCCCTCCAACTCGTTGGCCTATTCTGCAGCCAGGCGTGTGTCGGACACAGCACCGGGCTTGCCGGTGAGTTTCAACCCTCTCTACCTGCATGCCAATGCGGGATTGGGCAAAACCCATCTGCTCCACGCCATCTCCTGGCGTATCCGCCAGATACATCCAAGCCGGAAGGTTCTGTATCTCACCGCAGAGCGGTTCATGTATCACTTCCTGGGGGCCCTGAAGGCACGCGATGTGTTGCCGTTCAAGGACTACTTCCAGTCTGTCGATGTGCTGCTCATTGATGATTTCCAGTTCCTGCAGGGCAAATCCATGCAGCAGGAGTTCTGCCACACCTTCAACTCCCTGGTGGACATGAAGCGGCAGGTCATTGTTGCAGCGGACTTGCCACCGGCACAGCTGGAAAGCATCGATGGCCGCATGCGGTCCCGTCTTGCCGGCGGCCTGGTGGTTGACGTCCAGGCACCGGACCTTGATTTACGCCGCCGCATCCTGCGGACGCGGCTGGATGGTGCATTGACCAAAGATGCCTCCATCTCGATCTCCGATGAAGTGCTGGAGTTCGTGGCAAACCGCATTACCGGCGGTGGGCGCGAGCTGGAAGGTGCGCTCAACCGCATCATCGCCAGCCAGATTCACGTGCGCGCACCGCTCACAGTGGATCAAGCGGCTTTGGCGTTGCGCGATCTGGTGCGCACCACCGATATTCAACGCATCAAGATTGACGATATCTTGAAGGTGGTCGGGCGGCACTACAACGTGCCGAAGGCAGACTTGCTCTCGCCGCGGCGGGCCCGGTCCATCGTTCGGCCTCGTCAAATCGGCATGTATCTGGCCAAGACGCTCACAACCCGGTCTCTGCCGGAAATCGGCAGGCGTTTCGGCGGGCGCGATCATAGTACAGTGCTCCACGCTGTGCGTAAGATCGAGGAGCTGATGCAGGCAGACGAGAAACTGTCACGGGAAGTGACCATGCTGGTTCGCTTGCTTGAGCAGCAATAAACAATTCGGACGCTGGGGTTAACTCCCTAGCGCCCGAGGTTATCCACAGCGCCCTGCCCTCGATCTGTCTGAAAACTGGCGTCTTGCATCTGACCGTGAGAAAAGCCAAAGTGTGCGGCCCTTATGCCGGATGATTCCAACGGATAATCCTAATTCGGAGCGATACCTAAAAAATGCGCGTGACGATTGAACGAGCCGATTTGCTGAGAACTCTGACCCATGTGCAGAGCGTTGTGGAACGGCGCAACACCATTCCGATCCTGTCGAACCTGCTGATCAAGGCTGATGGCGCAGGCGTTCAGCTTTCAGCTACCGATTTGGACATTGAAGTGGTCGAAACATCGTCCGCAGAGATCGCGCAACCGGGCGCGACCACGGCGCCGGCCCACATGATGTATGACATCGTGCGCAAACTCCCAGATGGCGCTCAGCTTGAAATCACCCAAGGGCCTGATGAGAACCGGCTGGCAATATTTGCCGGACGATCTCGTTTTTCTCTTGCAGCTTTGCCGGCTGAAGATTTCCCCGATTTGGCGACGGGTGACATGACTCATTCCTTCACGCTCGCCGCGGCAGATCTGAAAGGACTAATCGAAAAGACGCGATTTGCCATTTCCACCGAGGAGACCCGGTACTACTTGAACGGTATTTACCTGCATGCAGTTGACGCCGACCAAGGCCCAATGCTTAGAGCTGTGGCCACGGACGGACACCGGCTAGCGCAAGTTCAAGTGGCCCTGCCGGCCGGAGCAAAGGACATGCCCGGCATTATCGTTCCACGCAAAACCGTTCAGGAACTCTCAAAACTCATCGAGGACACAGAATCAGAGATCGACATTTCTCTGTCAGCCTCCAAAATCCAATTCTCCATCGGCAATGTTGTTCTGACCTCCAAACTGATCGACGGCACCTTCCCAGATTATGAGCGGGTGATCCCCAAGGACAACGACAAGGCGCTTGAGGTTGACACCAAGCTGTTCTCGCAAGCTGTAGATCGTGTCTCGACCATCAGTGCGGAGAAAGGGCGGGCGATCAAGCTCAACCTGGAGGCGGACAAGATCATTCTGACCGTGAACAACCCGGATTCCGGTTCTGCTGAAGAAGAAGTTGCCGCCGGCTATTCCTCAGATCCTATCGAGATCGGGTTTAATTCGCGCTATCTCCTAGACATTGCCAGCCAGTTTGGCGGCGACACCGCAACCTTCATGCTGTCTGATGCCGGCTCGCCCACAGTGGTGCGTGACGGCACCGACGAAACGGCCCTTTACGTGCTGATGCCCATGCGGGTGTGACGTCCCAAATCTATTGAATTTCCTTGCGATTCAGGGGCTTTCACCCCATATGTTGCAGTGTGACGACAACCATAGCTCAACCTGTTCGCCTGCCCCCCGACATTGCCTCTGAAGAGGGCGGTGACGGCGGAGCTTTGGCGCTTTCCCGGCTGGCGTTGAGCGACTTTAGAAACTATTCCAGCTTGAAGCTTGATTTGGAGCCGCAGCCGGTTGTGCTGACCGGGGCAAACGGCGCCGGCAAGACGAATTTGCTCGAAGCCATTTCCATGCTCGCACCTGGCCGCGGATTGAGATCGGCCCCATTTGCAGAGCTCGTGCGGGCCAAGAAGGATGAAGTGGCGCGCCAGTGGGGCGTTGCGGCAACTGTGCACGGCCCGACGGGAGAAACCAGGCTGGGGACCGCCTGGTCTGACCCGGAGACGGCGGGCGGCAATGGCGGCGGCCGCCAGGTGAAAATTGACGGTGTGGCCCAGAAAAGCTCAGGAGCCCTCAGCCACCATATCAGAGTGACCTGGTTGACGCCTTCTATGGACCGGCTTTTCACAGGCCCCGCCGCGGACCGGCGCCGCTTTTTGGACCGGTTGGTGCTGTCGTTCGATCCTGATCACGGTACCCGGGTGCAAACCTTTGAAAAGGTTATGCGAGAGCGCAACAGACTACTTGAACAGGCAAGCAGCAATGGCGCCTGGCTCTCTGGTCTGGAGCAACAAATGGCCGAAGCAGGCGTGGCAATTGCCGCTGCCCGGAGCGCCGCGGTGAGCGAGTTGGCTGCATTGTTGGCGCGCACGGGCAAAGCTTCAGCGTCTGGCCATTTCCCCTGGGTGGAGATCGCACTGGACGGTGAACTTGAGGGCCAAGTTTCTGAATTTCCTGCTGTGGAAGTTGAGGAAAAATATCGTAGAATGCTAGCCGATTCGCGAACTCAGGATGCCGCGGCGGGACGCACCTTGCATGGACCCCACCGCAGTGATCTGAATGTGGTGCATGGTCCCAAAGGCATTGCAGCCAGCTATTGCTCCACCGGAGAGCAAAAGGCGCTTCTGGTGGGCATAGTTCTGGCCCATGCGCGGGTCATAAGGGCGGCGTTTGAGGGATATGCGCCATTGTTGCTGTTGGATGAAGTTTCGGCCCATTTGGACGAAAGCCGGCGCAATGGTTTGTTTGATGAGTTGGTGGAATTGGGCGCTCAGGCCTGGATGACGGGAACGGATCTTTCCCTGTTCTCAAGCCTTGGCGAACGTGCCCAGTATCTGGCTA
Organism: Alphaproteobacteria bacterium; assembly: GCA_024227565.1. GTDB lineage: Bacteria > Pseudomonadota > Alphaproteobacteria > Rhizobiales > CAJQND01 > JAAEUE01. Next base: position 35,694 of record JAAEUE010000057.1, read on the forward strand.
TGGACGATGGGTCCGTAAAACGGACGTGAGAGAACTGATATGAACGAAGAGACCACACCGGAAACACCGGAAAACGGCAACGGCGAAGACTATGGCGCCGATTCCATCAAGGTCCTCAAGGGTCTTGATGCGGTGCGCAAACGCCCCGGCATGTATATCGGCGACACCGATGACGGTTCTGGCCTGCACCACATGGTCTATGAGGTGGTGGACAACGCCATCGACGAAGCGCTTGCCGGCCATTGCGATCTGGCCACGGTGACCTTGAACGCGGATGGCTCTGTGACGGTGACTGACAATGGTCGCGGCATCCCAACCGACATTCACCCGGAAGAGGGCGTCTCCGCCGCTGAGGTCATCATGACCCAATTGCACGCTGGCGGTAAGTTTGACCAGAACTCCTACAAAGTTTCCGGTGGTCTGCATGGGGTTGGCGTGTCTGTGGTGAACGCCCTTTCTGACAAACTGCATCTGAAGATCATGCGGAGTGGCAAGGTCCATGAGATGACCTTCAGCCACGGCAACGCGGACGGACCCCTGGAGGTGACCGGCGATGCCGGCGAGGAGACCGGCACCCATTTGACGTTCCATCCCAGTTCCGGCACGTTCACGCAAACGGAGTTTGACTTCAAAACCCTCGAGCACCGTCTGCGGGAGCTGGCCTTCCTGAACTCGGGCGTGCACATCCGCCTTGCGGATAACCGCAGCGTGGAGCCGGTGGAACTGGATCTGGTTTATGACGGCGGCTTGGAAGAATTTGTCCGCTACCTCGACAGAACCAAGACGGGTGTTCTCGATGCTCCGATACTGATCGCGGCAGAGCGCGGCGGACTGGGGCTGGAGGTTGCCTTGTGGTGGAACGACAGCTATCACGAGAATGTTCTGTGCTTCACCAACAACATCCCTCAACGCGACGGCGGCACCCATCTCGCCGGGTTCCGCGCTGCCCTGACCAGGGTCATAAACGGCTATGCCAACAGTTCTGGCCTGGCAAAGAAGGAAAAGGTGACCCTCTCTGGTGACGATGCTCGCGAAGGCCTGACGTGTGTTGTGTCGGTGAAGGTGCCCGACCCAAAGTTCTCCTCCCAGACCAAGGACAAGTTGGTCTCCTCTGAGGTGAGGCCGGTTGTCGAAAATGTGGTCAACACCGAATTGTCGGCCTGGTTTGAGGAACATCCCGCAGAAGCCAAGCAGATTGTGGGCAAGGTTGTTGAGGCGGCTGCTGCCCGGGAAGCGGCCCGCAAGGCGCGTGACCTCACACGGCGCAAGGGTGCGCTCGACATTTCCTCTCTGCCTGGAAAGTTGGCCGATTGCCAAGAGCGCGATCCGGCCAAATCAGAGCTCTTCATCGTGGAGGGCGACAGCGCCGGCGGCTCGGCCAAGCAGGCCCGCAACCGGAAGAACCAAGCTGTGTTGCCGTTGCGCGGCAAGATCCTCAATGTGGAGCGCGCGCGCTTTGACAAAATGTTGTCATCCCAGGAAATCGGCACGCTGATCACGGCGCTCGGCGCCGGCATTGGCCGTGATGATTTCAACATTGAAAAGCTGCGCTATCACAAGATCATCATCATGACGGACGCGGACGTGGACGGCGCCCACATTCGTACGCTGTTGCTTACCTTCTTCTACCGCCAAATGCCTGAGGTCATTGAGCGTGGCCATCTCTATATCGCGCAGCCGCCGCTCTACAAAGTCAAGCGCGGCCAGTCCGAACAATATCTTAAAGACGATGCCGAGCTTGAAGACTATCTGGTCAATCAAGGGCTTGATGATGCAACGCTTGTCTTGGCCGATGGCGAAGAGCGGGCAGGAGCAGACCTGGAGGAGATAGTCAGGGAAGCCATAACCATCCGCTCGGCTCTCGACGCTCTGCATTCACGCTATCCACGTCCTGTGATCGAACAAACCGCCATAGCTGGTGCGTTTAATCCCGAAGTGTTGTCAGATACGGCAACAGCACAGGGCGCGGCGGAATACATCGCCAACAGGCTTGATGTGTTGTCGGAGGAAACCGAACGCGGTTGGCAAGGCGAACCGGCCGATGATGGCGGCCTTCGGTTCTCCCGCGAACTGCGCGGCGTGATGGAAAGTCACTTGATCGATGGTAAGTTGATTGCCTCTCAGGATGCGCGCCGCCTCGACAAGAAGGCGATGCACCTGCAAGAAATATATGCAAAGCCCGCAAATTTGCGGCGCAAGGATCTGTCAACGGTCGTGCACGGTCCCACCAGCCTGCTAGAGGCGGTGTTCTCCGCGGGCCGCAAGGGCATCACCATGCAGCGCTACAAAGGCCTCGGCGAGATGAACCCCGAGCAGCTTTGGGAAACCACGTTGGATGAGAACGTAAGGTCACTTCTCAAGGTTCGCGAAGGCGAACGCGACAACGCAGACGATCTCTTCAGCCGCCTGATGGGCGACGTGGTTGAGCCGCGCCGCAACTTCATTGTGGAGAATGCGTTGTCGGTGGCGAACCTCGACGTCTAGGGCAACTTCCGCTCACATTGAGCGGAAGATGCCCCAGATTATCGTTACGCGCGAGCAACTTATCCCCGAGCAGACGTAACCGTCTGATCGGGGGTTGCTCTGATTTCTATCCGTTGTAGGCAGGTTTCAAGCTGGCACGGCCACTGAACAGTGTACGGGCAATGTCGATGTGGATGGGATTGTCCAACGCATCGCTCAGCCGATCGGACTTCACAAACGCAAGAGCGACCGGCTTGCCGACCCGGTAACCAAACGCTGCGGATGTTGTCTGACCGATGATCTCCTTACCAAGATAGACCGGCTCATTGCCGAGCGGAACGCCGTCGGCATCGTCCAGCAGAATGCTCACGATGGTGTTCGTGATGCCATCGTCTTTGCGCTTTTGCACGGCCGACTTGCCGATAAAGTTCTTCGACCAATCCACCGCGAACTCCAACCCGGCCTCAAGGGGTGTCACATCGGTGTCCAGATCGTGACCGTAGGACAAGAAACGCTTCTCGATCCGCATTGCGGTTTGCGCCAGGGTTCCCGAAGGACGGGCCCCGGCAGCGTAAAGAGCATCATAAATCGCGGCCGCATCTGACGCAGAGCAGGTTAGCTCCCAGCCAGCTTCACCCACGTAGGACAGCCGGGTGCCGCGCACCGGCTTGCCAGCGATTTCCACTTCGCCATGAGTGAAGAACTTGAGCGCGAGCAAGTCGCCGGCGCCAAGGTCAACTGCAATTGGAGCGGCCCGCGGGCCCATCAAACCGATGATCGCCAATTCCTCGGTTTCATCATGAAAAGTTACACGTTCTGTCTCCTGCAACTGACGGTTTAGCCAAGCCAAATCGCGGCGAATTGAGGCCGAGCCCACATAAAGGCGGTAGTGCTCTTCGCTCAAGCGCAACGCTGTGAGATCGCTCTCAAACCCGCCCCGGTCATTCAGCATGCCGGTGTAGATCGCCCGCCCCGGCGCCCGGGCCATATTGTTCGCGCAAACCCGGTTGAGGAACGTTTCAGCATCAGCCCCGCGAACAGCGATTTTACCAAAAGTCGACTGATCGAAAATGGCCGCGGCCTGGTGCGCCTGGCGGACTTCGCGGCCCACCTGGCCAAACCAGGGCGGTCTGGCGAAGGTGAGAGCAGGTTCTTCGGTTTTGCCAAAATAGAGCGGACGTTCCCAGCCATACACTTGCGTGAAGTGCGCGTTCTCCGCCTCCCATTTGGCGTGAAGCGGCGTGGGGCGCAGGTTTCGGGCCGAGCTATAGTGCCGGCCGGGATAGGTGATCTCATAATGCTTGCCGAGCACTTCAGGTGCTCTTTGCGTGAGCGCCTCAACTGAATTGTAGCAATCGGGAAAGCGTTTGGGATCCGCCTCATGCAGGTCGGTTGGGGTATGGCCGCGGACGATGCAATGCGCCAGCGCCATGCCCGCACCGCCGCCGCTGGCAACCCCTATGGAGTTCATCCCGCAACCCAAAAATAGCCCCCTGGTTTCAGCCGCCTCGCCCAACATGAACGAGCTGTCAGGGGTGAAGCTCTCCGGTCCGTTGAGCAAGGTTTTCACCTCGGCGGTCTCCAAGACCGGCAACCTGTGGAGGGCGTTCAACATCATCGGTTCAAAGTGATCCCAGTCCTCGGGCAGCAGCTGGAAGGCAAAGTCTTCGCCAAGCTGTTCGGGATCGATGGCTCTGCCCATGGGTTCAAAGCAACCGATCAGCAGCCCGCCGGAATCATCGCGGATATAAAGATGGGAATCATGGTCGGACAATGTGGGCATGTTGCCGGTGATGCCATCCACCGGCTTGGTCAGGAGGTAGTAATGTTCGCATGGCCACACCGGCGCGCCAGCGCCGGCCAGCCCGGCAGTTTTGCGGCTCCAAAGGCCTGCGCACACCGCGACGGCTTCACACCTGACGGTGCCTTGAGTGGTTTCCACACCAACCACCTTGCCACCCTTCGTGAGAATGCCGGTGACGCCGGTATCTTCGAATATCTTGGCTCCGCAGGCTCTTGCCCCTTTGACCAAGGCGGCACACAGATCCGTCGGGCTCACGCGCCCATCTTCCGGTGAGAACACCGCACCCAGCACATCATCCACGTTCATCAACGGCCAGCGTTCCTTGGCCTCGCCCGCTGAGACCCAATCAGCCTGCAAGCCAAACAGATGCGCCAGCGCCTCCTGGCGCCGGGTGTGGATCATCCGGTCGTCACTGGTGGCAATGGAGAGCGATCCCTTGTTTATCCATCCGGTGGCCTGGCCGGTCTCCTCTTCAAGTTGGGAATAGAGCGAGATGGAATAGCGGATGAGCTCAGTCAGGTTGCGCGATGACCGAAGTGCGCGCACCTGGGCGGCCGAGTGCCAGGTTGTGCCGGATGTGAGTTTGTTGCGCTCAATGAGGACCGCATCGCCCACGCCCTGCTTGGCCAGGTGATAGAGCGTGGAGCACCCCATGACACCGCCTCCGATGACTACGACGGAGGCATGTTCGGGAAGACTGGAATTGGTCATGGGCGGGCCTATGCGTCAGCGGCCGACAAATTTGGGTTTGCGTTTTTCCACGAACGCCCTGCGGCCCTCGATGTAATCCTCGCTCTCAAAGCAGGCCTTCACCATGCCTTCGATGGTTTTTAGGTCTCTTTGATCGGGGTCGGCCTCGATTGCAAGTTTGATGGCCTTTACGCAGGCAATTGTCATGGGCGCATTCTCTGCAATCCGGGCTGCATAGTCTTCCACATAGGCTTCCAGCCCATCGGCCGGCACGACACGGTTGACCAGCCCCATGTCATAGGCTTCGGCTGACGAAAACTGGCGTGCTGTATAGAATATCTCCGTCGCCATGGAGGGGCCGACAATGTGGGCAAGCTGTTTGATGCCGTCATAGCCATAACCCAGGCCAAGCTTGGCGGCCGGAACGGCAAACCGCGCACCCTCCTCGCAAATGCGAATGTCGCAGCAAATCGCCAAGGCAAGCCCGCCGCCAATGCAGTAACCGTTGATCATGGCGATAACCGGTTTGGGGAAGTTCGTGACTGCAGCATAAAACCGGCTGTTGGTTTTCTTGTAGTGCTCGATGGCTTCGGGCGTTGAGCGTTCTTGCTCGAATTTGGAGATATCCGCTCCGGCGGCAAACGCCTTGCCTCCGGCGCCGGAAATCACCAGGAGCCGGGTTTCAGGATCTGCGGCCATCTGTTCAACTAGGTCCGCACCGCCTTGCCACATGTCCAGGCTCAAGGCGTTGTGACGTTCCGGATTGTTGAGGATAAGGCGGCCCACCGCCCCCTCACGGCCACCAAGAATTTTGCCGCCCGCAATTTCATTCAGTGTCATTTGTCTATTCCTTAAACCACACCAGCGGCTTCAAACTCATCTATTGCCGCTGCGTCATATCCAAATTCGCCCAACACTTCACGGGTGTGCTGGCCAATGGTTGGCGGCGGGGCGGTGATCGATGCCTTCGAGCCGCTCAAGGTGATGGGTTGGCCCACCAGCCTGCTCTTCCCGCGTTCCTGGCTGTCCACATCCCAAGCCATGCCGAGATGTTGCATCTGCGGATTTTCAAACACCTTGTCGATCGTGTTGATCTCACCACACGGCACGCCAACCCCGTTCAGTGTTTCAACCCAATGGGCTGAGGTTTGCTGCAGGGTGCACTCATTCAAGATCGCGTTCAGTTCCTGGCGGTTATCGCTACGCGCTTCTGCGCTTGCAAACGCGTCTGCGCGGAGCCTCTGATCTCCCATATGGTCGCGCAATCGCTCCCACATGGCGCCGCCTGAAGCTGCGATGTTGATGTAACCATCGGACGTTTTGAACACACCCGTCGGGATGGAGGTGGGATGATCATTGCCGGCCTGGCCCGGCACATCGCCGTCCATCAGCCAGCGCGCAGCCTGGAAGTCGAGCATGAAGGCTTGAGCTTGCAGCAACGACGACTGCACCCATTGACCCTCGCCGGTGCGTTCGCGCTTGAGCAAAGCCAGCATGATGCCTTGGCTTGCCAGCAAGCCTGCACATAAATCGGCGATGGGGATCCCGACGCGCATAGGCCCCTGTCCCGGCTCTCCGGTGATGGACATCAGTCCGCCCATGCCTTGCAGAATTTGATCGAACCCGGGTCGGTCGGCCAAGGGGCCATCCTGGCCAAATCCTGAAATAGAGGCATAGATCAAACCGGGATTGCCCTGCCGCAATGTCTCGTAATCAATGCCCAGGCGGTGTTTCACGCCGGGCCGGTAATTCTCCACGATGACGTCTGCCTTGGCGGCCATGCGCTTGAAGATCGCCGCACCCTCGGGGGCCTTAAGGTTCAATGTCATCCCGCGTTTGTTGCGGTGCAGGTTTTGAAAGTCCGACCCCGCGCGTGGCCCGCCCATTCCGTCTGCGCCGCTTGTGTCTTTTGTGGGTTGCTCGATCTTGATCACGTTGGCGCCCCAATCGGCCAACTGCCGCGCACAGGTCGGTCCGGCCCGCACGCGCGTAAGATCAAGAACCGTGTAGGGCGTGAGAATATCGCTGGCTGGTTGAAAAGGCATTGTGAGGTCACCAGATTATGCTGAAGCGTGCAGAGTTGCACCTAAGAACGCCGCCAATTGTTGCCATTTTGCGGCGTGAAAGGCAAATTGCACGATGACGTAATCGATGGTCATATCGTGCCGTCTGACAAGCCAGACTCCACGGTCGGATATCGCATGCCCAAGCGGCTGGACATGCCGGAGGTTTAGGTCACGGCGCTAACCGGCAACAAGCACCAGCAAGATTGCGCCGACAACCAGAACGATGCCCAAAATTTCAAGCTTGCTCACGGTCTCTTTGAAAAATACCGATGAGGCAATGAAGGTGAACACCAACTCGATTTGCCCAACAGCACGCACGTGAGCTGCGTTCTCGATCGTAAAGGCTGTGAACCAGCACACTGATCCGAGGACACCCACGATGCTGACCGCGCCGGCCCAGCGCCAGTTTGTGATGACGCGGCCGATCTCTCCTGGTTCGCGCCACAGCAGATAGACCCCCATGACCACCGTCTGGATGACAATGCTCACCGCCAGCGAATAGGCGGCGGTCATGGTGATGTTGTCATGGCCCAGCGACAATGTTGCGCCGCGGAAACACACCACGGACGCGCCGAGGAAGACTGCTGAGGTCAGTCCGATTAACGTCGGCTTTGCGACGAGATTGGCCGTGATGGTCTTGAGTGTGATCGCCGACTGGCCAGCCGACAGAATGACGACACCAAGCGCGCTCAAGGCGACCGCAACGATTGCGGTCAAGCTCAGTCCGTCGCCCAGAATGAGGGCCCCCAGCGCTGCGATCATTACAAGTTCAAGTTTCGAGAACGTTGTGCCCACCGCAAAGTTGCGGAAGGAAAACATCCAAAGAAGGATGACGGTGAAGAGGATCTGCGAGATACCGCCAAGTACGCAGTATATCAGAAATGTGAGGTTCGGCTCCGGCAGCGGATAGCCGCCAATGGCATTCAGGCCCCAGAGATAAAGCAGGGCGAAGGGCCAGGCGTAGAAAAACCGGGCATAGGCAGCGCCGGCATTGGAGAGCTTGCCTTTCAGGTATTTCTGCAGCGCTGAACGCAGGTTCTGAAAAAACGCTGCAGCAATTGTGATGGGGATCCAAATCTCAACCATCGACCCTTCCTAAAGCCTTAAAACGATTAGTCAATTGGCTTGTACAGGCAGGCCAACGCCCGTATCGTTCACGCTTGGCATAAACCTATGGGCAAAAGAGACAAGACCAGTGAGCAAGCTGTTTTCACCAATCCACCTAAGAGAACTTGAGTTGCGCGACCGCATCGTTGTGTCCCCAATGTGCCAGTATCAGGCTGATGAGGGAGCCATGAACGACTGGCACCTGATGCATCTGGGTCAGTTGGCTATGGGGGCCGGCGCCCTGTTGTTCACCGAAGCCACCCATGTGTCGGCCCAAGGGCGGATCAGCCCGAAATGTGCAGGCCTGTGGAATGATGAGCAGCAGGCTGCCATGCAGCGCGTGGTTCAGTTTTGTCAGACCCATGGGGCGGCAAAGCTGGGCACGCAAATCGCCCATGCCGGGCGCAAGGCTTCCACCAACCCGCCTCTCAACGGCTCTGCCCCGCTAACGGAGGATCAAGGCGCCTGGCAAACGGTGGGGCCGTCACCAATTGGTTTTGCGCCCGACTGGCATGTGCCTGAAGAACTGGACCGGGCCGGTATGGATCAGGTTAAGCAGGAATTCGTTCAGGCAACGGTGCGCTCAGACGAGATCGGTTTTGATGTGCTGGAATTGCATGGGGGTCATGGCTATTTGCTCAACCAGTTTTTCTCGCCCCTCTCAAATCAACGCAACGACGAATATGGCGGATCGGTCGAAAAGCGGGTCCGCTATCCCCTGGAAGTGTTCGAGGCTGTCCGTGCCGCATGGCCGGCAGAAAAGCCGCTTGGTGTCAGAATAAGTGCCGTTGACTGGGTGGAAGGTGGCTCCACCGTTGAGGATACGATCGTGTTTTCCCAAGCTTTGCAGGATTTAGGGTGCGATTTCATAGACATAACAAGCGGCGGTGTGGACCATCGCCAACAGATCACCACAGAACCTGGGTACCAGGTTGGATTTGCAAGCGCGGTGAAGCAAGAGATCGACATTCCGGTGATGGCTGTCGGGCTGATTGTGCGGCCTCAGCAGGCTGAGGAGATCATTGCTGATGGCCATGCGGACTTCGTCATGCTGGCACGCGGCGTGATGGATGATCCCCATTGGGCCTGGCACGCTGCGCAGGCGCTGGGCGCTGAAACCGTTTATCCGGATCAGTATGCGCGTTGTGCCCCGAAACTATGGCGTGGTGCAGCGCAAAAGTGATCCTTGGTATTATTGCGCTGCAAAAAATGCAGTGCTAGTGTCTACACAACGCGGGGACTACAACACTTTGATTTTTTGGCAACTTTAAGGGGTAACGGGCTTGCTCTATCATATCTATGAAATGAACCATGCTGCGCTTGCTCCTATGCGCGCTGCAGCAAACGCCAGCCGTTTCTTCTGGAAGAACCCCTTAAACCCGCTGTCTGAAACACCGGCCGGCAAAGCTGCGGCCGCGGGCCTGGACATGTTTGAGCGGATCACCCGCCGCTACGGCAAGCCTGAGTTCGGCATTGACCAAGTCAGCACGGCCGATGGCGATTTTGCTGTGGAAGAACACGTCGTTTGGTCCAAGCCATTCTGCAATCTTTTGCACTTCAGAAAAACCGACAAGCGCGACCGATCGCCAGATCAACCCACGATGCTGATCGTTGCGCCCATGTCTGGTCACTATGCGACGCTCCTGCGCGGCACCGTCGAAACCATGCTCACCACCCATGATGTGTACATCACCGACTGGGCGGACGCGCGCGATGTGCCACTCGCATTGGGCGGTTTTGATTTAGATGACTATGTTGACTATGTGATTGAAATGTTTGGGCACCTTGGCCCGAATGCCCACGTGATGGCCGTGTGTCAGCCCTCTGTGCCTGTGCTGGCCGCGATTTCACTCATGTCGGCGTCGAAAGACCCCTGCCTGCCGGCCACCATGACGCTGATGGGCGGCCCGATTGACACGCGGCGCAACCCGACCGCCGTGAACACGATGTGCGAATCCAGAAATCTCGAGTGGTTTCGCCGCAATGTGATCAAAAAAGTGCCGTTCCCAAATGCGGGTATGATGCGCGATGTGTATCCCGGATTCTTGCAGCTGACCGGCTTCATGACCATGAACCTTGACCGCCACCTGAATGCGCACAAGGAACTCTACTGGCATATGGTTGAAGGTGACGGCGACAGCGCGGAAAAGCATGAAGAGTTTTACGACGAGTACATGTCCGTGATGGACCTGACCGCAGAGTTCTATCTGCAAACCGTCGAAAAGGTGTTCATTGAACACGCATTGCCCAAGGGCACCTTCACGCACCGCGGCAAGTTGATTGACCCGAGCGCCATCAAGAAGGTTGCCTTGTTCACCGTGGAAGGCGAGCGGGACGATATTTCAGGCGTTGGGCAGACCGAATCGGCCCACGATATTTGCGCAAATATCCCCAAATCGAAGAAGCAGCATTATCTTCAGCCGAAAGTAGGCCATTACGGAGTGTTCAACGGCGGTCGGTTCCGCGCGGAAATCGCGCCCCGGATAACCGAATTCACGTTGACCCACACAAAGGCGTCTTAAGCGCTACTGTTGGCGCTGACTTTCAGGCATTGTCTGTTGATCTGCGATTGATTCGGATGTGAGCCTGGATGACCCTGGCAGCTTTGCGAAAATTGATTGAGCCCGGTTCGACTGGGCAGCCGGGCAGCGCGTCATTGCTGGTGGACGGCACCGACCTGCCGGTCACCTTCAAACGCAACGCGCAAGCACGTCGCATTATCCTGCGGATGAACCCAAAAGGCGAAGGCGTTTTGTTGACCGTTCCGCCGGGAACGACGCAGCGCGAAGCACTGAGCTTTGCCATGTCCCAGAAGGCCTGGATTGCGGCCCGGCTTAAACGCACCCCCGACACGGTCGGGTTCGCCGATGGCATACAGCTGCCTTTAAGGGGCAGCCTGCATTCGGTCTGTCACAAACAAGTGCCACGCCGAACGGTTTGGAGCGTAGAGGCCAATGAACCAGATGCCCTGCCGACCTTATATGTATCTGGACGGATTGAGCATTTGCCCCGCAGGTTGAAAGACTGGCTAAAGGCACAAGCGCGCGCCGACCTGACAGAAGCAACTGAACATTATGCCCGCGAGATGGGGCTCAAATACTCCCGAATGTCAATCCGCGATCAATCCAGCCGGTGGGGATCATGTTCATCAACCGGCGCGTTGTCCTATTCCTGGCGCCTGATTCTAGCGCCTGCGAATGTGTTGGATTATGTCGCCGCGCACGAAGTGGCCCATTTGGCCGAAATGAACCATGGCCCGGCATTTTGGAGACTTGTTGAGCGCCACTGCCCGCAGACGAAAAGTGCCCGTCATTGGCTTAAACAACACGGTCGTGATCTGCACCGTTACGGTGCTTAGCGATTATCGTCCTGTACGCCATTATTGCGCTGCCGGGTGCGGACACGGGGCTCCGTGAACCCGCCTTGCTCTTGGCGGCGATTGCCGAAAATGTCTCTGAAGAAAGTGGTGATCGTCTCTTCGGCACGGCCGGCGCTCTGAAAGAAATCGTCTATAGGCCAGGAATCGCCCAGTAGATCATTGTCAGATGACGGTGGTTCGCCAGGCAAGGGCACGGCCGGAAGATTGGCGTGTGCGGCCACCATCACATCTTTCCAGATTTGGGCCGGCAAGGAACCGCCGGTTACGCGTTTGGTGGGTTTTGAGTTGTCGTTGCCAACCCAAACCCCGGCAACATATTGCGCCGTGTACCCGATGAACCAAGCATCCTTATAGCTCTGAGTGGTGCCCGTTTTGCCGCCAACTTCACGGCCCTCCAACCGGGCCCGTTTGCCGGTGCCTGAACTCACCACTGCTTCCAGCATGTGGTTCATGGTTCCCAGTTCGGCGGGGTCGAGCACCTTCCCGGGACCTTGTCCCTTGCGCTCATACAGAATGCGCCCGTCGGTGGAAATAATGCGCTTGATCACATTGGGGAACACGCCGAGCCCGCCATTGGCAAAGGGTGCATAGGCGCCAACCAGTTCGAGCAGGCTAACCTCTGAAGTGCCAAGGGCAATTGAGGGCAATGCCTCAAGCTTGGATTTGATGCCCATGCGCTTGGCGTTGCTGACAACGAGCGCTGGCCCGGCTTCCACCGCTAGGCGCACGGCCACAGTGTTGATCGAGCGCGCCAGGGCCGATTTCAAAGTGACCTGGCCGAAATATTTCTTGTTGTAATTCTCCGGGCACCAGCGGTCGATGCAGAAGCGCTCATCCTCAACCACCGAGTTAGGGCCAAAGCCCATATCGATGGCGGAGAGATAGACGAACGGCTTGAACGCCGACCCCGGTTGGCGTTTTGCGCTTACCGCCCGGTTGAATTGGCTCTTGATGTAGGATTTGCCACCCACCATCGCGACGATTTCGCCGGTGGGGTTCATCACCACCATGGCGCCCTGGGTGGCGTTCAGCTTGGCCCCTTGATTGACCAGCCGACGGCGCAAGCTACGTTCAGCAACCGCCTGGAGGCGCGGGTCGATCGATGTTTGCACAATCAACCCTGCGGCCTTGCTGCCGGTGTATTCGGGCACCAGTTCCTCAACCCAGTCGACGATATATTGCGTGGCGGGGATATAATCCACGGCCTTCACGTCCGCGGGCCGGTTCACCGCCCGTTTTGCCTCTGCACTGGTGATGTAGCCTTCCTTCACCATGCTGTTCAAAACCAAAAGCGAACGTTTGCGCGAGCCCTTCGGATTGGACTTGGGGTTGAGGCGTGATGGTGCTTTGAGAAGGGCAGCCATGGAGGCGGCCTCGGCAAGGGTGAGTTGCCGGGCGCTTTTGCTGAAATAAGCCTTGGAGGCAGCCTCCACGCCATAGGCGCCGGCGCCGTAATAGACCCGGTTCAAGTACAGTTGGAGGATCTCGTCCTTTGAAAACTTGTGCTCGATCCACAACGCCAGAATGGCTTCCTGAAGTTTCCGGTGCAATGTGCGCTCTGGCTTCAAGAACAGGTTCTTGGCCAACTGTTGGGTAAGCGTTGAGCCGCCCTGAACGACCCGGCCTGCCTTGAAGTTGCTGTACATGGCGCGCGCCAGGGCAACGAGGTCAACGCCAAAGTGTTGTCTGAACCGGCGGTCTTCGATGGCCAGAACCGCTTGGGGCACATAGCTCGGCAAATCACGCAAGCGCACATCATCTCCAAGGAACATCCCGCTTTCAGCGAGAACTTCCCCATTGTCTGCAAGCAGAACAATGCCTTCAGTGCGCTTTGGAATGGTGAAGATGTCTTGGCCCGGCAGGGCATAGACCATGTAGCCGGCAATGCCGATCAGGCCGATAACGCCCCACATGACAAAGGTCATGGACCAGAACACAACGCGCATGGTTGGAGAGCGGCGGCGTTCACCACGCCCGGCTTTGGATTTTCGGGACCGGCGTGGGACGCTCGATCTGGCCGAATCACGCCTGGAGGGCGCCGTCAGGGTTGGCGTGACCCGTTTGCGCTTTGCAGATTTCGGCTTTGAGGAGCGAAAAAACTTCATAACGTTCCGGCGTAAAGTTTCTGCCAGTGCTGGCGTCTGCAACAGCATTTAAGCCAGCTGCATTAACCTTTTGCTAATCTTTGCACTTTTTGCCCCGCTCTTGATCTTGATGGCCTTAAAACGGGGCCGCAATATGACCTCGAACCCTAATGGTCACCGTCACACAGAGCATAATCGGCAATCGCTTCAATGACCCTGCAGTTGGCCATTTTCCCCGATTTGCACACACTGCTGATCCTCTCCAGCTCAGATTTTAGCAGGTTCAGCCGCGCAATACGCTGTTCCACCGTACGCAGGTGATCACAGGCGATCCGGTCAGCTTCCGCGCAGGGTTTGTCCGGGTCTTTGCTCAAGTCGATAAGCTCGCGAATGGCTTCAGCGCCAAACCCCAGGTCCCGGGCATGACGAATAAAACTCAATCGCCGCAAAGCTGGGGGGCCGTAGCGGCGTTGATTTCCAGCCGTCCTTTCAGGGGGGTCCACAAGTCCTGTCTGTTCGTAATAGCGGATGGTCGGCACCTTCACGTGGGTGCGTTTGGACAGCTCTCCGATGGAATACATTTTTCGCAATTTTTCCCTTGAACCTCTAGTCACTATAGGAAGTAGGGTCGCCTCATTGATAATTCAAGGAGTGACGATCTTGGGCAATTGTTGTGGTCATGACGCCAAGTTCGATGGCGCGTCTGCTGATTTCAAACGGCGCCTCTGGGCGGTCATCTTTCTCAACGCGTCAATGTTCGTTGTGGAAATGACGGCAGGCCATTTGGCTGGTTCCCAAGCACTACAGGCAGATGCATTGGACTTTTTCGGAGATGCGCTGACATACGGACTTTCTCTGGCGGTCATTGGTGCGCCGATTAAAACGCGGGCCATGGCTGCGTTGGCAAAGGGGACCAGTCTTGCGCTTATGGGAGCCTGGATATTGGGATCGACACTTTACCATGTGTTGATGGTGGACGTCCCGCGGGCGGAAATCATGGGGCTGGTCGGGTTCGCGGCTCTGGTTGTTAATGTGGTCAGCGTGCTGCTGCTCGTGCGCTACAAAGACGGCGATGCGAATGTGCGCTCGGTTTGGCTCTGTTCGCGAAACGATGCGATTGGAAACGTGGCCGTAATGCTTGCCGCGCTTGGCGTCTGGGGCACAACGAGCGGATGGCCCGATCTCGTAGTGGCCGCCATCATGGCGGGGCTATTCCTAAGCTCGGCGCTGCAGATACTCCGCCAAGCCTGGGCAGAATACGCAAACTCCCACCCGGCAAACGAACCTGTTGGCTAACCAATTCTCTCGCTTGGTTTGGCACGTTGTGTACTTTGAATCTGCAGGCCTATATTGTTTGCGCCACCACTTTCTGGGAGAACTCATGCTGCGCATAATTTTGTTTGCCCTGATCTGCCTTGCATTTGCCGCCGCTGGTCCGGCGCAGGCCGAACGGCGCGTTGCTCTTGTGATTGGAAATGGGGCCTACACGAACTCGCCGGCGCTCAATAATCCGGCAAACGATGCCGCCGTGGTGGCTGCGAGCTTGAAAGCACTCAAATTTGAGGTGATCCGGCTGATTAACGGTAATCATCGGCGCATGCTCGATGCAATGACTGCCTTCGGCCGTGCGGCCACCGGCGCGGATGTGGCATTGGTTTTCTATGCTGGCCACGGGGTTCAGGTGTCCGGACGCAATTGGTTGCTTCCAGTGGCCTCCACAATTTCGGCAGAGACCGATCTGCCGGCCCAAGCCATTCGCACCAGCGACATCATGGAGGTGATGGAAACATCGGGCGCAGCCCTGAAGCTGATGATCCTGGATGCGTGCCGGAACAATCCGTTGCCCAAATCGGCAAGCCGTGGTGCAACGCGCGGCCTTGCCCGGCTGGAGGCCAACACTGCCGGCACCATGATCACTTTCGCTACAGCACCGGGAGACGTGGCAGCAGATGGGGACACACAAAACAGCCCGTTTACCGCGGCCCTGGCGCAGCACATCACCACGCCCGGCCTGGAAATCCGCCAGCTCATGGGCCGGGTGCGCGAGACCGTCTACAAAAGCACAGGAAAGCGTCAACTGCCTTGGGTTAATGAGGCGCTGATTGGTGAGTTTTATTTTGCAGGCAAAGACCCCGACGCCAAGCCCGTGCCTGTGGCCCAGCCGAAGGCGATTGCCGTGGTCAAGGCTGAACCGGATGCGACAGGCCCAACGGAAAAGGAAGCTTTTGTACTGGCACAATCGCTGGGCACGACAGGCGCGTGGGATGCGTTTTTGACACAATTCCCAAATGGGCCCTACGCTGGTTTTGCTGCCGCCGCCCGAGCCAAGCTGGTTGCGCCTCCTGCAAAGAAACAGCAAACGGCCGCTGTTGAAACCCAGCAAAACAAGCCCGCTGCGTCAGGAGGCTTTCTGTTCCCCTACTCCGCCAAACAGCGAATTTCGCCGGGAGACTTGGAAGGGCTCTCAAAACGTCAACTCAGGATTGCCCGCAACGAAATTTTCGCCCGGCGTGGCCGTCACTTCAAGAGTGCGGATCTGAGGCGGCACTTCAAGCGCTTTCGCTGGTACAAGCCCCGCACGTGGAACCCCAAATTGAACCGGATTGAAAGAGCAAACGTCAATCTCATCAAGAACACCGAACGATGGCGCTAATCAGGTTTCTGACTGCAATAACTGCGCTCGGTGTGTTGGCGCCGGTTGCTTTGGCGGGATCGTATGGTGCGCCGCCACCAGATATTCGCGACCGTTTGGACGCGCTCGTTGCAGCTTATCCAGAGCACTTGATCAGCCATAACGGCACTCACATCACGTGGCGCGACGGCAGCAAAATGCCGGTCTCCGATGGTCGCACTGATAAGACGTTCGACGAACTGCTGAATGCGCCAGACATTGATGACATGTTCGCGTTTGCCTACCCCGCCGGAACCAAGCCGTCTGCACCCGGGGTCAATTTTGATCCGGGCCGCATTCGCTCCGAGCCGTTTTTCACCAAGATGTACGGCGATTGCCGGAAAAATGCTGCTGCTTTGCGCCGGGCCAAGGTCCCCTGGCTCAAGAAGCATACAGGGGGCTCGGTACAGATCACCACGATCAATGATGTTCATGAGGCCTTGGCCGGCGTTTCTGCTGATCTTGATAAACTACCAAACCGCTTCGTCCGCTTCCTCAAACCCAATTCTGGCACCTACAACTGCCGCACGATTGCCGGCACAAAGCGGTTGTCGGTTCACGCATTTGCTGCCGCCATCGACATCAACGTCAAGCATGCCCACTACTGGAAATGGACGAAGCCCGGCAGCAACGGCACCTATCCATGGCGTAACAAAATTCCACAGGCGATTGTCGATGTATTCGAGCGCCATGGCTTCATCTGGGGCGGGCGCTGGTATCACTATGACAGCATGCACTTCGAATACCGACCGGAACTCTTTCAAAAATAGAAACAAGTATCGCCGCTTCTGGCATTAGGCTCGAGGTGGAGGACATCCAAAGCCGTAGTGGGCTGTGCTGTGACGTGGATCACTGAGGAGGCTGTGGTTCCACGCTATCTCAGGCTCAGGCACTCCCCTCTCAGTCCGATGAGAAGTGCTCACGCCCGGTTGGTCCTAGTATCCCCCCGATGAGGCTGGCCGGGCGTTTGATCACAGTTAGAGCAACCCCCGATCAGACGGAATCGTCTGAGTGGGGATAAGTTGCTCGCCCATAACGATAATCTGGGGCATCTTCCGCTCAGTTTGAGCGGAAGTTGCCCTAGCGCAAGGCACCGATACGGCGGCTACGAATACAAGATAGATTAGCATCGGTGAGTGCTAGCCAACGTGAGATAAACGCGGATGGCCACACCTGCATTACTCTCGTGCAAGCTCTGCAACGCCGTCATCGTCAATCACCCCAGGGATAGCGACAATGGAACTACCTACATTCACCCTGAGTACGTGGTTTTATCGGGTTCGCATGCGGGTCTTAAGCAAGTGAGTGAAACCGGCACCTTTCCGCCGCTTCACAGCGTCAATGACGAGCCTGACGGGTTTTACGATCCCAGAAACGGGAATATCGAGAGCGCGCGGTCAGGAAAATTGACCGTCTGGACCATTATCGGTTTCATCGGTATCGGATTTTTGATGGTTATCTTTGGCGTCCTGATCGCAAGAGGCGTCATCACAAGCTGAACCCGCCCAGCCTGAATAAGATCACGCATGTCCACCAACTCATAGCCAGTCCCAAACGCCGTGCCGGTTTCTCTGGGGACACGTCGCGCGGATCCACGCGGTACCGTAAATATGGTTCCTTCATGGTTTACCCGATTTTTTGTGTTCGGGTTTGACCGGGGAGTAATCAATTGCGCACTGGGGCTGTCGGCCATCAGATTATTGCTTTTGTTCACTGATTGCTCAGAGGGTGATTGTGATTGGTGAGAGGGTCTGCCTTCGGAGGCACATTCACTGTCTTTGGACTTCGCCCAAGGGGGCATTTTTGACCCCTTTTGGACACTGGACCGGCGCCTTGGGCGAGCTCACTGACTGCTAACAGAGAATGGATATGGGCCTGAATCTGTAAGAAGCACGTAGTCACCCCAGCGAACCCGGTCAATGTGAGGTGGCATCCGGAAAACGGGCGTGCACAATTCGAATTCGCTGGTTAGATCGGGCCAAATTTCGCAAAGTGAATCACCATCTATGCGCCCGGAGCCGGTGTTTTTCCGGTAGACCCCCGGTTGTATGGAAGCGCCAAAGTGCTGGACTTTCCCGTTAGGCAGCCGAACCTGTTGCCAAGTGCGGTTGGTGGAGCCGAAAAACCCTCTCGCAAATCCCTTACCCTCAATTCGCTTTCCAAACAAAAGGGTCTTTATTTCTTTGCCGGACAATCTGGTGTCCCGGTTCAATGGAAGGTAGGCACCCGAAGAGTTTCGCAAGCCGGTGACAAGAAGACCTCGCGCGAACCGCTCCATGACTGCAGCATCAGTGAATGGATATAACGCCACAAGCTCTTCCAGATACCACCATGCGACGTCCGTCTTTTTGATGAAGACCCTATGTACAGCTTTGGCTTGTTCGACCTCGCCCAAATCGCCGTGAATTGCTGCTTTGAGAACCAGGAAATATATTTGGTCTGGTGCATGCTGCAGGGCACGTTCTATTGAAGCCTTTGCAGTGCTGCTATTCCCCTGCGAAAATTCCGCAAGCGCCGTCAAATAAAGTGCGTGGGCGGGTTCAGCGGGACTCTGACGTTTTGCCTTTGCGATGGTTTCTAGAGCCCTTTCAACCTTGCCAGCATAAATGAGGGCCTCGGCCAATGCCTCCATTGCGTCTACGCTATTCGCACTGAGGTCAAGCGCTCTCTCTGCATCCAAAACAGCACGTTCAGGCTGATGGCGTTTCAAGGAAAGTTTTGATCGTACCAAATAGAAATCGCTGTTCGGTTCGCGCTTGGCTGCCTCAAGGAACTTCCAGATCTTGGTCGTCCCAGTCAACCAGTCGAATCCCAGTTTCAGGCTGTATTGTTCGAGAAGGAGCACGCCGCGCATGTACACTTTGGCGAGTGCAGTGTAGGCCGCAATAAAGTCAGGATCCAGCTTGACGGCCTTTTGAAAATGATCCCTGGCTGTCGCGTTCTCCCGGGGCGTTCGCCGGTTGTAGAATGACAGCCCCTGCAGGTAAGCGTCGTAAGCCGCTGTAACCTGGGTTTTCGGTACAGCGCCGCCTTTTTTTTCGGTGGGAGACAGTTTCACAGCCAATGCATCGACGATCCGCCTGATTACACGATCCTGGAGAGCAAACGCATTCTCGTTGTTTTCGTCGTACCTTTCAGCCCAGATGTGCCCACCTGTTGTCGCATCAATCAGCTGAGCATTGATGCGCACCTGGTCTCCGGCACGGCGCACGCTTCCCTCCAGCACGTAGCGGACGCCCAATTCCTCTGCGACCTGGCGAACCTTGACCTATTGTCCTTTGTAGGAAAAGGAAGAATTGCGGGCGATGACAAAAAGGCCCGATAACTTAGAAAGATCAGTGATCAGGTCCTCTGTCATGCCGTCCGCGAAATACGCCTGATTGGGATCATCAGACAGGTTGTTGAACGGCAAAACAGCAATCTACGGCTTATCCGGCAGCGGAAAGGCCATGTTGGCCACAACGGTGGGCTCGAGCCGTGGCTGCCAGGGACTAAACCAATAGGCACCGCCAGCAATAACAACGAGCACAGCGGCGGCACCGACTGCAAGCGGCCAACGGGCGCTGCTCTTCGCATTGGCGCCGTTGGCGGTCCCGGGACGCGGCGGCCGTGAGTCGAATGCGAGCCGGTAGACTTGAACCGGGTCAGGAATATTTTTCACCTTCTGCAGGCCAAGGTCTTCGAATTCGGCGGCCACCTTGCCCTTGACCTGATCATACACGTTGCGGGAAACGCATACGCCTCCTGCATCGGCCAGACTCTCCAGGCGGGCGGCGACGTTTACGCCCTCGCCGTAGATGTCATCTCCCTCAACGATGATATCGCCGATGTTGATGCCAATGCGCAATCGGATCGAACCATCACTTTCAGCAAGTGATGACTGGATTGCAGCAGCACACTTAACCGCATCAACGACGCTGGCAAATTCAACAAGTGTGCCGTCGCCCATCAACTTGATGATGCGCCCACGGTGCTCGGCGACTTTGGGATTAAACAGATCAGATCGATGCGCTTGCAAGTGCGCAAGAGTAGCTTCCTCGTCCTCTGCCATTAGCTTGGAGTAGCCAACAACATCAGCAGCGAGTATGGCGGCAAGTCTGCGTTCCAACGTTTCCCCTCCTGGGTGGTCAGACTATCGGGGAACCAAGACAGAATCTACAAGCTTGGCATGGACGGCGAATGTCACCCAATGGCACTTTTCAGACTCTTTGGTCGCCCAGATTGAGAGTCCGCTTTAAGGGGCTAAGCCGACCTGTGGAGAGAAAACGGACATTGATGTCAGGTTTCGGGGGTGGAACGGACTTGTTGGTCGGTCGTTACCACCATTTTGTGCGCGGTGATGGGCTGCTTTGGCGGATGTGGTTTGGCTCGACCCCTCGTCACCCGTGCGCTTGGTCAGGTCCGCACACATTTCCCGGGCTCGCAAGGTCACATCCGCAAAAAATATCCTGTATAGAGCTCGGGCGATAATTCGAACCGGTCTTCGCTAAAGAGAACATTGAAATTCTTTGCATTTGTTATTTTGTTCTTTTCGATCATAATATTGTCTTGCAAGTTTACTGATTCTTATATGCTTTAGAACGGAACAAAAATTACATATAAGATTGAACAGTTTTATTGTAGGCGCCGCCGGTCAAGCGCCAGAACATAAAAGGAGCCGTCATATGACCCCGGAAGAAAAAAATGTAGCAATATTGCGCGACGCGTATTCGAAGTGGGCAGAAACCAAGGGTGATGCAAACGTTTGGATGAGCCTTCTCGCCGACCACGTCGCTTGGGGTTCCCTTGCAGATGGCCGGCCTGGTATGGAGTTCACGCAGCCGCGCGCATCCAAGGAGGAAGTGATCGGTTACTTCGACGGGCTAGCTGAAGACTGGTCCATGGAGTTTTACCATATCAACGAGTACGTGGCTCAGGGCGGGCGAGTTGTGGCATTAGGCGAATGCTCTTGGACTAACAGGCGAACCGGCAATACAGCTACGATACCGAAGGTCGATGTTTGGATGTTCGAAGATGGCAAAGTTACCCAATTCATGGAGCACTACGATACACACACAGTGCTGAATGCGGCTCAGGAGTAGATGCTTGGTTCACACCTATTCCGCAGAATGATCGAGCTATAATAAAAAACTCCCAACTCTCGTCAGAAACGGAGAGGTCTCATAGCATGTCCGCACAGTGTCATTTTTCCCCTTTTTGAGCCCGGCCCACGAACGTCCGGGCCACCCCCAAAAACCGACTCTTTTCAGTGCCGGTCAAAACCGGGAAAATGTGCCAGGAGCAGACATTGTTATTCAGGGGTTGAGCGTTATTGTAGCCCATGAATTTTGACAATCTCACATGGGTTCTCCAGTCGAATGCGATTGGTGAGGAAGATTATCTAACCTTGTCAGATTGTATACTGAGGCGCGGAATACGCCTTGAAACATTAAAGGTCGTTCCTTTTTCCCACGTGCCAGCAGAGCCAATTCCAGAAATTGCCGGTCCGTGCCTCGTGTACGGATCCAGCGGTCTGCTGAAAGTCGCCCATGAGGCCGGTTGGATGCCTGGTGGCTGGGACGGACCGCAGTTTGGTGCCCGTATTGTAAACCAGCAACTCGGAGCCCACTCTCTGAACTTCGATGCCACTATCACAAGCTGGTCTGAAGTTGCATTAGTCGCACGAATGAAAGGTTGGAGCAGGGTTTTTGTCCGACCGGAATCTGAAACCAAAGAGTTTCCGGGGACTTTGTACGATGTTGGCGA
>JAAEUE010000058.1 GCA_024227565.1 Alphaproteobacteria bacterium
AGGTCGAACGCTGCTTCAACAAACTTAAATGCGCAAGACGGCTCGCAACCCGCTACGACAAAACCGCACTCAGCTATCTCGGCTTCATACACATCGTATCGGCAAGATTGTGGGTCAGGAGTTTGTCAACATGACCTAGTCACCAAAAAAGGTGACGGCAGTCCTAGCGAGGAAGTTTGAACAATGAAACTAAGACCAAAAACCAAGTTCGGATTCTGGAAGAGTGAAAACGGGTCAGCGGCAATGATCGCAGCGATTGCGTTGCCGGCACTGGTAGGGTTCGGTGCACTTGCGGTTGACGTGGGGCACTTCTACACACTGAAGACCAACATGCAGCAAGCGTCAGATTTTGCCGCCCTGTCGGTCCTTACGCAAATGCGCGACAACGAACAGCTCAATGGATTTTCGGCCTCCGACGCGGGGACTAAATACGGGAGCGCAACCGCAGCGCTGGCAAACCAGAGCATGCCTCGGCCGGCAAAAAATGCCGCGGTCAAGCCTGGGGACATAACGTTTGGAAACTGGGATTTCAACAAGCAGCTGTTTTCAGAAGGTGCATCCGTTTTTCCCACGAACGCGGTTCGGATCAAGGCTGAAATGAGCGAGCAGCGAAACAACCCCGCCACAACGTTCTTTGGCAAGATCTTCAGAGACCATGTGGACGTTTCTGTCAGTTCGATGGCGGTTCTGCCCTTGCCGAAGAGTTTTGTCTTGCTGTCTTCTGAGGCTGACAAAGCGCTGATTTTCCGCAATGGCGCCGACATTGATACGGAAACCATTCACGTTAATTCCACATCAGACAGCGCTTTCGTCGCACCGAGCCACCCGAAAGACGCAGGGGTGTTCTCCATCCATGTGGTAGGAGACATGGTCGGCAATTCGGATGATAAATATAAGACCGGAAGCCGGCCCGCGCGCGATTTCCTCGAGAAAGTTCCCGCCGTCGATTTCGACGATTGGCCATGTATCCCCAACCCCGAACTGGCGGGCGGTGGCAGCCATACCCTTGAGCCTGGCCGGTACTGTGACGGCCTGACAATCAACGATGTGGATGAGGTCACTTTCAGAGCGGGAGGAACCTTCGTCATTGAGGGGGGACCCCTGTTGATCAACGCTGCGCCGCAAAGCAGGCCCGTTAGGGGCGAAGGTGTTTTGATCTACCTGGCAGATGAACAAGCAGATGCACGGATTGCCTCGGCAGACCTCTCCTTGTCTGCAAAGGATGCAGGGCCCCATGCGGGTATTGCAATTATGACGGCACCTGGTCTGTCGCCCGCCCCTGATATTGTTCTTGTCGATGTAGATCTGTACTTCTCAGGCATATTCTACACCCCCGATTCAAACGTGCGCGCCAGGTACGGCAAGATGGATGGTGTGTGTGGCTATGTTTGCTTCGTTTCCGGCACCCTTGACCTTTATGGCACCAACATAAACGTGTCGCCGGGCAATGCTGGAAAAACGGACCCGTTTGGTAACATTGCAGCATCGCCAGCTCTGCCTCCGGCGCTTATGAAGACCTTCCGTCCTTACATTTTGAACATGACGTCCGGCAGCTCCAGCTAGGGACGCACCATTGCACAAGCCGTTCCATCCACACCGAACACTCAGAGGGAATAAGAATGACTACGATCGCGGCAAAAGAAGACGCCTGTCAGTTGCACTTTCTCAACCAGCCCAACAAAAGGGCAGCCTCCCACATCAGGCGGGTGATGGATCATGATGACCTCATTGATGAGTTCATCATTGAGACGGAAAAACTAACTGATCTTGTATTGCAAATCGCCACCCACAAGAAGACGGGCCGCCTGACGGATCCCTCTCAAAAACTCTATAGCCTGGTTAAATTGGTTCATGCTGACGTGTTGGCAAAGCTGTCGGTGTTGGTCTCTTCGGACCTGCGTCCAGAAGAGGTTGTGGACATTGAGGCGGGCGTTCAAAAGCTGGCGCACCAGTGCATTCGAACAATTTCCGCTCTCCGCAGCTATCAAGGCGCCCACAAGACGGGCAACTCATGTTTGGCCAGACAATAGGGAGCAGATTACTGGGGGAAGCAGAGCGGCGGCAACGCCCTCAAAACACATGAATATTGACGATTGTGAGAGTACCCCAAATGACGACATTAATGAAATTGAGACGCCGGTTTTTAAAGAACAAAGATGGCTCCATGGCGACGATTGTCGCGTTTACCTTGCCGGTTCTGATCGGTTTTGGGGTGCTTGCGATCGATGTGGGTCATTTCTATTCGGTCCGAACGCAGCTTCAGCAATCGGCAGATTTCAGTGCCCTTTCCGTTCTTACAAAGTTGCGGGATGAGGCCCGTGTTGATTTTCTGAATGTCTCCCAGGCGAGGATCCAATACCGTGAAGCCGCGGTTGCCGCGGCGAAGAAAAACCTGCCTCCGGCAGCAACAAATGCCGCGGTGCGAGACTATGACGTGCTTTTTGGCAAATGGGACTTCAACCGTGAGCGCTTTCTGCTGCGGGGCGAGCTTTTTCCTGTGAACGCCGTCAGGGTTCAGGCGCAGATGAACAGATGGCGCGCCAATCCGGTGAAAACCATGTTTGGCAAAATTTTCAAAAACGATGTTGATGTGAATGTTAGCAGCATCGCGGTCATGCCTGTGCCGCCGAGCTTTCATATGCTCTCACCAGATGCGAGCGGCGCCTTGGAAATGCATGGCTCTGCCGACATTGATGTCTACGCGGTGCAGGTCAATTCTGAGGCCGATGATGCCTTTGTTTTAACAGCGCGTGAGTTCGGCATCGGTGCACTCGAGGTGGCCGTCACGGGCGGTGCCCCGGGTGTCACCCATAGCAGAGTTGTAACGGGTGTGAAACCCGTGGGCGATTTTCTGAATGATCTACCCGAGCCGTCGTTCAGCGGGTGCCGGTACAACGGGTTTGTTACCAGTGACCCTAGACCAGTTCTTGAGCCCGGCGTCTACTGCGGCGGCCTCACCATCACAGATGCAGCGGAGGTCACTCTTAATGAAGGCACGTACATTATCAAAGAGGGACCACTTGTTGTCGATGCGTCCATGGGGGGCAAAGAAATTAAGGGCGACAACGTTTTGATCTACCTCGCCGACGAAAAGGCAGAGATGCAGATAGACGGCGGAAATTTCTCGATCCGTGCGAAAAAAACGGGCAAGTGGGCGGGCATCGCCATTATGGCGGCGCGCGGTGCAGATGCGCCTCCAAAGCATGTATTTGCGAGCACACGCGCTTATTTCTCGGGAATATTCTACACCCCCGATTCTCAGGTTGAATTCACGGGAGGTGGTCTGGACGGCAACTGCGTATATCTCTGCTTCGTCTCCAACACGCTGAAGCTGACCAGCACATATGTCAACTATGCGTACTCCATAGCCAAAAACCCATTTGGCGGTGCCGTGACCTTGCCAGCAGAACCTCCCTCTCTGAAGAAGAACTTCCGGCCCTATCTGCTGAATGAGGCCAAGTATAGCTTCAACTGAGCTGGACCTGGAGCAACCTTCCGGCAGAAGGTTGCGCCTGATCGAAACAAGCACCAGGGCTGGCGCGGACGGGCTCCGTGCCGGCCCTATTCAGTTCCACGACAGTTTGATCGTGAGTTGCAGGCCTGCAACCAAACACCTCTCAACGCATCTGAAGGCCTACGATCTCGCCTGTTTCACCCAAGATCTGGCCTCCAGCCTCCCCCATGGGTGGAAATCAGGCGGAAGGCGTCCTATATTATGGCGAAAGAGTGACAATTCGCGGCGCTTTGATGATTATCGGCGTTGCCGTGACCCTTGCCACAATTTGCCCTAGATCGACCCCTAACGCCTTTCGGAGGTTTAACAACAGTATGGGGAAACGAATGGCTACGATCGCCCTCGTGGATGATGACCGGCACATTCTGACATCAGTCTCAATGGCCCTGGAAGCAGAAGGCTATGGCCTACACACCTATTCGGATGGCGCAGCTGCCCTGCAAGGGTTATCTGACAATCCTCCGGATATGGCCATTTTCGACATCAAGATGCCGCGCATGGATGGCATGGAGCTGTTGCGCCGTGTGCGTCAAAGTTCTGACATGCCCGTTATCTTCCTGACCTCAAAAGATGATGAGATCGACGAGTTGTTCGGTCTCAAGATGGGGGCAGACGATTTTATCCGCAAACCGTTCTCCCAACGCCTTTTGGTGGAGCGTGTGAAGGCTGTGCTGCGCCGTGCAGCCCCAAAAGATGCCGCGGCCATCATGGAAACTAGCACCCGTGCGATTGAGCGCGGCAAGCTCGCCATGGACCCGGACCGGCACTTGTGCACCTGGGGCGGCAAGCCGGTCACCTTGACCGTGACGGAATTTTTGATCCTGCAGTCCTTGGCGCAGCGTCCCGGAATTGTGAAGAGCCGCGATGCCTTGATGGATGCAGCCTATGATGATCAGGTCTATGTTGATGACCGCACGATCGACAGCCACATCAAACGGCTGCGCAAAAAATTCAAGGCTGTTGATGATAGTTTTGATGGCATCGAGACACTCTATGGAGTGGGTTACCGCTTCAAAGAAGACTGAACCTGAACGACCTGGCCGGCCCGCCGGCTGGGTCGTCATTGACAATTGTAACGCCTCAAATCGGGCGTTATGGGGCGGGAATGGTTGCTGACGCAGAACATGACACAAGCTTTCAGAAGGGTGACCTGAAAGACTTGGGCGCAAGTGTAGGAGCGGCGAGCAACAAAGCCGCCTTCCGCTTCAGCAATGTCTTGTCAAAATTTGCTCCGGGCAGTCTCACTGCGCGCATTATCATCATCAACTTCATCGGCTTGATCATCCTCGCGTCGGGGATCTTCTATCTCAACCAGTTCCGGCAGGGTCTGATTGATGCGCGGGTGGAGGCCATGATGAGCCAGGCACAAATCATTGCCGGAGCTTTGGCGTCATCTGCCACGGTGGACACTTCCAACAGTGTGGTGCTCAATCACGAGCGCCTATTGGAAATGCATAAGCAAAATGCGTTCCCCAGCGCCGAGGAACAGTTCGGCAATTTCGACTTTCCGATCAACCCGGAGCAGGCAGGACCGGTGTTGCGCAAGCTGGTGGCACGCACCAAGATTGTCGCACGCCTGTTTGATCAAGAAGGCGTGCTGCTTTCAGACTCAAACTTTCTCTATGCCTCAGGTGCTGTGCTCAAATTTGAGCTGCCGCCGCTGGAGGTGGAGAAAGACAGCATTCTCAAAACGTGGTGGAAGGTGGCGCGAGACTGGTTCACGGCCAACGACTATCCGTTGCAAAAAGAGTTTGAAAGCGAGAACGGCAAAGAGTTTCCCGAAGTCAACGCGGCCTTGAATGGCGCTTCGGTCAGTGTTGTGCGCGCGAACAAGAAGGGCGAGGTGATTGTCTCTGTCTCTGTGCCGGTTCAGCGGTTTCGCGCGGTTCAAGGTGCGCTTGTTCTGTCGACCCGGGATGGTGAGATTGACGAAACTCTGGTCAATGAACGCTGGCATATCATTCGGATGTTCGTTGTCGCTGCGCTGGTTGCGGTGTTGCTGTCGCTGGTTTTGGCCAGCACGATTGCTGAACCCATGCGCCGGCTGGCCAGATCTGCCGATCAGATCCGCAAAGGCATAAACAAGCGCGTGGAGATTCCCGACTTCTCAACCCGGCGTGATGAGATTGGCGACCTGTCTGGCGCGCTGCGCGATATGACCAATGCGCTCTACAACCGGATTGACGCTATTGAAGGTTTTGCGGCCGATGTGGCGCACGAGCTGAAGAATCCGCTCACTTCGGTGCGCAGTGCCGTTGAAACCCTGGACTACGTCAAAGATGATGCCCAGCGCGCGCGCCTGATTGAGATCGTCAAAGATGATGTCAAACGGCTCGACCGTCTGATCTCCGACATTTCAGATGCCTCGCGCCTTGATGCTGAGCTGGCGCGGAACGAGGCAGAACCAGTTGATATGCGCGATCTTTTGGAGACATTCGCGCAGCTTGCCAACGAGAACGTTCGCGGTGAGAGCACCAAAGTGCACCTCAAGGTGGAGCCTGTGGCCGCGCCCGCACGGCAGAAATCGCAACAGGGCTCTGCGGAGAACGAGGGCTTCTTCGTCATGGGCCACGACAGCCGGTTGGGCCAGGTGGTGCGCAACCTGCTCGACAATGCCAGGTCGTTTTCCCCGCCGGATTCGGATGTGTGGATCAACCTGCGTCAACTGCCTGGACAGGTGGAGTTTCGTATCGAAGATTCAGGGCCCGGCATCTCCGAAGAGAACCTCGACCGCATTTTCAACCGGTTTTACACCGACCGCCCTGAGGCGGCATTTGGAGAAAACTCCGGTCTTGGGCTTTCGATCTCCAAACAGATCGTTGATGCCCACCGCGGCCGGATTTGGGCTGAAAACTGGTACGCCACCGATTCAAGCTCTGAGGAGCCCAAGATTGGCGGGGCGCGGTTCACCGTGCGGTTGCCGGTTCGCCCACGTGAGCCCCGTGAACGGCGCCGCGGCGGTCAAACCTCTGACAAAGCCTGATGCCGGAACAAACGAACCTGCACGGCACGTGTGTTGCGGTGGGGGAACATGGGGTTCTGTTGCTCGGACCATCGGGCAGCGGCAAATCGGATCTCGCTCTCAGGCTGATTGATGAGCCAGGCCAAGGTTCTGGCGGCGCGGTGCTGCAAACACGGCTTGTGGCCGATGATCAGGTTTTGCTGCGCCGGGCTGATGAACACCTGATCGCGAGCGCACCACCCTCCTTGAAAGGTCTGCTAGAGGTCCGTGGTCTGGGCATCATCAGCACATGTGCAGTGCGTGATGAAGTTGTGTTGTCTCTTGCATTACGCCTCGTTCCGAGCGGCAAGATTGAGCGTATGCCCAGTGCTGAGGGAAGCCAAATTGATATTCTGGGTGTGGCGCTGCCCATGCATGAGGTCGCACCGTTTCATGCTTCTGCCCCGGCATTTGTGCGCGCTGCGGCGGCCCTGCACAAAAGCCTGTTTTCCAACTCCGGCGAAGTCTCAGCTTGCGAACCAAGCAGCTTCACAGCATGATATCGGGTGAGGGATACAAGAGGGGCGGAATGAAAGGACACTCTGGCAAATGATCGGACTGGTTCTGGTCACGCACGGACAGCTCGCGTCTGAATTTCGGGCCGCGCTTGAACATGTTGTTGGTCCTCAGGAGAATATGGAAACCATTTCCATTGGTCCCGACGACGACATGGAACAAAGGCGCAGCGATATTCTGGATGCGGTGGCCCGCGCTGATAGCGGGGCAGGGGTCATTCTGCTGACGGACATGTTTGGCGGCACTCCGTCCAATCTTGCCATTTCCGTGATGGACAGTGCCAATGTGGAAGTGGTGGCCGGCGTGAACCTGCCCATGCTGATCAAGCTGGCAAGCTCCCGCGCGGGGAAGTCTTTGAACGAAGCGGTGGACGATGCCCAGGAGGCCGGGCGAAAGTACATCAATGTTGCCAGCCGTATTCTGTCTGGTGAAAACAGCTGAGCCCATCGCCTTTCATGCATCGCCGAACACTCAACATCTGCAACGCCAAAGGCTTGCACGCGCGTGCATCGGCCAAGTTCGTCAAATGTGCGGAGGGCTTTGAGGCTGATGTCAGTGTGACCAGAGATGGGCTGACGGTTCCCGGCACATCAATAATGGGGCTCATGATGCTGGCCGCTGCCAGAGGGTGCGACGTGATGGTTGAGGCCACTGGGCCCGAAGCAGAAAGTGCCCTGGAGGCGCTCAGTGCGCTGGTGGAGCGGAAATTCGACGAGGACGATTAATCTTAGATATAAAGATTAGTTTATGTGGTCTTGCCATCGGGCTATCCGGCTGATAAGAGGGCCCCCGCAGAACAGTTTCGTGCACGACGGCGTGCGCAACAATTTCCAGGAATTTGAAACAATGGCTGACGCTAAAGATTACATTGTGGCGGATATTTCGCTCGCCGAATTCGGGCGGACGGAAATCACCATGGCAGAACACGAGATGCCCGGCTTGATGTCGGTGCGCCGCGAATATGAAGACAGCAAGCCGCTGAAAGGCGCGCGCATTGCCGGCTCCTTGCATATGACCATTCAGACGGCGGTTCTTATTGAAACGCTTGTTGCTTTGGGTGCTGATGTGCGCTGGGCGTCTTGCAACATCTTCTCAACCCAAGATCACGCTGCGGCTGCCATTGCGGCCTCCGGCGTTCCGGTGTTTGCGGTGAAAGGCGAAACCCTTGAGGAGTATTGGAACTATGCCGACCGCATCCTCGACTGGGGCAACGGCGAAACCGCCAACATGATCCTCGATGATGGCGGTGATGCCACCATGTTGGTGCTGCTCGGCGCAAAGGCGGAAACCGACGCAAGCGTGCTTGAAAATCCGCAGTCGGAAGAAGAAGAATACTTCTTTGCGCAGGTTAAGAAGCGTTTGGCGGCTGATCCCGGCTGGTTCTCCAAGGTGCGTGCCAACATTCAAGGCGTGTCGGAAGAAACAACCACCGGTGTGATGCGCCTGCATCAGTTGCAGGAACGTGGTGAGCTGCCATTCCCGGCGATCGATGTGAACAACAGCGTGACCAAATCGAAGTTCGACAACAAATATGGCTGCCGCGAGTCTCTTGTGGACGCCATTCGGCGCGGCACCGACGTAATGATGGCCGGCAAAGTGGCCGTCGTTTGCGGTTATGGCGATGTGGGCAAAGGCTCTGCGCAGTCGCTCGCCGGATCTGGCGCGCGGGTTCTGGTCACCGAGATTGATCCCATTTGTGCACTTCAGGCGGCCATGGACGGTTTTGAAGTGGTGACATTGGAAGAAGCTGCGCCGCGGGCAGATATTGTTGTGACGGCGACCGGCAACAAAGACATTGTCACGATCGACCATATGCGTGCGTTCAAGGATATGGCGATTGTCTGCAACATCGGTCACTTCGACAATGAAATTCAGGTGGCTGCGTTGAAGAACCTGAACTGGACCAATGTGAAGCCGCAAGTGGACCTGATCGAATTTGCCGATGGCAAGCGCATGGTTCTGTTGTCTGAGGGCCGCTTGGTGAACCTTGGCAATGCCACCGGCCATCCGAGCTTTGTGATGTCAGCGTCGTTCTCTAACCAAACCCTGGCGCAAATTGAGCTCTGGAATAAGGGCGAAAATTACGACAACGAAGTTTATGTGCTGCCCAAGCACCTGGACGAAAAAGTTGCCGCGCTGCATCTGGAAAAGCTTGGTGCTCAGCTGACAACGCTGACCCCAGAGCAGGCTGCCTATATTGGCGTGGGGCAAAAAGGGCCGTTCAAACCGTCCGAATACCGCTATTAAGGCGCCGATCCATACAGTCTAACAATCCGGCGGTATTGCACCGCCGGATTTTTTTGCCTAAGCGCACGCCACGAAGAGTGTGTTTTGGGCAACTACGGAACGGCAAAATCACCAGCTTTAATCAACGCGGTCTATCAAATCAGCAGATCCTTGTTGTATACCGGCAGAGCTGCCTGTTTAGGTGATTCGTTTGTCGATCGCGTTACGATCAGCGCAGGGTAAGTATCGGGCGTTATGGGGAGAAATACTGCCGGGTGGGCAATACTTTCGGGACCAGCCCCACGGCACAACAATGCAAAAGGAATGGCCGATCCACAATGTCGGGCGGATCGATAAGGGCAATTTGGGTGAAGCGATGGCAAGCTGCGGGGTGTGCCAGCGCATTCCTCATCATCGGTGCAGGCCCAGCCAGCAGCGCTCCGGCCGACTGGTCGATAAAGGATGTCATTTCTGTTGATCTGATCACCATGGTCGTGGCCGCCCTGGCAATGGTTGTGTTCATTACCGCCATCATCACCACCCATCGGGCGAAAAAGCAGACCGCCAACCTGACCGAGCAGCTCGCCGATTTTGAGGCAAAACTCAACGATGCCGAGCTGCTTTTATCCGCAGAACCGCACCTTCTTTTCATCTGGACCGGTCAAGCCTCCATTCCCGACCGTGTGTCTGGAGACCTGCTCGGCACCTGCAATGTGCCGAAAGAACAGGCCCGTCTGCCTGATTTTCCCTTTTGGCTTGAGCCGCAATCGGCCAGCCAGCTCATAGAGCATCTGGGAAAATTGCGCTCGTCTGGGGAGGCGTTCAACTTTGGTGTGCGCACGCGTACCGGTGAATTGATCGAAGCTGACGGCCGCACGGCCGGAGGCATGGCGACGCTCCGCCTGCGCCCCCTGATTGGAGAGCGTGAGGACAACACGAAGCTTACCACGGAAGCTGAAAAGCTGAAGCTTCAGGTTTCTCAGCTTTCGATCATATTGGATTCTGCCCCCATGCCGATCTGGCTGCGCAACGCAGGCCGCCAGCTTGTTTGGTGCAACCAAGCCTACGTTGACGCTGTTGAGGCTGAAAGCGTTACCCAGATCGTTCAACAGAACATGGAGATCGTTCCCCCACAGGAGCTTGCCGCTGAGGCGCCTAAATCGGGCAGCCGGGTGCGTGCCCACACGGTCATAGCCGGCGAGAAACGGGCTCTTGATCTGTTGGAGGTGGCGGTTGAGCACGGCACTGCCGGATTTGCGATCAATGTTTCAGAGCTTGAAATTGCGGAGAAAGAACTGGAGCGCCACATTGAGGCCCACTCCCGGACGCTCGACAATTTGAAGACCGCTGTGGCCATCTTCGGTCCGGACCAACGCCTGCGGTTCTTCAACACGCCTTATGCCGAACTCTGGCAGCTGGAACCGGCCTGGCTTGATACCCAACCTTCGAACGCTGAGATCCTGGACAAATTGCGCGAGGAGCGTCGCCTTCCAGAGCAGGCCAACTACCGCGACTGGAAAGATCGTCAGCTCGCAGTCTTCTCGCAAGCTGAAACCGCCGAGGACTGGTGGTATCTGCCAGATGGGCAAACAATCAGGGTGACCGGCGAACAGCATCCGCTTGGCGGCGTGGCTTATCTCTTTGAGAACGTCACCGAACGGCTTCAGCTCGAAAGCCGGTACAATGAGCTGACGAGCGTGCAGGGTGAAACTCTGAACAATCTCAATGAGGGGCTGGCGCTGTTTGGTTCAGACGGCCGCTTGAAACTGTTCAACCCGCCCTTTGCCCAGTTCTGGAAGATTGATGCAGCGGCTCTGGAGCGCGAGCCCCATGTTGATGAAGTGGTGGCCTGGTGCCGCGAACTTCTGCCATTGGACGCGGCCTGGGATAAACTGAAGATTGCCATCACCTCACTGCAAAGCGAGCGCACGGCCTCAAAGGACCGGATCGCCCGGCCGGACGGCAGCGTGTTTGATTCTGCAATTGTGCCTTTGCCTGATGGCAACACGTTGCTGACTTATGTGGATGTGACGGATTCATCGCGCATCGAGAACGCCTTGCGCGAACGCGCCGAAGCGCTGGAAGCAGCTGATAAGCTCAAAACCGACTTCCTCTCCAATGTTTCCTATGAACTGCGCACGCCGCTGACCAGCATCAATGGTTTTGCCGAAGTGCTGGACATGGGCATTGCGGGCGAGTTGGCGCCAAGACAAAGAGAATATCTGCACGATATTCAAAATTCCTCCAGGCAGCTCCTCTCCATTATCGATTCGATCCTTGATCTCGCCTCCATCGATGCCGGTGCCATGGAATTGAACCTGGCCGAAATTGACGTCACCAAACTGCTCACCGATGCGGCCACCCTGGTGAAGGATCGGGTGAAGAAGCACGGGTTGACGCTAGAGGTGATCATCCCGGATGCACCTGAACTGATGACGGGCGATGAAATGAGGCTGAAGCAGGTGTTGTTCAATCTGTTGTCCAATGCAATCGGTTTCAGCTCCAGTGGGGAAACGGTTCGATTGGGCTGCCGCCGTGAGCAAAACCAAGTGCGGATCTGGGTGAGCGACACCGGCCGCGGGATGGACGAAGAGACGCAAAAATCTGCCTTCGACCGCTTCGCCGCGAAGCCGGCGCGGTCTGGCCACCGGGGAGCAGGCTTGGGGCTGTCCATCGTCAAGAGCTTTGTGGAACTGCATGATGGTGCAATCGGCCTGGATTCCCAAATTGATGCGGGCACCACAGTGACGCTGACATTGCCGAAATCTGGACCCCAGGAGCGCGTTCCAGCAGATGCCGCCGTGAGTGCCCCGCTCGCTGAGAGCCCGCGCCTGAGCGTGGGCTAAGTTTTGCACCGGGCGGTCCATTGTAAATGACCACTGGCACAGAATATTGCCGCACCCTGCATCTGCCTTCAGAAGCTGCCACTGAGGCCTTTGCCCGCGAGGTTTCGCTCTTCGTGCGTACCGGCGATGTGATAACTCTGGCCGGTGAATTGGGCACCGGGAAAACCACATTTGCCCGCGCCTTCATTCGCGCGCTGAGCGCCGGTGACGGCGATGTTGAGGTGCCAAGCCCCACCTTCACCCTGGTCCAGACCTATGAGGACACCCGGCTGCCGGTTGCCCATTTCGATTTCTACCGGGTTGCCGATCAGGAGGAAGTGCCTGAACTCGGCTTTCCAGGTCTTGCCGACACTATGGTGGTGTTGGCTGAGTGGCCCGATCGCGCCGATGCCTTCATGCCCGCTGATCGCTTGGAGATCACTCTGAACGACGGTGATAGCGCAGAGTCCCGGGAGCTGACGCTAACCGGCCACGGCGATTGGGCTCTGCGCGCTGCCCGCATGGAAGTTATCAGCGCGTTTCTGGATGCCGGCGGTTATCACGGTTGCGCGCGGTCCTTCCTTCAGGGGGACGCCTCAGCCCGCCGCTATGAGCGGATCTGGCGGGCGGGAAAGAGCACCGCGCCCCGGATCTTGATGGATTCTGCAAAGACACCGGATGGGCCGCCGGTCCGCAACGGCTTGCCTTACAGTCAGATCGCCCATCTTGCTGAAAGTGTCACCGCATTTGCCGCCATCGACCAGGGCTTGCGGGGCATGGGCCTTTGCGCGCCTGAGATCTTTGTCTCCGATCTGGAGGCCGGTCTTCTGATCATTGAGGACCTTGGCGGCGAGGTCTACCAGGACATGGTGCGCGCCAAGACTGCGGATATGAAGACCCCTTACGCGGCAGCGGTGGATGTTCTGGTGAAGCTTGCCCAAAGCCCGCTTCCTGAGCTCATCACCCTTCCGGGAGGCTTGCAGCACCGCGTTCCCAAGTTTGACGAAGCTGCCTTGGAAATTGAGGTTGAACTGCTGCTGGACTGGTACTGGCCCGCCGTTCACGAGGGTGAAGCGTCCGGTGAGGTACGAGAGCGGTTCTTCGCCATTTGGCGGGCCCTTTGGCCACGCCTGAACTGTCATCAAACTGTCTGGTGTTTGCGGGATTATCATTCGCCCAACCTGATTTGGCGGGCGAACGAAACCGGGCTCGCGCGGGTGGGGGTTATCGATTTTCAGGACGCGGTTCAGGGCCATCCTGCCTACGATCTTGCCTCGCTGTTGCTTGATGCTCGGGTCGATGTTGACCAGGAAACCGAACGCAGCATGCTTGTATACTACTTTGAACAGCGCCGGCGGGCGGGTGAGAACTTTGACCAAGATGCATTTGAAGAGTGCTACGCCATCCTCGCAGCACAAAGGCTCACCAAGATCCTCGGTATTTTCATGCGCCTCAAGGAGCGTGACGGAAAGCCCGGCTATTTGCAGCATGTGCCCCGCCTTTGGGGGTATCTTGACCGAACCCTGCAAGCGCCGGTGTTGAAGGATTTGAGGATTTGGTACGAAGAGGCCTTCCCTGCGCCCGCCCGCAGAACCGATCAGGCCGTTTGAGTGAGTGTGAAGTGATGATGAAACCATCCACATCGCAAATTGGCAGCCACGCCATGTTGCTTGCAGCAGGGCTGGGCACACGCATGCGGCCACTGACCTGCGAGCGCCCCAAGCCGTTGGTGGAGGTTGCGGGCAAACCGCTCATCGACCATGTCCTGGAGCGGTTGCGCCATGCCGGCGTGGGCCAGGCGGTTATCAACGTGCACTACAAAGCTGAGATGCTGGAAGACCATTTGAGCACGGTGACGAGCCCGAAGATCGTGATTTCGGACGAGCGCCAGGAACTGCTTGAAACCGGCGGCGGGCTGGTGAAGGCGTTGCCCCATCTGGGCTCCGATCCCTTCTTCATGGTGAACACGGATTCGCTCTGGACCGAAGGCACCCAGCCAAGCCTGGAGCGCCTGCGCCAGAGTTGGGATGATGAGACCATGGACATGCTGCTGCTCTTGTCCAGCACGGTTGCAAGCTATGGCTATTCAGGGCGCGGCGACTTTCACTGCGATGCTGATGGCACGCTCACCCGGCGTGCGGAAAGTGAGGTTGCGCCCTTTGTCTTCACTGGGGTTTACCTTGCCCACCCGCGCATCTTCAAGGGCGCGCCCAAAGGCAAGTTCTCCATGAACGTGTTGTTCGACAAGGCGATTGAAAGCGGCCGCCTGAAGGGCCTGCGCCATGATGGGGTGTGGATGGAGATCAACACGCCTGAGGCGATCGAGATCGCTGAGCAGGCGTTGGCGGACTAAATTGCACCCGTGCAGCCATTTAGGGTGCGGTGCAACATAATATTATTGTAAATTATCAGTAGCTTACAGAGAATTGGGTTCGTTTGGCAGTATTTTTTTGCGGCAGACTAAAAAATGCAACCGAATACAATCATAGATCGCTAGGAGGGGACATTGGGATCCCTGAACCGGTCTTCTGGAATAACCGCAATGGGGGTGACTTCCACCAGAAAGTCCGGATGTCCCAAACCGGCCACCATGACCGAGGTGCTGACCGGCGCGGTTTCTGCCGTCAGGAACGCGGTGCGTACTTTCTGGATGGCCGGAAGCTGGTCGCGGTGGGTGTAGTATGTGGTGATCGAGACGATGTCTTCCATGCGCCCGCCAAGCGCTGAGAGAATGTGTTCGATGTTGACGAAGCACTGGCGTGTCTGGGCTTCGATGTCACCTGGCCCCACAATGGTCTCGTTCTCATCCCACGCCACCTGACCGGTGAAATGCACCACGTGGCCAGGTGGTTGAATGGCGGCCATGTTGAAGCCGCGGCCTTTGGGTTGCCAAACCCCTGATGGGTTCGCTCTCATGGCTTGCCTCCACCTTTTTATCTTGTCCACTGTGCTGCGCCGTAAGGCGCTGACAATACATTTGGAATCGCGCATTGTCGCCTGCATGACAAGCGGTCCTTCAAAGATCTGGTCCATCCCGGCCGGCGCCCCCTTCCTCAAGACCCTGGCGCGGGCCGTGCTTGCGGGCGGATTTCCCACGCCGGACCTGCCGGCGCCGGGGCCAGCTGAACTATCCGCCTACACCATTCTGGTGCCCACCCGCCGCGCCGCACGCGAACTGGCTTCGGCCTTTTTGAATGTGAGCGATGGGGCGGCCTTGCTGCTTCCCCGGATCCAGCCGCTGGGGGATGTGGATGAAGAAGAGTTGTCTCTGTTGCCGGCAAGCATTGATGGAGCAGCGGCACTGGAGATTCCCGCTGCGGTTTCCCCCCTCAGAAGACAGCTCATCCTGGCCCGGTTGCTGCTGAACTGGGCACAGGCCAATCGCGAGGTTGAGTTCTCCGCCGCCTTGCTTGCCCACCCCTCCCAGGCGGTTGAAGTTGCAACGGACCTGGGCCGATTGGTCGATCAGCTGGAAACCGAAGAGATTGATCTCGACCGGCTGGCGCATCTGGTTTCGGAGAATTTTGCAGCTTATTGGCTGGATGTGCTGAAGGTGCTTGATGTGGTGCGGCGGCAACTGCCGGCAGAACTGGCTAACCGCGGGATGATTGGTCCGGCCCTGCGGCGCAATCATCTGCTCAACGCCGAAGCTACCTGCCTTTCGGCCCTCAACCCGGACACACCTTACATCGCAGCTGGTTCAACCGGTTCCATCCCCGCCACAGCGAACCTGTTGAAGGCCATCTCTCAACTGCCCAATGGGGCTGTGGTGTTGCCGGGGCTCGACACGGCGCTGGACGAGGAAAGTTGGCAAAAGCTCGACCCCCAACACCCGCAATTTGGCCTGCATGAGTTGCTGGAGGGTCTGGGCGCAGACCGTACCCATGTCCAACTTATTGGAGAATGCTCCAGTGCCAGCCAGGCGCGCGGGCACCTTCTGAGCGAGACCATGCGGCCATCGGAGACCACGAACCTGTGGCAATCCACCCTGCCGGAGCTTCAACCTGACCTGACCACGGCGCTTGATGATCTCACCGTGGTGCGCGCGCGCGGCCGGCGTGAGGAAGCCTTGTGCATCGCATTGAAGATGCGCGAAGCCGCCGAAACGCCTGGGCGAACCGCAGCGCTCGTCACACCGGACAGGAACCTTGGCCGCAGGGTTTCGGCGCACCTGAAACGCTGGAACTTGAACGTGGATGACAGCGCCGGCATCCCATTGTCCCGCACTGTGCCGGGCACGTTTGTAGATCTGATCCTGACTGGGGTGGAGAGCGGCTTTTCCGCTCTCAGCGTAGTGGCCCTATGTGCTCATCGGCTGGCGCGGTTCGGGTTGGCGCGCGGCGCAGCAGCCAGGGCAGTCCGCAAGCTGGAGCTGGCGGTTCTGCGCGGCGTTGCCCCCGGAAGCCTGGGCGCGTTGCCGGATGCCGTTGAGGCCCGGCGCAAAGACGTGGGCAAGAAACCGCACTGGTTCCCCCACCTTGCCCGCTGGGATGAAGGCGATTGGGCCGCAGCGGCGATGGCCGCCCGCATGGTTCCGCCACCCTTTGAGCATTTGATCAACATCACCGCCGCAGGCCAGCCGATGAAGCTGCAGGTGGCGGCAGAAACGATTGTTCAGGCGGCCGAAGCCATCGCCGCTGACGAGACCGGGAATTGCTCGGCGCTGTGGAGCAGTGAGGCCGGCGAGCAGCTGTCTCAGTTTTTCTCCAGTCTTCTGGAGGCCGGCGAAGATGGCCCGCTTCTGGCGCCTGCCGATCTTCGCCGCGTGATCATGGGGCTGATGGCGCAGCCCGTGGTGCGGCCGCGTTATGGCACCCATCCGCGCCTCCAGATCCTTGGTCTGTTGGAAGCGCGCATGACCGATCATGATGTGGTCATTCTGGGCGGACTGAACGAGAAAACCTGGCCGGCCCAAACCCAGTCCGACGCCTGGCTGAACCGCCCCATGCGGGCAGATCTTGGCCTGGCAAGCCCGGAACGGCGCATGGGGCTGAGCGCTCATGACTTCGTTCAAGCCGCCTGCGCGGCAGGACCCGTCTATCTCACCTTTTCCGATAAGCAGGAAGGCGCGCCCGCGGTGCCGTCGCGTTGGCTGCTGCGCCTGACCGCCATCCTTGAAGCGCTGAACGGTCCCGATATTGAAGAGGCTGGGCGTGATCTGCTGGCCAGTGCCTTGGGTCTTGATCAGGTGGAGCACACTGCGCCCGCAGAACGCCCGGCGCCAAAGCCGGCTCTTGAGCTGCGGCCAAAGCGTCTCAGCATCACCGAGATCGAAACTTGGCTGCGCGACCCCTACGCCATATATGCCCGCCACATCCTGAAGCTGTTGCCCCTGGAGGAGCTTGGCTTGGCGCCCGGCCCGCGCGAGCGCGGCACGCTGTTCCATGAGATATTCGAGCAGTTCTCGACCAAATGGGCAGGCGCGCTGCCTGATGATATCGCCGGTGAGCTGGAGCGGATCGGAAGAGTTTGCTTTGTGCAGTGGGAGAGCTATCCGGACGTGGCGGCCTTCTGGTGGCCAAGGTTTCTCCGGGTGGCTGAAGCGGCCGTGGACCATGAGCGCCGGTTGAGAGAGAACGTTCGCGCCGTGCACGTTGAAACCTCAGGCAAACTCACCATTCCCGTGAGCGGGGCAAGCGAGTTCACCCTGACCGGCCGGGCCGACCGGATCGACATTCTTGATGATGGCACGGCGAGGCTCATCGACTACAAGACAGGCGCACCGCCCGGCATCACCGAGGCCCTCACCGGCAAGGCGCCGCAACTGTTGCTGGAAGCGGTCATGGTTGCTGAGGGTGCATTTGAAGGTGTGCCGGCGGCAAAAGCGTCGGCGCTTCTCTATCTCCAGCTTTCGGGCGGTGAAACGGCCATCGAGCCCCGGCTGCTTGATCCTGGGCGCGCAAAACCGAAGATTGACGCCAGCGTGCAGCAGGTTTGCAACACGGTCTATGCCCGCCTTCAACGCCACATTGCCAGATATAACGCCGACGCCAATCATCCCTATTTGCCCCGTGTGTTGCCCAAGTATGAGGCCAGGGATATGGCCTATGACCACCTCAGCCGCTACCGGGAATGGTCGAGCTTCGCCGGCGAAGGTGAGGACAGCCTATGAGCGCCGGCCGCCTTTCTGAAGCCAGCTACCAGCAGGCCCGTGCCTCGCGGCCCGACGCTTCGGCCTGGGTGTCGGCCAATGCAGGGTCGGGCAAAACCTACGTTTTGGTGAACCGCATTATCCGCCTGATGCTGGCCGGGGCGCCGCCTGAGCGGATATTGTGCCTCACCTTCACCCGGGCTGCCGCCGCCGAAATGGAAACACGCCTTTTCCGGCGCTTGTCTGCCTGGATTGTGCTGGATGACGGCCAATTGCGCGAGGCCATCGGCGCGCTGGGAGCAACGGATGATTGGGATGGAAACCTAAGCCTGGCGCGGCGCTTGTTCACCCGGGCACTGGAAACACCTGGAGGGCTGAAGATCCAGACCCTGCACGGCTTTTGCGAGAGCGTGCTGCAGCGTTTCCCGGTGGAGGCCGGTATCGCTCCAGGGTTTTCCATCATGGACGACCGAACCTCTGCAGAGCTTATGCGCGCAGCCCGCGAACATGTTTTGGGTTTGGCCGCGCAAAGCCACGCCGCATCGCCTGAGGCAAAGGCTCTGCAGCGCATCATCGTTCACACCCAGGCGGCCGGGTTTGACGATGTGCTCACAACCTTGCTGAACGAGCGCTCACAGCTGGTTGCCGGCTGGTCGCTGGAAGGGGCAGGGGACAACCTTCGTTCTGCATTGTATGGCGAGCTCGGTCTTGAAGGCGCTGAGGCGGCGGATGTGGTCATGGCGCAGGCCCTGGCGGGCGCCGACAGAGCAAGCGTATCGGAAGCAATCGATGCCTTTTCCGGCAGCGCCAGCAAGACGGACCAGGCGCGCGCGGTCACGCTTTCCAGTGCGATTGGAGCGGACAATTGGGCCGCCTACAGCTCGGTGTTTCTCACCGCCAAGGGCGAGGCGCGTTCGGAGAAAACCTTGGCCACCAAGGCCATCAAGGAGGGCCAGCCTGCGGTGTGGCAATGGATGCTGGACGAGCAGGCGCGGGTGGTTGCCGCCGACGACCGGCGTAAAGCGGCTCTCACCGCCGATGCGAGCAACGCGCTGTTCACGCTTGCCAGTGTCATTCTGCGGCGCTTTCAGAGCGAGAAGGAGCGGCGCGGTCAGCTGGATTATGATGACCTGGTGATCTACACCCGCAACCTGCTCACGCGGCTGGATGCGGCCTGGGTCTTGTTCCGCCTGGATGGGGGCATTGATCATGTGCTGATTGACGAGGCGCAGGACACAAGCCCTGAGCAGTGGGATATTGTCAGCCAGCTCACAGCTGAGTTTTTCGCAGGCGCCGGTGCACGCGAAACCTTGCGCACCTTGTTTGCTGTGGGCGACCACAAGCAATCAATCTTCTCGTTCCAGGGCGCGGCGCCGGATGAATTCATTGCCCAAAAGGCGCAGCTTGAAGCCCGGGTGGCGGATGCAGGCCGGCCGTTTGAAGATGTGCGCGTGAACATCTCCTTCCGCTCCACCCAGACTGTGTTGGATGCGGTCGATCATGTGTTTCAGGATCCGCTGGCGCAAAAAGGCCTGGCTGACGACGAAATCCTGCATCAGGCCAACCGGCTTGGCCAGGCCGGCCAGGTTGAGCTTTGGCCGTTGTTTGAGAAGCCGGAAGAAGAAGAGCGCGATCCCTATGATCCGGTGGATGCGCCTGGCGTCGCCGACCCGCGCCTGCAGCTTGCGCGCCACATTGCCGATACGATCGGCAGCTGGATAGAACGCAAGGAAACCCTCACACCGCGCGGCCGCGCCGTTGTGCCGGGCGACATTCTCATTCTTGTGCGCAACCGCACCGTGCTCGCCGATGCCATTGTGCGCACCCTGAGAGATGCAGGAATTCCGGTTGCCGGCGCGGACCGGCTGAAGATCAACAGCAGTATTGCCGTAATGGACCTGGTGGCCCTGGCCCGCACGCTGCATATGCCGCAGGACGACTATTCGCTGGCGTGCGTCCTCAAGAGCCCTTTGTTGGAGCACGACGAGGGCCGGGCGATCAACGATGATGATCTGCTGGCGCTTGCGCCAGGGCGCAAGGGCACGTTGGGCCAGGCGCTCGAGGCCGCTCGGGGGTTTGCGCGCGCTGCTGAGCAGCTGGCGTCGTGGCGCACACTTGCGCGCAGTTCTCGCCCGTTTGAGTTCTTCTCGCAAGTTTTGGAAGTGGGCGGCGCGCGGCGCCGCTTTGCAGAACGTCTGGGCGCAGAAGTGAACGATCCGCTGGATGAGCTGCTCAGTCTGGCTTCCGAATTTGAGCGCACTCATCCTCCGGTGCTGCACGGCTTTGTCACATGGCTCACCGATGCGGATGCTGAAATCAAGCGTGACATGGAACATGGCAAAAACGAAGTGCGGGTCATGACGGTGCACGGTGCCAAGGGACTTGAATCCAACATTGTGATCTTGCCCGACACCACGCGGGTGCCGGATGCGCGCAAAGTGTCCAGTGTTTTGACGTTCGATAACGGCATGCCGGTTTGGCGCCTGTCTGCGGCCACCCAGCCTGGTGCTGTGTCTGCCCTTGTTCAGGCCGATGTTGACAAGCAACGCGAGGAAGAAAACCGCCTGCTCTATGTGGCCATGACCCGCGCCCGCGACCGGCTTTATGTGGGCGGCTCCAAAAGCCAGAACGAACTGGCGCCCAATTGCTGGTATGAACTGATCCGCCGCGCGCTGGAGCCCCACGCAAACGAGATTGGCGATGGACGCTGGCGACTTGAGGGCGAGCAAAGCGCCGATGCCGCGGACACCGAAGAAAGTGGAGCGCAGGCCGTGGCGCCGACCGAGCCGGAAGACTGGATGCTGCGCCCAGCGCCGGCCGAACCTCCTGAACCCAAACCATTGGCACCGTCGCGGCTTGATCTGGTTCGCTCCGATGAGGGGGCGATTGTTGAGCTGAAGGACCAGCCTGCCGCCTCGCCCATGGTTCAGCAGGCAGAAGATCGTTTTCTGCGGGGCCGCCTGATCCACCGGTTGTTGCAAACCCTTCCCGATCTGCCGGCCTCTGACCGCGAGGCGGCGGCAGCGCGGTTCATGGAAACACATGGTGAAGGTCTGGACGAACAGGCCCAAAGGTCGGTTATCGTGGAAGTGTTCGCACTGCTGCACGCGCCTGATCCGGCGGTTCAGACCATTTTTGCACCGTCCTCGCTTGCAGAGGTGCCCATTACCGCCAAGCTTGATGTGTTTGATGCAGAAGGCCGGCCTATCGTGATTTCCGGGCAGATCGACCGGCTGGCGGTGAGCGACACAGAGGTACTCATTGTGGACTTCAAGACAAATCGC
Organism: Alphaproteobacteria bacterium; assembly: GCA_024227565.1. GTDB lineage: Bacteria > Pseudomonadota > Alphaproteobacteria > Rhizobiales > CAJQND01 > JAAEUE01. The sequence continues at coordinate 21,458 of JAAEUE010000058.1, forward strand.
CCGCCGCCTAAGAACGTTGACGATGTTGCTGAGCCCTATATTCGCCAACTTGCCGCCTATGCCATGGCGTTGCAGGCGATCTATCCCGGCCGCTCGGTGCGGGCTTGGTTGGTGTGGACATTCGATGGCGCCATCATGGAGGTGCCAGCCGAACGGCTAACAACTGCCTTCACATGATTGTGGGTGTTTGGCCCACCACCTTGACCCGGCGGGTCCGGCTACCTACGTTGGCTCAAGAGGCAATGGCCAGCGCGATTCGCCCGGCCCATTTACGCAAAGGATTTTCGATGTCGAATACCATCCAAGTCACCGATGCTGACTTTGAGGCCACCGTGCTCAACTCAGATCGTCCCGTTGTGGTAGATTTCTGGGCCGAATGGTGTGGCCCGTGCAAGCAAATCGGCCCCGCGCTTGAAGAGCTTGCGTCCGATCTTGACGGCAAAGTGACCATCGTAAAAATCAATATCGATGATAATCCCAATGTGCCCGTAAAGTATGGTATAAGGTCCATACCAACGCTGATGATGTTCAAGGGCGGCGAAGTCGCCTCCACTCAAATCGGCGCCACTTCTAAAGGTAAGCTGGCTGAGTGGATTGAATCTGGCGTCTAAGACGCTGGTTTGCCCGTCGCGATTGCGGCCGCCCTTCGGGGCGGCCGTGTCCTTTTGGGGCTTGGGTCTTGTAGGCTACAGTCCGGCCGCATCTGCCTCTTCAGATGTGAAATCAATGTGGATGTGATTGCCGTCGCAATCGAACACGTTGATCTGCAGGATGTTAATGCCCGGCACGCGCACAGCCCTATATTCGATTCCCGACGCGTCCAGCTTGTCAATGAACGTCTGCAGCCCGGTGGCCGACATGGCAAAGTGCTCAATGCCCGGTTCCACCGATTGCGGCGCGCTTTCAACGCCCACCAGGTGAACGGCGGCCTGATCGCCGGCATAGAGCCATGCCCCTGGAAACGGAAAGGGCGGCCGCTTGCCGTTTTCCATACCCAGCACACCGCAGTACCAAGCCACCATGTTTTCAAGATTTGCGGTGCGGATATTTACGTGATCAAGCTTGTTCAGCTGCATTGCAACCCTCCAGGACGCCTAGCGGTGGTCTTGGAGGAAGACTAGCTGATCAATCCGGCTCTGTCAGGAGGGGCGAGGGCTACAGCCGGAACCGAACACCCGCGGTGATCTGATTTTCGGTATATTCCTGGCTCGGAATTGTGCTTTCCACCGCATTGAACTGGTAGTTGGCCACAAGCTCAATATGGCGGCCAATGGCATACGCCAGGCCCAGATCCACCTGGTAGGTTTCATCCAGGCGGCGAATGCCCAGATAATCGGCAAACGATATGCTGGCCCCGCCGGTCGCCGTCAGGTTCCGCCGCAGGCGGTGGCTCACATTCGCGTTGACGTTGATGTTCTGGATGGCGGATGCGCCGGCCGTTGTGGTCTCATCGAGACTGCCGGTGGCGCCGAAGGTGAAGGTTGTGAGGGGCGTTGGGCTCCAGGTCAGCGATGATGTTCCCACAAACCCGTCTGCCGTGCTTAAGGTGCTGTCTTCAAAGTCGCGGACCCCATAGCCCAGGTCAACATTGCCGGAAAGCACCGGGCCGAAGTTCAAATCGGCGCCGGCTCTGATCTCATAACCATCCGAATCACGTTCAAGCCCGCTGCGGTCGAGGCGATCATCGTGCACACGGCGGGAATAGCCCGCCGCAATGTAGGGCTGAACGGCCTGTGAGATCGCGTATCCCACGCGCAGCTCAACGGAGGGCTCCACATAGTCCTGGTCGGAATTGTTTTGGGTGCCGCCGCCCACGAGATCTTCGTCGCCGAACATGAACCTTTCCACGCCGAACCGGAGAGAGGGGAGAAACCGGGCGTTTTGCCGCCGGAAGGTGACGTCTGCCCCAATCTCATGGTCGATGCTTGTGCCTGTGGTGGCGCCGGAATTGTCGCCGTCGCTGCTGTCTTGGGACAGGATGTAGCGGCCGGCATAGTCAATGACGAAGGAGCGCAGCACATCAATGCGCGCTTCACTGTTCACCGAAAGCTCGTTTCTGTTCTCGTCCGTGTCGCCTGGAAAGATCGTATGCTCGCTGGCCACCGTTAGTGATGCGTTGTGACGTGCCCAATTGCTTTGGGCGTTAAGAGAGGGGCGCAGAACGACACCGAAGGCAGAGCGCTCGCCGGTTGCATCCTGGCCCACATTGTCTGTGAACAGCGAAGAGATCTCCAAACTTGGAAAATAGGTGAAGCTGCCGTTGCGCAAGCCCAACGGGGCATAGGGGTCAGTTGGGTTTTCCACCGGGTCGGGATCCGGCTCAATGGACCCGGTCGTCTGCGGGTCCAGTGTGCCCAGATCGAACGGTTCTTCAGGAATGGCCCGGGGAATGCCACCCACGCCGGGGATCTCCGCATCCGGAATGCCGCGCAGTGCGTTTCGGTCTGCCCGCCGTCGCCGTTGCTGAACCAGTTGAGCGTCCTGCGGTTCCCGGTTCCGGGGGACGAATTCGTCCGCCGGATCGTCAAGAACCGACCGGCTGCCGCGCAGGCCAGGAAGCGTGCCGTTGGAATCCAAGCTGGAGGTGCTGTCATACCTGTCGGTGTTGTTTGCCTGCCCAGGGGGCAAGTCGCTGATGCTGCCGGCTTGCTGCCCCAAGGCGCTGCCGGCCGCGGCCTGGCAAAGCAGGCCGGCCAAGATGTACGCGGGAAGTTGCGAATGCCGTGTCATCTTGTTAATTTGCTGTCCTTAAGAGCTAAGCTGAGCCACCTACCACGCCGCAAAAGGACCAAATTTGGGGCACAGGAACTGGCTTAGGAAAACCTAAAAGATTTATGGTTAACAGCAGGTAACGCATTGCCTTAAAAGGGCACAATTTTCAGCATTCAAAACCTTTGTGCAAAATGTGGAGAGGGGCATAGTTTTATGAGTGACACCGCCGAGCACTCGCAAATCGCAGCAGACAACCGGATTGCATCGGCCCGCAGGACCTTGCAGGTTGAAGCTGATGGGTTGAAACATCTGTCTGCTTCCTTCGATGGCCTGCTTGGGGCTGCTTTCATCAAAGCGATTGAAGCTATCGAAAACGCAAGCGGACGGGTGATCGTTTGCGGCGTGGGCAAGAGCGGCCATATTGCAAGGAAAATTGCCTCTACCTTCTCCTCAACGGGCACTGCTGCCTATTACGTACATCCCACCGAGGCCAGCCATGGCGATCTCGGAATGATCGCACCGGATGATGTGTTGCTGACCATCTCCAATTCCGGCGAAACCGCAGAACTCAGGGATATTCTGTCCTATTCGCGGCGTTTTGCCGTTCCACTCATCGCTCTCACCAGCAAACGAGACAGCGCCCTGGGCGCTGCGGCGGACATCGTGCTTGAGTTGCCGCGCCATGCGGAAGCCTGTCCCAATGGCCTGGCGCCCACGACCTCAACAACACTGCAGCTTGCATTGGGCGATGCGCTGGCCATTGCACTGTTGGAGAACAAGGGATTTTCCCCGAACGATTTCAAAGTGCTGCACCCTGGCGGGCGGCTCGGCGCCTCATTGTCTTATGTGCGTGACGTGATGCACGGCATGACAGAATTGCCATTGGTTAAGCCGGAAACGGTGATGAGCGATACCCTGGTGATCATGACCTCCAAGCGCTTTGGCTGTGCAGGCGTCATCGATGGCGATGGAAACCTGGTTGGCGTGATCACAGATGGTGACTTGCGGCGGCACATGAAGAACGATCTTTTGGGCAACAATGCCGGCACGGTGATGACGCGGGATCCGGTTGTGTCCAGCCCGGACGACCTGGCTTCAGCGGTGCTTGAAATGCTGAACAGCCGCAAAATCACCAGTTTGTTCGTGACCGAGCAAGGCAAACCCGTTGGAATTGTTCACATTCACGATATTCTGCGGCTTGGCGTTCAGTAAACACTTAGGCCGGAGCGTTGGACTGATCAGCTTCCAGCTCTACGTTCAGGGTGGCCCCGTCGGCGGAAACCACCTTAACCCAGGTGCCTGCCGGCGCGTCTGGACCGCGCACTTCCCAGTTTGAATCGTGAATGCGCACCTTGCCGCGGCGGTTCGATATGGCAGTTTCCAGCGGATAGGACTTGCCCACGTAGCTCTGTACCCTTTGGTTGAGGTTTGGCATATCGGTTCCCGTGGCGGGTCGCGCGAAGAACTTCCGCGAAACTACAAGGCTCACCACCGCCAACACGGCAAACGTTACGCCTTGAAGCTGCCATGCCATGGGGATCACGAGAACAACCAGCCCGGTGGCAACTGCCGCAAAGCCGAACCACAGAAAGAAGAAGGCAGGCACCAGCAGTTCGAGCACGAACATGACGCCCGCCAAAATCCACCAGAACCAGTCGCCATATGATGCAAAGATCTCAGCCATGGGATGCCTTCCCTCCTAAAAGTTTTGCCTGCCACTAAGCGTTGGTGTTTGGAACACGTCCGCTGCGTTTGGGCTTGGCGGCACCGTTGCCGCTGCCGCCATCATTGAAGGCCTCCCGGGCGATTTCGGTAATGCCGGCCAAGGAACCAATAATGCCTGACGCTTCAACTGGCAGCATCAACACTTTCTGATTGGGTGCGCTGGCCAATTTTTCCAGAGCCCCAACATAATTGTTCGCCACAAAGTAGTTGATTGCCTGAACGTCGCCCTTGGCGATGGCCTCAGACACCATACTCGTGGCGGCAGCTTCGGCTTGCGCCGAGCGTTCGCGGGCCTCGGCCTCGCGGAAGGCGGCCTCTTTCTTGCCCTCTGCCTGTAGCACTGCGGCTTGCTTTTCGCCTTCGGCCTTCAAGATGGCCGATTGGCGGGAGCCTTCGGCTTCCAAGATCTGCGCGCGTTTTTCGCGTTCCGCCTTCATTTGGCGTGCCATGGCATCAACCAGATCGCGCGGCGGGGCAATGTCCTTAATCTCAATGCGTGTGACCTTGATTCCCCACGGCTGGGTGGCATGGTCAACAACCGACAAAAGCCGGGCATTGATCTCATCGCGCTGAGACAGAAGCTGATCAAGGTCCATGGAACCCATGACTGTACGCACGTTGGTCATGGTCAGGTTCAAAACTGCATTGTGCAGATTGTTCACCTCGTAAGTTGCCTGAGCAGCATCGAGCACCTGATAGAAGGCAACGCCGTCCACGGTCACCATGGCGTTGTCCTTGGTGATCACTTCCTGGCTCGGCACTTCCAGTAATTGCTCCATCATGTTCATCTTTGAGCCGATGCTGTCTATGAAGGGGATCAGGATATGCAGACCCGGAGCCAGGGTCTTGGTGTATTTGCCGAGCCGCTCTACGGTCCAGTTGTAACCTTGGCCGACGATGCGTACTGCCCGCACGACAACGATAACGACCAGCAAAACAAGAATCAGGATGACAATACTACCGGCTTCAAACATATCAGGACCTCCTTTGAGGGGCGCCGATGATGATCCGGCAGCACCTTGGTTCCAGCACACGTTGCAGAGAGGGAGATTTAGCGCGAATCAACCTGATTCGGCGCAATTACAGCCAGCCTTTGCACGCAAGTGTCCCTAAACCGCGAACCCCAATATTAGGCCGCAAGTGATCACCTGCACTGTGCTCTTTTTGTGTACACTTGATATGGTACGTATACGGCCTACGCGCAAGATGAGCCTGGTGTGCGGTCGTGAAACAGTCTTAATCCATTCATAAAAATGGAGTTGAGAGATGGAACAGTCAGGTATTTTCCACGAGAGCTTCAAAGAGCGTCCCTATTGGTGGGAGGCTTACACACCTGATGCATCCGACTTGCAGGAGGTTCCGCTGGAGTCTGAGGTAGCGATCATAGGCGCAGGTTATGCAGGGCTGGCGACGGCTTTGGAGCTTTCAAAGCTTGGGATTGAGGCCACCGTGTTGGATGCGGCCGAGCCTGGTTATGGTGCCTCAACCCGCTCCGGCGGGCTTGTGGGCGGCAGTAACTCCATCAAGAAACCCCTCGTGGCCGAGGCCCCATCGCCTGAACGGGCAGCTGAGATGATGGCTGATGCGGCCGATGGCTTTTATCTTCTGGAAAAGATTATTCAGGACGAGCAGATTGACTGCGGCTGGGCCCGCACCGGGCGCTTTACCGGTGCAATCTCCAAAAAGCATTTCAAGGCGCAGGAAAAGCAAGCTGCTGTCATGAACGAAAGCGCCGACGCAGGCGCCTATATGGTGCCGCAAGAGCGCCAGCGCGAAGAGATTGGCAGCGATTATTATCATGGCGGGCTTGTGGTCAAGGAAGCGGCCCATTTGCACCCGGCGCTCTATTATGCCGGTTTGAAACAAGCGTGCGATGAGCGCGGGGTGCGCATTTGCGCCAAAGCCGGTGTGACCGGGTTGCAGCAAAATGAAAGCGGCTGGTCCCTCAGCACACAGCGCGGCGACTTGACGGCGCGGGATGTGGTGGTGGCCACCAACGGCTATACGGGCGATCTGACGCCCGGTTTCAAACGCAGGCTGGTGCCCATCAGTGCCTATATCATCGCAACTGAGGAACTTCCGCCCGATCTCTTGGCCTCCATCAGCCCGAAGAACCGCTCCTTCGTTGAAACGCTTCGCATTGTGCCGTTCTTCCGTCTGTCGCCCGATGGCACGCGATTGGTCTTTGGCAGCCGGGTAAAGTGGCGTGACCTCACTGCCAAAGAGATGGCACCGCTCATATTTGACAGGGCCGTGGAGCGGATCCCGGAGCTTGCCGACTTTAAGATCACCCATGCCTGGAACGGGAATGTGGCGCTGACGATCGATGAGCAACCGCACGTGGGGAAGTTGGAGGGCATGCATTATGCTCTCGGATGCAATGGATCCGGCGTGGCGCAGATGACCTATATGGGCACTCAGCTTGCCCGGAAGATTGCCGGAGTGGCGAACTACCGTTGCGCATTTGACACGGACCAGTTCCCGACCCATCCTCTTTACAAAGGCAACAAGTCATTACTGGTTCCCTTGGTGGGAAACTATCTGCGGTTTCGTGATTGGTGGGACCGCAAGACCGGCTGATTGATCGAAAATGGTGATGCTTGCGTTTACTACGCTAGGCAAAAAACGGTTAACCTGAAGGCGACAGTTGCTACAAACCTATTAGCGCCCCAATGTTGGGCCTGATTTGAGTGAAGATACGAACGGCCGCGTACCCATGGATCAAGCAAATAGCCCCCCCGGAAACCCCGTCTCGCACAGCGATCGCGCGGCCGGTTTGCATGCGGTCCCTATCGATTCCATTATACCGGACCCGGAACAACCCCGCAAAATATATGATGAGCAAAGCCTCGATGAGCTGGCTGAAACCATCAAGGAAATTGGCATCATCCAAGCGCCCGTGGTGCGGCCTGTGGCCAAACGAGGACGATACATCCTGGTCGCCGGAGAGCGCCGCTGGCGGGCCGCGAAGATAGCCGGTCTGAAAGAGATCGATGTAAAGATCCACGAGGGCGATGACTACAGATCGGTCGCTCTGATCGAGAATCTCCAGCGTGAAGATCTAACGCCGGTGGAGGAAGCCGCGGCGGTAAATGATCTCATCGAGCAAGATCCCAATATCAATCAAAGCAATGTTTGGCAGATCATCGGCAAATCACGTCAGACTGTAAATCAGTTGCTCAAGATAAATTCCTTGCCGCGCATCATCAGAACCGAGAGCACGAGCTTGAGCATTCCCAAGACCATACTGATAGAACTCTCCCAATTAAGCGACGTAGACGAGCAATTGCGCCTGTGGGAGCAGGCAAAAGAGGGCAAGCTGCGGGTCTCAGATATACGCAGCGCCAAACCCCGCAGAGCAGCAGCGAAGAAAACCTCCGAACGCGGTGCTAGTAAACTAGCGTCCATCGATCAGGCAATCAGGGAAGGCGATAAGTTCTTTGGAACGCTCGCCGATCTTGATCTTGCAAAAATGAGCGGTTCAGATCGCAACAAGCTTTCTGAGCTCGCCACCACTCTTGCGAGAACATTTTCATCACTCAAGCGAAAATTGAGTCAGAGTGAGGGTTCTGATTTTTAGGTTGATTTACCTAGCCTATTATCATTGCATACGGATGGATAATCGGCAGTTGCCACGCGGCACGAGCACGCTTTGCCGGACGGGAGGCGAGAAGGCATGACAGGGACGTTCTAAGGCAAAATTATCGCCACAAAAATTCGAAAAATGAATTAAGTATTTTTCTCTCTAATGGAATTCTGGTGTGCCTTTAATCAGCAAGTTCAACGCCGTTCCTGACCCAATGGAAATATTGCCCTTTGGCTAAGCGTTTGAAAGTACGCTCAATAAACTGAAGGAAAATTCCTTATTAAGAAAAACAGACGATAAGCCTAAACTCGCAGTGAATGGGCACTCGCGCGAGGCATCCATTGGCACAGCTTCGCTCGCAAACGCCGAATAATATTGTCTTGCTCCACTCAAAACAGCAATTTTTCGCGGAATTGCGGGCTCAATTCGTGCCTGCGGGCAACGGCTTTTCCTTGAGGTTCACGCGGCCGATTAGTTCGCCGCTGCGGATGTTGATGATCAAAATTTCGTCGGCTGCGGCCTTGGTCACGTGCACCGCCATTCTGTCGCCGTCTATTTCGATCTGGCTCACCAGTGTTCCGCGCTCAACTTCAACATCCAGCTTTGAGAACCCTTGCACCTTTGCAGTTTTTTGCGCCGGGATCTGGGATGCGCTCTTGCTCTGATAGGTCATGGCCCGGTAGATGATGGTTCCTATGACAACAACTGTGCCACCCACCAGCAAGATGCTCATGATCGCGATTGCCGTCTTCAGACGGGCCATGTTCTTCGGCTGGCCCAAAGGGTTGACGTATTCAGGTGAGGCCGTTTGAGCATGACCGCCTTCTTGCGCCGCCCGCTCTGCTTGGTCGCGATCTGACATGAACCCTGTTTCCCCAATGTCCCCAGACGTCCGCACTTTCACAGTGGGCGATGAAGAAGCCGGCGATCGGATAGATCGCTACCTTAGCCTCAAGCTCGATGACCTGAGCCGAAGCCGTTTCAAGGCCCTGGTAAAGGAAGGTCAAGCCGCCGCCAACGGTGTGAAGATACTTGAGCCGAACTACCGGGTCAAACTGGGTGAGCAAATCTCTATCACCATTCCCGAACCGGAAGACCCGGTGCCCAAGCCGGAGAACATTCCGCTGAGCGTGATTTACGAAGACGGCGATGTGATCGTCATCGATAAGCCGGCGGGTATGGTGGTGCATCCTGCGGCGGGCAATTGGAACGGAACTTTGGTCAACGCGCTGATCGCCCATTGCGGGGTGAGCCTGTCGGGGGTGGGCGGTGTGCGCCGGCCCGGCATAGTCCATCGCATCGACAAGGAAACCTCCGGACTGATGGTGGTGGCCAAGAACGACCGGGCTCATGCGGGCCTGAGCGAACAATTCGCGGCCCATGGGCGCGACGGGCGCATGCAGCGGCGCTATCAGGCTTTGGTGTGGGGCGTGCCGGACCGCCCCAAGGGCACCGTGGACGCGGCCTTGGGGCGCAAACAGTCGAACCGCCAGAAGATGGCTGTGGTGGCTGCAAACGGACCAGGCGCCAAGCATGCGATTACCCACTATATGGTGCTGGAAAGGTTGCCGAAAGCCGCCGAAATCGCCCGCGCCAGCCTAATCCGATGCACCTTGGAGACGGGCCGGACCCATCAAATCCGCGTTCACATGGCCCACATTGGCCATCCGTTGCTGGGGGATCCGACCTATGGCGCCCATTTCTCAGCCAGCGCCAGGAACCTCTCAGAGGCCGCGCAGGCGCTTTTAAGCGCTTTGGGGCGCCAGGCCCTGCACGCAGGCGATTTGGGCTTTGAGCACCCCCTCAGCGGCGAACCAATGCGCTTTGAGAGCCCATTGCCCGATGACATGGCCCAATTGCTGGCCTTGCTGCGCAGACCCTAGTCTACCGGCGCACCGTTTCCAGCAAGGCCGAAAGACCCTCGCGGTAGGTGGGGTAGGCCAGTTCGACACCCAGTTCCTGTTTGATCCGGTCGTTGGAGACCCGTTTGGATTCTGCATAGAAACTGCGGCCCATGGGCGACATCTCCGCATCTTCAAAGTCCACCTCGGGTGGTGCAGGTCTGTTCAGCAGGGTTGCCGCATGGGCCACCACCACTTGGGGCGGGGCCGCCTCGTCGTCGCACACATTGTAAATCCGGCCAGGATTGGGCTTCTCAAGGCTGGCCTGGAGGGTGGAGGCGATATCGTCCACATGAACGCGGCTGAAGACCTGGCCTGGTTTAATCACCCGGCGCGATTTGCCGTTCAGCAGCGAAACCATCTGATTGCTTCCCGGGCCATAAATGCCGGCAAGCCGGAAAACATGAAGTGGCAAGCCGGTCGCGGAGTGCAGTTCCTGCCAGTCTGCCTCTGCCTGGACGCGTCTGCGTCCACGTTCGGTTGCGGGCAGAAGCTCGCCGCTTTCATCAACCCATCCACCCTGTCTGTCGCCATAAACGCCAGTTGTGGAGAGGTAGCCAGCCCATTTGAGCTGGGGGGCCAAGGCGCCGATGTCTTGGCCGTGGCGGGCAAACACCGGATCTCCGTCTACTCCCGGTGGTACGGACAGCAGGATGTGGGTCACGTCCCTTGCCAGCGACGCAAACCCGTCGATTTTAGCGCTTCCGTTGAAAATCACCCCGTCGAAACCTTCCGTCACCAGCCGTGAGACGGCCGCGTCGCTACGGGCGGTGCCGGTCACGCGCCATCCCTGGCGCAACAGGCGCCTGGCAAGTCTGCGGGCGGAATAGCCAAGGCCGAAACAAAGCAAATGCGACATCAGTCGGATCCCCACTCGGCCAATACGGCCGGATCGTTCTCGTCTGCCCGGTGTTTCTTGCGCACTGCCCCGAATGCCTGCTCATCCAAAAGCTGCAAGAGCGCCCAAACCGCCATGGCCCGGACCAGGGTTGAGGCGTCACAAAGCAGGTTTTCTGCCTGTGCTGCAAGCTCAATTTCTCCTGAATTCCCAATTGCGATCAATACGTTGCGAATGAAACGGTCTCGTCCGGCCCGTTTAACCGGACTGGCTTGGAAAAGCGCCCGGAAGGCAGCATCGTCCAGCCCTGCCAAATGGGCCAGATCTGGAGAAATGAGATGATCGCGCGCCGCCAGCTTTGCTTCGCGCCCTTCAGAGGCAAACTTGTTCCAGGGGCAAACGGCCAGGCAATCGTCACATCCGAAAATGTGATTGCCCATGTCGGGTCTGAGATCAGCGGAAATATGGCCCTTATGTTCGATGGTCAAATAGGAGATGCAGCGCCGGGCATTCAGCTGGTAGGGCGCCGGGAACGCATTGGTGGGGCAGATGTCCAAACACGCCTGGCAGTTGCCGCAATGGTCTGTTTCCGGCGCATCTGGCTCAAGCTCAAGGTCAGTGAGGATGGTTCCCAGAAACAACCAGGAGCCATGTTCGCGCGACACCAGGTTGGTGTGCTTGCCCTGCCAGCCGATTCCCGCAGTTTGGGCCAGAGGCTTTTCCATCAGAGGGGCGGTGTCCACGAAAACCTTCACCTGACAGCTTTGTGTTTCGGCCAACCATCGCGCCAGGCGTTTGAGCTTCTTCTTGATCAGATCGTGATAGTCGTGCCCGAGGGCATAAACGGAGATGACGCCGATCTTGGTTTCTTCCAAACGAGGGATGGGATCTATTTCGGGTCCGTAATTAAGTGCAAGAACTATGGCTGTTTTAGCTTCTGACCACATTGCGTTGGGCGCATGCCGGCGGTCGGCGGTATCGGGCAGCCACAGCATATCGCCGTAATACTTGTTTTCAAGAAACGCTCTTAGACCCTTGGTTTGAGCCTCTGAACCAGAGGATTTGGCAAAGCCGACCGCGTTGAAACCTTCGGCCGTGGCCCGGTTCGTAATTTCTGTCTGGAGCAGGTTGCTCATAGCCAGTCGGCATCACCTCATTGTTTTGAAGGATTTATCCTTAAATTTTGACGGTCAGGTCCGGAAATCATCTGCGTCCAGCAAACAGGACAATGTCAGCCCCTTCTCTTTCAGCGCGGCATCGGCGCCTTCTAAACGGTCCACAATGGTGATCACGCGATCAACTGTCACCCCTTGGGCCCGCACGGCGTCAATCGCCTTCATGACCGAACCGCCGGTCGTGGTGACATCTTCCACCATAACAGCGGTTTTGCCCACAAGATTGGCAATATTTTCGCCCTCGATGGTGGCTTGCGTGCCGTGTTCTTTGGCTTCCTTGCGGATCCAGATGAGGGGAACGGGCGCGCCGGTTTGAAAACTGCGCATGGAGATGACGTTGACAATCGGCACCGCGCCCATGGCCAGGCCGCCGACGACATCGCAGGGGCCTTCCGCCAGCTTTTCCAGCATCAGATCGGCAATCAACACTAGGCCTTCGGGCTGAGACATGGTCATTTTCATGTTGAAATAGAAACTGCTGGTGCGCCCGGAAGCCAAGGTTTTGGCTTCGCCTTCGGAAAACGACCGTTCGCGAACGATCTCCTTCAGGCGGGCAAGTTTGTCAGCGCTCTGCATCGCGGCCTCTCTTCGCTAGAGCAGCCCCCGATCAGACGGTTACGTCTGATCGGGGATAAGTTGCTCGCACGTAACGATAATCTGGGACATCTTCCGCTCAGTTTGAGCGGAAGATGCCCTAGGATGATGCCGCCTTGTCCGGCAGAAGCGGCCTCAAGTCAACGCCAAGGGGCAAACTGTCAACATTTCTGAAACACCAAGAAACGGCCAACCGCGTCGTCGCCCTTGAAATAGGCGCCGGGGCGGATTTCTCGCACATGCATGACCCCGCCGCGGGTCAAGGCCCGGATTTTGGGGCCAAACCCGTTCTCCACCCACACATCGGCGTTGATGGTGCAGGCAAAAATGGCGCCGGGTTTCAGGATGCGGAATATCTCGTCAAAAGCACCGGCGCCCACGTGGGCGTGGGTAAAAGTGCCGGAAGAAATCGCTGCGTCATAGGTTTCGTCCGCAATCTCAAGCCGGCCGGTCAAATCGGCCTGAATGAGCTCCCGGTAGAGCCCTTTCTTGCCCGCTTCGCGCAGCATGTCTGGAGATATGTCGATACCATCCAAAGTTTGGTAGCCATGGGATGTTGTCGCCAAACCGGTCAGCCCGGTGCCGCAGCCAATGTCCACGGTTATTGCGGATTTGTTGGGCACATACTCGGCAAAGATCGCCGCAACTGCCGTGGGTGAGAGGTATTGCAGACCTTGTTCCAGGTGTTGGTCGTAGGTGTCAGCCCAGTCTTTGTAGAGCGCAAGACTGTCGTCTGGCGTCTCTACCGCATAGGCCCGGGCAAGCAATTCATCGGGATCAGCCCCAGCCAGTTTTTTCTCGCCATCCTGTGTCATTTGACCACTATAGCGCACGCGGCGAGGCTCGGGTAGAACATGAGGCCTCACCTTCCCCCAAGGTTTTCAACCCCTTGCACCAAGTCATCACAATTGTTGCCCCGGTCTTTGCGTTCATGGCCCTGGGCTGGCTGGCGGCCCGCACACGCTTTTTGGATGCCTCAGTTGAGAAGGGCTTGTCGGCCTTTGCCCTCTGGGTGGCGATCCCTGCGCTGTTGTTTCGCTTAACCTCGCAGGCTGAACTTCCCGATGTTGCGCCTTGGGGCTACTGGCTGTCGTTCTTGGCGGCGGGCACTGCCTGCTGGATCAGCGCTGTGCTGCTGGCGCATCTTCTGGGCCGTCCGCGGTCCACCGGACCGGCATTTGCAATGGGCGCGTCTTACGGGAATACAGTGATGCTGGGCATCCCGCTCTGCCTGAACATGTTCGGTGAGGAGGCCGCAATCCCCATCGCGCTGCTCACTGCGGTGCATGCCCCGGCGTTGTGGCTGGCCTCCACGGTGCAAATTGAATGGACCACTGCACGTCAGGGAAAGAGTTTTCTCCAGGTTTCCCGCGAGCTTGTGGTGGTTCTGGCCAAAAATCCGGTGATCATGGCTATTCTGGCCGGCACCGCGTGGGGACAGCTGGGGGCCGGCATGCATCCGGTTGTCAGCGATATCATCACCCAGTTGGGCCAGGCGGCCATCCCTGCAGCCCTGTTCGCGCTTGGCATGTCATTTGTGGCCTACAGCATCAAGCGCGAGCTGAGGGCTGCCCCTGCGCTGACTTTGCTCAAGATGGTCCTGATGCCGGCTGTGGTGTGGTTCATGGTGACCCATGTGTTCGCCCTGCCGCCGGTTTGGGCTGGCACGGCGGTCATCATGGCGGCCACCCCAACGGGGATAAACGCCTATTTGTTCGCCGCCAAATACGATGTGGGCGTTGCCTCGGTCTCCAGCACCATTGTGCTGTCGACCGCGGTTTCCATCCTCATCATCCCGGCAATAATCCTGTTGCTCAGCTAGCTCGTCAGCGCCTGCCACAACAAGTAGAAACACACCAGCCAGCCAATGGCGAAGAACACGGTGCGCACGTACGCGATGCCGGCAATGTAGACGATGGCGTGCAGCATACGGGCAAAGAAGAACACTGCCGCGGCTGTTGCCGTGGAGGGATCTGCCTTGCCCGTTACATGCAACACCAGAACGAGTGCGGCAAACGGTGCAAAATTCTCGATCAGGTTCATATGGGCCCGCCGGCAGCGCCGTGCCCAGTCCGGCAGCACGGAGACATCCGGAATGTCGCGCATGCCCTTTTCCAGGCCCACGAGCGTGGCGTATTTTGCCGTGTACGGCACCCACAACACCAGCATCAGACCGGCAGATACGGTCAGCCAATAAAGTGCACCAGACATTGTTTTTCTCCTCGTATTTCCTCGAAATAATTGACCTTACGGCCAAAATCATGGAACGGGAGTATGCCATGAACGATGCTCCGGTAAAACGGCTGGCCATGTGGTCTGGCCCCAGAAACATCTCAACCGCAATGATGCGGGCCTTTGAGCACAGGCCTGACTGCGCGGTTTGGGATGAACCTTTCTATGCCGCCTATCTTAGCCATTCCGGCGTGGTGCATCCCATGCAGCCAGAGATCATTGCCGATGGCATGCCCAACCCGCAGGAGGTGGTGGAGGGCTTGTTGGGGGCGACGCCGGACGGCGAGCCGCTGTTCTACCAAAAACACATGTCGCACCACATGATTGCCGAGATGCCGCGCGGCTGGTTTTCCCAAGTGACCCACGGTTTCCTGCTGCGCCATCCTGAAAAAGTGACCGCCAGCTACGCGGCCAAGCGCGCCGAGGTGACGCTGGAGGATATCGGTTTTCCGCAGCTTGTGGAGATCTTCGACCAGGTCTGCGATATGACCGGCAAAGCGCCGCCGGTCTTGGATTCCGATGAGGTTCCAGCGCAACCCAGAGCCTGCCTCAGCGCCCTTTGTGAGGCGTGGGACATTCCTTTCACTGAGGCAATGTTGAGCTGGCCTGCAGGCAAGCGCGACAGCGACGGGATCTGGGCGGACTGGTGGTATGGCCAGGTGTGGCAATCCACTGGCTTTCAGGCCGGCGCACCCAAACAGATCAGCCTGACGGCAGATCACCAAAAGGTCGCCGATGCGGCCATGCCGCACTATGAGCGCATGCGCCAACACCTCTTGGAGGACCAGGCATCATAATCGGCCATAAACAGAAAAAAACCCGGCGCGGAGATCAATCCGCGCCGGGATAGGACATGCTGGGCTGCCGCTCCTGGATGGAGCGGCCGACCGGTTATTTGGTGATGGCGATTGCCTTGCTGATTTGCTTCGTGATGGCATCGAAGGCGGACGATAGTTGGCCGTTGCTCTCAGCTTCGTAGAAATAATCGTCGCTGGTGGCGCAGTTGCGCAGACGGTTCACCGTACCTGGATCGTCCAGATCGAAGGCCACGGTGATGATGATAAACCGGGGCTTGTCGGGATCGTCATTGATGCTCTTGATGTTTGTGCAGGTCTTTTCGAGGTTTTTCTCGCCGTTTTTCTGGGTTTGCTTGCCGTTGGGCCCCCAGGAATGGGCGGTCTGTTTGCCGTCGGTCAACAGCACGATGGCCTTCAGAGTTTCGCCGTCGTTATACTCTGACCCTTGGATATAAGGCACATTTGGCGACAACATGTGCCAGCCGAAAGCCATGCCCAACGCGATGTTGGTCCATGCATAGGGGGTCATGTCATCCAGTTGGCTCTGAATTGATTCTGTGTTCGTGGTCAGCGGCTGCACATAGAGCGAGTTGTTCACATAGCCATTGCAGCCATAATCATCGAATTTCTTTTTACTCTTTATGTTGCCCCATTTGGTGTTGTCGTTGGTCGAGATTGGAGACGTATCGCTCACATTGTGGGGCGCCCGGCGGTCATAGGTGCAGCCGGTCCAGCTCGTGCCTTTCTCGCCGCCGAGAACGTATTCACCCGGCAAAGTCGTGTAGACATGATGCGAAAACGGCACCAGACCAACCTTCACATCGTCTTCAGCTGCGCTTTCGGAAATATCGCTCACTAATTGTTTGGCCGCATCGCGCATGGTGATGTACTTTTTCTCACCGTTCAGCATGTTGCCCATGGAACCTGAATAATCCAGCACCAGGGCAATCTCGGCCTTGCCAATGGTCGGCAGGTTAACTTCGGTCTCTGTTTTCAGCGGGATGTCTTTGATGCCGGCCAGCTTCATCAGGACCGTATCAACGGTTGCCTCGTGGGTGACGCGAACGCCGCCGGCGGGGAAGGTCACTTTAAGGTTGCCCGGTGTGACGCCCTTGATGGTTGAGAAGTTGGCATCAAACACGTTTTGGGCCATGGCGATACGATCGGCTTCGCTGGCGTTGGTCATTGCGGCGGCGGCCAGAGCGGCGGCGTCGGCGGCGGACTGCATGACGTTCTTCGCGGTGACGCTGCGGGCATAATCGACCGCAACCCCCGCACCGATCATCAGCGGCAACACGGCCATACCAAAGATAATGGCCACATTGCCCCGTTTTTCGCGCTTAAATGCTGTGAGTTTCTCGCTAAGTGTCTTTAAAAACATCATCTTTGGCCTCCTGATGTCTCAGTTTGCCCTTCGGTGCGTGCTGCATCTGTTCGGTTTTGGAACACCGGTTCGGGCTTTGGCCATTTAGACGCAAACACCGGGCCGGAATGGCGCTCGGCACCGGGCCGAGCTGGTGGGGCCTGCCATTGATCCGGTGGACGCCGACCCCTCAAGGCTGCTAGGGCGGGACATAAGGTGGCGAATCACTAAGGCAAAGACACCTCCCCCATGAGCGTTGCCGAACCCTCAAGAACATCCTCAGACAAGGTTTTGCAGACCTTGAAGGTTTATCTTGAGGCCCGCGTCCTTCTGGTCTTGTTCCTGGGTTTTTCTGCCGGTCTGCCTCTGGCGCTGTCCGGAGCCACATTGCTCTACTGGATGGCCGAACTTGATGTGGATCTGGGGCTGATCGGTCTGTTTTCCCTGGTGGGGACGCCCTACACCGTGAAGTTCTTCTGGGCCCCGGTGGTGGATGCCTGGAAGGTGCCTGTGTTCACGCGTTTACTCGGGCGCAGGCGCGGCTGGCTTGTGTTCTCGCAGGTGCTGCTGATCGTTGCCATTGTCATGCTGGGCAGTCTGGATCCCCTGACCGCGCCCTGGTGGGTGGCACTCGGGGCCTTTCTGGTCGCCCTCTCATCGGCCACCCAGGACATTGTGATCGACGCATTCCGGGTTGAGAGCCTTGATCAGAATCAGCAGGCGGCCGGGATGGCCAACTATGTGGCAGGCTACCGGGTCGGGTATTTGCTCTCCAGCGCCGGCACCTTGATCCTGGTTGAGTATTTCCAGAGATCTGGCGTGGATCAGTCGCTTATCTGGAGCTACGCTTACTCCCTGATGGGCGCGCTCATCTTGGTCGGGCTTATTGCCGTGCTGCTCTCCAAAGAGCCTGCCGCGTCGGCCGCCTATGAGGAAAAGCTCGCTGCCGAAGAGGCCGAAGGCACCGATCAGCTCCAGCGGCTTTGGACAACCGCCTATACGGCCTTCGCTGACTTCCTCACCAAACCCTATGCGATCGTGATCCTGCTGTTTGTGCTGTTCTTCAAGTTTTGCGACAGCTTTGCCGGCGTGATGACAGGCCCCTTCGTGGTCAAGATCGGCTTTGAACGGATTGACTACATCACTATGGTGAAGGGCGTGGGCTTTGCCGCGGCTCTATTGGGCGGATTTGCCGGAGGTCTTCTGGCAAGGGCCCTGACTCTGGTTCAGGCCTTGTGGGTTGCCGGCATACTGCAGATGGCGTCCAACCTGGTGTTTGCCTGGCTGGCTTGGGTGGGTGTCAACACAGCTGCGCTCGGGTTCACCATCATGGTGGAGAACTTCACCGGCGGCATCGGCACAGTGGTCTTTGTGGCTTACCTTTCCAGCCTCACCCAGAATGCGGCCCACACGGCCACGCAGTTTGCCCTGCTCACGTCGCTGGCAGCGGTGGGCAGAACCTACATTTCCTCTGTTTCGGGCTATATCGCCGATGCCACAGGCTGGATCTGGTTCTTCATCATTACCGCAATTGCCGCTGCGCCCGGCTTCATGCTTTTGGCCTGGCTGCAGAGCAAAGGCCATTTTGCGCAGATCGAGCAGGAAATCGACGAACGCAAGGCGGCAGAAGCTGAGGCAGCCGGCGAAACCTAAAAAGGCCGCCGGGCCTGCATTGCCGCCGCCAATGTGCCCTCATCCAGATAGTCGAGCTCACCGCCCACGGGAACCCCGTGCGCCAGGCGGGAAACCGACACGCCGGACGGTTTGAGCTGGTCGGTGAGGTAGTGCGCCGTGGTTTGGCCCTCAACCGTGGCGTTCACGGCAATGATGATCTCGTTCACCTCCGGCGCCTCGGCACGCATCAGAAGCGTGCCGATATTGAGCTCCTCAGGACCAATGCCCTCCAGGGCTGAAAGCGTCCCGCCAAGCACATGGTAGCTGCCCTTGACGGCAGCAGCCCGCTCCAGCGCCCAAACATCCCCCACCTCCTCCACCACACAAATGATCGAGGTGTCGCGCCGGGGGTCGCTGCAAATGGTGCAAGGGTCAACGGTGTCGATGTTGCCGCAATTGGTGCACTCAACCACCTTGGCACCGGCCTCGCCAAGCGCCGTGGTCAACGGATCGAGCAGCCGGTCCTTGTTCTTGATGAGATGCAAGGCTGCGCGCCGCGCAGAACGCGGACCCAGCCCCGGCAGTTTGGCCAGAAGCTGGATGAGGCGCTCAATCTCGCTGCCTGTGATCTGTCTCGGCATGGAGCGCGGTCTAGAAGCCCAGGTTCATTCCGGGCGGAATGGGCAGGCCGGCAGTGGCCTCCTTCATCTTCTCGGCAACGGCCGCATCCATGGCTTTGCGCGCTTCGCTGTGGGCGGCGATGATGAGGTCTTCCAATACTTCCTTGTCGTCTTCACTGAACATGGACGGGTCAATCTCCAGGCCGCGCATTTCGCCCTTGCCGTTCAGGGTGACGGTCACCAGACCGCCGCCGGATTTCCCTTCCACCAGGGTTTGCTCCAGGTCCGACTGGGCATCCTGCATCTTGGATTGCATTTCCTGGGCCTGCTGCATCAGCTTGCCAATATCGCCAAGGCCTTTCATTTCAGCTCCTTAAAGTTCTGGATCGGGTTCATCGCCATCCACGGGATCCGCCGCATCAGCCGGCAAATCATTGAGATCGCGTACATCTAAGATTTCAGCCCCGGGGAAGGCCTCCAACACGGCCTTCACGGGCGGCATTTCGCGCGCCTCGCGGAACAGGCTCTGCTGGCGCGCTTTCTTCTGATCGGCAAGGGGCGCTTCGCCCGCCTCATCGCTGACCGACACCATCCAGCGCTCGCCTGTCCATTGTTCCAGCTTGCGCATCAGCTCGTTGGGCAAGCCGCGCGGCGCCGCCGGCTGCAAGGCAATCTCAACCCGCCCGGGGGCAAAACGCACCGGGCGCACATTGTTTTCAAGCTCGGTTTTCAGCTTGATGTCGCGGCGTTCGCCGGCAAGGGTCACCAGATCCTGGAAGCTGGAGAGTTTGGCCGAAGCGGGCGGCGGGCCGTCGGCACCAGGCCCAGGTTCGGGAACCGGTGCCAATTGTGCAGAGGCGCGGGCCTCCGGCATTGGTTCTGAAGGTGGGGGTTCTGAAGGTGGGGGTTCTGAAGGCGGGGGTTCTGAAGCTGAGGGGGTCTGTTGCTGCTGGGGAACCGGTGCTGCGGATGTGGCCGGTTGGCTCAGCGCTTTCTTGACGGCCGCTTCCGGTGTGGGAAGGTCGGCCACATAGGCCAGTCTGATCAACACCATGTCGGCTGCCGCAATGGGGTTTGCCGCCAGATTGACCTCCGGAATGCCCTTCAGCAGCATTTGCCAGGCCCGCGTCAGGATGGGCATGGAGAGGCTCGCGGCAAACGCCTTGCCCTTGTCGCGCTCAGCCTGCGAATGGGCCGCATCGTTGAGGGCTTCTGGAACGATCTTCAGGCGCGTGACCCAATGGACCAGCTCGGCGATATCGCCCAGAACCGTGGCAGGGTCGGCGCCCAGATCGTTTTGTTCCTTCATCTCGGCCAGCGCCCCGGCCGCATCGCCTTTCATGAGGCACTCGAACAGATCGATGATGCGGGCCCGGTCGACGAGCCCCAGCATCTCGCGCAGTTGCTCCGCCTTCACCTCATCGCCGCCAAACGCAATCGCCTGGTCGAGCAGCGACAGGCCGTCCCGGACGGATCCCTCCGAGGCGCGGGCAATCAGCGCCAGAGCTTCATCCTCAGCTTTGGCGCCCTCTTTTTCGGCAATCTTGCCGAAATGCTCGATCAGAATGTCAGCATCCAGCCGGCGCAGGTCGAAACGCTGGCAGCGCGACAACACCGTAACCGGCACTTTGCGGATCTCGGTGGTGGCGAAGATGAACTTCACATGTTCCGGCGGCTCCTCCAGGGTCTTCAACAGGGCGTTGAAGGCCTGGCGCGAGAGCATGTGCACCTCATCGATGATGTAGATCTTGTAGCGCGCGGAAACCGGTTTGTAGCGCACGCTTTCGATGATCTCGCGCACATCCTCAATGCCGGTGCGCGAGGCTGCGTCCATCTCGATCACATCCACATGGTGTGATTCCAGAATAGCCTGGCAGTGCACCCCAAGCTCGGGCATCTCAACGCTGGGGCCACCATCCTCGGCGCCGTCGCGGGCATAGTTCAGGGCGCGGGCGATCAGCCGGGCCGTGGTGGTCTTGCCGATGCCGCGCACCCCGGTCAGCATATAGGCCTGAGCAATGCGGTCGGTCTTGAACGCGTTGGCGAGGGTCTGGACCACAGGGTCCTGGCCGATCAGGTCTTCAAAGGTTTGCGGACGGTATTTGCGGGCGAGCACCCGGTAGGCGCCGTGCTCTTCGGGCTGATCAGATTTATCGGTGGTGTCGGAGGACAATCGCCTGGGCCCTGAAGTCCATTACGCATCCTGGCCGAAACGGCTAAGATCCGGTGTTTTCCCTGCCTAGAAACCTGCGCTGACAGAGTTGAATTAGGTGGGAGATTGGACAGGCAACCCGCGCCGACCTCGTTAGGGCTGCTTCCTTCCGGATCTGACCCGATTGGCGAGAGACACGCCTGCCGCCAACCTCCCAATCGCACTATATCAGATATGGCGACCAAAAGAGCAAGTCTTTCAAACATGCTTTCACCATTGCGAACATTTTAGCCGCATGCCACGGTGCGACCCCCTTCGCAGCGAAACTCAGAACATACCCCGATGAGCAGCAGCAAATTTGGCCAAAAGGTCATCACGTTCAATGGCGGAATCATCGATCGCGTCGCCCCGGATCGGGCCGACCCCGGTTTTATTGAGACCCTGGCCGCCGCAGGCACGGCCCGCATGATCTGCTTTGCCAACGACCGCGCCCTGATCGATGTGGAGGCCGATCCGCCTCAGGTCTACAAGACCCCCCTGGGCGACATTGAGCGCAAAGGCCCGGTCAAGCGCGTGCTTTTGGGGCTGGAGCCGTCTGGCGACCCGCTGTTTGCCCAGTTCATTGAGCACGACGAGGAAGGCAAGCCCACGGCTGATTTGCCCGCATCGGTGAAGGCGATCGATCTGCGCAGCCTGGCCACCCAGGATTTGGTGAGCGTTGAGGAGTTCGGCATGCTGGCCTATGCCCGCTCCATGCTGAACTGGCACGCAACCCACCAGTTCTGCGCCTATTGCGGGGCGCCCACCCACATGGTGGAGGGCGGCGACCGGCGCAAATGCGACACCTGCACCCGAGAGCACTTCCCGCGCACCGATCCGGTGGTGATCATCATCGTCTATCAGGGCGACCGCTGCCTTATGGGGCGCAGCAAGAACTTCGTGGAGGGCATGTACTCGGCCCTTGCCGGCTTCATGGAGCCTGGTGAGACCCTTGAAGATGCGGCCCGGCGCGAGGTGCTGGAAGAATCGGGCATTCACGTGGGCAAGGTGACCTATGTGCTGAGCCAGCCCTGGCCGTTCGTCTCCTCGCTGATGATCGGCCTTCTGGGCGAGGCGCTGGATGATGAGATCAACATTGACCCGCATGAGCTTGAGGATGCCCGCTGGTTCAGCCGGGAGGAAGCCCAGAGCCTGCTGGACGGTACCCACCCTGAGGGCCTGAAGGCGCCGAACCCGTTCGCCATCGCGCATCATCTGTTGCTGGCCTATTTGCAGAAGACCTGAAATACATTCTGCTTGGCGAATATGAACAAAAAACTCACCCGAAAAGATCAAATGTTGTTAATTTCGGCTTGAATACAGAGCCTTACGCGAATTTGGGTTCGTTTCGTAATTTCGGGACTTTCTGACAAGTGACGCTTGTCACTTTAATATGTCTATACATATTCTGATCGGCGTTCCCACTCTCCGTCATGCCTGCGCAGGCAGGCATCCGGGGGCCGAAGGACGCTGAGCCAGTCGCCCCTGGATCCTGAGCCTTCGCGGGGATGACAATGGAGGGGAGCGGGGATGACGCCCTGTTGGGCAGCTTTCTCCCTCCGCGCCCCTGTGCGTCTGAATCTGTCGTCCTCGGGCTTGACCCGAGGACCCATGCGGGAGCGCTCAGGTGGTTGTGGCCCTGGGCCCTCGGGTCAAGCCCGAGGGCTACATCAGAAAGAAGGGATGACAAACGGAACGAAAAGCCGCTCAGGCTGCCCTAGAGCAACCTCCGATCAGACGGAATCGTCTGGTCGGAGATAAGTTGCTCGTTCGTAACGATAATCTGGAGCTTATTCCGCTCAATCTGAGCGGAATAAGCTCTAGTGCCCGCCGTTGC
>JAAEUE010000059.1 GCA_024227565.1 Alphaproteobacteria bacterium
ACCCATAAGTGCCACTGCGCCTCAAGAGCGCGTGCTTTTGACCGGGACCCAATCTGCGGAGAGCATTATGGCCAGCGGCCGTGTGAAGTGCCGCATCAACAGGCCGAACACATGGCAGCTCCGACCAGCACGGCGAAATCAATTAAAACCCTTGACAGCAGGGGGCCGTCCACACATGGCACTTTTGCTCCCTTCCAGCCCTTGGAACCTTACGGCAGCTTATATGAGCCGAGTTTTGTCAAGGCGGATTTTGCGAGTGGTGGTTCATTGGTTGTCCATGTCCTTCCAGCTTGGTTCGTCGAGCGGGTCCAGCGATGACATCCATGTCTCGAGCGCGGTATCGCATCAACTTATATCCGGCAGCTCCGATCCGGCTTGCCACAATGCTGAATGCATGGATCATCGCAGTCGTTGGATGGGGCTAATCTATCGGGCGGCACATTGGCCAAGCTACCGTGGAGCCACACATCCGACACGCCAACGCTCCATTTGCGAGGGCGCTGAAGTCGCTTTATCTGTTGCTGATGGTAAGAGCCTCACGGGGTTGAAAGGGTTGCGCCTTCTGGAACCAGGCCTTGTTCCAGATATCGCCACAAGGCGATTGCCAGTTTGCGGGCAAGGGCGACAATCATTACGCGCCTCATGCGTTTCGATCGACCTTGTGCGCGCCTGTGGAACCACTGGCTCAAGGCTGATTGTGGCTGATGCTTGAGCCACATCCAGGCGATCTGGATCATAATGGCGCGTACCAGGCTGTTGCCGGCTTTGGAAATTCCTTGGCTGCGCCGACTGTCGCCGCTGTCATAGGGGCTGGGCGCAAGACCGAGATAGCTGGCGACCTGGCGCCGGTTGGCGAACTGCCGGTAGTAGACCTCGCGGGCGAGAATGGGCGCCGTGGTCACGCCGATACCTTTCAAGCTTAGGAGTTGATAGCGTTTGCGTTCCGTTGCCTGACAGGAGGCTGGCGCCAAGTCGCGTTCGCACTCGATCTCCCGAATCTGATCCTGCACCAGGGCCAGTCTGTGGATCTCACGTGCAATATCGCAAGCAAGACGTTCCGGCAGGGGGCGGCCATCGCCCGTGATCAGCTCCGACGGCGTCAAAGTCTTGTAGCGTGATTTGACATTGATGCCACGGATGCCCTGGGCAAACAGCAGGCCCTTAATCCGGTTGATATGGCCGGTTCGCTCACGCACCAGACGGTCGCGCTCACGGTGTGAGCGGCGCAGGTCTTCCTCCTCGACGCACGGCTTAACAACCATAGAGCAGACGTGGCGCTCACCGCGGCACCAAGCGATCAGCGTGTGAAGCAGTTTCTCGACATCGGTACGGTCGGTCTTCACGCGACGGGCACGACGATCCACTTGCAGGCTAGCCGGATCCATGACCAGGCAATCAACGCCGCGTTGCTCGACAAACCGTGCCAGCCAGAAGGCGTCGTAGCCGGCCTCATAGCATAGCGTTACCTTTGGCGCTTGACCGGTGAGTTTGACGACGCGATCACGCGCCGCATCAAGTTTAACCATCAGACCTTCAGCGTTGCCGCCCCTGATTGGATACAGGCTTGGGTTGTCCCGGTCCGGAAACTGGATCGCCAGAAGCCAGCTGTTCTTGCTGAGCTCAAGAGCAGCATATAGACATTGATCGCTAGAGGCGGGTACAGGGGATGGAAACATCGAATTCGCTCCTTCTGATCGATGGTGAAACAATAGAAGGAGCATGAAACCACATCCTTCGGCCTCATAGCATCTATGGGCCGCGAGTGCTCAGCCTGACAGGGCCGCACCGGACCATGCGCCCGTCCCGATAGCCCATACAGTGTTGATGGCCGAAGCCAGTTTCAGTTTGGGTTTCTCAGTCTTTTGGGCAGGTTCTGTTTTCATGTGGTTCTCCTTTCCATTCGATGTTGACAGTCCAACGGCATACGCCATGCCCCAAAGGGCAATGAAGTAAGAAGGCCACCGAGACAGAGGACATGAAGGGGAATCGAACCCCAACCTACCAGACCTGTCAGGCTAAGCACTCGCCCAAGCAATGTAAGAATTGTTGAAGTGGTTGCCAATACACCAGTGGCGACTTTTGGGAAGGTGTACTGCGGCGCTCAAATCAGCGCTCAAGGTCCGCTAAGGGCCGAAAATGTAGTCAATTGGCCCGCCGGTTTCAGTGTTTCTGGTGCAGCGCAATAGGCAGCTCCGAGCCCTTTCTGCTCTGCAAATGTTGCTGAACCAATGTCAACTTTGATTGCGTCTCGTTGTCACCTCTTCCCATCCTCTCAGCAAGGCAGCCCGTCGACCGGGATACTTCTCTGCGAGCACCTTTAACTCTTGAACCCTTTCGGTTTTGAAGTGTCGGTAGTCTTCTTTCGTCTCGCACCACGCGACCAGATACCGAGTGCGGTCCAAAAAGGCGATCAGCAACGGCCAGACGATGCGGTCACTCGTGCTGCCGTCCCGATCCGTATAAATCAGTTGTAACCGGTAACGCTCACGAATGGCATGGCGCAGCAAAGCACTGTCAAAACGCTCCGACACTCTGGCGCGCGTCTGGATCGCTTTGGAACTTGCATCAAGCACAATGGGCCGCAATTCTTTCGGAATGGCAGAGGAGAGCTTGGAGACCAGATCGCGGGCGGCGCGCGCCAAAGAAGGGTCAGCTTCTTGCGCAACCCAAGCGGCCCCCAACGCCGCTGCTTCAAGCTCATCAGCAGTCAGCATCAAGGGCGGCATGTCGTAGCCATCGTCAAGCACATAGCCAACGCCCGCCTCTCCAGTAATTGGGATGCGTTGCGCATGGAGTTCTGCCATGTCGCGGTAAAGAGTGGCGATTGAGATTTCCAGTTCATTGGCAAGCTCCCGTCCAGTTATCGGCGATCGGGTTGATCGCAATATCTGAATAATCTGAAACAGGCGTTCGGTGCGACGCATTTATGGATCCTCCTCTCACACTCCTATCATAACGGTGAGAGGAGGACCTTTCTATCAAAGGTTCAGAACCAACTGATTCGCGCGCTGCACCGGCGTCAACGACAAGGAACATCCCATTGGATACAGAATAATTAAAACCACATAATCGGAATTATCGCGGGATAATCCGGGATTTGACGGGATTGTGCGAGCACTGGTGAGATCGTGGGTACGCTATCCCCCTCCCCTTTTGGTCTGCCCATAAGAACCGAAAATCGATGATTGACAGATCGCGGCTCTCGAACCGCTAACCGCAGGAAGGTTTCGTAACTCACTGCAGATGTCTGCGTTGAGTCGGGAAACGGACTCTCAACCGCCGCCCTCGGAGAGTCGCAAAAGTGCCATTTCCAGTCATTCTCTTGCGATTTAGGAAATGACGGATTTAAGCACGGTTATTCATCAATGGCCTCATCTGCTGCTACCAATGCCTGGGCATGCAAGTTGCCCGGCTGTGCAACGCCGATAACACCCATTGCCTGCACTTCGCCGGTTTCTTCTGGTGGCTCGCTTGTGACACGCCGCGCCATAGCAAACAGGGCGACACCAACGCTGATAAGGCCAACCAGTATTTGCAATCCTCGCCCATCAGCCATGATGATGACATTGGGGCCCAGCAACATGCCGAAAACCTGACCAAGCTGCAGAAGAAACACCATCGTACCGCTGGCTGGCACCACCTGTGCGGGCAGTAACTGGTCATTGGCGTGGGCTGCAAGGATTGAATAGACTGGCAATGTCATGGCCGCGATCACCGCAAAACCGATCGCAATCTGCGAGTCGTCAATCGCCAACCAGCTCGCAGCCAATGCAGCAATCACACACAGCCAGATCACTACGTTGCGCCTGTCGGTCTTGTCAGAAATCCAGCCGATAGGATATTGGACAACCCCGGCTGCAATCATTGCCACCACCAGAACACCTGAGGCCTGTGCGGCGGAAAACCCTTGATTCAGGGCATAAAGCGGCAGTGCGATAAACCACGCCGAGACACCCACGCTCATCAGTGTGATACCGGTCACTGCCATGGGCGATACCCGGTAAAGTTTGGTCACAGTCATGCGGTCGGGAGCAGTAAATTCAGGGGCACGGATGCCAGACAAGAGCAACGGAACAATAGATACTGAGATCAGAATCGAGACAATCCCGAACATCAGGTTGCCAGTCGGATCGGGAAAACCAACAAGTGCGGTCCCAAGCGCCGGTCCGAGCGTCTGGATAATGAAATATACTGATAAAACCTGCGCCCGGATACGGTTTTCACTTTTGGCGTTCAGCCAGCTTTCGGTGACAACATAAAGACCAGGAAAGCAGACACCGGCCAGGAAACGCATCCCACTCCAGCTCATCGGGTCGCTTGTTAGCAAGTGAATGATCGCCGCGATTGAGACCATAGAGGCCAATGCCGAAAAAACTCGGATATGGCCAACTTTCTCAACCAGTTTAGGCACCGTAATCGTACCGATCAGTGCACCCAGCGGATAACAGGCCTGCATGATTGAAATGGTCAGTGGCGAAAATCCCAGTCCGGCCCCCCGGATTGACAAAAGGGTGACCAGCAAACCATTGGCGACCATCAACATGGCCATGCCAAGAAAAAGCGTCCAATTATCTATGAGTGCGCGGCGCATGGAGCCCCCCTTGGTTGTACGCCAGTGTGGCAAGGGCGAACTTTGCCCGCTTCTTCATTTGCGATTGACCAGTCGCACTCAAGTGATGATGCTCCTGAATGTGGAGCAAGCCCCAGTTCGCGCTCAGCCACATCACCCCCACGTTTCCGCCCGCCTCACGCTCAAGTCGGCGTGAAGACTGAACCTTGTTGAGATAGCCGTACACATAGAGCTTCAATAGAACCTCATGATGAGAACCCGGCTCCCGTTTCCTTGGGGGGAAATATCGGTGACCGGTTTAGGAGGCTCTAGGATGGGGATACATCTTCGAGCTATTTCGATTGTTATGCCCAACGCCCAAAGCCGACAAGCGCGAACCGTCGGGCGCAAGGTGCAATCTTTTCACCTAGCCATCAAAGAAGATGAAACATTTTCCAACGACTGAGGTCGACGATCAATCTGAACATCGGTGGCAAATGAGTGCGAGTTTTTCGCAGATTTTCATGGGTTGGTACAGAGAAACACGAATAGCAGAGACAGGCATAATCCCGGTTGATTTTTAGGCTGCGGAAGGCGCTAACAAAGTGCAAATTACTCAATTTGCGCGGCGTTATGAGCAGATATGCTCGGTGTCCTGGATCACGATGCGCTCAAGCGCCTGTCAACATAATTCAATCGACCTGAATGCAGTTCCGTTATTTGTGGACCCCAAAGGTTTCGAGGCCAACACATGACACCATTAACTTCCCAACTTGAAGGCCGCCGGCGGTCCGGGCGGCAAGCGCGCAGGAAAGCCCGGGAGAGCGTTGCGCCAAGTGTGATTGCCGGAACCCGGCGCGAAATTCCGCCTTACACGCTGGTGAGCGAGGAAGGGCTCGATATTGTTGAGGCCGAAGCCGAGCACATTTTGCAGGAGATCGGCGTCGAATTTCGTGGTGACGATGAGGCACTGGTTCTTTGGCGCGAAGCAGGTGCGGATGTGCAAGGCGAAACCGTGCGCTTCGAAAAGGGAATGGTGCGCAAAATCGTAGAGGCAACGGCGCCCAAGCAGTTCAACCAGTTCGCCCGAAATCCTGAACGGACTGTCCACATCGGAGACAACAGTGTTGTTTTTGCACCTGCGTATGGCATGCCTTTCGTGAGGGATTTGGATGGCGGGCGTCGATACGGTTCGCTGGACGATTTCGAGAAGCTTGTCAAAATCTCCTATATGTCGCCCTGGCTACACCATTCTGGTGGAACCATCTGCGAACCGGTCGATCTTCCAGTCAACAAGCGTCACCTCGATATGGTTTACGCTCATCTTCGTTGGAGCGACAAGCCGTTCATGGGGTCTGTGACTACTCCAGAACGAGCCGAGGATTCAATTCAAATGGCGAGGATCGCATTCGGCGATGAGTTCGTTGATCAGAACTGCGTGATCATGGGCAATATCAATATGAACTCGCCCCTGGTCTACGATCAGGCCATGTCCGGTTCGCTGCGTGCTTATGCCCGTGCAAACCAGTGTCCAGTGGTGGTGCCATTCGTGCTCGGCGGCGCAACTGCTCCGGTCACCATGGCCGGGGCGGTGGCGCAAGCCTATGCGGAGGTTTTGGTCGGCTGTGCGCTCGGCCAGCTGGAACGCCCGGGCTCGCCGGCAATTTTTGGAAACTTCGTAACCTCTGTGGACCTCAGATCGGGGTCGCCCACATTCGGAACCCCCGAACCTGCTCTTGGATCCTATATGGCAGCACAATTGGCCCGACGGATCGGCATGCCGATCCGCTGCAGCGGAGGGTTCACCAGCTCAAAGGTCCCAGATGCCCAGGCCATGCAGGAGACCGTGAATTCCTTGAATACGGCCGTGCTGTGTGGAGCAAACTTCGTGCTTCATGCCGCCGGCTGGCTCGAGGGGGCGCTGACCATCAGCTATGAAAAGTTGGTGCTTGACGCTGACTATCTAGGCGCGCTGCACGTCTTTCTGCGCGGCTTGCCGCTGAACGAGAATGCCCTCGCCCGAGACGCATTTCGGGAAGTGGGGCGCGGCAATCATTTTTTCGGCTGCAGCCATACGCAGGCCAACTACGAAACCGCATTCTATGAAAGTGAACTGGCCGATGTGCAATCGTTTGAGAGTTGGCGCGATGCTGGCGAGCAGGACTCAATCGTGCGGGCGAACGCCAAATGGAAAAACATGCTCGCAAACTATGAAGCCCCCGCCATGGACCCATCGGTTGATGAGGAGTTGCGCGGCTATATGGCGAAGAAAAAAGAACTGCTGCCAGACATTTGGCATTGAGTGGTGAAGGGGACAGTCGGGCCGTTTTTCCGCCCTGCGCAATTTGCATATCAACCATGCCTCAGACGCATGGCTGCGGGGTTCCCAAATTGGATGCCTCAAGATCATCGGAATTTGGCGGATTTCAGGGCGGGAAGCATATAAGGCTCGTGTGTCCGCACGCAAATTTTTTCGTCTTCAATGCCCAAAGTTAGATTTTTGCACTTTGGCAAATCGCACATGGCGAACATGCTCAAAGCGGTAGGCTTAGGCCTTAGCGCCCGCCTGCCTGTGCATAAGGGCCTTAATTGATGGCGATCCCTCCTCCTGCCTCTCCGCCGATGCAATCCCGTGTTGTTGCCGGTATCATCTGCGTAGAAATGGGTGCGGTGATATTCGCCATCCAGGACGGCATGATGAAAGCGCTGCTTGGCGAATTCACCGTCTGGATGCTCATCACCGCCCGCGCCATCGTGACCCTGCTTATCCTTGTGCCTACGATATTGTGGCTGGGTAAACCCCATCGTCTTTACACCCCGCACTGGCCTTTGCATCTGTTGCGGGCGCTGCTCTTCTCCTTTGGCTTTTCTCTCTACTACACCGCATTTCCGTTCATGGGTCTGGCCGAACTGACGACCATCTTTTTCTCGGCACCTCTGATCACTGCAGTGCTTGCGGCGTTGTTTTTAGGGGAAACCATCGGCATCAGACGGCTTGCATGTCTGTTGGTCGGCTTTGCCGGGGTGGTGATTGCGATGAACCCGACAAGCGACGCCTTCCAGCCAATCGCCGTCCTCCCTCTCATTTGTGCGATTACCTACTCGTTCTCTCAATTGATAGCTCGCAAAATTGGCGAGCGGGACACCAGCCTCACATTGGGGCTCTACACCATCGCCCTGTCGGGGGTCCTCATCATGCCGCTTGGGCTGGCCGTCAACGGCATGTTTGATCTGGGTTCAGAGTTTAGCCATCTGCGCTGGGAATGGCAGGTGCCTGACCTCACGGGTGGGGCAACCTTGATGCTTCTCGGCGCCATCGGTATGACCGGTTACATGCTTCTGTCGAGGGCCTACCAGATCGCCAACGCCAGTCTGATTGCTCCCTTCGACTACTCTTACCTGCCGATCGCAGCCATCATGGCTTACTTTGTCTGGAATGAGATTCCCAGTTGGCACACGATCTTAGGCATGGTGCTGATCATTGGGAGCGGGCTTTATCTGGGCTACCGGGAAATTCGGCAAGTGCGTCTCAACTCCGATCCAGCGCCAACGGCGGTGGTGGCGTTTGTGCCCGGCAGCCCGGTGGATGCACTGGTTCATTCGTCAGACAGTCTTACCGAAGAACCGGCCTATGCGGTGCACCACAAGATCGCCCGCGAAACCTCCTATCCGCAATCTGCCCGCGGATCGCTGGATTCGGTCTGGCCTCTGGCTTGAGGATTAAAGCGATATAGGGTGAGAAAAATGTCTATTCCAAACGGTAAATGAAGATGCTTCAATTTCAACGACTGGATTCCTCATCGCGCCCGTGGAGGTAAACGGATGCTGCAGAAAACGAAGGTGAATGGCGTTGCGCGCCCGGGACGATTTAGCGATGACCCGGCGCGCTCCTGGACGCTGCCTGCAAGCTGGTACCGGGCGTCTGAGATTTTCGATCAAGAAAAGGACGCGATCTTTTTCCGTAGCTGGTGGTATGCAGGGCCACTGTCCGAAGTGGGTGAACCGGGGCGCTATCTCACCACCACAATCATTGATCAAGACGTTTTCGTGATCCGCAGTGCGGATGGAACACTCCGGGCCTTTTACAACGTATGCCGCCACCGGGCCCATCGGTTGCTGGAGGGAACCGGTCGCTGTGGGCGCATTGTGTGTCCCTATCATGGCTGGTCGTACGAGACCAATGGCGCATTCCTCACCGGACGCGGTGTGTGCGGCATTGATGGATTTGACCCGGCCGCCAGCGGTCTGATCCCTGTGCGTGTGGAGACTATGCTCGGGCTGGTGTTCGTTAATCTGGATGACAAGGCCAGGCCGCTTGAAGAAACCGCGCAAGGCATGTTGGCCGATTTGAACGCGCATTGCGCGAACCTGGATGAGTTGACGCACGTCAAGCGCCATCAGGTCGTTTCAAACGCAAACTGGAAGGTGCTGGTTGATAACGACCTTGAATCCTATCATGTGAACAGCGCCCATCCGGCGCTTAACGAACTGTTGGACTACCGCAGCTTCAAGGTTTGGGAGTATGACTACGCCACCTGCCATTCCATGGCCGGTGGCGATGAAGACAACAGCGCCTACGCCATCGAGGAAGACGCCGCAGTGAAGACTGCGATCTATACCTGGTTGTGGCCCAACACGGCTTTTTTCGTATCGCCTGGCCGAAGCAATCTCGCCGTGTTTCATATGGTGCCCACGGGGCCGGAGTCCAGCGTCCAGATTTGGGACTTTTTCTTCAAGAGCGCTGAATTGAGCGAGAGCGAACAGGCTGCCCTGGATTACACGATCGATATCCTCATTCCGGAGGATTCAACGCTTTATGAGAATGTTCAACGGGGCTTGCGTTCGCGCGGTTACAGCGAAGGTCGGTTTGTGGTCAATCACGATAAACCGGAATGGAGCGAGCATCACGTGCACATGTTTCAAAAACTTGTGCGCGATGCGCTCGTCCCTGGCAGTGACAGTTGACCAGCATGAGCGGAGCTGCATCATCCCAGTTTCCCAAGCTGTTTTCGCCGCTGCATATTGGCCAGGTTGAACTAAAGAATCGGATCTTCTTTCCCGCCCACCACACCAATCTGACCGGAGCCGTGCCGACGCCCGAGCTAGCCGCCTATTACGAAGCCCGCGCTCGTGGCGGCACCGGCCTGGTCATTGCAGAACTTGCCTGTGTGTATGAGCCGGGTGGGGTTTATTCATCGGCGTTGTTGATGGCAACCTCCGATGAGTGTATTGCCGGTTACCGCACCATTGCCGAGCGCTGCCATGCCCATGGCTGTAAGGTGTTCGCTCAATTGTTTCATCCCGGCCGGGAGATACGTCAATCGCCAGACGGTGGCATGTCGCTAGCCTATGCTCCTTCTGCCGCACCAACCGAGCGTTTCCGGGTGACACCAGCGCCTTTTAAAATCGATATGATCGGCGATCTTGTCAGTGGATTTGGCGATGCGGCCAAACGCCTTGAAGAAGCAGGCATTGACGGGATCGAGCTCATAGTGGGGTTTGGCTTCGTGCTCTCGCAGTTTCTCAATCCGCGCGTCAATCAACGCAGTGACCGTTATGGCGGGAGCTTTGCCAACCGGATGCGGATTGTTGAGGAGATCATTGCTGACATTCGCCACAAAACCAGCAGTATGGTGTTGGGCGTTCGCGTATCTGCCGATGAGAGAAGTGATGAAGGACTAAGCGCAGATGAGATGATCACCATTTGCAAGGCCATGGAGCAAACCGGCGAGATCGATTATTTCAACGTCAGCGACGGCGCAGCGACCACAGTGGGCGGGGCGGCCTATATGGTACCCTCAATGGCCCTCGATCATACTGGACACCACGCTCAAGTACAGGTAATGCGCGGCGCCCTTTCCAAGCCGATCTTGATGGCGGGCCGCATTAACCAGCCCCAACTCGCCGAAACCCTACTCCAGGACGGTCACATCGATATGTGCGGTATGGCCAGGCCGCTGATTGCAGATGCCGAGTTTGCCAACAAGGCTCAGCGCGGAGAGCCGGATCAGATCAGGGCCTGTGTGGCCTGCAACCAGAGTTGCATCGGCCGCGTGCACAAGGGGGCAACGGTTTCGTGCATCCAAAACCCGGTGAGTGGGCGCGAGCTGGACTATGGCCGCCTTGCACCGGCACAAGTGCCCAAGGACATTCTCGTAATTGGCGCCGGTCCGGCCGGCCTGAAAGCGGCTGTGATTTCTGCTGAGAGGGGACACAATGTCCGCATTTGGGAGAGGGAGCCGCAGGCGGGCGGACAAGTGATGCTGGCCCAGCAGCTTCCCGGGCGCAGCGAATTTGGAGGCATCGTGACCAACCTTCTAGAGGAGATCCGGGCGGCGGACATCGAGATCATCTGTAACCGGGAGGCGGATCCATCAGCCATTGCGGCAGACCCGGCCAATGCGGTGATTATCGCATCGGGCGCCCGCGCCCGCCCGGCGGCCATCGACCGGGCCGAGGGCGCACACGTGGTCAGCGCCTGGCAGGTCGTTGAAGGTAAAGCGAATGTGGGCGCATCGGTGGTTGTCTATGATTGGCTGGCCGACTGGACCGGCTTGGGGGTGGCGGAGAAGCTCGCCCGTGACGGCTGTTCTGTGACCCTGGCGGTGAACGGGTACATGGCCGGCGAGCAGTTGCCGGTCTATACGCGCGACCCGTGGATTGGCGAGCTGCACCGGCTCGGGGTTACCATCATGCCCTATGCCCGGCTCTATGGCGTTGACGGGAACACGGTCTATCTGCAGCACACAGCCAGCGGCGAGCCCATGCTGATCGAAGGGGTCGATACGCTGGTGACGTCCATGGGGGCACTGTCTGATGGCACTTTGCGCGAGGGTTTGGCGGGCCTTGATCGTGAAATACATTTCATCGGAGACTGCGTTGCCCCGCGAAGCTGCGAAGAGGTCATTCTTGAGGGCCTGAAAATCGGCGCCGAAATCTGAGCATGGGAGAGGAGCAAATGAGCGCAGCGAAAACGGATCCAAGACAAGAAGAACGCTTCACCGGCGACCCGGAATTTTCGTTTTCGCTTCCGGCAACATATTATACCGATCCCGTCATTTTCGCTTCTGAACGCGAAAAGGTTTTCTTCAGAAGCTGGATGTTTGTAGGTCACGTGACCGATGCGGCAAATTCTGGGGATTATTTCACCGCGCCACTGTTCAACCAGAGCCTTATCATGATTAGAGGCCGGGATAACGAGTTAAGGGCATTTTACAACGTGTGCCGCCACCGTGGCCACGAGCTGTTGAACGGGACAGGGTGTGTCAGCCGGATCACCTGTCCTTATCATGCCTGGACCTATGGTCTCGATGGAGTGCTGAGAGCTGTGCGCAATGTTGAACATGTGAAGGGTTTCCGGACGGAGGACTTCCCGCTCCGGTCCGTGCGGCTGGAGATCATGAGCGGCTTGGTGTTTGTCAATCTGGATCCGGATGCAGAGCCCTTAAAGGTGCAGGCCAAGGGCCTAGAGGAGGAGATCTTGGAGCTCGCTCCGAACGCGCATGAGTTGGTGCATGCCTATCGGACGGAAAACATCATTGCGTGTAATTGGAAAATCGCCGTCGAAAACTGGTCGGAATGCTATCACTGCGCTGTGGTGCACAAGCCGTTGGCAACCGAGTTTATTGACTTCGACACCCACCGGGTGATCGTGCACCCCCACTACCAGCGTCAGCACATGAGATTGCATTGCGATGTGCCCAGTTCCGTGGATGGCCATGAGGCGGGGGATGAGCAGGCAAGCTGGACCCTGATGCCCAATTTGGGAGTACAGATCGTCTCTGGCGGCTATCTGATGACAGCGCATTGGGAACCGTTGGACCCAGACCACTGCCGATTTGTTGAGAACTGGTATTTGCCCGCATCGGAGCCAACCGAGCGCCAATGGGAGATGATCCGCTTCAGGGCTGACCACACCCAGCCGGAAGACGATGCGGTATGTGAAGCGGTGCAGCGCGGGCTTCACAGCCGGGGCTACGGCCAAGGCCGTCTGATGGTGGATGCGGAGCGCTCGGCCATCAGCGAGCACGGTTCTCATCACATCCAGCATTGGGTGAAACAAAAACTCCAGCAGGCTTGAGGCGCGCCATGAGCACCGATGCCAGATATGCACGCCTGTTCGAACCGGTTCAGATCGGGCCCAAGACGGCCAAGAATCGGTTCTACCAGGTGCCGCACTGCAACGGCATGGGGCGCAATTTTCCCTCCTCCATGGCGCGTATGCGGGGCATCAAGGCCGAAGGCGGCTGGGCTGTGGTATGCACCGAACAGTGCGACTATCATTGGACGTCGGATTCGGTCCGCGAGATCAGGCTGTGGGACGACCAGGACATCCCGATGCTTGCGCGCATGGTCGGTGAGGTGCACGAACACGGCGCGCTTGCCTCGCTGCAGTTGGTGCACATGGGCTATTACGGGCGAAATCTCTACAGCCGCGAATCCAGCATGTCGCCGTCCGGCCGTCCGCCGGGCACCGATTTTCCAGGCTATGCCCGGACCATGGACAAGCAGGATATCGCGAACCTGCGCCGGTGGCACCGCAACGCTGCGCTGCGTGGCAAGAAGGCAGGCTACGACATCATCATGGTTTATGCCGGCCACGATATCTCCCTACCGTTCCATTTTCTCAGCAGACGCCATAACCAGCGAAATGACGAGTATGGCGGCAGCATGGAGAACCGGGCGCGCCTATTGCGCGAGCTGATCGAAGAGACCAAGGAGGCCGTGGGTGACACTTGCGGGGTTTCGGTGCGCCTGGCGGTGGATGAGCTTATGGGCGAGAGCGGCCTGACCTGCGACAGGGAAGGCCGCGACATCATCGAAATGCTTGGCGAACTGCCGGACCTGTGGGACGTTAATTGCAGTGACTGGTCCAATGACAGCGTGACCGCAAGGTTTGCAGAGGAGGGCTTTCAGGAGGACTATACCGGCTTTGTAAAGCAACTGACGAGCAAGCCAGTGGTGGGCGTTGGCCGCTACACGTCGCCTGACCGCATGGCCGCGCTCATCAAGCGCGGGGTGCTTGACATGATCGGGGCAGCCCGACCGTCCATTGCCGATCCATTTCTGCCGAACAAGATCCAAGAGGGACGCATTGAGGAAATTTGCGAGTGCATCGGGTGCAACATTTGCGTGGGCTATTCCAACAATTCAGTGCCCATCCGCTGCACTCAAAACCCCACCATGGGCGAGGAATGGCGGCGCGGCTGGCACCCGGAACACATTCCGCCAAGGGGCACGGACGACAAAATCCTCATCGTCGGCGCTGGCCCGGCCGGGCTGGAAGCTGCCCGCGTGCTGGGCAAACGGGGGTACGATGTGGTGCTGGCCGAAGCGGAGCGCGAACCAGGTGGGCGTGTGACTCGCGAAGCCAAGCTTCCGGGCCTCGCCAGCTGGTCCAGGGTGCGTGATTTCAGGACCTACCAGATCTCTCAGATGGCGAACGTCAATCTCTATCTTGAAAGCCGCCTGGGTATTGATGAGGTGTTTGCTTCAGAGTGCTCGATGGTTGCCATCGCCATTGGTGCTGAGTGGCGGCGCGATGGGGTGGGCCGGGCTGCCCGCGACCCGGTCCCCGGTCTTGCGGCCATGGCGGTCTACACTCCTGACGATGTTATGGCCGGCGCCGAAATAGAGGGCCCCGTGGTGGTTTATGATGATGATCACTACTACATGGGCGGCATCATTGCCGAGCAGTTGAGAGCCAAAGGGCTGGAGGTGACGCTGGTAACTCCAGGTGCGGTGGTGTCGTCCTGGACCGACTACACCCTAGAGCAGGGCCGTATCCAAGCAGGCCTTCACGAGATCGGTGTTGAGATCATTCCACTCCACAGTTTGCATCAGGCTCAAGCGGGTGGTGTCACCCTATCTTACGCCTATACCGGCGCGGTGCAGGAGGTTGCGGCGGCATCACTAGTGTTGGTGACGGCACTACAGCCCAATGAGGCACTCTACGAGATGCTGCTGAACCGGCAGAGAGAATGGGCCGACCATGGCATCCAAAGGATCACAGCCATCGGCGACTGCTTTGGATCGGGCACAATCGCCCATGCGGTCTGGTCTGGGCACAAGTTTGCCCGCACTCTGGGTGCGCCGGAATATGAAAGGGACGAAGTGCCATTCAGGCGGGAGAACATGGAGATTGCGGGCACTTGAATATGGAAGCGGGAGTGCGACTATGAGCAAAGAAATATTCTTCGTGGGCTCGAAGTTCGAAGAGGAGTTTGGGTTTAGCAAGGCAATTAAACATGGTGACGTGATCTATGTCTCCGGCTCTTCGGGGTTCAATTACGAAACCGAGACCGTTTCTCCGGAT
Organism: Alphaproteobacteria bacterium; assembly: GCA_024227565.1. Classification (GTDB taxonomy): domain Bacteria; phylum Pseudomonadota; class Alphaproteobacteria; order Rhizobiales; family CAJQND01; genus JAAEUE01. The sequence continues at coordinate 14,865 of JAAEUE010000059.1, forward strand.
GCCAATGAGCAGCTCCGGCAAGCTTTTGCCAATGTGGAGAGCGCACTAAAACACTTTGGCTCAGACTTAAGCGATCTGCTTCAGGTGCAGCTCTATTATAGCGAGCAAAGTGTATGGGACGGCATTGGACCCACCTTGAGGGCCTTGCCGGAACCCAGCAAATCTACTTTGTTCGCCGTCAAAGCTGATCTGCCGCTCCCCGAGTTTAAAGTTGAACTGGTGGCGATCGCCGCGGCCCGGCCTTGATCAGGCGAACCAAGGAGGCGAACATGAAGACAATGTTAGTGACTGGAGCCGGACGAGGGATCGGCGCTTCCATCGCACAAATCGGCGCGCGTGAAAGTTGGGCCGTCGTCGTGAACTACCGCAGTTCCAAGGAAAAGGCTAAGGCGCTTGTTGCCGAAATTGAAGCCGGCGGTGGCAAGGCGATAGCCGTTCAAGCGGATGTCTCTCAGGAGACGGATGTGGTGCGCATGTTTGAAGAGATCGACGGTGCGTTCGGCCCAGTGACTGCGGTGATCAACAATGCGGCTATTGATCACGGTGCTTCAGTGGCCGACTCCGAGATTGCGGATTTAGAACGAGTGCTTGCCACAAACCTGATTGGCACCTGGCTATGTGCCCGCGAAGCTGTGCGGCGCATGTCGACCGCACGAGGCGGGAAAGGCGGTGTCATTGTCAACATCTCCTCGCTTAGTGCGAAAACGGGCGGGTTGCCAACGGATGTGATGTATGCCGCCAGCAAGGGCGCAGTTGACACCTTCACTTTGGGTCTTGCCAAGGAAGTGGGCAAGGAAGGAATCAGGGTGGTTGCCGTCCGGCCGGGCATCACGCGTACAGAAATATTTGAAACCTATGAAGGCGGCATCGAACGGGTGGAAGAAATGGCCAGACAGAATACGGCCATTGGCCGCATTGCCGAACCTGAGGAGATCGCAGAACTGGCGGTCTGGCTCGCCTCAGAAAAGGCGAGTTATGTTACCGCGGCGCTTTATGACATTACGGCTGGAAGGTGAGCCGGCAGTTTCCGGCCCTGTTCTCGCCGTTTGGAATCAAAGGCAAACGCTTCAAGAACAGATTGTTCATGGCCGCTCACGGCACTGGCCTAGCGGAGAATGGTACAATCGGTGACCGCGGATTTGCCTATTACCGGGCCAGGGTTGAAGCGGATGTGGCGCTCATCGTAACCGAAGCTCATCAGGTGGTTCCGCTTGATGGGCAAAGATATTCGCAGTTGTCCGCAGCAACAGACGCGTGCATTCCCGGTCTGAGCCGACTGGCAGAATTATGCAGGCAGCATGAGTGCCGCTTCTTCGGGCAGCTCTATCACGAAGGCCGCGCCCGCGCTCACTCTGTGGACGGCAGTGAGGATGTGGCGATTGCACCATCTGCTGTGCCCGATGAACGATTTCATGTGATGCCGCAAGAGATGACCGTGACTATGATTGAGCAGGTTGTGTCGCAGTTTGGTCAAGCCGCGAAGCGGATCGCACGTGCGGGCGCAGACGGCGTCGAAATCCTGGCCGGAATGGGGTACCTGCACGCACAATTTCTTAGCCCTCGCGTCAACCTGCGGACCGATGGCTATGGCGGCTCGCCGGAGGCACGATTGCGGTTTTTGCGGGAGACCTTGCTGGCAACTCGGCGCGCAACTTGTGATGAATTCATCATTGGCATCCGGATTTCAACCGAGGAGTATGATCCTGACGGCTTGCGCCCTGAGGAGGTGCTTGAGATCTGCAGAATGCTCGATCGGCAGGGTCTGATTGACTATGTAAATGTGGCTGGTGCCGGAAACCATGGCCTGCTCGGCGCGAGCTACATCGTGCCTCCCATGTTTGTAGACACGGGCCAGACTCTGTCCTTGGCTGCGACTGTGGGGCAAGCTGTCTCGGTGCCGATCCTCACGGCAGGGCGGATCAATCAGCCGCACGAAGCCGAGCGGGCCATTGAGGACGGCAGTGCACACATGGTCGGCAGCGCTCGCGCGTTTATCGCGGACCCCATGTTTGCCCTTAAGGCGAAAGAAGACCGGTCTGATGACATACGCGCCTGCATTGCATGCAACCAGGCTTGCATAGGTCACCGTCACGCCGGTTTTGCTGTTTCCTGCATCCAACACCCCGAAAGTGGCAGAGAACTGGAATACGGGACGCAAACAGTGGCGACCCAATTGAAGGATGTTATGGTCATTGGCGGTGGGCCGGGAGGCATGAAGGCGGCGCTGATTGCTGCGGAGCGGGGGCATAAAGTCACCCTGTTTGAGCGCGCCGAACGGCTTGGCGGACAGGCTTTGTTAGCGCAGATGTTGCCTGGACGAACAGAGTTCGGCGGTCTGGTGACCAATCTTGAGCGTGCGCTTGGTCACTCAAATGTTTCAGTTCAGAAGAACGTCACAGTGAGAGCCGATTTTATCGTGGCGCACTCACCTGATGTGGTCATTGTGGCAACCGGTGCCGTTCCGCGCTCATCCGGTGGTGAATTTGAGGGGGCGCATGCAGTCACTGCCTGGGAGGTGCTCCAACAACAGGTGAATGTTGGCCAATCCGTAGTCATTGCCGATTGGCGGTGCGACTGGATAGGGCCCGGAATTGCAGAACTGCTGGCTCAACAGGGGTGTTCTGTCAGGCTATGCGTCAATGGCGAGATGATGGGCGAAAAAGTGCAAAGCTATGTGCGCTACCATTTGGCCGGGCGCCTGCACAAGCTGGGTGTCAGCGTCATTCCCTACATGCGCCTCCATGGTGCAGACAGTGACACGGCCTACTTCCAACACACAATTAGCGGTGAAGCGGTGTTGCTCGAACAAGTGGATACACTTGTGCTGTCGCTGGGTCACAATAGCCAGTGTGAACTGCACCCCGCTCTTTCAGGCAAGGTGCAACAACTGCATGCCATCGGCGACTGTGTAAGCCCTCGAACTGCGGAAGAAGCAGTACTTGAAGGCTTGCGGGTTGGTTCGATGATTTGAGAAAAAGACGCTTACTCTGGGGCGCATTGTTTGTTCAACCTGGACACTCGTTCCTCGTCATCACGTGTTCGCCCTGTTAACGACTATGAGGTTGAGCACGATTCGAGTTTAGACTGTCCACGTGAACATATGGCCTGATCGCAGCCGGAAGCCTGCAGGGCCAGTTCCAGCGTATCTGTGACGTCACCCGCTCTCATCGTCGTGCACAGCTTCCAGGCGATGATGTAACGGGAGAAGTCGTCGAGGATGGTCGACAGGTAGAACCAACCCCAACCGATGACCTTCAAATAGGTAAAGTCGGTCTGCCACAGCTGGTTGGGAGCTGTGGTTTTGTCGCGGAACTCCTCAGCAGCCTTGATAACAACGAACGCTGGGCTGGTGATCAGGTCGTGGGCCTTGAGCAGCCGATATACTGAAGCTTCAGACACGAAGTAGCTCTGCGTATCGGTAAATCGCACTGCCAGCTCACGCGGCGACTGTTCCGGCTTATCAAGCGCCATATCGATGATCCGTTCCCGAATGTCGTCAGGGATACGGTTCCAGACACGACCCGGTTTGGAAGACTTGTCCTCCAGTGCTTCGATGCCGCCGAGCAAATACCGGTCATACCAGCGGTAGAAGGTGGTGCGGGCAATACCGAGCGTATTCAGTGTGCGCTTGGCTGGCAGGTGCGACTGCTCAACCAACCGGATGATCTCAAGCTTCTCAGATGCAGGATATCTCATTCGATATCTTCCCCATCCGCGATCATGCTTTTTTTGAGCAGGCGTAGTTCCAATGCCTGCTCGGCAACGACCTCCTTCAGGTCGCGGGCCTCACGGCGTAGATCTTTCACTTCACCGGTATTGGCTTCACGTGCCGTATCGCCAGCCAGTCGCTTCTTCCCGGCCTCCAGGAACTCCTTCGACCAGCTGTAGTACAGGCCTTGGGAGATCCCTTCCTGGCGGCAGAGCTCGGCAATGCTGTCCTCGCCCCGCAACCCGGCCAGCACAATCCGTATCTTGTCTTCAGAAGAATACCGCCTCCGAGTCTTGCGCCGTATGTCCTTTACAGTGCGCTCTGCGGCGCCTTGATGCCGT
>JAAEUE010000060.1 GCA_024227565.1 Alphaproteobacteria bacterium
AACCGCGATAGCTGCCGGGCTGTGAGATGCTTGCCGTGATAACTGGGAAAGAGGAACCGTTCGGGCGCGGCCAAATCCTTATCCTGACCGGTTGGACGTTCCTTCCACCAATCGTGTAGCAGGCCCAGAATATCTGATGGCAGCATCACGTTGCGGTCCTTGCGCCCCTTCGATTGCACAATGCGGATGATCTTCTGAGCGCGGTCAATGTCGCCCACTTTCAACCGAACGACCTCGCTCGTGCGCAGCCCACAACCATAGGCCAGTGACAGCATCACCCTGGCTTTCAGGCTGGGCGCCATGGCGAGGATGCGCTTGACCTCCTTCTGGCTCAGCACCAGCGGCACCCGATCCGGCTCGCTGAGCTGGAAGATCTCGGCCACCAGATCATGCCTTCGCAAAGTCACCCGGAACAGAAACTTCACGCCAGTCATCGTTTGGTTGCGGGTGCAGATGCTCACGCCGCTCTCGATCAGATGCTGTTGGAACCCCTTCACATCATCCGGCGTTGCAGCCTCTGGTGTTCGCCCCAGCCATGCAGCGAAACGCTTGCAGGCACGCAAGTGACTGCTCTGGGATGCAGGACCGAGATTGCGCGCACTCATATCTGCAATCATGCGAGCGCGAAGGGGTGTAATT
>JAAEUE010000061.1 GCA_024227565.1 Alphaproteobacteria bacterium
GGAGCCGTCAAGCCAGGGAATCGGGAACCATTCATAGCCCATCGGGTTCATCTTGCAGGGATTGGGCGCATCGGGCGCGTAAAACACCGTGTCGGGCATGTGTTCAGCCAGTGGATCAGCAAGGCCAATCAGGTCGCGCCCGTCCGCGCCGTAACCGTGCACAAAAATCGCCAGCGATTTGGCGTTGCCGGATTTCGCGCCACGGCGCTGACTTTCTAGTTTACTCATTCCCGGATCCCTTCGCGGTTCTTGGCGGCGCGGTAATATGCCCACAAAAGGCGCGCCGCGACACCGCGCCAGGGGGACCAGTTTTCTGCCATTTGTGCCAGAGCCTTTTCGCTGGGGCGCGCGGGCAAGTCAAACAGGATCTTCGCCGCTTCCTGCAACGCCAGATCGCCGGGTGCGAAGACATCGGCGCGACCGAGCGAAAACATGGCGTAGATTTCAGCGGTCCAGCGGCCGATACCCTTGATTTCAACGAGTGTGGCGATGACTTCCTCGTTTTGGGCTGCTCTGAGAGCGGCAAAATCGAGCCCGCAGTCTGCCAGCGCGCGGGCGTAACGGGTTTTGGGGCGGGACATGCCGCAGGCGCGGATATCGTCGTCAGAAGCGGCGTTGATGGCCGCAGCTGTGGTCAGCCCGGCGGCCTCCATCCGGCCCCAGATCGCATCGGCCGAGGCGACGGAGAGTTGCTGTGAACAGATAGCGCTCAAGAGCGGTTCAAAACCGTCTTCGCGGCGGCGCAGGGGCAGTGGCCCGGTCAGATCGAGCGCGGTTTTAAAGCGCGGTTCAAGGTCGGCGAGATAGGCTGCCCCTTCCGCAACGCAGTTCGGTGTTTCGATGATGCGTCCGACCATTAAGTCCGTCCTTTCAGCCAGTTAAGGCACTCTGGCACGGTTTGGAGAAGGGTTGCCTCCGGCAGGGGATGGCGGCGTTGCAGGATCACCGGCAGGCCAAGTTCGCGCGCCGCGTCAAGTTTTGAGCGGCTGTTGTCGCCGCCGGAATTCTTTACCACCAGCCAGTCGACCCGCTCGGCAGTAATAAAATCGATCTCATCGGCGATGGAAAACGGTGGCCGACCGACCTGAAAGCGGCCATTCGGATAGGGAAACGGGCCGTCCGGCGGATCGATCTGGCGGCAGATCAGGCGGTGATCAGCAAGATTTGCGAAATCAGCAAGCGTCTGGCGACCGGTGCCAAGGAACACGGTGGCATCTGGCGGGATCAAATTCGCCGCCTCTGTCAGCTGATCAACAAAATACCAGTTATCACCATGTTGGGGCTGCCATTCCGGGCGCTGCAGGATGGCGTGCGGCAGGTTCAGCGACCTAGCGACATGCGCGGCGCTGGCGGTCATGCGGTGGGCAAAGGGATGGGTGGCGTCTATCAGGATATCGATGTCCTCACGGGTAAGATAGTCGCGCAGCCCTTCGGCCCCGCCAAACCCGCCGGAGCGCATGTCAACACCCAGATTAAGCGGATCGCGGGTGGAGCCGGCAAGCGACGCGGTGACGTCGTAATCCGGGTTTCCACGCAGGGCGGCCGCCAGTTCACGCGCCTCATAAGTTCCTGCGAGGAGGAGGATTTTTGTTGTCATTCGGCCCGCCCGATGATGGTTCCGGCGCGGTTTATCACGATAATATCAACCCTTTCAACCGTGCCAGCAAGCTGTTTGAACACCCGGTTCTGGGCTTCCTCCGCAACTGCTTCCGCCAATTCATTTCCAGCAATTTCAACGGCTTCCAGTGCAGTATTCGCGTTGCTGACATCTGGCAGGCCGAGCGCCGCCGCCAGCCCGTTCAGCAGCGCAAAATCCACCTGGCTGCGTGAGGAATGCAAATCAACCGCGCCCTGTGCCAGTTTGGTGATCTTGCCGATGCCCCCACCGATGGTGACGCGCGGAACGGGGTGTTTGCACAGGTATTTCAGCAGGCCGCCGCAGAAATCCCCCATGTCGAGCATGGCGTAATCGGGCAGATCAAACAGCGCCTGCACCACTTTTTCCGAGGTCGCGCCGGTGCATCCCGCCACGTGGGGCTGAGCAGCGGCGCGGGCGACGTCAACGCCCCGGTGGATCGACGCGATCCAGGCGGAACAGGAGAACGGGCGCACAATCCCGGTGGTGCCAAGGATCGACAGGCCGCCAACAATGCCAAGGCGCGGGTTCCAGGTGTTCTGGGCGATGTCTTCGCCGCCCGGGATCGAGATGGTGATTTCGGCGTCTGCGGGCTGGCCGTAAAGTGCCGCCATTTCCTCGACTACCTGCGTCATCATCTGGCGCGGCACCGGGTTGATGGCCGGTTCACCGACACCGATGGGCAGGCCTGCTTTGGTGATTGTCCCGACGCCCTCTGCGGCCTTGAAGGTCGCGCCACTGCCGGTTGCCTGCACCCGCGCGATGATCAGGGCACCGTGGGTGACATCGGGATCGTCGCCCGCATCTTTGGTGATGCCGGCCTCGGCCCAGCCCTCGCCCATTGCCTGATGCGCCAGCGGGAATACCGGCGTTTCTCCTTTGGGCAGAGTGATCGTCACCTCGCCAGGAAACTCCCCGCCCCAAAGCGCCTGCAACGCGGCTTTGGCGGCAGCAGTGGCGCAGGCGCCGGTGGTCCAGCCACGGCGCAGATCAGAGGCGGGTTTGCGTGTCATCGGCGTGACTATAGGGGGGAAGATAGCTGACGCCAATTGGGGAAATTCGGTCGCAGGTCGGCTTGGAAAACCCACCAATTGCGTCCATAACCCCCCCATGACCAACCCGAATCCCCTTCCCGCCTCTGACTGGCCCGAATTGCTGCCCGGATGGGTCTGGCTGTGCGGCGCAGGTCCGGGTGATCCGGGGCTCTTGACGCTGCACGCACTGAATGCGCTCAGGCAGGCGGATGTGATTGTTTATGACGCGCTGGTGGGGGCGGAAATCCTAAACTGGGCCAATCCGGAAGCCGAGCGGATTTATGCGGGCAAGCGGGGCGGCAAACCGTCGGCAAAACAGCGCGATATCTCGCTGCAGTTGGTCGATCTGGCCAAGGCGGGCAAGAGGGTGTTGCGGCTCAAGGGCGGTGATCCTTTTGTTTTCGGGCGCGGTGGCGAGGAAGGCCAGACACTGGTGCAGAACGGTATTCCGATCCGCATTATTCCGGGCATTTCCGCCGGGATCGGCGGGCTGGCTTATGCCGGGATACCGGTGACCCACCGCGATGTGAATCAATCGGTTACTTTTGTCACCGGGCACGATCAGAGCGGCGAAACCCCGTCGTCGCTGAACTGGCAGGCGATTTCTGAAGGCAGCCAGGTTCTGGTAATCTACATGGGGATAAAACATATCCGCCCGATCACCCAGGCGCTGCTGGATGCAGGCCGTCCGGGCGAGGAGCCGGTGGCGGTTGTCACCGACGCCACGACCAGCGACCAACGGGTGCTGGAGAGTACGCTTGGGCAGTTGGAGGCGGACCTGCAGGCGGCAGGGATGTCGCCACCCGCCATCATCTGTGTTGGCCGCTCGGTGCTGATGCGTCAGGCGCTGGACTGGTTGACGATGCTGGATGGCACGCCGCCGCGCAACACCGATCCCTTAGGGCGTGGCCGCCCGGCAGAGGCGTCGTGAGCGGGCTGATCCTGTCGGCTCCGGGGTCGGGCAGCGGCAAGACTACGCTGACTTTGGGATTGCTGAGGGCTTTGAAGAACCGGGGCATCGCGGTGCGCTCCGCAAAAAGCGGACCTGATTACATCGACCCGCGGTTTCATGCCGCGGCCAGCGGGGCGGAATGCGTGAACCTTGACACCTGGGCGATGCAACCGGAGCGGATCCGGGCGATGGCGGCGGGTGACACACCGTTGATCATCGAAGGCGCCATGGGGTTGTTTGACGGGGCACCGCCCGATGGCAAGGGGGCAACGGCCGATCTGGCACGGATTTTGCAATTGCCGGTGGTGCTGATCGTGGATGTGGCGCGCCAGTCGCAATCGGTCGCGGCGGTGGTGCGCGGCTTTGCCGGGCATGATTGCGGAGCGAAGGTGGCCGGGGTGATCCTCAACAAGGTCGGCTCGCCCCGGCATGAAGCGATGCTGCGCCGGGCGCTGGAGCCGATGGGTCTGCCGGTGCTGGGCGCGGTTTACCGGAGTGACGCGCTGCACACGCCGTCGCGGCATCTGGGGCTGGTGCAGGCCGAGGAACGACCCGATCTGGAGGCGTTTCTGGATCAGGCGGCTGAGATCATTGCCACTTCGCTGGATATCGACGCGGTTCTGGCGCTGGCAGCACCGATTGCAATGCCTGAGAGCGAACCGCCCGCCCTGCCCCCGCCAGCGCAGAAAATCGCTGTGGCGCGGGATGCGGCCTTTGCCTTTGCCTATCCGCATCTGTTGTCCGCGTGGCGCGCGGCGGGGGCCGAGATCAGCCTGTTTTCCCCACTGGGGGATGAAGCGTCCGGAGCCGCCGATCTGGTGATCCTGCCGGGGGGATATCCCGAGTTGCACGCCGGGCGGCTGGCCGGGAATGCGCGGTTTCTGGAAGGGTTGCGGACGGCACACGCGGTTTATGGCGAGTGTGGCGGCTATATGGTGCTGGGTGACGGGCTGGTGGATGCGGACGGGTCGCGACATAAGATGGCCGGGCTGTTGCGGCTGGAAACCAGCTTTGAGAAACGCAAGCTGCATCTGGGCTATCGCAGTCTGACACCGTTGGGCGGGTTGTGGGATATGCCGCTGGCAGCGCATGAGTTTCATTATGCGACGACGCTGAAGGCTGAGGGGGAGGCGCTGTTTGCGGCGACGGATGCAGAAGGTGTGGCGCTGACGGATATGGGGCTGCGGAATGGCGGTGTTGGCGGCAGTTTTGCGCATGTGATTGATGGGGCAGTGTAAAAAGGTGACTGGAGTTTGGTACGCCATGAATGCGAACCTAAGTGGTGGTCGGTCAGGTGCGTTATTGTCCCGAATTCGCCTTCTTAAAAAGAAGGCGGGTCGAAATCTTTTGAAGATTTCGGTGGAGAACTAATTGTTAGAGCGCATTCTAGGCGTACATCCTGTTCCCCCTTCCCTTTCCCCCCATTCCCCGATACCGCTGGCGCCATGACCCAGCCCGACGACACAATCGCCAAACGCAACGTCCTGATCCTCGTGATCGCCCAGGCGTTTCTGGGCGCGCAGATGCCGATGATTTTCACCATCGGCGGGCTGGCGGGGCAGTCGCTGGCCTCCAATGTCTGCTGGGCGACCCTGCCGATTTCGCTGATTGTTTTCGGTTCGATGACCACCGCGCCCTGGCTTTCCCGCTTCATGATGCGTTTTGGCCGGGTGGCGGGGTTTGTGCTTGGCGCTGCCGGCGGGGCATTTGGAGCTGCGATTTGTGCTTACGGGCTTTACCTCAGTTCCTTTCCCGTCTTCCTGATCGGCAGCTATTTCACCGGTATCTATATGTCAGCGCAGGGGTTTTACCGCTTTGCCGCCACCGATATGGCGTCGGAGGCCTATCGGCCCAAGGCGATCTCCTATGTCATGGCCGGGGGGCTGGTTTCAGCCATTATCGGGCCACAGATGATCAAGGTGACCTCCGAGGCGCTGGTGATTCCGTTTCTGGGTTCTTACCTCACAATTATCATAATCAATTGCGTTGGCGCGCTGCTGTTCTTCTTTCTCAAGGCATCGCGGCAGACCGAAGACCGGGAAGCCCCGGCGACGGGCCGCAGCCGCTGGCAACTGCTGTGCACCCCGCGAGTTGCGGTCGCGATCATCTGCGGAATGGTGTCATTCGCGCTGATGAACCTGATGATGACTTCAACCCCGCTGGCGGTTGTCGGCTGCGGTTATACTCAGAACAACGCGGCAGATGTGGTAACCGCGCACGTGCTGGCGATGTTTGTGCCGAGCTTTTTCACCGGCCATCTGATCAACCGGTTTGGGGTGGAGAAAATTGTGTTTGTGGGCTTGAGCATCCTGACCGCCGCCGGACTGGTGGCATTGTCAGGTGTGACGCTGACCAATTTCTTCATTGCACTGGTGCTGCTGGGGGTGGGCTGGAATTTCGGCTTCATCGGTGCCACCACCATGCTGGCCGGAGCCCATACAACGCAGGAACGCGGCCGGGTGCAGGGGATGAATGATTTCATGGTCTTCGGGCTGGTGACAGTTGCGTCGCTTGCCTCTGGCGGGCTGATGAACTGTTCCGGTGGCTCGCCGGCCGAAGGCTGGACAGCGGTCAACCTGGCCATGGTGCCCTTCCTGATGCTGGCCTTTGGTGCGCTGATCTGGCTGGCGGTACGGCGCGAGGAAGCGGATTAGCCGCTGAACTCAAGCGTTCCTGCGGGAGAGGTTTTCCAAACATTGAAACAGGGGCTCAGAAACCGCCGATTGCCGATTTCCACAATAGCGACAGTTTTTTTGCGGCGGGCGATGGTTCCAGTTCACCGCACCGGACCCTATCGGGGTTTTTGATGGCTTGTCGCAGAACGGCCCCGCTCTGCCAGCCAGCCCGCAACGCCGGGGCGGCGGTTTTGGCCAGGGGTCTGAGGGCAGTGCGGGCTTTGGTACTGGCGGCCAAGGCGCGTTTTGCCAGAGCGGCAATGCCGGCATCGGTTTCATCAAACAGTGCTGCGTGGCCGACGGCTTTGTAGGCAGGCACGGCTTTGAACAGGGTTGCAACGCCCGCGCCGTAACCAAAATCCTCCAGCGCCTGTCGCTGGGCATCCGGGATCGGGCGGTTCAGAGCCAGACAAGTGAGACACAGAAGATTGCCTTGCGTGGCTTGGACATAGTCGTCCAGCGCCGCCGCGCTTTGGTGTTTTTCGGGATAAATGTCCCACGACCGCGCCTCGATCATCACGTCAAACAGCTCTCGTGGCAGCTTGTGGCTGTGGATCACCTCGGCCAGCGGAGTAACCACATCGTGGCGCCGCGCTTCCCGGCCGTCAAAAACCTCGGCAATCGCATCTCGCCACCATTGCAGGCGCATTTCGGCGATCAGTGGTTCCTTGGTGGCCCACGGGGCGCGCGCGACTTCGAGGTTGAAGGCATAAAGCACCATCAATGGCCCGCGCTGATCAGGACGCGCGGTCATCGCTGAAAGAAACCGGTCAGGATCGGCGCGCTGCACCTGTTCAGCACAGGCCGTCCAATCCGCCCTCATTTCATATCCCGCAGAAAAGACAGGATAATTTCCAGGGCCTCGGCGTCAGAATAGACTTCCAGATGCGAGAGGTGCTCCAGAATGTAATAGCTGCCCTTGTTGGTCACCCCTTGCATCAGGGGCTGATATTCTTCGGCCCGGAATGCCTCGTCATTGCGCCCGGCGATAAGGGCAAACCGTGGCAATGCCGCTATATCGCTGAGATAGTCGTTGCGCGGTGCATAAGAGGTGTTGAGCCGGTAGGAATAGGCTTCGGTCATCAAGTCGCGGCCCGCAACCCCTTGGGGGATGTTGAACTGGATCACCGGCAGATGATTGAGCGCCCGGACGTGCAGCGCATTCAGCATTGTCAGGCCGATGATCCGGCGGGTCAGCGGATGCGCCCAGCCGCCGGAATTGGGGCGCATGGTGGGCGCGTTGTATTTCAGAAACGGGGCCAGCAGAATGGCGCCCTCCAGCGTGTCGCCATAGGCGCCGCCGGCAAAACGCACCACCAGACCGCCGCCTGAAGAATGGCCCAGCAGCACCAGTTTTTGCCCCGGCTTGCGGTGGGCTTTGATCAGGTCGTCGAGATCATCTTCAAGCTGGCCGATATAGGCAACGTCGCCGCGTGGATTTGCCTCTGCACCGTGTCCGCGTAGATCGGGCAGCAGGACGCTGGCCGCTCCTGCATCAGCAACAGAACGTGCCAATTCCGCATACGCGGCGCCAAAGGCACCTGACCCGTGAACCACGACAACCAGAGGGGCAGACTCTGATGCGGGAAACAGGTGATAGCCAAGCCTTGTTCCATCACGCGCCGTAAAATGCAGCTCTTTTGGTGCCGGCTCGCTGTCTGAGCTGACGACGGAAAAATCGAGACCACCGGAGCCCGCCATTTGTTGCGGAGATTGCGAAAAGGTCAGCACCAGCGCGATGGCCAGATAGACCAAAGGCGAGATTACAACGAACTTTGCCGCCGATTGCACCCAACGCAGCATTATGCGGGCACCGCGCCGTCGCGGATCAGTTTCCAGTTGATGGCGTCGAGCAGCGCCTCAAAGGATGCGTCGACGATGTTGGGCGAGACCCCAACGGTGGACCAGCGCCGCCCCTGCCCGTCTTCGCTGTCGATAATAACGCGGGTGACGGCCTCGGTGCCGCCTTGGGTGATGCGGACTTTGAAGTCCACCAGATGCAGATCGTCGATCACATCCTGATAGGGGCCGAGGTCCTTGGCGAGCGCGCGAGCCAGCGCGTTGACCGGGCCGCGGTCATGGCCACCGGTATCCATGCTTTCGGAGACCGAGAGGACCTTTTCCTTGCCGATCTTGGCGACAACAACCGCTTCCGAAATCGAGACCATCTGGTCGCGGCGGTTTTTACGCCGTTCAACTGTGACCCGGTAGCGTTTGATTTCAAAGAATTTTGGCAGCTGGCCGAGGATGCGGCGGGCGACCAGTTCAAAAGACGCCTGCGCCCCGTCATAAGCGTAGCCCTCATCCTCGCGGCGCTTGACCTCCTCAAGGATTTCGCTCAGGCGCGGATCGCCTTTCTTGACCTCAAGCCCGGCCTCGGACAGACGCTTGATCAGGTTTGACTGGCCCGCCTGATTGGACATCGGGATGACCCGCTGGTTGCCGACGGCGGCGGGGTTGATATGCTCATAGGTCGTCGGGTCCTTGAGGATGGCGCTGGCGTGCAGGCCGGCCTTATGGGCAAAGGCGGAAGCACCGACGAAAGCGGCGAATTTATTTGGCACCCGGTTGAGGATATCATCTAGCATCCGGCTGACCTGGGTCAGCTGTTCCAGCTTTTCGCGGCTGACGCCGGTTTCATAAGTGCTGGCGTAGGGTTCTTTGAGCAGCAGCGTAGCGATTATGGTCACCAGATTGGCGTTGCCGCAGCGTTCACCCAGTCCGTTCAGCGTACCCTGTATCTGGCGCGCGCCCGCATCAACAGCGACGAGTGTGTTGGCGACGGCATTTTCGGTGTCGTTGTGGGTGTGGATGCCAACATGGGTGCCGGGGATGCCTGCCGCGATCACCGCTTTGGTGGCGTCGGCAACCAGATTGGGCAGCGCCCCGCCGTTGGTGTCACACAGAACGATCCAGCGGGCTCCGGCCTCATAGGCGGCTTTGGCGCAGGCGAGCGCGTATTCGGGGTTGGCAGCATAGCCGTCAAAGAAATGCTCGCAGTCAAAC
>JAAEUE010000062.1 GCA_024227565.1 Alphaproteobacteria bacterium
CGGGATGTAAAACTCCCGGTCCAATATCGAATAGCGCGCCGAATACTCGTTCACGTTGGCGGTCCGGTGCCGGATCCACTGGCGCGCCACGAACACCGGCAGCTTGACGTGGAACTTGATCTCGCACATTTCAAACGGGGTTGAGTGCCAGTGCCGCATCAGGTAGCGGATCAGCCCCTCGTCATTGGTCACCGCCTTGGTCCCCTTGCCGTAACTCACCCGTGCGGCCTGGCAGATGGCTGAATCGTCACCCATATAGTCGATGACCCGCACAAACCCGTGGTCCAGCACCGGATGCGCGGTGTACAGATACTGCTCGATCCCCGGAACCGTCGCGCGCCGAGTTGTGTTCGATTGCGCCCTTTGCGCGTCGATTTCGGACTGTTGTTCGGGGGTAAGCGGCATATGATGGTCCTCGGTTAGCGTGGGAATCGGGTGAGACTATATATAGACAGTATGATAAGCGGAACCGCAAGATGAAGCGTTTTTTGGCCCTTTTCGGGATTTTTTTCGGCTTGCTGCCGGGGCTGGCGATGGCACAGGCCTGCGGTGTTGCCCTGGCGCTGGCGGTGGATGTCTCGGGCTCGGTTGATGACCGGGAATACCAACTGCAGATGGGCGGGCTGGCCGACGCGTTGCGCGATGGTGCCGTGGCCGAAGCGCTGGCGGCTGAAAATGCCTATGTCATGCTGGTGCAATGGACCGGCAATTCGCGCCAGTCGATAGCGGTGCCATGGCAGCAGGTCAAAACCCCCGAAGACGCCGCCGCGCTGGCCGACAAGGTCGAGGCCGCCGAACGCACCTGGCGGCATTTTTCCACCGCGATTGGCGAAGCGCTGGTGTTCTCCGCCAACCAGTTCGCCCAGGTACCGGGATGCAAGCGCAAGGTGATCGACGTTTCCGGCGACGGGTATTCCAACGAAGGGCTGGCACCCGAACACATGCGCGAGGCGCTGGACGCGCAGGGCTTTGTGGTCAACGCTCTGGCGATTGAGGGCGACGACGAGGATTTAACCGGGTATTACGCCAAACATGTAATCACCGGACCCAACGCCTTTGTCATGACCGCCAACTCATTTGAAGACTACCCACACCGCATCCGCCGCAAACTGCTGCGCGAGGTCACCAAGCAGATCGTCGCGCGATGAAGCACAACCTTTCCATTGAGCGCCGTCTTGGCGACTGGGTCCGCGCCCGCACGCCGGGCTGGCTGGTCGAGTTCACAATGTTCGTGCTGAAACAGGCCTGGGCTTGCCTGTTCGGCCTGTTGTTCATCGTCATGCTGATCGGCACATCGCTGATCTGGCAGCCCGAATGGGCACTGCAGCGCTACGACGCGCTGTTCGTTTTTGCCGTCACCACGCAAGTCCTGTTTCTGCTGTTGAAACTGGAAAGCTGGCGCGAGGCCAAGGTGATCCTGATCTTTCATATTGTCGGCACCGTCATGGAGGTGTTCAAGCTCCACATGGGCTCGTGGAACTACCCCGAACCGGGGCTGGTGAAGCTTGGCGGCGTGCCGCTGTTCTCGGGCTTCATGTACGCCTGTGTCGGCAGTTACATGGCCCGGGTTATCCGGATTTTCGACATGCGCTTTGCCCCCTATCCGCCGTTCTGGATCACCGTACTGCTGGCGCTGGCGATCTATGGTAATTTCTTCTGGCACCATTTCACCTATGACATCCGCCTGATCCTGTTCGCCGCCACCATCCTGATCTTCTGGCGCACCCGCGTCTGGTTCTTTGTCGGCAGGCATCCCCGCTGGATGCCCCTGCCGCTCGCCGCCTTCCTGTCCTCCTTCTTCCTGTGGCTGGCTGAAAACGTCGGTACCTTCACCGGCACCTGGGCTTACAAAGGTCAGGCAACATGGCAACTGGTTGGCTTTGCCAAGCTCGGCAGTTGGTACCTGCTGCTTTACGTCAGCTTTCTGCTCGTCACCCTGGTCTACCGCGACGCCCTGTTCCGCCAGCCACAGTACCCCGGCGCAAAAACCACTGCCACGGGTCTGGCCGATGCGGTCTAGCCTGCCCGCCCTGCTGTGCGCCTGCCTTCTGGCGCAACCGGCCGAGGCCTGCCGTCAGGCGCTGATCCTGGGCTTGGATGTCTCCTCCTCGGTGGACCGGCAGGAATACGCCCTGCAACGCCGGGGCCTGGCGCTGGCGCTCACGGATTCTCAGGTTGCTGCCGCGATGATCGGCGGCCCCGGCAACGAACTGGAACTGGCGGTGTTCGAATGGAGCGGTCATTCCTATCAGAGCCTGCTGGTCGACTGGACCAGCATCGACAGCACCGAAACGCTGCAAACAATCGCCAACCGGCTGTTCAGCGGCACCCGCACC
Organism: Alphaproteobacteria bacterium; assembly: GCA_024227565.1. Classification (GTDB taxonomy): domain Bacteria; phylum Pseudomonadota; class Alphaproteobacteria; order Rhizobiales; family CAJQND01; genus JAAEUE01. The sequence goes on from JAAEUE010000062.1 coordinate 2,337, forward strand.
TCGGCCACCCGCCCGACCGCCATCGGCGAGGCCATGCTGTTTGCCCAGGCCCTGTTTGCCGAACGCCCGGACTGCCTGGTGCACACGCTGGACCTTTCCGGAGACGGCAAAAACAACGACGGGGCCGAACCCGACATGATCAAGCCTCTGCTGGCCAACGCCGGAGTGGTGATCAACGGCCTGGTGATCGGCATTGATCAGAGCGATCTGCAATACGGCGAAACCAGCGTTGCTGAACTGACCAGCTATTACCAATCCAATGTGATCACCGGTCCCTTTGCCTTTGTCGAAACCGCGCTGGGGTTTGAAGATTACCGCAAGGCGATCAAGCAGAAACTGCTGCGCGAAATGATCCCTGCTTTGGCACAGATGGAACCGGCACCCACCGGAAATTGATTTGCGCCCCCATCGTCAGCCGCTACCCTGCGGGCCATGATGGCAAAGCTGCTCACTCTATTGCTGATCTTGGCACCACTTCTGGCCCGGCCGCTTGCAGCCTGCGAACTGGCATTGGTAATGGCGCTCGATGTCTCGCGCTCGGTTGACAAGCAGGAATACCGGCTGATGCGCAACGGCATCGCGCATGCTTTCATCGACGACGAGGTTATTCAGTTGATCTCCTGGCTGCCCGGCGGGGTGACGGTCACGGTCAGCCAGTGGGGCGGCACCGGGCATCAGCATCAGGTGATCGGCTGGCGGCATCTGAGCGACAGGGCCTCGGTGTTGAGCTTTGTTGAAGAACTGTCACGCATCGAGCGGGTGTTTTTGTGGAGCGATACCTCGGTGTCCGAAGCACTGCTGCACGCAGACAGCCTGTTTGCCGACAACCCGGTGCCCTGCAAGCGCCGGGTGATTGATGTCTCCACCGATGGCATTTCCAACTCCGGCCCGCCGGTACAAGCGGTATCGCTTGGCATCGGGCTCAGTGGTACCACCATCAACGGGCTGGTGGTGACCGGGCATCGGCCAGACCCGGTGGCGTATTTCTATAACAACGTCACCAGCGGCCCGCTGCCGTTTGTGGTGGTGACCAATTCCTATGACGATTATCCAAGGGCAATGAAGCGCAAACTGCTGCGCGAAATGGCACCGGTGCTGGGGATGGTGACAAGCGAATAGAGGAGCCATTGCCGTTCACCCCTGTCATCCCCGCGAAAGCGGGGTCCGCACGCAGTCTCGTATGACGTCAAAATGGGTCCCC
>JAAEUE010000063.1 GCA_024227565.1 Alphaproteobacteria bacterium
CGAAGGGATCGGTGATGCCAGTGAGCAGGGTGCGGTGGCCGTGGCAGTTTGGGCAGCGGCGTGTGCCTCCTCCCAGGAAAGTCGTGTAGCGGGCGGCTGAAGCATAGGTCTCGAAATGAACGGACTGCAAGCAGCTAGTTTCACCGGGTTGGGCCATGGTGAGGACGACCGCAGCGGCCCCGTCCCCAAACAGGCCCGCACTTTCCGGGTCCTTGAAGTTCAGGCCGATCGACGTGATTTCCGAACTGACCACGACAATGCAGCGGTTGCGACCGGCGGCCAAACGATTCGCTGCGGCGTCCAGCGCGGCCACGAAACTGAGGCAGGTGGCATGAACGCTCAAACACTCGATACCTGCATCTCCGATCCCCAAATTCCGTAACACGTAAACGGATGTGTCGGGAATCAACTGCTGGACCGTGGCGGAAGCATAGATCAGGCAATCCACGTCCGAAGTTTCCAGTCCCGCCGCAGCAATGGCCTGCGCCGCAGCTTTGGCGGCCATGCTTGCATTCGTCTCGCCAGATTCCTCAGCAGCCCAGCGTCTCTCAAGCACGCCCGTGTGTTGTGCCATCCAGTCCGGTGACACGGAGCAAAGATCGGCGACCTCTTCGAAAGGCACCACGCGCTGCGGCAAGTATCTTCCCGTTCCGGCGATTCTGA
>JAAEUE010000064.1 GCA_024227565.1 Alphaproteobacteria bacterium
CCATGATCGCTATGTCCTGTCGGTGGAACCCGATAGGACATGAATCACTTCTCTCAGCAGCTGAACATGAGTCACATTAGCCAGTGCAAGCCACTAGAAGGGCGCTTCCGTGCGTCCTGGGGCTTCTGTGGGCCTCGATCAGGCCGCCATTGCCTTGATACGGGCCACCTGGGCCGCTTGCCATGAGGTCGAGCCGCGAGGGGTTTTGATGCCACGGGCTTCGAGCGCACGGGCAATCCCTGCCAAGCTGCCAACGCCGCTGTACTCAATATCCCGCACAATGGCTGCGATGTTCTGAGCCTTAGCGCGTGCCTTACGGCTGCGAGCCTCGCGGGCAATCTCTGAGGTCTTAGATGCTATCGGGCTGCCGAGCTTCGTTCCCCGTGCCTTGGCCGCAGCAAGCGCCGCCTTGGTGCGAGCTGAGATAGTCGCCGCCTCATGCTCGGCAACCGCCGCAAGGATGTGAAGGGTCAGCCGCGTGGCATAGGGATTGTCACAGGCGACGAAATCGACGCCGCTATCCATGACCGTTGATGTGAAGGCCACCGAGCGAGCCAGCCGATCCAGCTTGGCAACGACGAGAGTCGCCTTGATCCGCTTTGCGTGGCTGAGGGCCTTGGCGAGCGCGGGTCGATCAGAAACCTTGCCGGACTCGATCTCCTGATAGATCAAAACGACCTCGCGGCCATGCTGGCTGGCATAGGCGTTGATAGCCTCGATCTGGGCCTCGATCCCAAGGCCGGATTGCCCCTGCTTGGTGGTGGAAACCCGGACATAGCCAACGACCTTGCCCACAGCACGCCCCTTTATGCATTGAAACGGTCGTTTCAGAACGTAATATAGGCCATTGATTCCATCAAGTATGGTTAACTCATAAAAGCTGGCATTTATTCCCTATGCAGCGAATAGCCATTGCCATGCAGAAGGGCGGAAGCGGTAAAACCACCACCGCCGTCAATTTGGCCGCTGCTTTGGCCGAGAATGGCACGCGCCGGGTCTTGCTGGTCGATTGTGATCCTCAGGGCAACGCAACGACATGGCTAGGCGTCGATGATCCAGGCCGGGGGATGTTCGCTGTCCTTTGCGAGGGGGCAAAGGTCGAGGATGCAATCCACAGGACCACAACGCCGGGGGTCGATGTTGCGCCGTCAAGTTACTGGCTGGTCGGGGCTGAGAGAGCGCTCTCCGGCGAGGTTGGCGCCGAGCTTATCTTGAGGAGGAGGTTGGTCGAGCTCGAGGGCCACTATGACGTGGTTCTGATGGATACGCCACCGACCTTGGGTGTTCTGACGATCGGAGCTCTGGTCGCAGCCGACCGCGTTCTAGTGCCGTGTGAGGCGCATGTCATGGCCTTAAACGGGCTGGCGCAGCTTATGACGACAATCGAGGCCGTCCAGGACCGCCTAAACGAGCACATAAAGGTCTTGGGGATCGTTCCTTGCCGCGTCGATACAAGGACACGCCACGGTGCCGAGGTGGTGGACGAGCTCCGGCGGCGGTTCCCCGATAAAACCAGTCAGGTGGTAATCCGCGAATCCGTGCGATTAGCCGAAGCTCCGAGCTTTGGGCAATCAATTCTCGATTACGATCCGAAAGGTACAGGGGCCGAAGACTATCGGGCGCTTGCGGATGAGCTCAATTCCAGGCTAAAACGCCACTAACAGCATAAAAGGAAGTATTGCTGCTATGGCACGGAGAAACACTATAGGACGCAATCCCCTCGACACCCTGGTGCCAGCTGAGATGGCTCCCAGGGCCTCAGAGAAGGCCCCAGAGCGGGCGGAACGAGTAACGGTGGGCGTGCCCCCGGAAACCGCTGAAAGGGCGCGTCAGGCCGTATATTTCACGCCTGGGGAGACTATGAGTAGGCTGATAACGGCTGCCATTGAGGCCGAGGTCAAGAGGCGGGAGAAGGCGCGGGGCGAGCCATTCCCTGCGCGGAGGGCTCCGATTCGCAAAGGGCGGCCAATCAAGGCCTAGATCCCTCTGTGGATCGAAGGTTTTTCACGGGCACGTGCTCTCGTTATACGCAGCTACCCTCTATTTTCGCACGTGTTTATCAGCGGGTTACAGCCATTGTGGACAACCCCACCCACACCCCACGGCCACAACA
>JAAEUE010000065.1 GCA_024227565.1 Alphaproteobacteria bacterium
ATTCAACTGGCTGAAGGACGCGCGCTTTGCGCCGGTTTCGGAGAATATCGAGGCTGATGCCGCCGGTTTCATTCCGGTTGATGTTTGTTGCGAGCCGCCAGCTAATTCTGTTCCGTCTGTTTTGGAACCGGCCAAGGCCAGCGGGTCACATGGCCATATTGAGATCGCCCTTTCCGGCGGCCACCGCCTGATTGTTGAGGGCGGTTTCGACGGCGCTGAGCTGGCGCGTTTGTTGAAGGGGTTGGTATCGTGATCCCGGTGCCGAGCAATACACGCATTTGGCTGGCGGCGGGGGTAACGGATATGCGGCGCGGGTTTAACACTCTTGCTGCCCAAGCCGAGAAGGTTTTGGCCGAGGACCCATTTTCGGGGCATTTGTTTGTTTATCGTGGCCGTCGGGGTGATTTGCTCAAAATCATCTGGTGGGACAGCCAGGGGGCTTGCCTGTTCTCCAAGCGTTTGGAGCGTGGCCGGTTTGTCTGGCCGTCGCCGGCGCATGGCAAGGTGAGCGTCACGCCGGCCCAACTGGCGATGCTGCTCGAAGGGATAGACTGGCGAATGCCGCAACGCACATGGCGGCCACTAAAGGCCGGATGATCGAACGGGATAAGCGCCGCGTATTTCTCGACAAATACCAGCATTTCTGCGGGATTGGGATTCCTTTGCAGGGCTGGTTCTGGTAGAGAATGGGCAATGTTGAATGACCTCAAATCCCTGCCCGATGATCCGTCTGAGTTGAAGGGTTTGGTGACGCTTTTGGCCACGGAACTGAAGAACCGGGACCTCAAGATCGCCGATCTTAAACATCAGCTTGCAGGTCACAATCGCCACCGGTTCGGCAGCAAATCGGAAAGCCTCGATCAACTTCAATTGTCGCTGGAGAACGAAGAGATAGCGGTGGCGGCCGTGGAGACCGACACCCCTGAGCCTGAAGCATCTGAGCCGAAGAAGAAGCCGAAGCGCAAACCCTTGCCTGAGCATCTGGAGCGCAACGAGCAGGTTCTCACACCCGGCGACAATTGCGCTGAGTGCGGCGGCGAGCTGAAGACACTTGGTGAGGATATCACCGAGGAACTGGAATACGTGCCGGGTCGTTTCGTTGTGAACAAGATCATCCGCCCTCGCATGGCCTGCTCCTGCTGTGAGGCCGTATTGCAGGCCCCGCTGCCATCCCGCCCGATTGAGCGTGGTCGTCCCGGGCCGGGGCTCCTGGCCCATGTGCTGGTCTCGAAGTTTGCCGACCACCTTCCGCTTTATCGCCAGTCACAGATTTACCAGCGTGACGGCATCGATCTGGACCGCTCCACATTGGCCGACTGGGTTGGTAAATCCACAGCTCTTTTGGAACCTTTGGCCGATGCGATTGGCAAACACGTCCGGCAAGGTCAGGCTCTGTTTGCCGATGATACCCCGGTGAAGCTCCTTGCTCCGGGCACCAAGCGGACCAAAACAGCACGGGTCTGGGCCTATGTTCGGGATGAGCGGCCCTGGAACGGCCAGGCCCCGCCTGGTGCGTGGTATCAGTTCACGATTGACCGCAAGGGCGAACATCCCGTGCGTCATTTATCCAACTACAATGGCTGGGTGCATGCGGACGGATATGCCGGATTCAATGGGCTGTTCGGCGAGGACAGAGCCTCAGAGGTTGCCTGCATGGCCCATACCCGGCGCAAGTTTGTCGATGTCCAGCAAAGCCAAGGCGCGGCCATTGCCGAGGAGGCGGTCCTGCGGATTGCAAAGCTCTACGGCATCGAGAAAGAGGCGCGTGGCCGTTCCCCGGAAGAACGGGTCGTCATTCGCCAGAAGAAAGCCAAACCGATCTTTGATGATCTGGAAACATGGCTGCATGCGCAACTGCCCAAAATCTCCGGCAAGTCGCCCCTGGCCAAGGCCATCCGCTATGCGCTCGCCCGGATGCGGAAGACCCGCCCCTATCTGGAGAACGGGTTCTTGGAATTGGAGAACAACACGTGCGAGCGCGCACTGAAGCCAGTGGCCATAGGCCGTAAGAATTGGATGTTTGCCGGTTCCGAGCGCGGTGGAAAAGCCATGGCCATCGCCTTCACACTGATCGAAACCGCCAAGCTCAACGGCGTCGACCCGCAGGCTTGGCTCACATGGGTCCTTGCTCAGATCGCAGATCACAAGATCACCAGGATAGACGAGCTGTTGCCTTGGCGTTACGCTCAAGTCTGAGCGTAACCGGCAACCGGCCCATCGGTCCAGGTGGGCATTACCGGGCGGTCACTAATTACCCACCCCCATGTGAGGCGTGCCTCACGCGAGGATTGTCTGGCGGATAACGGTGTATGGATTTTGGCCTGACAGGCGGGCGGTGTCGATGGTGGTTCGGATTGCGGCATCGTTTCTGGCGGCCCATTGGGCACGGAACCCGTTCGTGACCTTTCGATTGATCGCAGATGGCCGCAGCGGCCGTTCACAGCCATTGTTGGTCGGCGCGACCAGGTTCGGCGCATCAACGAAGGTGAGCAGCTGATCCCGGGCGCGTGCGATTTTCTTGAGAACCGCATGGGTCTCATCGCACCCGGTTCGGGCGCGCGGAATATCGTCGATCCGGTCATCCAGTCGGCGTCGCTTTCGCTTGATCGTGCTGGCGGCGTAGGCGTCCAGCCCCCGGGCGAAGAGGAAAACGTCGTCGATCCACAGTTTGAGCCGCAAACCGATCTTTTCGTCGCCAACCTCCAGAACGCGGGTGATGTCGCGCGCCAGATGGGCCAGGCAGGTCTGTTGGCGTTCGCCGTGGTTCTGCTGGGCCGCGTACCGATCCGAGGTCTAGATCAACCCGCTTTAAATCGGAATCGATTTAGAGCGGAAAAGTTGATCGATTCTAAGATTCTAAAGCAACTTATCTGCGTCCTATTGGACGCAGGTTGCTTTAGGCCCGAACGGCGACCCGGTCGCCGCTGCCGGCAAAGGCGCCTTCGTCCGCGCCCCGCAGCACGGGCAAACAACACAAAAGCGGCGATGGCGATCGACGATCGGCGCGATCGCCGGCAGGTCAATCAAATCATATTCGCCGATCACATCTCCCGAGGCATCGGCATCGAACCCGTGACCGCGGTCTTTACAACATTCGGGACGGTGATCCGTCACCTGGTCGGGGGTCTCGGCAAGCGACCGGAAATGACCTTTGTGACCCGGCTTGGCGCCGCCCGGCTTCGACTTCTCGCGCCGTTCCTTCCTGTCCATCGACGGTGGCTTCGACGACGTCCGCGACGTCTTCGCCGGCCGCTGCAGCTTCAAAACAAGCGCAACCAGCTCTGCCTTCGTCAGCTTCTCAAGATCAGCCCGGCTCATTCCAACAGTGATTCAGAACTCTCAACCGTTGGCAAGGGGGTGGGTAATTACAAAATTGGAGCTGGGACATTCTGTCGCTCTTTCTGATAATGCGCTATTTGTGATAATAACGTTATGATTGATCATTTATTACCACTTCTAATCTTATATTTTCATTGGCATAGTATGCGCTATGGGCGCACTTCCACCCCTCGACTAGTCTGTTCACAAAATCGTTGTATGACCCAAATAATAGAACGGATTCATCAGGAAACATCCGTGCCTATCCGGTTAATGCA
>JAAEUE010000066.1 GCA_024227565.1 Alphaproteobacteria bacterium
ATAACGATCAAGACGCTCCAGTTCGTCCACCACCAGCTGGTGGCGCGCTTCTTCCTGACGGCGCTGCATGCGGCCAAAGCGGATATGACTGAGGTTCTTGACCCATTCGAAATAGGAAACCGTGACCCCGCCAGCATTGGCATACATGTCAGGAATGATGACCGTGCCCTTGTCCGAAAGAATCTCGTCCGCGCCGGCCGTTATCGGCCCATTTGCGGCTTCGATGATCAACGGCGCTTTGATTCCCTTGACATTTGAGAGGTTGATCACCCCTTCAAGTGCCGCCGGGATCAGGATGTCGCAGTCATGTTCCAGCACCTTGGCACCGTTTTCAACATATTCGCCGTCGCCGTAACCCTTGACCCCGCCGTGTTTGGTGATCCAGCGGTGAACCGCTTCCACGTCCAGCCCGTCGTCATCGACCAGCGCCCCGTCGCGTTCGATGATGCCGGTGATAATGGATCCGTCTTCGCCGCAAAGGAACTTTGCGGCGTGATAGCCCACATTGCCCAAACCCTGCACCACCACGCGCTTGCCATCAAGCGAACCTGTAAGCCCACTGGCGGCAATGTCTTCCGGGTGGCGGAAAAACTCGCGCAGGGCGTATTGCACCCCGCGCCCGGTTGCCTCGACCCGGCCAGCGATACCGCCTGCATGCAGGGGTTTGCCGGTGACGCAGGCACGCGCGTTGATTTCCGAGGTGTTCATGCGCGCATATTGGTCCGCCATCCAGGCCATTTCCCGTTCGCCAGTGCCCATATCGGGGGCGGGGACGTTTTGCGACGGGCTGATCAGATCGCGTTTGGCCAGTTCATAGGTGAAGCGGCGGGTAATCATCTCAAGCTCATGTTCTTCATAGAGGCGCGGGTCGATGCGAAGCCCACCCTTGGAGCCGCCAAAGGGTGTTTCGACGAGAGCGCATTTGAAGGTCATCAATGCAGCCAGCGCCTCAACCTCGTCCTGGTTGACGCCAATGGCAAAGCGAATGCCGCCCTTGACCGGTTCCATGTGTTC
>JAAEUE010000067.1 GCA_024227565.1 Alphaproteobacteria bacterium
GGCATGTTGAGCGCGCAGCTACCACCCAGAAACTTGATGACGCCGCCGTGGTAGCCATCGTTGAAGGCAAGCAGTTTGTCTCGGCCGGTCACGACCCGTGCCGTGCTCAGCGCCATCAAATTCGCTTCGGTACCCGAGTTGCAAAACCTCACCTGATCGACACACGGGAATCGCTCGCACAGCAAGCCGGCCAACTCTCTCTCGTATTGAGTCGGTGCACCCATCGCAACACCACTGTCGAGAGCCTTGTGAATTGCTGACTTGATGACATCGTCCGAATGACCGAACAGTGCTGCGGAGTACTCACCCACACAATCGATGTAGCGATGGCCGTCGAGGTCCGTGAGCTCGGCACCGTCTCCGGCGACCATGGTCAGCGGAAACGGGTCGTAATGCAGAACAGTGCGCGTGTTACCTCCGGGCAGGTAGCGCGCCGCGTCTTCATCTGCGGCCTGGCTCAGTGGGTTTACAGACGCATACCGTGAACGGGCGTCTTCAATTGCAGATTTAAGCGATTCCATTTTCTTGCCTATGCGAGTGATTCGATGACAACGGCAATACCTTGTCCGACACCGATACACATCGTACAAAGCGCCAACCTGCCGCCGCCGGTTTGAAGTTGATCCAGGGCCGTGATCGCCAGCCGCGCGCCGCTCATGCCGAGCGGATGGCCCAGTGCGATGGCGCCCCCGCGTGTATTGATCCTCGGGGCGTCGTCAGACAGTCCAAGTTGCCGGGTGCAGGCGAGTGCCTGGGCCGCAAAGGCCTCGTTGATTTCGAGAATATCAAAGTCTTCCAGGCTCAGGCGCAGACGCTGCAATAATATGTTGGTCGCCGGAACCGGGCCGATGCCCATGATCCTTGGCGGCACACCGGCCACGGCCATGCCCAGAACCCGGGCCTTGGGTTCCAGGTTGTGGCGCTGGGCGCCTGCCTCCGAAGCCAGCAGCAAAGCGGCGGCGCCATCGTTGATGCCCGAGGCGTTGCCCGCTGTTACGGTGCCTTCTGGAAACA
>JAAEUE010000068.1 GCA_024227565.1 Alphaproteobacteria bacterium
GCCGATGCCGGGATAGGAGTAGACGATCTCGACGATCACCAGCCCGAAGATCAGGTTGCCCATGGCCAGTGCGACCGCGTTGGCGACCGGTCCCAGCGCATTGGGGAAGGCGTGCCGGCGCAGGATCGTCCGGCGGTCCACGCCCTTGATCTCAGCCATCTGCACATATTCAGTCTCTAGCGTGCTGAGCACCGCTGCCCGCGTCAGCCGGTAGATTGGCGTGACGGTTACGAAGATCAGGGAAAGGATCGGCAGGGTTGTCGCGTAGAGCCGCTCCCACCAGGGCATGTCGAGAGCAAAATGCGTGTGAGACGGGAACAGATCCAGCTGAACGGCCATAATGAACATGACCGCATAGGCAACGATGAACTCCGGCACTGACAACAGGCTGAGGGTGAGGAACGACAAGGCGCGATCCAATCGGCCGTGCGGCTTCAAGGCCGTCAGGTAAGCGAGGAACAGGCCCAGAGGAACCGTTACCAGGACCGCCCAGCAAAACAGCCAGGCCGAATGCCACAGGCGCTCTGCAAGAAGCGGCGCGATGGGCTTGCGCACCCACCAGGAGATGCCGAAGTCACCGGTGAGGGCATTTCCAAGCCAGGTGAAGTACCGGGCCGGGGCGGAGGCATAAAGGCCGAGCTGATGCCGCGTTGCCTCGATCATTTTTTCGGTCGTGGACTGCGTCGCTGTGGCGATGGCGAAATCGCCGGGCATGATCTCCACGACCAAAAAGAACAGCACCGTGGCGAGCCACAGGGTGAAAACGCTGTACAGCAGCCGGACGGCTATCGGGCGGAGGATCGACCAGGACATGGTCAAATAAGCCGTTGAACCGCTGCTGTCGAGCAACCGGAGATAAATGCGTTGAGCCGGAGCGGTCGACAGACCGCCCCGGCTTGGCTTTCGAACGTATGAGACGAACGTAGAGTTACTTAGCCATCCAGGCCTTGAAGCGTTCGTTGACTTCGTCGCCGTTGTCAGCCCACCACTCCGGGTTGGCGAATACGGAACGGGCCATCACTTCAGGACGGTTCGGCATGTGTTCCATGACGGTTTTGCCGTTGTGGAACCAAGGCTCACCAGCCTTGATGATGCCGAATGCGGACTGCCGCATCGGACCGTAGTTGATGAACTTAGCCTGGCCGGCCTGTTGCTCAGGAGCCGTTGCATGGCCGATAAAGCTTAATGCAGCTTCCTTGTTCGGAGAGCCTTTGACGATGGCAATCCATTCTTCTTCCAGAACCTGTCCGTCCCACATGGTCACGAACTTTTCGCCTTCGGAAAGAACAGCAGCACCGATACGGCCGTTATAGGCGATCGACATGCAGACTTCGCCTGATTTGACCAGTTCAAGCGGTTTGGCGCCTGAAGACCAGAACACGACATGGTCCTTGATGGTGTCGAGCTTCTTGAAGGCACGTTCGATGCCTTCCGGTGTGCTCATCACTTCATAGACCTTCTTGGGATCGACGCCGTCAGCCACGAGAGCCATTTCAATGTTGGCATTGCCCCAAGTGTGCATGCCGCGCTTACACTTCCACTTCTCCACATTGAAGAAGTCAGCCATGTTGACCGGCTTTTCGCCTTTCATCTGGGCGTCGTCATAGAACGGCACATAGGACCACCAGATCTGTGGAGCCACGCACTTGTTCGGGCGCGGAACCATCAAATCCTCATCGAGCGTCTTGCCGTCAGCGGTCTTCTTGAAAACGCTGTCGGGAAGCACCTCGAACAGGCCTTCGTCGCAACCGGTGCGGGCCTGGTCAGGCAGAATGTCGACGATGTCCCAGGTCACCTTGCCGGATTCCACCTGGGTCTTAACTTCGCCAAGACCACCATTGTAGTTTTCCCAATGGATCTTCTTGCCGGAGTTCTTTTCCCAGCCTTCACCATAGGCTTTCTGCTGAGAAGCCGTGTACGCACCACCCCAGGACGTGATCGTTAGATCAGCGGCCGAGGCTGCACCGACGCTCAGCGCAAGAGCACTGGCGGCGGCCAAGGCGATTGTTTTGAGTTTCACTATTCTCCACTCCCTTTCATTATGTGGCAATCATGCCACCGAAGATGACGGCCTAAGGCCATCAACGCTCAAATGCGGATATCCAGTTTCCTGAGGTTGAATATCCGCAATCCTGCGCGAACAACCGGGAGCCCCCGGTCTCACGACAGATTCAACGGGTCCAGTGCCCGGCAGTCCGGTGTATTCCATCCGATGGTGGCGGCTGTCCCCTCAGACAGCGGCTCATGACCATAGGTGTTCGGAATCTTGACGATGAAATCATCATGGCCGGCAACCGTCATCCGGGTGCGAATGTGGTCGCCGAGATAGATGAGCTCCTCGATCTTGCCCTTAAGGATGTTGGGGACCGAGCCTCGTTTCGGGTTGATCTCAACCCGCTCTGGCCGAAGCGAAAGCATGGTGCGAGTATCCTTGCCGTCCGTCGACACGTCCAATGCATTGACAGTTTCACCGCTGTCCAGCTTGACCTTGCAATTTCCGTCTTTTCCCTGACTAACAACCGTGCCGTTCAGCTTGTTGTTCTCGCCGATAAATTGGGCCACGAAACTGTTCTTCGGGCGCTCGTAAAGCTCATCCGGCGATGACAGCTGCTGGATCACGCCATCGTTGAACACGGCAATCCGGTCCGACATGGTCAGGGCTTCGGCCTGGTCATGGGTCACGTAAACCACGGTCACCCCGAGGTTTTCGTGGATGTGCTTGATCTCATACTGCATCTGCTCGCGCAGCTGCTTGTCCAGCGCGCCGAGCGGCTCGTCCATGAGTACCAGGTCGGGCTCGAACACCAGCGCACGCGCCACAGCGATACGTTGCTGCTGCCCACCAGAAAGCTGAGCCGGGCGGCGATTGCCGAAACTTCCGAGCTCCACAAGGTTGAGTACGTTCTGCACCCGCTCCTCAACCTCAGCCTTGCCCATGCTGCGGACCTGAAGCGGAAACGCCAGGTTCTCCGCCACGGTCATGTGCGGGAAAAGCGCATAGTTCTGGAACACCATGCCGATGCCGCGCTTGTGGGGCGCCACATTGTTGATCGGCCGGTCGTTCAGAAAGATTTCGCCATGTGTCGCCGGCTCAAAGCCCGCCAGCATCATCAGACATGTTGTCTTGCCGGAACCGGACGGTCCAAGCATGGTGAGGAACTCACCCGTTGCAATATCCAGATTGAGATTCTTGACGACCAGTCTCC
>JAAEUE010000069.1 GCA_024227565.1 Alphaproteobacteria bacterium
GATAACTTTTGCTGGATGCGTACCAGCGTGACCGGTGCTCCTGGGTGATCCCCAGGCGTAAGCCGGTTGGATGGATTTTGTGTCCCATTCAGACGGTGTGCTCGGGGGGTCAGGAGTCGGTCTGAGCTGCCACAGCAATGCTGATGTGGCAGGTCTGTTTTTTGATCGCATAAGCGCGACCTTGAGCGCGTGGCCGATACCGCTTCATGGATGGACCCATGTCAGCGGTGGCCTGGGAAATGACCAAGGTTGCTGGGTCAAGTCCAAGGTTGTGCTCGGCATTGGCCACCGCGGAGCGAAGCACTTTCGTGATCGGACCGGTGGATCGGTAGGGCATGAACTCGAGCATGATCAGCGCGTCGCGGTAGGTGCGGCCACGGATTTGATCGAGTACACGACGCACCTTGGACACGGAACCGCGGATGAAACGGCCGTGAGCTTGGGCAGTGGTTGCCGTTGGGGATGACGTTGTCATGGTCTCAGCGGCCTCCTTTCTTGTCTTTGATGTGGCCCTTAAAGGTGCGTGTGGGTGCGAATTCACCCAACTTGTGCCCCACCATTTGCTCAGTCACGAAGACTGGAACGTGGGTTCTGCCGTTGTGAACGGCGATGGTATGGCCGATCATCATCGGCAAAATTGTGGAGGCCCTAGACCACGTCTTGATCACCGACTTGTCGTCAGCGGCGTTTTGCTTTTCAACCTTGCGAAGAAGGCTGTCAGCAATAAATGGGCCTTTTTTGAGAGAACGTCCCATGGCGGATTAAGCGAACTGCAAAGCGGTGAGTGACATCAGGAATCGCGTCCGCCACGGCTCCGCTTGGACGTCTTGCGACGTTTCCGGAGGACGAACTTGTTGCTGGGCTTGTTCCGCTTGCGGGTTTTTAGGCCCAAAGCGGGTTTGCCCCACGGAGTGACAGGTCCCGAGCGCCCGATAGGAGCACGGCCTTCACCACCACCATGAGGGTGATCGCAAGGGTTCATCACGCTGCCTCGGACCTGGGGACGACGCCCCAGCCAACGGCGGCGACCAGCCTTGCCCAAGCTGGTGTTGCGAATTTCGGCGTTGCCGACTTCGCCAAGAGTGGCGAAGCACTCACGCCTCACGAGGCGCACCTCGGTGGAGGGGAGCTTGAGGGCGACGTAATCACCCTCCTTGGCCATCACCTGAGCACTCGCACCTGCGGTACGAACCATCTGACCACCGCGACCGGCATAAAGCTCGACGCAATGAACGCTGGAACCGAGTGGGACGGCTGAGAGCGGCATGGCATTGCCGATCTCGATCGGTGCATCCGTGCCTGAAACCACCGTTTGGCCGATGCTGA
>JAAEUE010000070.1 GCA_024227565.1 Alphaproteobacteria bacterium
CAGCCCTCTCGGTGAATGCCCGCATTCACCTGCCGGGTAACAGATGCCTTTGACGCATAACAGGTGAGAGCTAGCCCTCCCACTAAGAATCGCGGCTGCAATACTTGCTAGAGCCGTAACCGTCGGGGTGAACTTCGCGGTATCCCTGCCACAACGACGCCAGCGTTACGCCCTTGCGACGCAGCTCGCCGTGCAAATAGGCCCAATCCGGTTGCGGTATATGGCGTGCTGAGGCCCCTGGCTGAGGCGGGTAAAGTCGATGCTCAAGATCGCGGTCAGAAAGATCATCCGGCAAAGGCCAGGACAATCCGGCAAGATCGGCACGCCGGAAATACTCCGAGAGCGTCGCCCGGGCTATCGACAGGCTCTGGTCGACACGGCGGCCTTACAATCCTTCTGCTCGAAGCCGCAGGGCTTCTCTGATCTTGCGCATCGGGAATCTCTTCATGGGGCTCCCTCACGTTCAAAAAGAACGGCAAGCTAGCCGGTGAAAGATCACCTCAAAACAGACGCCAAATCCCCCAGATCAGGGGTGGCCGGATCAAACCCCAAGGCTCAATTCGCATTAGCTATGCACATTGCCTGACAGGCAGGATTCCAGCGGCAGCGGCAAGCACCGCGCGCGGTGTTGGATGTGTCGGAAGAACTGCGAGGTGAAACCATCGGAGGTAGCTGTCGAGATACTTGGTGGCGACCCCACGATGACGGCGCAGGAAAGTTTTGAACCTCTCGTGGCGGCTGTTGACGGTCTGAATATGCAATTCACCCCGGACACGCTCACCGGCGGTCTGGTCGAGGCTTTCATGGCTGATGCCCATTGCCGCCGCACAAGGCGGATCGCTGGTGCAGCCATCGGTGACCAACACAGCATCTGGATCGGGAACCGGTTGCAGAACCGCTTGCAGATGAGCGGCAGACACCGTCGGCAATACGGCACTGACGGTGGTAACCGAGCGGTCAGCTGCCACCAGGACCGGAATTTGCTCGTCTGCACAATCCTCGTTTGGAGGCCTTGCCGCCACGCTTTCGGGCCTTTCGATCAAGGTTTCGTTCACCTTTACGGCTGCACAAAACGAAAGTTTCATCGGCTTCCACGATGCCGCGTAGTGTGATTGCACCGGCGCTCACTGCCCGCAGGAAGCGGTGACGCCACCAAAGGCAGTGCGACCGGCCACCGCACGGCGCTCCGCCGAGATTTTCTGCCGCGCGCCATCACTCAAGGAGGCGGCAAATTCTGCCCGGCGGTCTTTGTGCCGCAGGCGGGCAAGCGGTGTTCCCGTGAGCGCGTTGGATGTTTTGCCGCAACTCTTGCAATAGTGCCGGCTCAGCCCATTGGCGCGACCACGGATCACCATCCCGGCCACTGTACAATGCGGACAAGCGCGCATCGCCCGAACGCGCGCCTCGAGCAAATCAATCACGGCTTCCAGCGATGGCTGCCCGGCCAGAAGGCGGCCGGTTTCAAGTCTCTGCTCGGGTGAGAGATCATCAATCTCATCGAGCCAGGTCAAATACGCCTGATAGCCCATCCATACCTCCTTATGTTCCCTAAATGTTCCATCACGGGAGTGGATGCATAGCTAATGCGAATTGAGCCTTGCAGATTGTGCCATCCACTGCCCGGTAGTTGATTGCTTAGCAATTAATGGTAAGCCTCCGGCGTGAACCGTCTGAAGTTACCGTTTTTTCTCTTC
>JAAEUE010000071.1 GCA_024227565.1 Alphaproteobacteria bacterium
GACGGCCTCACCAAGGCAGCGTGAATCGTGAACGCCACACAAAAAAACAACCCAGCCACCGTGGTCCACCCTCAGACCGGAGCACTTTTTCAGCAGACTTTTTCGGTCATCGCCGGCGGCAGAAACAACAACGACCAAGAGCACCAAAACCGGGCAGGATCCTCCTTAGCAAACCCACATTTGGGTCCGAAAGATGGGGTCCACCTCAATCGCCGACGCCGTGTAGCGTAGGTGGGGCAAAACCTCTCTGGGAACGACGAGGCAGGCTCCACCACATGGCTGACACACAAACCGCCGAGCGCGCAGCACCACGCGTCGTGGCGGGATGCGTGCACCCTCCATCCACATCACGACCCGCTGCCGGAAACCATGGCCGTGCAACGCCACGCGTCGCCCGTGTGCATACGTGGCCGCCCCACAGCGAGGACAGAGCGATGGTCGGCAGTCCTCAGCAGACCGAGGTTCAGCAAGCCACCGAGCTATGCCGATCCGGCTGCGAACCACCTGACCCGGATCCTTGTCATCTCCATACACCATGACCGTCGATCTACCTCGCTGTGGAGCGAACGCCAACCCCGCAACGCAACCGTCGGTCCGGCCGCCAACTTCAGCGCCAACACCATCGTCGCCCCGCCGGCTCACCATGTTCCCGTCCAGCGATCCCGAGACTCGCTCATCACCCGCCTTAGACGTCACCCAACGTCAACACGATGTGCCACTTCGGCACCATTGAGCACGGGCGCTAACAATGGCCCGAAAGGTCCTATTCAGCCATTGCTCGCGAAAGACTACGCCGCGTGCTGCATCGATGGCAGCATGCATCAGAAGAAGTTCGCGAACAGACCGATTGTGAAGGTCCGTGGCAACGATAGGCCGCCGGTAGTAGAGTGGCCGTTTGGCATAGGGATCGACGAGCGTTTCTACTTCGGGCACTTTCGGTGCGCTTGGAGGCACAGGCACGACTGACGCCGGGGTGGCTGTTGGCGCTGTCGTCGCACCGCATCCGATCAGCAGCAACAGGTGGCAGGTGACTCTGAGCCGCATGTCAGCAATGTTTCACCGATCACGCACAGGCGTCAACGACAAAGGTAACAATGCAGCCGCACGTTCACACGGTGGCGGTTGCGACGCGATGGCCCGTTCCGTGGACGAGGGCTC
>JAAEUE010000072.1 GCA_024227565.1 Alphaproteobacteria bacterium
ACCCAGCCTGTGGGTTCGCCGAACAGGTCGCTGTCCTGATCGAACACCGTCCCGGCGGCAATCGACGTCAGTTCCAGCCCATCGCCATCACCACGCTAGGAAGGAAAATGCGGCGTCCAGACGGTCTTGGCTCATCTTCTATCCCCCTCGTGCTCGTTCCGGGAATCAGACCAGGGAAATTTGTTTGTTGGTTCATGAGATTGATCGGCAGATCGCAATGATCTGCACTTCGATGAACCGGCCTAATCGCCATCACACGCGGGCCAAGCGGTCCATTGAAATTACAGAGCGAACTGATTCGGGTGCGCATCACCAAGACTGGAACAGGCCGCGTGCCAAATTCCGGGGAGAGAGCAATGCGCACCAGTTTGGTGTCCATCCCTGTGAACGTTGGCAATTCACAAGGCTCAGACGTTAGTCAGACCAGGAACACATCCCTCTTAAGTGCCCAAGTCCGGCGCCGCATGGTGATCGGGGGCGATTTCAACCATAAAGTGCAGCACATCGATAAGTTATCATAAGTTGTAGATCCAAAAAAGCACAATCTTAACGTTCTGAACCCGTCAAGAAACTTGCACGTTGCGTGAAACGCCCCCTTCTGTTTTCCTGGGTTGCGGTTGTGAAAGAAAGTACGGATTGCCAAATGCTGATTGATGGATTGCAATATGCCAACTGGTCGGAAAAGATCTTCCGGCAAATGAGAGAGGGCGGCGTGGACGCGGTCCATGTGACGATCTGCTACCATGAGATGTTCCGCGAGACAGTGATCAACATCGAACGATGGAACCGCTGGTTTGAGACCTATCCTGATCTGATCTGCCATGCCAAAACAGGCGACGATGTGCGCGCAGCGAAGGCGGCGGGCCGCACGGCCATCGTCTTTGGGTTTCAAAACTGTTCACCAATCGAAGACGATATTGGCCTGATCGAGATCTGCCACAGCTTGGGCGCGCGCTTCATGCAGCTCACCTATAACAACCAGTCTCTGCTGGCCACCGGCGCCTATGAAGCAGAAGACACAGGCCTCACCCGCTTCGGCAAGCAAGTGGTCAAGGAAATGAACCGCGTGGGTCTGGTGATCGACATGTCCCATTCCGCTGAGCGCTCCACTCTGGACGCGATCGAATTCTCGTCACGCCCCATCGCGATCACCCATGCCAACCCGCACACATGGCATCCTGGTTTGCGGAACAAATCAGACACGGTTCTTAAAGCTCTGGCGCAGGCCGGCGGCATGCTGGGCTTCTCCATGTATCCGCACCATTTGAAGGGTGCATCTGAATGCACCCTCACCAGCTTCTGCGAGATGATCGCACGCACCGCCGATCTCATGGGTGTGGACCATATCGGCATCGGTTCAGACCTGTGCCAGGACCAGCCGGACAGCGTGGTGGAGTGGATGCGCGTCGGCCGCTGGTCGAAAGAGATCGATTATGGCGAAGGCTCCAAAGACAATGCAGGCTTCCCGCCACAGCCACCCTGGTTTGGCGATAATCGCGACTTTGGCAACATCGCCATGGGATTGCGCGACATGGGCTTTGGCGACGACGAAACCGACAAGGTTATGGGCGGAAACTGGTTGCGCTTTTTCGATGAGAATTTTGGTCCACAATAAGCGGAAAACAAACGCATGAGCATTCAAGACAGGTTGGACAAAGCCGGAATAATCATTCCCACCATGGCGGACATCTATGGGCAGAACCCGTCTGGCGCACGCTACATCACCCACCGGGCGGTGGGTGAGACGCTCTATCTAACGGGCACCTGTGCCGCGAAAGACGGCGCCCCCTTCATGACCGGCATCTTGGGCGAGGATCTCACCGTGGAACAGGGCTACCAGGCGGCCCGTCAGGCGGCCTTGTGCAATCTGGGCGTTCTGCGACATGCCATCGGTGATCTGGAACGGGTGGTGCAGTTTGTTCAGTTGGTCGGCCACATCAACTCAGGCTTAGGCTTCACCGAGCAACCGCGGGTCTTGAATGGGGCAAGCGACCTCTTCCTTGAGGTGTTTGGCGACAAGGCCTGGTCAACCCGGGCGGCAATCGGTTGCCGCGGCATTGCGGTGAACCATTCGGTGGAACTCATCCTCACCGTGCAATATGACGGCGGCCCGGTGACCGAAGCCATCACCCGCGGCTCCTTTGCCGGAGACGGCTAGGACCTAGACCTCGGGCTCTCCAAATCCGAGCCATTTGGTTGCAAACGGTAAGCAAAGACTCAGTCCGATAAAGCGCAGCATCTGGTGGCCGGCCACAAACGCCGGGTCGGCTCCGAGCGAGAAGGCCACCACTGTCAGGGCATCAATGCCTCCCGGCGCGAACGCAAGCCAAACCTGCAAACCGGGCAAGGACAGAAAATAGGCCACCGGAAGCGCCAACCCACCGGCAATGGCAAGCCCAAGAACCGTAGAGCCAAGACCGGCAAGCGCCCCGTCTTTGAGCATTGCAAGGTCTACACCGGCAAAGCGCGAGCCGATCGCCGTACCCAATGCGGCCAGGGCCGGCCAAAGGATGTAGGTCGGCAAGGAGCCCTCAAATTGGCCAGCACCAAACAATGCGCCCACCGCGAAGAACGGGCCGGAAAAGAAGGGTGCTGGTATCTTGATCACAAGAGCAATGGGAATACTCACCGCTGCCAGGGCGAACAACAGAGCCACCTGCCCGCCTGCCAATATATCCGTTGCTCCCACGCCCAGTGGTTTGATCTCGCTGAACAGCCCGAACCCAATCGGAATGATGATGATGAGCAGTGCCAGCCGGGAAGTCTGGACGATCGTAATACGTTTCACATCGGCACCACGCTCAAGCGCCAGGGCAAGCACGAAGCTCAGCGCGCCGGGATCAGCACCATGATCGCGACCAGAGAAATGCCCAGTGCGAAGATTGAGAACGGCCAGGCCGCAAAAGACTGAACGGTCTCCTGATCAACCGTTGAGCCGAAGAATATGCCAGTGCAAAAGAACGCCGCGTTGCGCACCCCAACCGGCATCACCACCTCCATTCCGAGAAGTGTGGCGGCAGCCACTGCGACCAACGCACCGCTCATAAAGGCCGCCGGCATGCCGAAAGCGTTGAACAAAACAGCACCGCACGCCCCCACCAACAGCGTGCGAAAAAGCAAGAAGATCTGACGTGGCGAGGACATGGTCATGGGCTGCGATGGCTGAACGATTGCTGCAGGGCTCCTAAATCAGTCCAATGCGCCTGCGGATATCGTCCTCGCGCAGGCTCACATCCTGGCCGGCAAATTCGGCGGCATCATCGGTGCAGAGCCAGGCGATGGCCCGGGCCGGCCAGCTCGGATCAATATGCACGGACGGATCAAGCTGGCTCACAGGATTGACCCCAGACGCCTTGATGGCCGTTTGCATGTAGGTGGCAACGGTGCCTGGGCTTAAGCCCACTACCCTTACCCCATCAGCGCTTACCTCTTGATCGGCGCAGCGTGTCAGCATGTAGGCCGCCGCCTTGGCGCTGCAATAGTGCGACCAGCCTTCCATTGGACCGTGGGCTGCGCCTGAGCTCACATTCACAATCGTTCCGCCGCCCTGGGCTTGCATCACCGGGAGCGCGGCGCGAAGGCCGAAATAGACCCCCTTGTAATTGATGTCCGTGGCGTTTGCCCATTCCTCTGGGTTGGAGGTGCTGAGATGGCCAATCGGATCAATCACGCCGGCATTGTTCACCAGAATGTCGAGCCCGCCGAAGCTGTTCTGACAAGCAGCAACCGCCTTCTGAACATCGTCAAAGCGGCTAACATCGCAGGTCACCGCTTCGGCCTTGCCGCCGTTTTCGCGGATGCGCGCGGCAATCTCCTCGATTTGGCCGGTGGAGCGCGCGGTAAGCACCACGGCCACCCCCTGGCCTGCTAGGATCTCAGCCGTTGAAGCACCAATGCCCCGGCTGGCGCCTGTTACCACGGCGCACTTTCCGCTCAATTCACTCATGGGAAGTCCTATGACGACGTAGGGTTGGACCTGCATTATATACCCAGCACCGGGCTATTGCACCATGGCGTCAAAACATCGCCTTGCCGTTCTTCAACGTGGCCTGCACAGTGTGCCTCCCGCTCTTTGTTCAAGGCAGCACCCCCATGAACGCACGCCCGAACCGGTTTGAAACCAACGCCGACGGCTGGGACGGCCCCGGCGGCCCGCAGGATCTCTATTTCACCCGCGACGACAGCTGGCCCTACCCCCGCATGGTCCGCGCCGACAACATCTATCTGTTTGATGAGAACGGCAGCAAATATATCGATGCCTCGTCGGGTCCAATTGCCAGCAACCTGGGCCACAACAACCGCCGAATAATCGAGACCATGAAGGCGCAGCTCGACAAGTATCCCTTCAACACCATCCGCCTTGCCCGTTCAGATGAGAACATCGCCCTGGCCAAACGGCTGGCCGAGTTCGCCGGCGCTGGTTTCGAGCGCCCATTCTTTGTCTCCGGCGGCTCGGAGGCAAACGAAGCGGCCATCCAGTTTGCCCGCCAATGGGCCTATGCCCACGGCGAAGTAGACCGCAAACGATTGTTCAGCCTCATGCCGTCCTATCATGGCGGCACGATCTGCACCCAGGTACTTTCCGGCGACGCGGCGGTTGCACCAATCTTCGAGGGCATGGCCACCATGCCGGAACGCATTGAGGCCCCCCTCTCCTACCGCCCGCCAGATGGGCTCACTCATGAGCAAAACGAGGACCGGATCTGTCGGCAGTTTGAGGATCGGATTGTCGAGGTTGGCCCGGAAACCTGCCTAGCGCTGTTCATGGAGCCTGTGGGCGGGGTTGCCACTGGTGCCAATGTGTTGTCCGGGCGGTTCCTCAAGCGGATGCGTGAAATCTGCACCAAGTATGGTCTGTTGATGGTGCTGGACGAGGTCATGAGCGGGGCAGGACGCAGCGGTAAGTTCCTCACCACCCAGCACCACAGCGACGACTGCAAACCTGACCTGGTGGTGCTGGCCAAGGGTATCGGGTCTGGCTACATCCCGCTTGGCATCATGCTGGCACCTGCACAGATGGTTGACGAGCTTTCAGGTCTCACCGGCTTCAACTATGGCCACACCTCAAATGCTAACCCTCTTGCCTGCGCTGTGGGTCTTGCAACTCTGGAAGAGCTGGAGGAGCGCAAGCTGATCGAGAATGCGGCCAGCACGGGCCCCTATTTGATGGAGCGCATGCGGGCCCTCAGCGACGAATGCCCGATTATCGGCAATGTGCGTGGCCTGGGCCTGTTGCAGGCCACGGAGATCGTCGCCAACAAGCAAACCAAAGAGACGTTCTCCGCCGAGGCCAAGGCGCCCGACACGCTTCGGCGCATGGGGCTGGATCATGGTCTCAGCCTTTACGCGCGGCGCACCAATAACGGCCAATATGGCGATTGGGTCATGACATCACCTCCGTTGATCACCACCCGCGATCAGGTGGACGAAATGGTGGCCCGCTTCGGCCAGTTGTTCTCCGCGTTCACGGACGCAATGGTTCGCGATGGAGTGAAAATCTCATGAGCGAGAGTACCGCCCCCGTTGCCCTCGTCACTGGCGCCTCAAGCGGCATCGGCGCTGCATGCGCGTTGCAGCTCGTCCAAGCGGGCTACAACGTCGCCATCAACTTCGCCTCAAACCAGGAAGGCGCAGCCGGCACAGCCGCTGCCTGTGAGGCCGAGGGCGCCGAAACACTCGTGTTGCAGGGCGATGTCTCCGATGACGAAGCCTGCCGCTCAACAATTGATCAGACGGTAGCCAAGTGGGGCCGGCTTGACGTTCTCGTCAACAATGCAGGCACCACCAAGTTCGTTGCGGCCAATGATCTGGATGGGTTGACGGTCGAGGACTTTGAACGCATCAGCGCCGTCAATGTTGCCGGTGCCTTCGCCATGACGCGCGCCGCCCGGCCTCACTTGGAAGCTTCGCCTATTGCATGCGTTGTGAATGTCTCCTCACAGTCCGGCATATCCGGCATTGGGTCGTCGATTGCCTATTCGGCATCGAAGGGTGCGCTGAACACGCTGACCCTGAGCCTGGCGCGCACCCTTGCCCCACACATCCGGGTCAACGCCGTGTGCCCCGGATTCGTGGACACAGGCTGGCACGCAAAATCGCCCAAACGCAAGAAAACCTCAGACGTGGGCAAGTTCCATGACCGCATCATTGCCGCCACCGCACTGAAACGCATGACCACGGCGGACGACGTGGCAGATGCCGTTTGCTGGTTTGCGGTGAGCGCGAAAGCTGTGACCGGAACCCTTCTTTACATCGACGGCGGAACTCATCTGACCGTTGGCTCGCCACTTTAACAAGCGCAACTAAGAGATTCCGCGATATGGCAAATTCAGACAAGTTCAAACCGATCGATGCAACCACGACACCGCGGTTTGCCGATATTGCAACATTCATGCGCACCGTCCGCCACGATATCTCAGATGAAATCGACATCGGCCTGTGCGGGGTTCCATTCGACCTTGGCCTGAACTACCGCTCCGGCCCACGCGATGCGCCCGCCGCCGTGCGCGATGCTTCGCGCCTGATCCGAATGGGTCACCCCGTCAGTGGTATCAAGCCTTATGAGCTGTGCAACGTTGCAGATGTTGGCGATGCACCGGTCAATCCGATGAACAAGGACGAATCGATCGACAAGATCGAAGCCTTTTTCGCTGAAATGAAGGCCGCTGACATCAGACCCATCGCCATTGGCGGGGATCATACGGTGCCCTTGCCCGTCATGCGCGCTCTGGCAAAGGACGCACCGGTCGGCATCCTCCAGTTCGATGCCCATGCTGACATTCTGGACGAGCTTTGCGGCGCGAAGGTCAACCACGCCACGATCATGCGCCGCGGGGTTGAGGAAGGCCTGATCGACCCTTCCCGCGTGGTTCAATTGGGGCTCAGGGGAAGCCGATTTGGTGATGATGACATTCGCTTTGGACAAGACGCCGGTTTTCGCTGCATCACCATCGACGAATATGAAGATTTGGGACGGGCCGAGACCATCCGCATAATCAACGAAACCCTGGGCGATGGCCCTTCCTACGTCACCCTGGATATTGATGGGATTGACCCAAGCTATTGCCCGGGAACACCGGTACCGGAAATCGGCGGTCTCCTGCCGCGCGACGTGCAAGTCATTATCCGGTCCCTGCAAGGCAAAAACATTGTGGGTGCGGATATTTGCGAGGTGGCCCCCTGCTACGACCCGACAGGGATCACCAGCGTAACCGCCGCCAATATGATGTTTGAAATGCTCTGCGTCATTGCTCACTCAATTGCTACGTCGCGAACAGGGTAGATAATTTCTTAAAGACGTGACTTATGTCACAGCACGAACACCTGCGCGTTGGTATTCCTTTTGCATGAGAACGGGGATCGAGACTTTACTAGAGCGCAGGAATTGAACCGATGACGACGAAAACAAACAATCCTCATCAAGACCGCATCTTCACCGCGGATGTTGTTTGCGCCTGGTTGCTTGCAGCCCTGATGCTGGGAGCACTGGCGCTGCTCGGTTACGGCAACGGATCAATACCCTTCCCGAGCTAAGAGCTTTGACATGCGCTGCCCAGGCAGGCATGTGGACCCTGATATCATCAACAATGATCAGGGAAGCTTTGAATGCCGGTGCTCGAAACTCAGGGGGTTCACCACATCACGCTAAATGGCGCCGACCGCCAGACGTCCATCGACTTCTGGGAAGGCACCCTTGGCATGCCGTTCGTTTTCGAACAGCCAAATCTGGATCAACCGGAAATAAACCATCTCTACTTCGACCCCGGTGACGGACGTCTCATCACCATCTTCACCCACGAAGAGCGCCGGCCTGACGACAGCCCAAATCCAAACGAAGTGGGCACACTTCACCATCTGGCGTTCATCGTCGACCGGCAAACTTACACAGACGCAGCAAAGCGGTTGCGCAGCGGCGGTTTTGCAAACTCCGGCGATGTGGACCGCGGCTTCATGGATTCGCTGTATTTTCGCGAACCGCTGGGCCAGCTCCTGGAACTGGCCTGCTACAAGTTCGATCCGCCAACCGGTTTCACCCATTCCGATGTTTTGCGAAAGGCGCACGATGTTCGCTTGGAAGCAGGCGACATGAACATTGAGCTCAAGCATCTGGATGAAGCTCACGCCGCGCTGATAAACAGTTGATCGCCGGACATAGAACTGAAACACAACTGCCAATGCTGAAATCCGTTTGTAACGTGGGGTTTCCATAGTCGATGCAAGCAAACCAACTTGCTCAAACCAAAAAGGAAACCTCATGAATCAAATGACAAACATCCCGGCCACCCCTGCCGGCCTCAACTCCCCGGCCCGCTGGGGCACAGAAAGCTGGATCGCCGAAACCTTCGGCGATCAGGCAAGAGACATCGCCTTCGTGCGCAAGTTCTTCAACTTCCGCTAGACCTCCCCGCAACATTTTGTAGATTTCTTCCGCACCTACTACGACCGGTTCACAAGGCCTTTATGGCCGCAGGTGAGACCGGCGCGGATGCGTTACAAAATAACGTACTGGACACAATTCGCCCAGTTTGATGTGGGCAGTGATGGCACAATTATGGTGCCCTCTGAGTATGCCGAGATCGTCCTCTCCAAGAGCTAAGCAGGACTGTTATGCTTGCCTGCAGCCGCAGAACGGTGCGGCCACAGGCAAAAACCAGCAAATGAAACACGGTTGAAACAATTGAAACTCGGACAGAAATAAACCTCATACATTGAAACGGCATACTCCTCATCAACGACACGCCAACACGATGATGACTGGAGGAAACATCAAATGAACGCCGTCGCCACACGCATTCCCAGGCCGCAATCCAAAGACACAACCGAGATTGCCAAGATGGTTTTAATCGCCGCGGTCACTTTGGTGCTCATGGCCTTTGCAACATCCGGATCCAGCGCCGCGCTCCCAGAAACGCCAGCCACAACAAGCGCCGCCATCAATCTATAGATCGCCAATCCCATTAGCCCTCCTGACGCCGAGTGCTCGATCTTCCCCCTCCCCATCGGCGTCCCCACACCCCCAGGCCTGCTCAAGCCTGGGGGTGAATTCGTTTGCGCCTGCTCTGCAGTTGGTCTTTGGCCAGCGGTGATGATCCCCTGGCCGACCAGACGCAAGGCTCGCAATAGTTAAAATGCAAAGCACTTTTTGGTTGTAGGTAAAATTTCAACTAAAGGTTGCTTTATAAATCTTTAGCAATCTTTTTTGGCCAACGTTAAATCCTGAAACATACGATAATTGACGGAAAATTATCGATAAACCGGGGTTTAACATGATCATCCAAATTACACGTATAAGTGCAACCATAAAGTGTTTTTGCAGTGACGCACGAGGAAATATCATCATCTCATTTGCACTTGCACTCATACCGTTCATAGGCGCTGCTGGAGTAGCCATTGACTATGGGCGCAGTGTCCAGGTGCGCACCATGCTGCAAAGCTCCACCGATGCAGCAGCATTGGCGGCCGCTTCGGTTCGCGACGGAACAAAAAACGATCGAACCCTCATGGCCATAAGAGTGTTCAACGCAAACCGGCCAAACATATCCCCAAGACCAACCCTGACGATAAGAGTATTGGAAACCGAGGTCACGGTTACGGCCAACACCTCACTCAGGCACATCTTTTTGAAAGTTCTCGGCCAGACAAGTTCACCGGTGGGAACCAGCTCGACGGCATCGTTCGGAGCCGGCAGCGGACCTTGCGTTCTCACGTTGAACAAGAACAGCAAAGAATCCCTGATGCTGAACTCAGACTCCAAAATTCAAGCGCCCAACTGCCGGGTTCAGGTCAATTCAACCAGCCGCGAGGCATTGTTTGCCAACAGCAAGAGCCACATCGTTGCCGAATCCATCTGCGTTGAAGGCGATTGGGACACCAACAGCGGCTCCTCCTTCGACCCCCGACCCGAAGACTGTCCAGCTATCCCAGATCCTCTTGCTCACTTGCCAAAGCCCCCGGAAGCCAATGGCTCCTGCGATTGGACCGACCGGACCGTGAAAGGCCGCACAACACTCCGGCCCGGCGTGCATTGCAAGAAACTGGAACTCGACAGCGGCGCCAAGGTGACGTTCAAGCCGGGCATCTATGTGATGCGGGGCGGCGAATTCATCGTGAACAGCGGCTCCAAGGCCACGGGCCGCGACATGATGATGTACTTTGAAGGCTCAAACAACACACGTTTCAACATCAATAGCGACAGCCATATCGAGTTCCGCGGACGCACCAGCGGTCCCTATGCCGGCCTGGTATTCTTTCAGGAAAGAGGCTCAAGAGCCGATTACTCAATCTTGAACAGTGATTCGTCCTCCATCATTGAGGGCATTATCTATTTGCCTTCAACTCCGTTGCATTTGAACAGCAAGGGCCGGATCTCAAACGCTTCTCCGTGGACAGGCATCATCGTCGACAAGCTTGAGCTGAATTCGGACTCAATCATGAACATCAACACCGATTATGCCGCAAGCTCGGTGCCGGTTCCCTCAGGCATTGGCCCAGGCGATGGCACGAATGGGGCGGTCGTGTTGAAACATTAAACTGCCGCCGCCGAGTGTCAGGGCGTTATCCATATGAAAATCTCTTATGGATTACCCCTTGCACCCGCTTGTGGTGCCGCAAAAAGAGGTCTAAGAGACCCCTTTGATGAACGCTCTTTCCCCGCACCGCGACAAAATCCTCTCGGCGAGCCATTTGCTTGGCATCGAGGGGCTTTCTCCACCCGAAATTTCACGCCTTCTGGATCTTGCCGACACCTACGTGGAACTGTCGCTGCAGATCAACAAGAAGCAGGACACGCTGCGTGGCCGCACGCAGATCAATGTGTTCTTTGAGAACTCCACCCGAACCCAATCCTCGTTCGAGCTGGCCGGAAAGCGCCTTGGCGCCGATGTTATGAACATGTCCGTCAAGGGCTCATCAGTGAGCAAGGGCGAGACCCTGGTCGATACGGCGATCACCTTGAACGCCATGCATCCTGACCTCTTGGTCATCCGCCACTCCTCGGCGGGCGCCTGTGAGCTCTTGGCCCAGAAAGTTGATTGTGCCGTGGTGAACGCTGGAGACGGCAGCCATGAACACCCCACGCAAGCGCTCCTCGACGCGCTGACCATCCGCCGCCGCAAAGGCCGCCTGCAAGGGCTCACCGTGGCCATCTGCGGCGACATTCTGCATTCCCGCGTGGCGCGCTCCAACATTTTGCTGCTCCACACCATGGGCGCCCGGGTCCGGGTTGTTGCGCCAACCACATTGCTTCCCCCTGATGCAGACCGCCTGGGCGTGGAGGTCTTTACCGACTTTGAGGCCGGCATCGCTGACTGCGACATTGTCATGATGCTGCGCCTGCAGCTTGAACGGATGAACGGCGCCTTTGTGCCCTCCACTCGCGAATACTACCGGTTCTTCGGCCTCAACCGCGAGAAGCTCAAGATCGCCAAGCCAGACGCCCTGGTCATGCATCCAGGCCCCATGAACCGCGGCGTGGAGATTGCCTCTGCCGTTGCCGATGGCGTTCAAAGCGTCATCAAGGAGCAAGTGGAGATGGGCGTGGCGGTGCGCATGGCGGTGCTCGACGCCCTTTCGCGCAATTTGCCTGGAGGGGCCAACGCATGATGGTTCCAGCCGGATTGAGCCCGGGACATATCGGCACCGTGTGTTACGTCAACGCGCGCCTGTTCGATCCTGGACAGGATCTTGACGTCAAAGGCGGCATTCGCGTCACCAACGGCATCATCAACAGCCTGGGTCCGAAGATCACCGCAAAGTCCCGGCCCGCCAATGAGCAGATCGTAGACTGCAAAGGCCGTCTTCTGCTGCCTGGCCTGGTCGACATGCGCGTATTCGCAGGCGAACCAGGCTTTGAGTACAAGGAAACCCTGGCAACCGCGACCGAATCGGCCGCTGCAGGCGGTGTCACCACCATCATCACCATGCCCAACACCGACCCGGTGATTGACGATGCTGCGTTGGTGGATTTCGTGCTGCGCCGGGCCCGCGATACCGGCATTGTCCGGGTGGCACCGATGGCTGCGCTCACAAAAGGGTTGGCCGGCCATGAGATGACCGAGTTTGGCCTCTTGCGCGAAGCCGGTGCAGTGGCGGTAACCGACGGCATCCAGTCGGTTGCCAATGCCCGCGTGCTGCGCCGCGCGATGGCCTATGCCCGCGACTTTGGCCTGCCCATTGTGCAACATGTGGAGGATGCAGACCTGGCGCTAAACGGCGTCATGAACGAGGGCGAACTCTCCACGCGCCTTGGCCTGCCCGGCATCCCTTCCATGGCTGAACTCATCGTGTTGGAGCGCGATCTGAGGCTCGTGGAGCTCACCGGGGCCAACTATCACGCCTCGCAAATCTCAAGCCGCGCTGCAGTTGAGGCCACACGCACGGCGAAGAAGAACGGCTTGCCCGTCACCTGCGGTGTCTCCATCAACCATCTTAGCCTCAACGAAAATGACATCGGCTCCTACCGCACCTTCTTCAAACTCTCCCCGCCGCTGCGCTCCGAGGAAGACCGCAAAGCCCTTGTGGAAGGCGTGGAGGACGGCACCATCGATGTGATCGTCTCGGGCCATGACCCGGAAAACCCGGACACCAAACGCCTCACCTTTGATGAGGCGGCATTCGGCGCCATCGGCCTGGAAACCCTGCTCGCCGCCGCCCATGGTTTGCATCTCAACGAGAACATTCCGATGGAGACCCTGATCACGGCGATGACCCGAACGCCCGCGCGCATCCTCGGCCTGGAGGCCGGCGCGCTCACAGAGGGGGCCCCGGCTGACTTCAGCCTGTTCGATGAGAAGATTGCCTGGGCGGTTGAGGAATGGGGCCTGAAGTCCAAATCCAACAACACCCCGTTTGAGGACCGCCTGATGCAAGGCCGTGTCGTGCGCACGGTGGTGGCCGGACAAACCGCCTACGAGCTGGACGCTCAATGAGCTTCGATCACTCTTTGCTGACCTATCTGATTGCCGCTCTGGGCGGATATGCCCTCGGCTCGATACCGTTTGGCCTGATCCTCACCAAGTTGGCCGGCAAAGGTGATGTGCGCGACATTGGTTCCGGCAACATTGGGGCCACCAACGTTTTGCGCACAGGCTCCAAAGCCCTGGCGGTCGGCACGCTCGTGTGCGATGTTCTCAAAGGCTTGGTCCCCACCCTCATTGCAAAGAGCTGGGGACTGGACGTGGCGATGATCGCTGGCTTTTTTGCACTTCTCGGGCACAACTGGCCGGTTTGGCTCAACTTTAAGGGCGGTAAAGGGGTGGCCACCTACATTGGCGTTCTTGCCGGCCTTCACCTGCCGGTTGCCGCAATGTTTTGCGCAACCTGGCTGGTGGTGGCACTGGTGTTCAAAATATCGTCTCTGTCGGCTCTTGTGGCGGCAGCCTTGACACCTGTGGCTGTTTTCGTGTTGGGTATACCCGCATTGGTGGTGCCGTTGTGCATTACGACGATCATCATCTTCTGGAAACACCGCGAGAATATTCAGCGCCTCATGCGCGGCGAAGAAGCCAAGATCAACCTGCGCAAAAGCTAGGCACATCTCAGCGGACAGGCAACCGGGGGCGGTATGTCAAAAACGCTGGACGACACGCAGCGCCGTGATTGGCTGCGGCTGATTCAATCGGAAAATGTGGGCCCGGCAACATTTCGCAAGCTGCTGAACCGCTATGGCGGTGCAGGCGCGGCCCTGGACGCATTGCCCGAACTCTCGCGCAGTGGAGGTCTGCGCCGCCCCATCCGGATCTACAGCCAGGAGGCTGCCGAGCAAGATCTTGAAAATGCACGGCGGGCTGGCGCTCGCTTTGTTGCTTTGGGAGAGCCGGACTATCCTACGCTACTGAAGCACATCGATTCTGCGCCGCCCCTTATATGCGTGAAGGGAATGCTCGCAAGCGCAGAGCACCCCTGTCTTGCCATCGTAGGCGCGCGCAACGCCTCGGCGCTGGGCCGAAAATTCACCCGGCAAATTGCAAGTGATCTGGGCGCTCGGGGGTTCACCATCGTCTCAGGGCTTGCCCGTGGCATCGACACGTCCGCCCACCAGGCCGCCAGCCGCTCCGGCACGATCGCCGTTCTTGCCGGCGGCATCGACATCATCTACCCACCGGAAAACGGCCAGCTCTATCAGCAGATCCTCGAAGACGGCGGCGCCATCGTCACCGAGATGACACCGGGCACCGTTCCTCAGGCCAGGCATTTTCCGCGGCGCAACCGGATCATTTCCGGCATGAGCTTTGGCACAATCGTCATCGAGGCTGCCAAACGGTCCGGCTCACTCATCACGGCTCGCCTTGCCCTTGAGCAAGGCCGCGAGGTCTTCGCGGTCCCCGGTTCACCGCTCGACCCACGTGCAGCCGGCACAAACGGCCTGATCCGCCAAGGCGCTGTGCTGACGGAAAGGGCCAAGGATGTGGTGGACACCATTTTGCCCCTGATCCAGCGGGACGATCCGTTTGGGGACACGCTGGACGACCCGAGCGCGCCCGAAGACGATATCATGCCCCTTGGGGAGGTCCCGACCTCAGCACGCGCTGAGATTCTGGCTCTGC
Organism: Alphaproteobacteria bacterium; assembly: GCA_024227565.1. Lineage (GTDB taxonomy): Bacteria > Pseudomonadota > Alphaproteobacteria > Rhizobiales > CAJQND01 > JAAEUE01. The sequence continues at coordinate 14,544 of JAAEUE010000072.1, forward strand.
TGGGTCCCTCGCCTGTTGAACTTGACGACCTCATTCGTGAAAGTGGCCACCCGCCAGGGGCGGTGTTCCTGGTTTTGCTGGAACTGGAGCTGGCCGGGCGCCTGCAGCGGCATTCAGGCGCTGTGGTCTCGTTGATCTAACTCATTAATGCCGCGGCGCAACACTAAAAAATGCATTATTTTCAAATTCTTATGTCGAGTTGGGTTCGTTTGGCAGAATCTCTCTTTCACGGATCTTTCTGCGTTGCATTGTCGGCTTGAACCTCTGCCTCCTGATAGGCCATCTCCAGCAAATAAACCAGAAACCGCATCTTGAACGTCACCGCCAGCTTACGCATTTCCAGCAAGCTTGCGGCGATAAAGGCTGCAATATCTGCAGGATTGGCTTGGCGCAGGTCTTCGGCCAACTTGCCGTCGAATTCTGCCTCTTTGAACTCAGTTCCAGTGGAGGTTCCATCCACATTCTTATTCTTCATTGGCCGCAGCTCCGTTGACCGAACAGAGTGCCGACTTCCCACCGGCTCAAGTTTCGAACGCGTTCGTCTGAATCAATTCGGTGCTGAATCTACCTCGCTTCCTTATGGTAGTAAACTAAAATGCTACACAATCATAAATTGCAATTATAGGTTGAAGCCGCGTGTATTTTTGGCATTGCCTTTGCCCGCTTGACCGTACCCACGCTCGTTCCGTATCGTCGCCTCTCAAACAGGCACGTCCCTGACACTTAAGGAATGAGAAAATGGCCAACTCGGCTGGCAATGGCGCGCCGTCTTCCACCGGCAAAGACCCCCTGCTCCAACCCTTGCAACTGAAGCACCTCACATTGCGCAACCGCATCATGAGCACCAGCCATGCCTGCGGACTGGAGGACAAGGACGGTTACCCAGCAGACCGCTACCAGAGCTACCATGAAGAGAAGGCCAAAGGCGGCATTGCCTTGACCATGTTCGGTGGCTCGTCAAACATTGCGCCCGATTCTCCGTCAGTGTTCCGCCAGCTTTACGTGGGCGATGACGGCGTTATCCCTCATTTACAGCGTTTCTCTGAGCGTATTCATGCCCAGGGCGCGGCCCTGATGATCCAAATCACCCATCTTGGCCGGCGAGGCGACCCGCACGTGGGCAATTTTCTCCCCACCATCGCCCCCTCGCCCATTCGCGAAACCCTGCACCGCTCCATTCCCAAGGAAATGGACGACGATGATATCGCCCGGGTTGTCACCGCGTTCGGCGAGGCTGCCCGGCGCTGCAAGGAGGGCGGATTGGACGGCCTGGAAACCCTCGCAGGCGCCCACCTCATCGGCCAGTTCCTCTCCCCGGCCACCAACCACCGGACAGATAAATACGGCGGATCAATCGAGAACCGCTGCCGTTTCGGCTTGATGGTCTACGATGAAATCCGCCGCGTGGTGGGTGATGACTTCATCGTTGGTTTCCGTTTCGTTGTGGACGAAGCCATGTCCGATGGTTTGAGCTTTGAAGAGTGTGTGAAAATCGCTGGCATCTTTGAGAAGACGGGCCATCTCGACTACTTCAATGCCGTGTACGGCCGGATGGACACCGCCTATGGCCTGGCGGTCGACAACATGCCGGGCATGGCCTCGCCGCTTGCTCCGTGGCTCCACAAAGCTGCTGCCTTCAAGCAGGAGATATCGCTGCCGGTCTTCCACGCCGCACGCATCGCCGATGTGGCGACCGCACGGCACGCCATTGCCGAAGGCCTGATAGACATGGCCGGCATGACCCGGGCCCACATTGCCGACCCCCATTTGGTCTCAAAGCTGGCGGCAGGCAACGAAGAGCAAATCCGCCCCTGTGTGGGAACCACCCATTGCATGAGCGATGCCCGCCCGAGCTGCATTCACAACCCCTCCACCGGCCGCGAGCGCAACTTGCCACACAAGATCGGGCCTGCTGACACAAAGAAAAAGGTTGTCGTCATCGGCGGCGGGCCGGCCGGGCTTGAGGCGGCCAGGGTGTGTGCCACACGCGGCCACCAGGTGAAGCTCTTTGAAGCGGCCAATGCCCTTGGCGGCCAGGTTCGCCTGGCCTCCACCGCCAGCTGGCGGGGCGATGTGATTGGGCTTGCCGACTGGCGGGCGGCTGAAATCGAGAGACTTGGCGTGGTCGTTGAGATGAACAAGTTTGCAGAACCGGTTGATGTCTTGGCCGAAGACCCGGGCATCATCATTGTCGCCACTGGCGGCGTGCCCAACCTGGACTGGTTGCCAAGCGGCGAGCTGTGCACATCGTCCTGGGATGCCCTCACCGAACCGTTGCCGGATGGCGGGCACACAATCGTTTACGATGGCACCGGGCGACATGCCGCCCTCACCTGCGCCGAGCGCCTGGCCATGGCTGGACGGAACGTGGAGTTGGTGACAATCGACGACGCCATGGCGCTGGAGATGGCGTATGCAGAGAAGGTGATCTGGAAGCGCCGTGCCTACGAGCTCAAGCTCCCGCGTTCGTTCGATGAACGGCTTATTGGCGTTGAACGGGAGGGCAACCGCCTGTGTGCGATCTTTCAAAACGAAGTCACCAACGAACGCTCGCGCAAGACGGCCGACCAGATCATCGTTGAGTATGGCACCTTGCCGGCCGACAATTTTACGGACGAATTGCGGGGCCGGTCTAAGAACAATGGCACCACAAACATCGATGCCCTGTTAAGCGGAGCCCCTCAGCCCAACGATGCGATCGAAGATGCGCCGTTCGAGCTGCATCGCATCGGCGATGCTGTGACGAGCCGTGATATTTCTTCGGCCATTCTGGATGCGTTCCGATTGTGCCGGACACTCTGATTATAAAAAACTTGCGGCACCGGGCCAGATTGGCCGCGGTGCCGCAAGTCGCTTGCACGTACCCCTGGCGGAGATCTTCGCCCCTTCAGTTAGGTTCGCGGTGCTGAACTTATTAGGCCTCGAATTTCGTGCCCCAGCCCTCTGAATACGAGAAATGTGCGAATCTGCACAAACTGGATAATAGTGTGCCTATAGAGTAATTCATGAAATATCTTGAGAAAGCTACAATTGTATTAATTCCAGCCTCTGAGTTACGGTTTTTTCCAATGTGACCATCATTCTCTTGCGCGTCAGGCGCCAAGCGACTACATCCCCCCTTCGTGTCCCTGGTTTGGACCGCTCCCAAAAAGGATCGTTATCGGCTCATGAATGTTGTTGTTGTCGAGTCCCCGGCTAAAGCCAAAACAATAAACAAGTATCTGGGAACAGATTACACGGTGCTGGCTTCCTATGGCCACGTGCGCGATCTGCCGTCCAAAAACGGTTCGGTAAACCCAGACGAAGACTTCACGATGATTTGGGACATGGACACCAAATCACGCCAGCGGGTCAACGACATCGCGAAAGCGTTGAAAGACGCCGACAAGCTCATTCTGGCGACTGACCCCGACCGGGAAGGCGAAGCCATTTCGTGGCATGTACTCGATATCCTGAAGGAAAAAGGCGCGCTGAAAGACAAAGATGTCGCCCGGGTCGTGTTCAACGCCATCACGAAATCCGCCGTTACCGAGGCGATGGAGAATGCCAGAGACTTGGACGAAGATCTGGTCGAAGCCTATCTCGCCCGCCGCGCGCTAGACTATTTGGTGGGCTTCACCCTCAGCCCGGTCTTGTGGCGCAAGCTGCCGGGCTCACGCTCGGCCGGGCGTGTGCAATCAGTGGCCTTGCGGCTGGTGTGTGAGCGCGAACTTGAAATCGAAGCGTTCAAATCGCAAGAATATTGGACCATTGAGGCCGACCTTAGAACCGCAGAAGACAAAGCCTTCCGTGCCCGCTTGAATGCCGTTGATGGCAAGAAGCTGGGAAAATTCGATGTGCCAGCAGAGCAAGCTGCCAAAGCCATCGAATCTGCAATGAAAGAAGGCCGCTATGCCGTAGATTCGGTTGAAGCAAAGCCTGCCAAGCGCAATCCGGCAGCTCCCTTCACCACTTCCACCCTGCAGCAGGAAGCGTCCAGGAAGCTCGGATTTTCATCGGCTCGCACGATGCAAATTGCACAAAAACTCTATGAAGGCATCAACCTGGACGGGGAAACCACGGGCCTCATAACCTATATGAGGACCGACGGCGTGCAGATTGCTAACGAGGCGATCGCAGAAGCCCGCAACGTGATCCAGGACGATTTCGGCGAGCCCTATGTGCCAAGTGCGCCGCGGGTATACAAAACCAAAGCGAAGAACGCTCAGGAAGCTCACGAGGCCATTCGCCCAACCAGTCTCGCCCGGCGCCCGAAAGAGGTTTCCCGGGTTCTGGACGACGAACAGTTCAAGCTGTACGAGCTCATCTGGAAGCGCACCCTGGCGAGCCAAATGGAGAGCGCTGACTTTGAGCGCACCACCGCTGATATTGTGACGGAGGGGACCGACGCAAAACGCTATACACTGCGGGCAACAGGCCAGGTCGTGGTGTTTGATGGCTTCTTGAAGCTTTACCAGGAAGGCCGCGACGACGATGGCGATGACGAAGATGGCCGCCGCCTGCCTAAAATGTCGAAAGGTGAAACTGTCGGCCTGGTCAAGCTGGAGCCGCTGCAGCACTTTACCGAACCACCGCCCCGCTTCACCGAGGCCACACTGATCAAGCGGATGGAAGAACTCGGCATCGGCCGCCCGTCCACCTACACAGCGATCCTCACCACCCTGCGCAATCGTGAATATGTGCGCATGGACAAAAAGCGCCTGATCCCGGAAGACAAGGGGCGCCTGGTGACGGCGTTCCTGGAAAGCTTCTTTGAGCGCTACGTTCAATATGATTTCACGGCAAACCTGGAAGAACAGCTCGACCGGATTTCCGCCGGCGACCTGGACTGGAAAAAGGTGCTGCAGGATTTTTGGGGCGACTTCAACCGGGCCATCGGCGAAACCGCAGATTTGCGGATCACTGAGGTCTTGGATGCGCTCAACGACCTTCTGGGCCCCCATGTGTTCCCGCAGAATGAGGACGGCTCCGACCCGCGAGGCTGCCCCAATTGCGAGGGCGGAAAACTCTCCTTGAAGGTGGGCAAGTTCGGAGCCTTTGTTGGGTGCTCCAACTATCCTGAATGCCGGTTCACCCGGCAGTTCACGCAAGACACCGGTGAGGACGCCAGCAAAAAGGCCGCGATGACCACAACCGGCATCGAGCTCGGCATCGACCCTGAATCGGGTTTCCCGGTTCTGCTGAAACAAGGCCGCTTCGGCCCGTTCATCGAATTGGGCGGCAAGAAGGAAGAAGAGGCCAAGCCCAAGCGGGCAAGCATTCCCCGGCGCATCCCAACCGATGAAGTTGACTTCGAACTCGCGCTCAAGCTTCTTTCGCTGCCCCGTCTCGTGGGCCAGCATCCCGAGAGCGGCATGGATATTACAGCCGGCCTCGGCCGCTATGGGCCGTTCGTTCTGCACGACGGCACTTACGCCAACATCGAGAGCTTCGAAGACCTCTTCACCATCGGCCTGAACCGTTCGGTCAGCTTGATTGCCGAGAAGGCAGCCAAGAGCGGCGGCAAGTCCGGCACCATCAAGGAACTGGGCGAGCACCCTTCAGAAGGCGGTCCGGTGAATGTGATGAGCGGCCGCTATGGCCCCTACGTCAAGCACAAGCGCACCAACTCCACGCTGCCCAAGGGCACCGAGCCGGAAGAGGTCACGCTTGAGCAAGCGGTGGAGCTGATCGCGGCCAAGGCCGGCAAAACCGGCAAAGCCAAGAAAGCCCCTGCAAAAAAGAAGACGGCCGCCAAAAAGAAAACCAAAAGCAAGGCTGAAGCGGAAGAGACCGCTTAGCACTTGGCAAAATCTTCCAAGAAAGCGCGCAAATCCGCAGCCGGGCCGGCTTTACCTCCCGAGGAGCAAATCCTCCAGTTTGTTCAGGCCAGCCCAGGAAAGGTTGGCAAGCGGGAAATCTCGCGGCACTTCGGCATCAAGGGCGCCCAGCGCATTCCGCTCAAGCAACTCCTCAAGGACATGGCCGAGCGCGGCCTCCTGGAGCGGCGCTCGCGCAAACTGCAGGACCCAACGCATATGCCGCCGGTCATCGTGGCGGAGATCACCGGCCTGGATGATGACGGCGAGCTCGTGGGCACGCCCGCCAACTGGCCCCCCGAGAGCGAGACAGAGCCACCGCGCATCCTGGTTAAGATGCGCAAAGCCAAAGGCCATAACCCGGCCATGCAGCCGCCGGGCACAGGCGACAGGGTTTTGATCCGTGTGGCCAAGGCGAACGATCCTCAATACCCCTATGAGGCCACGGTGATCCGCCGGCTCGACAGTGGCGCGCGGCGCATCATCGGGGTCTTTCAGAAACATGGCGACGCCATGCAGATTGTGCCGGTTGACCGCAAGTCCCGGTCTGATCTCCAGGTTGCGCCGGGTGATCACAGGGACGCTGTTCACGGCGAGTTGGTGGCCGCAGAGCTCACGCGCGACAAAGGCCGCGGCCTGCGCGGCGCCCGCGTTCGCGAACGGCTGGGCAAGCTCGACGATCAGCGCAACATTTCTCTCATCGCGCTGCATGAACACGGCATCCGCGATGCCTTTTCCGCAGAGATTGAGGCCGAAGTTGCTGCCCTGAAGGACGCCAGTCTGAAGGGCCGCACCGACGTCAGGCAAATCCCCCTCATCACGATCGATCCGCCAGACGCCCGCGATCACGACGATGCGGTGTGGGCCGAGGCCGACAGCGATGCCGGCAACCAAGGCGGCTTCCGGGTGATGGTCGCCATTGCCGATGTCTCCTGGTATGTGCGGCCGGGATCAGAGCTTGATCGGGAGGCACGTGAGCGGGGCAACTCCACCTACTTCCCTGACCGGGTGGTGCCCATGCTGCCTGAGCGCATCTCCAACGATCTCTGCTCGCTGCGTGAGAACGAAGACCGCCCTGCGCTTGCTGTCACGATGATCTTCGACAAATCCGGCAGCAAGCGATCCCACAAGTTCGACCGGGTGCTGATGCGCTCCCACGCCAAGCTCTCCTACGAACAGGCACAAGCGGCCATAGATGGCAATCCGGACGAAGCCAGCGCGCCTTTCATCGAGCCTGTCCTGAGGCCTCTCTGGGCCGCCTATGAGGCGCTTGGCAAGGCGCGCTTCAAACGCCAGCCCCTGGATCTCGATTTGCCCGAACGCAAGGTGCTACTGGCCGAAGACGGTTCCATCGACCGCATCGTGACGCCGGCCCGGTTCGATGCTCACAAGCTCATCGAAGAATTCATGATCCAGGCCAATGTCTGCGCGGCTGAAACTCTGGAGAACAAGCGTTCAGCCCTGGTCTACCGGCTGCACGAGGCGCCGTCTCAGGAGAAGCTGACGGGCTTGCGCGAGTTTCTGCAGACCATCGGCATCAACCTGGCCAAGGGCCAGGTGATGAAGCCCAAGGATTTCAACCGCATCCTTGACCAGGTGAAGGGCAAGGAAACCCAGCACACGGTCAACGAGATGGTTCTGCGCAGCCAGGCCCAGGCGGTTTACTCGTCGCTGGATGCCGGCCACTTCGGGCTCAATCTGCGCCGCTATGCGCATTTCACCTCGCCCATCCGGCGTTACGCTGATTTGCTGATCCACCGGGCCCTGGTCTCCGCCTTGAGCCTAGGCGAAGGCGGCCTGTCTGAAGAAGACATCGCGAACCTGGAGGTGACCGCAGAGGTGATCTCCAACGCAGAGCGCCGCTCCATGGCAGCCGAGCGCCAAACCGTCGACCGGTTGATGGCCGCCTGGCTGTCAGAGCATGTGGGGGGCACCTTCCGTGGGCGCATCTCCGGCGTCACCCGCGCAGGCCTCTTCGTGCGGCTGAACGATACCGGCGCCGATGGTTTCATCCCGGCCAGCACGCTGGTAAGTGATTATTACGTTCATGATGAAGCGGCCCAGGCCCTGGTGGGCGAACGCACAGGCGAAACCTTCCGCTTGGGCGACACGGCCGATGTGCGTTTGATGGAAGTGACGCCGCTGGCCGGAGGCTTGCGGTTTGAGATGATCAGCGATGGCCGAATGGGAAAGCCTGCCGGCAGAAAACGCCGTCCGCCCCAGAACCGCAGACCACCCAAACGCCGCGGGCGGCGCTGAAGCGAAAACATCGGCGTCAAAGTGCCACTGCGCGGGTTTGGCAACTTCAAAACAAGCCGCCCTTGACCACATTGAGCCCATGCACACGATCCATGAAGAAAAGCCAAAGGACCGCAGTCCCTGGCGTGCCATGTGGCGCGGCGCCCTTATGCGCTGCCCTCAATGCAACGCCGGCAAACTGTTTCGGCGCTATCTGAAAGTCGCAGATGCCTGCCCCCATTGTGGTGAAGAACTGCACCACCACCGGGCCGATGATGCGCCGGCCTATCTGACGATATTTCTGGTGGGTCACATTCTTGTCCCGCCGATCATGTTGATTGAGCGTTTCTATGCGCCGGCGCTCTGGCTGCAGTTCGTGGTTTGGGCCCCGCTCTTGTTTCTTCTGACACTTGGGATCCTGCCTCTGGTGAAGGGCGCTGTGGTCGGCCTCCAGTGGGCCCTGCGCATGCACGGGTTTGAAGGGGCACCAACGGCACAAAAGCCTCTAGACAGCAGCACCTGAGCCTGCCACCAGTTAGAGCGTGAAACGCTCTTGGATGAGAACAGATGAAAATCGTTGAACGGCCCCATTCCGGCACCGGCGTTGCCGCAAAGATAGACGGCCCGGCCCTGAAGCCGCGCGATGCTGCCACTTTGATCATGGTGCGCCGCGACACCGCCAAGCCCCGGGTGTTGATGGGCAAGCGCAGCGAAAATCACGCCTTCCTGCCTGGAGTATTCGTGTTTCCTGGCGGACGGGTCGATGCCGCCGACAGCCGGGTTAAGCCGGCAAATCCGCTGGACCCGAAAGTCGAACAAAAACTAATGGCCCGCATGCGCGGCACGCCGTCAGCCGGCCGGGCCCGGGCGTTGGCCATGGCCGCGTTGCGCGAAACGTTTGAAGAAACAGGTCTCATCATCGGCACGGAAAGCGGAACGCCGGGCGGCTCCAAGCATCCTGATTGGGCCGAGTTCCTCGCCACGGGTCTCCGCCCCGCCCTGGCGCCTGTGCGCTATATCGCACGCGCCATCACACCGCCGGGCCGGATCCGGCGGTTTGACAGCCGCTTTTTCGTGGTCGACGCAGAGAACGTGTCCAATCTCGATGCGCCCGCCGGGTCCACCGATGAGCTGCTGGACGTGCACTGGCTGACGATCGCCGATACCGAAGACCTCCAACTGCCCTGGATCACGCGCCAAGTGCTCAAATCTCTGGACCAACAGCTGCAGCACAAAGAGGGCCTGGCGCCGGGAGGTCCGGTGATGTTCCAACGCCAGCGCGGTAAGGATTGGTACAACGAAACCCTTTAAGGGTTGTCGCGTCTATTTCTTGACAGAACGGCCTAACTGACGCATATCCCGCAACACAATTCACCCCGCCGCCCGGCCCAATGCCCGGCATGGCGACAGGAGCATTTAAGATGGCAAAACCAACAACCGCCAAAATCCGGCTGAACAGCACGGCAGACACTGGCTTTTTCTACGTAACCAAGAAGAACACCCGGACCATGACCGAAAAAATGGTGGTCAAGAAATATGACCCCATCGTGCGCAAACACGTAGAATTCAAGGAAGCCAAGATCAAGTAGTCTGATCAGGCATACTCGTTTCAAAGCACCGCTTCGGCGGTGCTTTTTTATTGCCTAGAGCAACCTCCGATCAGACGGTTACGTCTGGTCGGAGATAAGTTGCTCGTTCGTAACGATAATCTGGAGCATATTCCGCTCAGTCTGAGCGGAATATGCTCTAGACCGCACGAAAAAAAGGGAGCGCCCGCGGGGCACTCCCTTTCAGATAAGGGGCCGGTCCGAGACGGTATAAACGAGGAGGCCACTCCAACCGGACGGACCGGCCAACCCCAAGGTGCCAGGAGATGCGGCGGACCTGAACGCCAAGGGGCAAACCGACACTACGTGCTGATTGAAAGTGCGAATGAAAGATCAATCGATTGGAAGACTACTTGTCCTGGCAATTCGGACTTGATCTTCTCTTGTCTTCGCATCCCATGAAGAGTTAGCCCACCCTTCTCAGCCGTAGCTGTGAAAAACATAGGGCAACGCCATAGAAACTCCACAAAAACAGATGGTTAATGCCAATACGCCGGGTAAATTAGTAAAACATTAACCTTACCTGGCCCGCCAGACCCCATATTTGGGGCTCAGCTGTGCAAAACATCATGAAATGCCGTTAACACAGGTTAACAATGGAACGAAGGCTGGTCGGTTTGGAGACGCCGGTTTACCCAGCCAGCTTAGGCCGCGTTGGAAATGACCCGGTTACGCCCGCCGCGTTTGGCATCATAGAGCGCAAGGTCGGCCCGTTTCAGAAGGTCGTCAGGCTGATCCAATGGGTCATCCAGGGCCGAAACCCCGATGGAAACGGTCACATCCAGAGGTTCGCAGTCACCGCCTGCCTCAAACTGCGCCCGGCAGACGGATTCGCGAATACGTTCTGCGATCAGGTGGGCCTGGTCCGTGTTGGTATACGGCAGAACCACAATGAACTCCTCGCCCCCCGTCCTTGAGACGAGATCCAGCCCCCTCACCTCGGCCTGAACCCGATGGGCAAACTCTTGCAACACACGGTCACCCACATCATGGCCATGGTTGTCGTTGATGGACTTGAAGTGATCTATGTCGAGCGCAAGAATCGTCAGAGCCTTGCCCCGATTTCCCACCTTCTCCACAAGGCCGCTCAGATGGGTCTCCAAATAGCGCCGGTTGTGCAATCCGGTCAGCGGGTCTGTCACAGCCAGTTCAATGGATTCCTGAACGCTTTGGCGCAGCTTCTGGGTATAACGCCACCTGCGGATCTGGCTTTTGACCCTGGCATGCAGCTCGTTGCGGTCCACCGGCCGCACCAGATAGTCGTTCACGCCCATGTCGAGCCCGCGCATGAGCTTGTCGTCCTGGTCGGGTTCAACCAGCACCAGCACGGGAATTTGCCGGGTCCGTTCCAACGAACGGATTTGCGAGCATAGGCGCAGGCCGTCGAAATTCTCCAGATCCAGGCTCACGACAATCAGGTCGTAGGGGTTCTCCGCAGCCTCGAACAAGGCGCTTTGAGGGTCCTCCACCGGCGTTACGTCATAGATGCCCTGCAGCGATCCGCGGATGCGCTCCACCGACATGTCAAGATCGTCCACCAGCAAGATCCGCCCGGGATTTTGCACATACTCAGCTTCAATCTGCTCCGCCAGCCCAGCAGCCTCGCTGGTCTCCGCACGGGCGCGAAGCTCATCGGTCAGCATCTTCAGGCGCAGAAGGCTCCGCACCCGGCAGAACAGCGCCACATCATTCACCGGTTTGGTGAGAAAATCGTCAGCCCCCGCCTCGATGCCGCGCACCCGGTCTTCAGGCGAATCGAGCGCGGTCACCATCACCACTGGAATGTGGTTGTGCTGGGGATTGCCTTTGATGCGCCGGCACACCTCGATACCGTCCATGCCCGGCATCATGACGTCGAGCAAAACGATATCGGGTTTTTCAGATTGTATGATTTCCAGCGCGGCCGGGCCGTTCATCGCCGTGACCACTTCAAAGTATTCCGCCCGAAGCTTTGCCTCGAGCAGCTTGACGTTCGCCACAATGTCATCGACGACCAATACGCGGGCAGTCATTGCTCAGGCCTCTACCAGAAATCCGTCAACGGTCTCAAGGAAATGGCTCACCGATATCGGCTTTGAAATGTAGGCTTCACAGCCGCCTTCCCTAATTTTTTCCTCATCGCCCTTCATGGCGAATGCGGTGACCGCGATCACCGGAATCTCGCGCAATCCCTCATCTTCCTTCAGCCATTTGGTCACTTCCAATCCTGAAACCTCCGGCAGCTGGATATCCATCAAGATAAGATCGGGGTGATGCTCACGGGCCATGTCAAGCGCAGCCAAACCATCATAGGTTTGCAAAGTTGCATAGCCATGGGCTTCAAGCAGATCATGAAAAAGCTTCATGTTCAGCTCGTTGTCTTCAACAATGAGGACTGTCTTCGACAAGGGCCCACTCCCGCGCATCATTCGCGATTTGCTTTCGGATTGGCCGATATGTAGGTTGCGGCATCCCCTCTGAGCCGACGCTCTACACGGCATCCCGACATTCTTTACGTCGATTCCGTATTCTTGGTCATCGACGATTAGACCGGTATTTGGTAACGAACTCATTAATCTGCACGTATCGGCCGATCACATTGTCTGACGGCCGTAACAGCAAGAGATGGGGAACAGCGCGTGGAACGGCAAGCCGCAGAAATCCTGGCGATCAACGCCCTTGGCTTCTTGGCCTCAGACAGCGAACGATTGGGCCGTTTTCTGGCCACCTCAGGCATCGGCCCGGAGAGCCTGCGCGAAGGTGCCGGTGACCCTCAGTTTTTGGCCGGTGTGGTTGATTATCTGCTGGCCGATGAGAGCCTTTTGTTTCTGTTCGCCGAATCACAAGGCATTGGGGTTGATGAAACGCAAAAAGCCCGGCGTGCGCTGCCTGGCGCCATGGAACACCAATGATCAATCCGGTTACAACATCCCAACTGGCCGACCTGGATCTGCACGCAGATCAACCGCTCATCGTCTGCGATGTGGACGAGGTGATTGTGCACTTTCTGCGCGGTTTGGAGGGTTTTCTGGCCGAAAATGGCCTTTGGCTCGACCCCGCCAGTTTTGCGCTCAACGGCAACATCAAATACGAAGACAGCCACAAGCCGCTTCCCGGCTCTGAAGTCGGCGGGATCTTGGAGCAGTTTTTCAGTGAGAAAACAGGGCATCTGGAACTCATAGACGGAGCCGATGAGGCCCTGGACGCGATCTCCAACCATGCCCAGGTGATCATGCTCACCAATATGCCCGACGCCTACCGGCTCGACAGGATCAAAAACCTGGGCGGCCATGGCATTCACTTTCCGGTGGTTTCAAACTCCGGCCCCAAAGGCCCAACGGTCAAACACTTGGCCGAGACCGTGGCCACCCCGATTGTGTTCATTGATGACACGCCGAGCAACGTGAACTCGGTCGCCGAGCATGCCCCTGATGTCCATATTCTCCATTTCATGCAGGATCACAGATTTCGGCGTCACCTTCCTGATTTGAATGGAATCATCGCCAGCGTGGACAATTGGGAAGATGGCCAAAGATACATTCACCAGGCGATCGAAGTTTCGGGGTGACCACAGTGGCTGCTCTGTCTCGAACCGGGATCGATCTTGGCGGCACGAAGATCGAGATTGTCGTGCTCGCAGCAAACGGCGATGTGCTGTTTGAAAAGCGTGTCGCGACGCCGGCGCCCGATTACCAAGCCACCGTAATCCTGCTGAGCGACCTGCTAGGCGAAGCTGAATCGGCAACACAAACCACCACGTCCGTTGGCATTGGAACACCAGGCTCGCTCTCGCCCAAGACCGGACTTCTTCGCAACTCCAATTCTGTTTGGATCAATGACAAGCCGCTCGCGGCCGATGTCAAAAGCGCGATGGCCCGGGAGGTGCGCTTTGCCAATGATGCAAACTGCTTTGCCCTTTCTGAGGCCACAGATGGCGCCGGCCAGGGCGCGCGCACGGTGTTTGGCGTCATCATCGGCACCGGCTGCGGAGGCGGGGTGGTGGTGGATGGGCACATTGTGAACGGTGCCAATGGCATTGGCGGCGAATGGGGCCACAATCCCCTGCCCTGGCCCGATAAGACGGAGTTTCCTGCCCCTGAGTGTTGGTGCGGGCGTTCAGGCTGCCAGGAGGTCTGGTTCTCCGGCTCGGGCCTGCGGCGTGACCATCTCACCATCACCGGTGATGACCTGCGCGGCGAGGAGATTGTGACCCGGGCCGCAGAGGCAGACACAGCCTGCCAGGCCACCCTTGCCCGCCACGCAAACCGCCTGGCCCGCGGCCTGGCGTGTGTGTGCAACCTTTTGGACCCTGAGGTTATTGTGCTGGGCGGCGGGCTTTCAAACATGCCGCACCTTTATGCAGACCTGCCGGGCCTCATGGAGCCGTTTGTGTTCAGCGATCATGTGAGCACGCAAATCGCGGCGCCCAAACACGGTGATGCCTCGGGCGTGCGCGGCGCCGCCTGGCTTTGGTAGATCTGTCAGCACTGGTTGCACAGCCGATTGCATGAACCGGTTCAGCCAGCATAAACTCCGTCCATCATGACCCAAATGGTTGAGCCCCCCGGATTCTGCCGCGACTGTTTTACGCCCGTGGAGCCGTCCGACCAGCGTTGCCCCAAATGCCGGATGCCGCGGCTCCTGCGCCATGCAGAGCTGAATGCGCTCACCATTGCTCACCTTGACTGCGATGCCTTCTATGCAGCGGTGGAAAAACGCGACAACCCGGAGCTGCGCGACAAGCCGGTGATCGTGGGGGGCGGCCGGCGCGGCGTTGTCTCCACCGCCTGCTACATTGCCCGCATCCGGGGTGTGGGCTCGGCCCAGCCGATGTTCAAGGCTCTCAAAGCCTGTCCTGAGGCTGTGGTGGTTCGGCCCGATATGGAGAAGTACTCAAAGGTGGGCCGCCAGGTGCGCGACCACATGCGCAGGCTCACGCCCATGGTGGAACCGATCTCCATCGACGAAGCCTTCATGGACCTCACCGGCACCGAACGCCTGCACCATGCCCCCGCTGCGGTCACCCTGGCCAAGCTCGCCAAGGAGATCGAAGACGACATCGGCATCAGTGTCTCCATCGGCCTGTCTCACAACAAGTTCCTGGCCAAGCTCGCCTCTGACTTCGACAAGCCCCGCGGCTTCTCCATCATTGGGCGCGAAGAGACAAAGGCCTTCCTCGCCGCCCTGCCCGTGTCGAAAATCTGGGGTGTCGGCAAAGCCATGCAGAAGAAGTTGGCCAAGCACGGCATCCGCGCGGTCAACCAACTGCAGGTGATGGAAAAGCCGGAGTTGATGAAGCTCTACGGCTCCATGGGCTCACGGCTCTATCATCTGTCGCGCGGCGAAGACACACGCACTGTGGACATTCGCGGCGGGGCAAAGAGCATCTCATCGGAAACCACATTTCACGTGGACATTGCAGACTACACCGAGCTGGAGCGCAAACTCTGGACCCAGGCTGAACGGGTGTCACGGCGGGCCAAGGCGTCAGGACTTGCCGGCGACACGGTTGTGATGAAACTGAAAACCGCAAAGTTTCAACTCCTCACCCGCAACCGCAAGCTGCCGGAACCAACGCAGCTTGCTGATGTGATGTTCAAGGCGGCCCGGCCCCTGCTTGAACGCGAAGCCAACGGCACACCGTTCCGCTTGCTCGGCATCGGGATATCGGGGCTCTGTTCAGAAGAGCTGGCAGACCCGGTCAGCCTGCTCGACCCGGATGCCACCAAGCGGGCCGATGTGGAACGGGCCATGGACAAGGTGCGCAACCGCTTTGGCCGCGAGGCGGTGGGCAAAGGCCGCGCCTTGAAGCGAGATGGTGCGTAGACTGTTTCTCGGCAGAGAAACATGAACAAAATAATCACACATAAAGACTACATGGCGTCAATTTCACTGTATTTTCTGAAGCTTACGCGAATTTGGGTTCGTTTCGTAATTCCGGGGTTTTTAATAAGTGACAATTGTCACTTGTCGGTTTGAATATGTCTATACATGTTGTGGCTGATGGTTGCAAAACCTGTCGCCTGCGCCCCTCTCCACCTGCCCGCGCCCCTGCGAAAGCAGGGGCCCACAGCTCTTAGCGTGCAGTTGGTCTCAATGGATCCCTGCTTTCGCAGGGATGCGGGGTGAAGGGCCGGCATGCGGGAATTACACCCCCCCGTCATGCCTGCGCAGGCAGGCATCCAGGCGCATTGAACGCGGGCGAAGCGCGCGCTTAGGTGCCGCGGCCAGCCTCGTAGTAGTAGTTCGCCTTGCGGCCGTAGATCAGCCCGCGCAGTGTCCGGCGGGCCTTCTCTGAACGCCGGATCGGATCGATCACGGCACGGGCGGCATCGTGCATGAGCACCTTGAGGCGGTCTGCCACACCCGAATGTCCGGGAGGGTTTTGCACCCAGCCGAAGCGGCGCAACGTGCCGTTCATGAAACGGATCTTGTTGAGCCGCCGCACCTCGGGCGTCTTCCAGGTCATGGCCATGGAGATGCAATAGCGCTCACCAGTGCCAACCCAATGAGGCTGCATGTAGGGAATGTGAACCGCATCGCCTTCCTTCAGATTGAACACCGCGGCGCGCGCCTCGTGTGACGGCGCATAGCGCATGTTGCGATGACCATCAGGGGAGATTTCCATCTCGTGCTCGCTGACCAGCCTGCGGTCTTCGTTTTCGAACACGTGAACTTCCTTGTCGCCGGAAATCTGCACCAGAATGTTCTCTTCAGCATCAATGTGGAATGGGGTGGTTGAACCGGCCGAAGAAACGAAGATGAAGCCTTGAAGATCCTCAAACAGTCCTGGTTCAAGACCAGAGGCCGAAGCCAGTTCCCCGATGAATTCGCTCAACAATCCCTTGTAGGCCGGATCGCTCTCCACGTTCTTGATCACCAACCATGCGCCGCATGTTTCGATTTCGCGAATGACCTGAGCCGGCTCAAGGTCGACCTGAGGTATGGCGTCCGGGTCCTGATCAATGGCCACCTTGCCTGAGTTATACTCAATCTTGTCGCGCGGCATTTTCTTGGCCAGATCGATCAGCTTTTCCAGCTTGAACAGATGATGGTCCGACAAATTGTGGTCGAGCGCGAACGGCCGGTGCTGAAGGCAGGTTTTCGCTTCGGCGGCTTCCAGGTTGAGATGGTTCATTTCGTTCCTCGCTTTAAATGTCGGTGGTACATGGTTTTGGCGAGCTGCCGCAGGTCTCTACGGGCCAGCTCGGCACGGTGCATCAACTTCAAAAGGGGCAGCGGCGTTCCGGGCGTGCCCAACATCAAGTTTGAAAACGGAATGCGATCGCGCCAGATGTTGTTGATCATCGGGTGGTTTGGGATAGCGTGGGAATCCACCATCTTTAGCCCAGGCGTGGCCAACAGCGTGCGCGTGGCATCCAGGATCAGATGCACCCCGGGCGAATAAGCGCTCAGCTCTTCGTTGTACGCAATTTTGCCAAGTCCGGCCGTTTCGCCGCAGCGGATGGCAAACAGCATGGCGATCGGACGCTCATCGAGCGTCAGTTTCCAAAACATCAGATCGCCTTTGTGCGCCAGGTTGGTGAGCGCATCAGTCACAGCGTTGCGCTGTGCGGGGTCGCAAACCATCGCGGTGCCGCGCTCGCCTTTCCAGCCGCTGCTTTCAAGCTGCAAAAATTGCTCGATCCACGGCTGCGGGTCCTCGCCGGCTTCATAACTGACAGAGGTCACAGCGCCCTGCTCGCACAGCCGGTTGTGCAATCTCCGATACTCTTTGCGTCTCTTTCGGCTGAAGTTGCCGGAGAACCAGTCGTCAAACGTTTGCCCGCACACCAGCGCCGCCCGTTCCTCGGTCAGGGTTGAGGACCAGGGCACGTTTGAGCGTTCCAGGGTCATGATCAAGTCTTCGCTCATGGAGACCTCATTCAACACCACCGCCCGGGCACCTTCCCGGCCGGCAGCCGCCACCATTGAGGAGATGGCTTGTGCCGTCCCATCGCGTGAAACCGCAATCGGCGCGCCTGAGATGAACAGTGGATTGTCCCACGAGATGAGAATGGGCATCGGAACGGCCCAGCGGAACAGAGACTTTGTCAGCGCAAAGCGCCCGGTCAGCCGGCCGCCGGTTTCAGCAGGCCCCTTCGTGGCAATGAGAACCGGTGTGCCCTTGGCGCCCATGTGGCGGACAACCGGCTTGAGCCAGTCTGCCCGGCCGGACAGCCCCGGCACCAGCATTGACCGGTCCAGATCGTCAGACCACACAGCATCATTGTCGTGCGCGGCATCTGTGGGCGCAGAACTTGCCCGCGCCCGCTGATCGGGCAGCAAATCCGGCATCGACCAGATTTTCTGGCTATAATACTGCGAGCTGCTCATTTCGGCCTCTTGTTTCGTCCATCTCGACAGCGTGCCGGATCGCTCGGTTTGCAACGATCAGCGCGGCCAGGGATTCCAACCCAAAGGCCACAGATGTTGCGATAGCGGCACCTGTCAGTCCGTATGCAGGTATCAACACAAGATTCAGGCCAGCGTTAACGATCAACGTTCCAAATGAAATCACGGCTGCCGCCTTTTGCCGTCCCGTGAGCACGAGCACGCCCTGGGAGGGCCCCGCGGCTGCGCGCGCCATGATCCCCACCAGCAAGATGCACATGCTCAGATAGCCTGCCGTAAACTCAGGGCCAAACAGCCAAAGCAACGGTTTTCCAAGGGCTACAAGCACCAAGGTGCCCGCCAAAGAGGGCCAGAAGGTCCATTTGCACCCGGTGCGCAAAAATTCCGACAACGCCCCATAATCGTTCTTGGCAAAGGCAGCGGCAATTCTGGGGAGGAACGCTGCGGTCACGGCAAATTGAACGAAGGCGATCAGTGCGGTTGAGCGTGCGGCAGCAAAATAGATCGCGATTTGGTCCGGCGCCACATAGAGCTGAAGCAGAAGTATATCGAGATTGGTCATCAGCAGCTCGAATGCGTCCAACATCAGCACCGGCAATGACACCGAGACCCAAAAGCTCAATTTGTAGGCGCGTGTTCCCGCCGGAATGATCTTCGCCAAGGCGCGCCGCTGCAGCAGATATTGCACCAAACAGGCGCTCCAAGTTGCTGCAATCGCGGCCATAACGGCGATTTCTGCGTTTTTCTGAAGGCCCGCTGTAACCGCAAGACCAAAGAACGCAAAAATCAGTGCGGGCCGCAGAATGTAAGGGGGAAGAAGGGCAAGCCTCATCCAGAATTGCGAGCGCCCCACCCCGTCAAGATAGTCCATCAAGGCAAAGGCCGGCACACAGCACAGCGCCAAAACCAGCGGCATTCGGTACTGCTGGTCAATGGCATCGGGCCAAAGCGTGATCAATCCAATGCCGGCACCGGCGCTAAGCGCGCCAATGCCAAAGGCGATCAATCTGCCCACATGCAGAAAGCCGCGCAGTTCCGCCAGCGCGCCCTTGGTTTGATATTCCTGAACAAAACGTAAGACTGTTGTGTCAAAACCGATCGCGCCGATGCTGCCCACAACGACGACCCAAATCCATACATATGTGAAGATGCCGAACTCATGGGCCCCGAGCCAACGGGCCAGAATAATGTGGGAGAGAAAGGCGATTCCGGCCGACAAAACGCGGATGGCATATACCTCAAGCGCATTGCGCCCCGAGCGTGCAGTATCGCCATCACCCTTCACAAGATCGGTGACGCGGCCGCGCAACTGTGCCGGCAGCACATCAAGGATTGTCTGAAAGCCCACGCTTACTCACTCTACACACAAGGCCCGCAATCAACGGACTACGGAATTGACCTGACGTAAGCGTTAGCGCAAATGCATTTAGCTTGCCTTAATGCAATGTCCTAAAAAGGACATGAACTCCCTGAAATCTCTCATAAAATCCACATCATGGTTAAGCGCGTCAACCGCCGTCGATCATCCGGAACATTGACATGGACCCCGTGCGCATGAACCGGTCCATGCGCGCAACCGAGGTCCCCGGCATCGGGGCCCGATAAATTCCGAACTTGAAATACTGGTGTGGCCCGCTTGCGTAATCATATCCGATCGATCCGGTCACCCGCGCAATGAACCGCCCGTTGGCCCAGATTTCTATCAGTCCGGTGCCGTTGCGGCCGCCGCGGACCCGGTAGGCCATGTCGACCCATTTCTCATAGGGGTTCGGCAAGGTTGCGTTGGAAGAGTATTGTACCTTGATATCAGACGCGCAAGATTTGCTGTTTTTCGCAAGCTGGCGTGCCTCGTGTCCGGTTAGGCGTGTCGCAGGCAGTTTTCGCCCAAGTCCTTGAGAACTGGCGACAATCACGCGGCAGCTATTGTCTTGAACCGTGATTTGGAACACACCGCGATCAAAGCGCTGGGCCAAAAAGGGGCTGCCACCGCACTGCTGCTTCCACTGGCCTGAAACCCAGCGTCCGGTGTGGCGAGCCGGCAATTTTCCGTCAATGCGAAAACTGAAATTGTACCAGGCCTCCTGACCAAACCTGATGCGGTATCCCGGTGCGGTTCGAAGTTCGTTTCTCTGGCATTTTGCCCCGCACCCTCTCATCGCCGCGCCCACACGCACGGCAACCGATCGCCTGTCGGACCGCGCCAAGCGGGCATCACTCCAAAACTGGCCCTTTTGGGCTTGCCCCAGCCACCACATACTGCGGTTCACCTTAGGGCTTTCAAAGCCATCGATGAGGGAGGCAGAGGGCGAATAGGCCGGTGGCGAGAAGCTTTTGGCCACCAGACCAGCATTGGCAGTTGTGCAAGCTGCGCTCACAAGCACGACCCCGCCCAGGGCAAAAGCAGCGCTCCGGCCTAACAGGCGCCTTGCGGAATGGTAGCTCGCATACATGGGTCTGCACGTCCTCGTCCTAAGCAAAAGGGTTCGGCCACCGCAAACGGCGAGACAATCTTTACATGAAGAGACAAGAACTTAGCCTTAACCCGCGGTTCATCGCGGGTTAAGGATCACCGGCCAGGGTCACACCCTGGCCGGAGATTGGTTTGTGTTAACGCATGTCTGGAGGCGTGGCCTCGATCTGCAACGCGACCAGCGCATCGCCCAAGCTCATCGCGGTCTGGTCCTTTGAGCCGAGACGCCGGATGTTGACCGAGCGCTCTTCAACCTCGCGCATGCCCACCACGACGATGACCGGAACCTTGGTCACCGAGTGCTCGCGCACCTTGTAGTTGATCTTCTCGTTGCGCAAATCGGCCTCCGCATGAAGGCCGGCCACGCGCAACTCGTCCAGCACTTCCATGGCATAGTCGTTGGCCTCGCTGGTGATCGGGCACACAATGGCCTGCAGCGGCGCCAGCCACAGCGGGAAGTGGCCCGCGTGGTGCTCAATCAGAATGCCGGCAAAGCGCTCCAGCGACCCAAACATGGCCCGGTGCAGCATAACCGGGGTCACCTTTTCGCCATTGGAGTCCATATAGAACGCACCGAACCGGTCCGGCAGGTTGAAGTCCACCTGCAAGGTTCCGCATTGCCAGTCACGGCCGATCGCGTCGCGCAGCACATATTCCAGCTTGGGACCGTAAAACGCCCCCTCGCCCGGGTTGAACTCCACATCGCCGCCGGCCACTTCCACCGCGTGCATGAGCGCCTTTTCAGCAGCGTCCCAGACTTCGTCTGATCCCACGCGTTTTTCGGGCCGGTCGGAGAACTTGATCAGCACATTGTCGAAGCCGAAATCCTTGTAGATCGACAGCATCAACTGATGCACCTCAACGCATTCCTCCGTGATCTGCTCATGGGTGCAGAAGATGTGGGCATCATCCTGGGTGAACGAGCGCACGCGCATCAGCCCGTGCAGGGCGCCGGAGGGTTCATACCGGTGCACCTTGCCGAATTCCGACATGAGCATCGGCAAATCACGGTAGCTCTTCAAACCATGCTTGAAGATCTGCACATGGCCTGGGCAGTTCATGGGCTTGAAGGCGAATGTGCGCTCGTCTTCCGTTTCCGTTGTGAACATGTTTTCGCGGAACTTTTCCCAGTGGCCAGACTGCTCCCACAAGCCACGGTCCATCATGTCTGGAGAGTTCACCTCCAAATAGCCCGCCTGCTCCTGGCGCCTTCGCATATAGGCGATCAACGACTGAAACAGGGTCCAGCCCTTGGGATGCCAGAACACCGAGCCGGGAGCCTCCTCTTGGAAATGGAACAGGTCCATTTCGCGGCCAAGGCGCCGGTGATCGCGTTTTTCCGCCTCCTCAAGGGCGTGCAGATAGGCGTTCAGCTGCTTATCGTCGGTCCAGGCTGTGCCATAGATGCGCGTGAGCATCTGATTGTTGCTGTCGCCGCGCCAATAGGCGCCGGCCACCTTCATCAGCTTGAACGCCGTGCCGATCTTGCCTGTGGAGGGCAGATGCGGGCCGCGGCACAAATCGAACCAGTCGCCCTGATAGTAGATCTTCAGATCTTCACCTTCAGGGATCGCATCAATCAGCTCAATCTTGAAAGCCTCGCCTTTGTCGGCAAACACCTGTTTGGCCTTGTCGCGCGACCAGGTTTCCTTGGTGAAGGGCTGGTTGCGCTGAATGATCTCGCGCATCTTCTTTTCGATGGCTTCGAAATCTTCCAGGCTAAACGGCTCGTTGCGGGCAAAGTCGTAGTAGAAGCCGTTCTCGATCACAGGGCCAATGGTCACTTGGGTGCCGGGATAGAGCTCCTGGACGGCTTCAGCCATCACATGCGCCGCATCATGGCGGATCAACTCCAGGGCAGCAGCGTCGTCGCGGAGAACGATTTCAATCTTGGCATCTTGGGTGATCGGGTCAGACAGATCACACAACTCGCCATCCAGCTTCATGGCCACGGCCTTTTTGGCCAGCGACTTGGAGATGGAGGCGGCAACGTCTGCACCGCTCATACCAGAGTCAATATTTCGGGAGTTCCCATCCGGGAAGGTCAGGTTAGGCATAATATGGCTCCTATCCAATCCCGCAAACGGATGCGGGTGGTGGGGCGGAGTGCCCCATGGGGGTTAGGTCAAAAGACGGGCGCTCTTTTGCGCCTGTTCGCCTGTTTCGTCAAGATGGGGGCGGGTTTTGGGGTTTGCAACCTGTGATCATGTGGCGCTTGCGGCCAAAGCCCGGAACCCGGTTCACCTCAAATCCGGCCTCCTCCAGATTGCGCCGCACCCACCCTGCCGACGTATAGCTGGCAAAGCTCCCGCCAGGTGCAGTTCGGGCAAAAACGCCCCTCATGAGATCGGCAGACCACATGTCCGGATTTCGCGCAGGCGCAAAGCCGTCCAGATACCAGGCGTCCGCCGCGCCCTCCCACAGCGCCAGGCCATCGGCCACATCGGCCTGCACCAGGACAAGCCGGGTTTGGGCATCCATCTGCCATTGGTTAAGCCCAGGTTTGAGCTGGTGCCAATGGTCCAACTCTTCATCACAGAGCGTTTTCAGATCAGGCCAAGGGGCCATCGCCGCCCTGATTTCCTCAGCTTTCAGCGGAAAGCCCTCAAACGAAACAAAGTTCAGATGTCCATCCGCTGGGCGCGTTTCAGTCCACTGGCGCCAGGTCTCCAGAAAATTAAGGCCCGTACCGAAGCCAAGTTCGCCAATGGTGGTCTGCGTAGCGCCCATCCAGCGCTCCGGCAGGCCATTGCCTTTGAGGAACACATGGCCCGTTTCCCCCCGCCCATCGACTTGCGAGAAGAAATGGTCGTCAAACTGCTTGGAGTACGGAACCGCATCCTCGCTCCAGCTCAACGGATGTTTGCTCATTTTGTTTTCGTCCTGACTGGCGGGCACGGTCCGTTTTGGGCATAAGCTTGAGCCCAACACAAACCGATGCAGCAGGAAACGCAGCTTGGGTCAACTCCCGGTCATCATTATCGGCGGCGGCATTGCCGGTCTTTCGCTTGGGCTCGAGCTGACAAAGCGCGGCGCCGACGTCACCCTTTTGGAGCAGAACGAAATCGCTTCGGGCGCCAGCGGCGCGGCGGCGGCCTATCTGGAGCCACGCACCGGCACCGGCGGATTGCGCGCGATCGAATGGGCCAGCCTGGAAGAATGGCCGGCCTATGCGGCGGCGATTGAAAAGGCCGCGGGCATCGATCTGGACTACCGCACGGACGGCCAGGTGCATGTGGCCTTTGAGGACGCCCTGGCCCGTCTGCGCCAAGACTTTGAGAAACGCACCTCGGTGGGCACGCCAGCAACCTGGCTCACCGCAGACGCCGTGCGGGCGCTTGAGCCTGAACTCGCGCCGGATATCGCCGCTGGCTTTTCCTTGGATCAGGTGCACTGGCTGGATGGCTGCAAACTGTGCGCCGCATTGGCAACGCTCTTGCGCCAAGCCGGCGCAAACGTGCGTGAGCATGCCGGTGTGGTGTCCGTGGCACGCAAGGACGGCAACCTCTGCATTTCAACCGCCGATGAGACCTGGACGGCAGATAAACTCGCCATCTGCTGCGCCATGGGGCGAAACCATATCGCCGGCCTGCCTCAGGACGTTCCCTTGTGCCGCCCCGTGCGCGGCGTGATGCTGTCTGTCGCCATGGCCCCTGCGCGCCCGCTTCTGCGCCGCGTGATCAAACATGCCAAAGGGATTTTGTGCCCCAGGTCCGATGGCCGGCTGCTTGTGGGCCCCACATCGGAAAAGGGGGAAACATCCCCCGTGGTCTCAGAGAGTGTGCAGCACCAGCTTCTGGAAACGGCGACGAGGTTTGTGCCGGCCCTTGCTGACCTTGAGGTCTCTGAGGTGTCGTCGGGCATTCGTGCCCTTGTGGGCGACGGCGCCTTGAAGCTCGGACAAAGCAGCGAGATGCCGGGGGTCTACTACAGTCTCAGCCACGGCGGCTCAGGCTATTTGCGCACGCCGGTCATCGCGCGGGAATTGGCAAGCTACGTTGATGACGAGAACGCCCCCTGCCCGCTCACCAGCCCTTATCTGACCCGCTTGGGCTAGAGCGTTTCTTTGCCAGCTCGCCGGCCTCGGCCATTCGTGCCACCGCATTGGCTTCCTGAAACAGACGGGAGTTGCCGTCATAGTCGAACGGACGTTCCGTCAGGCCTTCCGGTTCCCACTCGCTTCTGTGGGCATCGTAAAAGTCACCGCCATACACATGAAACGCGCCGGTGAACAGATTGGTGGGGTTGGTCACCGAGTGGATGATATCCTTGCCAAGGGGCGTGGCCTGGCCTGGAGCCATCGTTTTTGCTCCAGCCGCCTCGATGTCGGCCTCCTCGCCTTCTGGAAGCTTTCGCCAGAAAATATTGTCTTCCCGGCCGGCGTAAACGCCGATCACCGCCCACATGTTGTGATTGTGCGGCAACAACGTCATGCGCGGCGCCCAGACCACGTTGAGGATGGTGAGACTGTCGCTGTGATAGAGCTTGTGCACGCCGCCCTTGGTGGGCTCTCCCAACCCTTGGATTGCCTGGCCGGGATCTGAGACAGCACGTGAGATCACCTCTTGAACCGCCTTGTGCGAGCTGTCTTCGGCGTGAGCCTTCTGGCAATCTTCAATGAATTGGTCGAGCTGAAACATCAAACTCCCCTTCGGCTGCGAAGCATCCCCAGCGCAACGGTATCACAACTACCGGTAAAAATATTCCACCAGGAACATCGGGATCGCCGGCACGTAGGTGCACATCATAAGCACCACCAGAAGCACGGCCACAAAGTAAACGTTCACCTTGGACACATCCCAGATGTTGGCCCTGGCGATGGAACACGATGTGATGAGAACCGAGGCAACCGGCGGCGTCTGCTGGCCGATAGCAAGGTTCAAGGTCACCACCAGGCCAAAGTGCACCGGATCGATCCCGGCTTGTTCAATAAGCGGGATCACGATGGGGATCACCAGAATGATTGCCGCGACCGAATGCAGGAAGAAGCCGATGATCAGGAAGAACACATTCAGGATCAGCAAGATCACATACTTGTTGTCGGTGAGCGACATCATTTGCTGGGCCAGTTCCTGCGGCACCTGTGCCCGGGTCAAAAACCCGCCCATCAGCACCGAGGCCGCCACCAGCAACATCACCACCGCGGTTTGCATGCCGCCATCCAGCATGGCCGCCTTCAACCGCTTAAGATCGATCTCCCGGTACCAAACCCCAATCACCAAAGCGGCCAGCACCGCCAGGCCGGCAGCCTCCGTGGCCGTCACATAGCCGCCGAAGATGCCGCCCAGAATGATCACCGGCAGTGAAAACGTGGGCAGCGCATCGATGAAGGTTTCCTTCACCCGCTGGGTGTTGAACGCTTCTTCCACCGGCAAGTCGTAGCGCCGGGCAAAGCCATAGGCGACGCTCATCAATCCGACAGCCCCCAGCAGGCCTGGGACAAATCCCGCCACAAACAGCTGCTCCACACTGGTGTTGGCTGAAACCGCGTAAATGATCATCGGGATGGACGGCGGGATAATGATGGCCAGCGAGGCCGATGAGGATGTGATCGCCGCCGCCAAAGGTCCAGAATAGCCCCGCTTCTTCATTTGCGGGATCATCACAGAGCCGAGCGCCGCCACGTCCGCCACCGCAGAGCCTGAGATTTCGGCAAAGAACAACGAGACCCCGATGTTCACCATGCCCAAACCGCCGCGCACAAAGCCGATGAGGGCACTGACAAAGTTGATCAGCCGATCCGTGATGCCGCCCGCATTCATGATTGCACCGGCCAAAACGAACATGGGGATCGCGATCAGGGAAAACTTTGTGGAGCCGTCATACATATCCAGCGCCACGGTCACCAATGCACCGGTGCCTTCCGTGGCCACCAAGCCCAAAATGGCCGCCAGCGCCAAGGCTATGGCGATGGGCACGTTGATGCAGATCATCACCAACAGCGCGATGAAGATCGAGAAGACAATCATTGCCGCTCAATCTCCGCTTCAATCTCGGCATGCTCCAGTGACTGGCCAGTGGCCACCATCTTCAAATAGGCCGGAGCCGACAATAGCTCACAGACCACGAACAACACCGCACCAATGGGAATGACCGACTGGGTGAACTGCACCGGCACCCAGGTGAGGCTCACCAGGCTTTCGCCTTCCAGGACCAGCAACACCTCCCAGCCGGCCCAAGCCAGAAGCAAGAAAAAACCAATGACAAAGGCTTCCGCCGCATAAGCCACCCACAGGCGCAATGGCATAGGGATCGCCAGCAACACAGAATCAAAGCCAATATGCTTGCGCTTCAACGCAGCCAATGCGGCGCCATAGTACGTGACCCAGGACAGCATGATCGACGCCACCTCGTCATACCAAGACAGCGAAGCGTCAAGCTTCCGGTAGACCACAGCCAAAATCACCACGGCGGTGAGCGCGATCATCAGAACGATCAACGCCCACTCCAGCACTGTCTCGATGGTCTTGGAAAGGCCGTTCAGCATGGGTCAGCCCGCGAGGATCGAAGGAAGGGAGCGCACCCGGCCCTCACAAACTTGCGTTCGTGAAAAGCCGGGCGCGCGGGAGTAAACTGGTCAGTTGGCCAGAGCCTGAACCTGTTTGATCAAGTCGGCGCCGCCGGAAACCGATGAGGCAAACTCGTCATAGATCGGCTTGGATGCGGAGATGAAGGCATCCTTGTCCGCTTCGTTCACGGCGATGCCGCCGTTCTTGAGGTTTTCCAGAAGTTCGGTCTCAAGCTTGGCAGCGGTGTCATAGACAAAGCCCTGCGTGTCGGCGGCCACGGCCATCAGATCCTTCTGGATGTCTTCTGGCAACTTTGCAAAGTGCTTGTCGGAGACCAGAACGTAGGCCGGCGTGTAAACGTGGCCGGTGATCGACAGATACTTCTGCACTTCCTGGAACTTGGCCGACCAGATTTGCGCATATGGGTTTTCCTGGCCGTCGATAACGCCTGTTTTCAGAGCGGTGAACACTTCAGAAAATGCCATTGGCGTCGGGTTCGCGCCATAGAGCTTGAACATCTTCACCCGCCATGCGCCCTTCGGCGTACGCAGCTTGATGCCCTTGAGGTCTTCAGGCTTGTTCACCGGCCGAGTGTTGTTGGTGATGTTGCGGAAGCCGTTCTCAAAGTATGTCAGGATCCGGTAGCCTTTGGACTTGGCCGCCTTGTTCAGCACGCTCTCGCCAATGGCGGCTTGCACCTTCATCATGTGGTTGCGGGACTTGATGATGTAGGGCATCTCAAACACGCCGAACTCATCTGCCACCGATGACATGACGGATGAAGGCAGCGAGAAGGTGATCTGGCCCAACTTCAGCTTCTGCAAAAGCTCTTTGTCTTTGCCGAGCTGCGAGGAGCCGAACACCTGAACTTCGGCCCGGTCACCCAGTTTGGCATTCGCCCGTTTGGCAAACTCCATAACGGACGCTTCAAACAGTGAACCCGGTTTGCCCACGTGGCCGAACTTCAGAATGATCTTGTCGGCATAGGCCGACCCTGCCGTCAGCGACAACGCTGCTGCCAGGGCTACAGATTTCAAAAGGCTCTTCATGACGTTTCCCTTTCACAGTTGCATGTTTTTATTCAGCGGCAGCGGCATGCTCCGTCTTGCCTGCTGTGGATTTCAGATAGTCGAGCGCACAGGCCACCCCGCCGCTCTGGTGCGGCACCTCGGCAAGGTCCAGCCCCATCTCGATGCCCGACAAGGTGGCGGCCAACATCAGATCGTTGAAATCGCCCAGGTGGCCAATGCGGAATAGCTTGCCTTGCACCTTCGACAACCCGTTGCCGAGCGACATGTCGAAGTTCTTCAAGATCACGCTGCGCAGCTCATCAGCGTTGTGCCCGTCCGGCACGCGCACCGCCGTGAGCACCGGCGAGTATTCTTCGGCCACCTCACACTGCACCTCAAGGCCCCAGGTCCGCACCGCGCGGCGCGTCGCCTCGCCATGGCGCCTATGGCGCGCGAAGACATTGTCCAGGCCCTCTTCATGCAGCATGTGGATGGCTTCAACCAGGCCGTAGAGCATGTTGGTGCCTGGCGTGTAGGGGAAGTAGCCGGTCTTGTTAGCGGCAATCATTTCACCCCAGGCCCAGTAAGATTTTGCCGTGGTTGAGGCTTCAGAAGCGCCAATGGCCTTCTCGCTCACCGCGTTGAACGACAGGCCCGGTGGCAACATGAGCCCCTTTTGCGAGCCCGATATAGCAACATCCACACCCCATTCATCAAACCTGAAGTCAGCAGATGCCAAGCCGGAAATGGTGTCCACCATCAACAATGCAGGATGGCTTGCGGCGTCTATGGCTTTGCGGATTTCGGCAATTTGAGAGGTGCACCCGGTGGATGTTTCGTTGTGAACAACGCACACCGCCTTGATCTCGTGGCCTGCATCGCGGCGCAGGCGGTCTTCCAGCAGATTTGCGTCCGCCCCGCGCCTCCAGTCGGTCTCAATGACCTCAGGAACCAAATCAAATTTCTTGGCTAAGTTAGCCCAAAGACTGGCGAAGTGACCGGTTTCGACCATAACGCATTTATCGCCCGGCGACAGGGCATTGACCAGGGCAGCTTCCCAGGCTCCGGTGCCCGATGAGGGGTAGATGATAACCGGCCCTGCGCATTTGAAGATGGTTTTGATGCCTTCAAGCGCGCGCAACCCCAACGCCGCAAACCCTGGCCCGCGATGGTCCTGGGTCGGCATGTCCATGGCCCGCAGAATGCGGTCCGGCACTGCGCTTGGTCCTGGTATCTGAAGAAAATGACGCCCGGCTTGTCTCACCGTTTCGCGCTCCCATCCCAAAATTCGCCGCCACTTTTTGAGTGGACGTTTCGATTGCCATTATTGAATTATGAATTCATAATTACGTCAAGCACGTTTTTTGGAAATATGGACATGCCGACGAGTTTGCGCCCGGGTTTGGAACGACGCCTGAAGTCATCGCTTCAGGGCGAAGTGATGTTCGATGCTTTCAGCCGGGGGCGCTACGCCACGGACGCTTCGATCTATCAGATGATGCCCCTAGGGGTCGCCGTGCCCCAATCGCTGGACGATGTTCGGGCGGCCATTGCCCTGGCCCGCCAAGAGGGCGTGCCCCTCCTGCCCCGCGGCGGCGGCACGTCACAAGCTGGCCAAACGGTGAATGAAGCTTTGGTGCTCGACACCTCAAAGCACCTCAACCGCATTCTCCACCTGGACGTTGCCGGAAGACGCTGCACGGTTGAGCCCGGCATCGTGCTCGACGAATTGAACCGGCACCTCAAGCCACACGGTCTGTGGTTCCCGGTGGACGTCTCCACCGCGTCGCGCGCAACCATCGGCGGCATGACCGCAAACAATTCCTGCGGCGGCCGTTCGATCCATTACGGCACCATGCGTGACAACGTCCTCGCTATCGACGCCATCATGGCCGATGGGACCGAAGCCCACTTTGGGTCTGTGCCGAGAAATCTTGCCGGTCTCAACGCCCCTGTGCGCGAGCAATTTGCCGAGCTGTTGCAACTGGGGGAGCGCGAAGCCGCCGAGATCTCAGCAAGGTTTCCGAACGTGGTGCGCCGGGTTGGCGGCTACAACATCGACGCGCTCGCGCCCAACGGGCCAGAGAACAACCTTGCCCACCTGCTGGTCGGCTCGGAAGGCACCCTCGCCTATTCAAGCGCGATTGAGCTCAAGCTCTCGCCGCTGCCCAAGAACAAGGTGATGGGCGTTTGTCACTTCCCCACATTCTATCAGGCCATGGATGCGACCCAGCATCTGGTCACCTTGGGGCCCCATGCGGTGGAGTTGGTGGACGCCACAATGATTGCGCTTGCCCGCGACATCGACCTCTTCCGACCCACGGTTGAGCAATTCGTCAACGGCGACCCGGCCGCCTTGCTGCTGGTGGAGTTTGCCGAAGACGATCAAGCCGAAAACCTGCGCCGCCTCAAGCAGCTGCACGAACGCATGGCAGATCTCGGTTTCACCTGGAACGGCAGCGAAAAATCCTGCGGCGGCGTGGTTGAGGCCATTGAACCGGCGCTTCAGGGCGCGATCGCAGAGGTGCGGAAATCCGGCCTCAACATCATGATGTCCATGAAATCACAGGGAAAACCGGTAAGCTTTGTGGAAGATTGCACTGTTGAACTCCCCGACCTGGCCGAGTACACGGCGGGCCTCACAGAGATCTTCACCAAGCATGGCACAACGGGCACGTGGTATGCCCATGCCTCGGTCGGTTGTTTGCATGTGCGCCCGGTCCTCAACCTCAAGCTCGACCAGGATGTGCGCACCATGCGCGCCATTGCCGAAGAGGCTTTCGACCTGGTGCTGAAATACAAGGGCTCCCATTCCGGCGAACATGGCGACGGTCTCGTGCGGTCCGAGTTTCACGAAAAGATGTTCGGCAAGCGCATGATCGACGCCTTTGGCGCGGTCAAGCAGCAGCTCGATCCCACCGGCCTGTTCAACCCCGGCAAGATTGTCGATCCGCCCAAGATGGATGACCGCACCCTGTTCCGCTTCCAGCCGGACTATCAGGTGGCTGAATTCGATACCGTCCTCGACTGGACCGCATGGCCTGGCGCTGGAGGCGGCTTTCAGGGCGCGGTTGAGATGTGCAACAACAACGGAGCCTGCCGGAAGCTTGTTGGCGGCACCATGTGCCCCTCCTATCGCGCCACCCGCAACGAGCGGGATACCACCCGAGGACGCGCCAACAGTTTGCGCCTGGCCATCTCCGGCCAGCTGGGCCCGGATGCCTTCGCGTCGGACGAGATGATGGAGAGCCTCAAGCTTTGTGTGTCGTGCAAAGGCTGCAAGCGTGAATGCCCAACTGGCGTCGACATGTCCAAGATGAAGATCGAGGTGCTGGCGGCCCGCGCAAAAGCAAACGGATTAACTCTGCATGACCGCCTGGTGGCCTACCTGCCCCGCTATGCCCCCATGGCGTCGCGGGCATCGTGGCTTCTCAATCTCCGGGACAAGCTGCCGGGACTGCCGGCGCTGAGTGAAGCGGTTGCCGGCTTTGCGGCAAGCCGACCGTTGCCGCGCTGGGCAATTAAACCGTACACGGACAAACCGGCGAGCGAGATCAACGCACGCAGCGTTGTCCTGTTGGCCGACACCTTCAATCGCTACTTTGAGCCGGAAAACCTCAACGCTGCCCAGAACGTACTGGAGGCGGGCGGGTACCGCGTTCATACGCCAGCGCCTCAAGAAGGCACACGGCCCCTATGCTGCGGTCGCACCTTCCTGGCTGCTGGCCTGGTGGATGAGGCCCGCGCCGAAGCGCAAAGAACCCTTGCCGCACTGCTTCCTTACATCAAACGGGGTGTTCCTGTGGTCGGGCTTGAGCCAAGTTGCCTTTTGACCTTGCGAGATGAGTTTGAATCCCTCTTACCAGGTCCCGATACAGCAGACCTTGCGCGCTCAGCTGAGATGTTTGAGGAGTTCCTCGCCCGCCAATCTGCAGAGGGGGAGCTCTCCCTGCCCTTAAAACCTCCCGCACAGCGTGTGTTACTGCACGGCCATTGCCACCAGAAAGCGTTCGATGTGATGAGCACCGTTGAGCAGAGTTTGCGCCTCATACCTCAGATGGAGGTTGAAGTAATTTCCTCCTCGTGCTGCGGCATGGCCGGGGCCTTCGGCTATGGCAAGGACACGGTTGCAACCTCACGCCAGATGGCAGAACTTGACCTGCTTCCCACCGTCCGCAGCGCTGATCCAGAAACCCTGATCGTGGCTGACGGCACCTCCTGCCGACACCAAATTGCCGACCTTTCAGACCGCCAGGCGCTCCATGTGGCGCGCGTTCTGGAAATGGCGCTCGCTCCAGTTTAAGGTGATGATGATGAATATTGCAGCAAACATATCCTCGATCACCCGCCGCTCCCTGCACGATGAATTGGTGGAACGGCTCCGCACTTTGATCGTTGAGGGCACCCTGGAGCCCGGACTCAAGGTGCCCGAGCGCGATCTGTGTGAGCAGTTCGAGGTGTCGCGGACTCCAATGCGCGAGGCCCTGAAAGTTCTGGCGGCCGACGGCCTTGTCACCCTCACCCCCAACCGGGGTGCTTGGGTCAGCAAGCTGACCTTGCCTGAGTTGGAAGAAGTGTTCCCGGTCATGGGCGCGCTTGAGGCCTTGTCCGGCGAACTGGCCTGCGCCCGCATCAGCGACAAGCAAGTGGCCGCCGTGCGCAAACTGCATGACCGTATGGTTGTGCATTACGAGGCTGGGGAACTCGATGCCTACTTTGCGGTCAACCAGCAAATCCATGAAGCCATTTTGGAGGCCGCCGACAACGAGACACTGTCGGCCCAATACCGCTCGCTCTCAACCCGCATCAGGCGCGCGCGCTATGTGGCGAACATGACCGCAGAGCGCTGGGCCCAGGCCGTGGATGAACACGAACAAATTCTAAACGCCCTGGAGGCGCGCGACGCCGGGCGCCTGGCCAACATTTTGCGCCAGCACCTGAGCAACAAGTTTGCCACGGTGAAGGAGTGGTTGCTGGCCCAGGAAGAGCCCGCCTCTTAAGATCTCACAAGCGGGACGCAAGCGCCCAACCGCACTCGGCCAGGAACCCTGCCCGCTCGCCAACTTTGAGCGCATCGGCATGGCTCGCGTTGCCCTGGAGCGCCCGCGCATAGACACCTTGAACAATCGCGGTCAGCCGAAACAGGGCAAAGGCGGTGAAGTAATCCAGGTTCCCCGGCACCGCGATGCCGCGCATTGCGGCGTAAGTCTCGATCACCTCATCACGCTCCGGCAACCCCACAGAGGCAAAGTCCAGCCCGGCCACACCCTTGACCCCGGGCACATCAGCCGGCACCCGGTAGGGCATGCAGAAATATCCAAGGTCGGCCAAGGGATGGCCGATGGTCGAAAGCTCCCAGTCAAGCACTGCAGCAACAGTGTCCGTGCCCTCAGCAAAGATCATGTTGCCGGGGCGGAAGTCGCCATGGACAATTGTGGCCGCTTCGTCTTCGGGCAAGTGGCTCTCCAGCTTTGCGATGAGCTTGTCCATGGCCGGCATGTCCTGGGTCTTGGAAGCCTCATATTGCCGGGTCCAGGTTTTCAGCTGCCGGGCAATGTAACCCTCCGGCTTGCCGAAGCCTTCAAGCCCCACCGCGCGCCAGTCCACGGTGTGCAGCGCCCCAAGCGCCCGGGCCATTTCCAGCCAGGCGCCTTTGCGCGATTTTTGGCTGAATTCAGGCAAATCCGGCTCCGCACTGAAGCGCCCCGGCACGAAGTCCATGAGGAAAAAGGGGGTGCCGATAACATCATCGTCTTCGCAGAGCAGATGCATCCTGGGCACCGGCACCGCGCTGTTCTGAAGCGCCGACATCACCCGGAATTCGCGCTCCACCTGGTGGGCGCCGCGCAGCAGCTCGCCTGGCGGCTTCTTGCGCAAAACAAGTCGCCGCTCGGCAAAGGTCAACAGAAAGGTCGGATTGGATTGGCCCCCTTGGAACTGGCCGAGTTCAAACGCCCCTCCGAACTCAGGAAGATGCGCAGCCAGATAGCCTGCAAGCTTCTCCTCATCGAAGCGATGCTGAGGCAGAACGTCAACGGTTTCCGGCGCAGCCGCCATGCACACCTCCTAGCTGATCGTCTCGCCGCCATCGGCCACAAGGTTCTGGCCGGTCACATAGGCGCTTGCGTCCGAGGCAAGGAAGAGGGCGACACCGGCAATATCTTCAGGCTCGCCAATGCGGCGCAAGGGCGTTTGGTTTTTCGCACGCTCCAGGCGCACCGGATCCTCCAAAAGGGCGCGGGCAAAATCAGTTTTAATCAGACCCGGCGAGATGGCATTGGCGCGGATGCCCTTCGGCCCCCACTCCACTGCAAGGTTACGCACCAACCCTGCCTCGGCCGCTTTCGAAACACCATAGATCCCGATGACGTTATTGCCCCGAAGCCCGGCAATCGAGGAGATCACAATCACCGAGCCGGCGCCCTTGTCGGCCATCATCGGGCAAACCATGTTGCAGAGCTGGTAGATGCTCAACACATTGGTTTCCATGATCTTGTTGAAGACCTCATCGCCCGCATCCGCCATTGGCCCGTAAACCGGATTGGTCGCCGCGTTGCAAACAAGGATATCGACCCCGCCCCAAGCGTCCACGGTTCCGGCAACAAGGGCTTCCAGTTCCTCACGCCGCCCCACATGGCAGGGTATGGCGAGCGCCTCATGACCTTCAGCCTTTAGTTCTCCAGCAACCTTTTCGCACATGTCGGCCTTGCGGCTTGAGATCACCACCTTTGCACCGGCGCGGACAAAGGCTTGAGCGATCGCCTTGCCGATGCCCTTGGTGGAACCGGTGATGATCGCTGTCTTGCCTTCAAGATCAAACATGCTCAATCTCCGTCGCCTGCATTTCACGCTCCTGTAATTCACGCCATTGCACCTTGCCTGACCCTGAACGCGGCAAGTCGTCGGTGAACTCATAGAGCCGTGGAACTTTGTAGGTGGCCATCTGTTCGCGGCACCAGGTCTCGATCTCCTTGGCCGTTGGATCAGCGCCCTCAGCGGCCACAATGAGTGCCTTCACTGTTTCGCCTTTGCGGGCATCGCGCGAGGCAATCACACAAGCTTCGCGAATTTCGGGATGCTTGTGCATCATGGCTTCAACTTCGGCAGGCCACACCTTGTAACCGGACACATTGATCATCCGTTTCAGGCGGTCTGCGTAGAAGAAATATCCCTCTTCATCATAGTAGCCAAGATCGCCGGTGCGAAAGAAGCCCTTGCCGTCCATCTCGATGAAAGCCTCGCGGGTCGCTTCTTCGTTCTGCCAGTATCCAACAAACACCTGCGGGCCATGGGTGATAATTTCGCCCGTCTCGCCCACACCCAGCTCCTCCAGGGTGTCCGGATCGATGATCCGAGAGTCCACACCAAACATGGGAATGCCCAGACACTGCAGTTTTGGCGCGTCAGGCGGGTTGAGATGCGACGGTGCAATGGTTTCGGTCAAACCATAACCTTCGGTCACCTTTAATCCAGTAAGCTCACCTAATTTCTCAGCAACTGCAAACGGCAATTGGGCGCCTCCACCCCCAACGGAGATGAGGCTGGAGAGGTCATAGCTCTCCACATCCGGACTGGAGATGAAATCGATGATCATCGTGGTGATGGCACGCCATTGGGCGGTCCGGTAGCGGCTGATCAGGGTGGCCGCCACGTCCTTGTTCCAGCGTGTCATCAGCACAATTGTGGCGCCGGTGAACAATGGGGTATTCATGGAGTTCTGCATGCCTGTCACATGGAACAGAGGCAAGGTGGCAAGGATGGGCGCATTGGGCGGAATGGGGTTCCAGTTCGCATATGCGCTGATCACGGCGTTCACAGTGGCATTGGTGTGGAGGCAGCCTTTTGGTTGGCCTGTGGTGCCCGAGCTATAGGGGATGACACACCAGTCATCCGAGCGGTTCAGCACTTGCGGAACCTGAGTGCTGGAGTTCACGGCATCCCACCAGTCGATCACGTGGGGCAACTGGAAGTTTTTGCGGACTTGCTGAACTTCCTCCGGCAACTCCAAATCGGTTTCAGGGGAGCGATAGTCACCATAGTTGGCATGGATCAGTGTGCGCAGGTCCGTGCCGTCCAAAAGCGGTGCTGCAAACTCAACCAGCTCCTGGCCCGTTATGATCGCAGCCGCGCCAGTGTCCCGGGCAATGTGCTCCAGCTCGCCGGCCCGGCACATGGGGTTGACCGGCACCACCACGCCGTTGGCGCCAAGGATGGCGTAGTAGCTGATAATGAACTGTGGGCAATTCTGCATGTAGAGCAGCACGCGGTCGTTGCGCTCCAGCCCCACATACTCAGACAAATAGCCGGCCACATCGAGCACCTGCTCCAGCAGTTCGGCGTAGGTCAAAACCGCATCGTAATAAATGACCGCCGGATGATCGGGATAGCGCCCCGCGCTCAGCACGAAGTTCTCAAACACCGTCGTCTTGAGCGCGGGCAACTCGTAGGGCCTGCCCTTGGGCCAGGCTTTGAAGTGCAGATCCTGCATGGATGTCCCTCAGGCTTAAGAGCCTGCTACAGCTTTCAGTTCCATGCGCGCAATCGCGTTCATGTGCACCTCGTCTGGCCCATCCGCCAGGCGCAAGCTGCGCGAATGGGCATAGGCGCTGGCCAGGAACGTGTCCTGGCAGACCCCCATGGCGCCGTGCACCTGAATGGCCCGGTCAACCACCCGGCAGGCCATGGCCGGCGCCACCACCTTGATCATGGCGATTTCCTTGCGCGCCGCCTTGTTGCCCACGGTGTCCATCATTTCAGCCGCCCGCAAGGTGAGCAGCCGTGCCTGATCGATCTCAATGCGCGATCTGGCTATCTCCTGGCGCAAGCCGCCCTGGTCACTCAAAGGCTTTCCGAACGCAACCCGTTCAGTGGCCCGTTTGCACATCAATTCGAGTGCCCGTTCAGCCACGCCGATCTGGCGCATGCAGTGGTGGATGCGGCCTGGGCCAAGCCGGCCCTGCGCAATCTCGAAGCCCCGGCCCTCGCCGAGCAATATGTTGGATGCCGGCACCCGCACATTGTCAAACTCCACTTCAGAGTGCCCGTGAGGGGCGTGGTCATAGCCGAACACCGTTAGATGACGCTTCACCGTCACCCCTTCAGTATCCAGTGGCACCAGGATCATGGATTGCTGCTTATGGCGCTCGGCATCAGGATCTGTGCGGCCCATGACGATGGCGATCTTGCAGCGCTCGTCCATGGCCCCGGACGACCACCATTTGGTGCCGTGCACCCGGTATTCGTTGCCGTCGAGCTTGATCTCGGTTTGGATGTTCGTGGCATCCGACGAAGCCACCGCAGGTTCGGTCATGGAAAAGCATGAACGGATTTCGCCCTCAAGAAGCGGGTCCAGCCACTGCTGCTTCTGCTCAGCCGAACCATAGAGCACGAGGGTTTCCATGTTGCCGGTGTCCGGCGCACTGCAATTGAACACCTCCGGCCCGATAGGCGAGCGCCCCATGATCTCGCAAAGCTGGGCATACTCCTGGTTCGTCAGGCCTGCGCCGTACTCGTCATCGGGCAGAAACAGGTTCCACAAGCCTTCAGCGCGCGCCTTGGCTTTCAGCTCATCCAACAGGGGCGGATTGCTCCATTTGTTCTCCAGACCCGCGTGCTGTTCGGCCATTGCGGCCTCGTTGGGATAGATATGCTCATCCATAAAAGCCAATAATTTGCCGCGAAGCTCTTCGGCCCGTGCGCTCAATGCAAACATGATCTGTCTCTTGCCCTTTTTGTGCTCTTGTCGCCGCCAATCTAGCGTGTAGCATCACGCCAGGAAACAGACGAAAGCGCACGGGCCCGCATGTTCGACCAACAAGTCACTTTTCTCTATGCCAGCAATCTCGCAGAGAGCTCCCGGTTCTATCGGAACGTGATGGGTTTGGAGCTGGTTCTCGATCAAGGTCCTTGTCAGATCTTCCGTGTTGCCGGCGAGGCCTTTCTTGGCGTGTGCCAGTGCGGAGCAGACCGTCCATCCTCGCCTGGGGGGATGATTGTTACGTTCGTGAGCGACGATGTGGATGGCTGGTATGAGAAACTCGTGTCCAGAGGCGTTGAAGTGGAGGCTCCACCTGCCCTGAACGAACGTTTCAACATCTACCATGTGTTCCTGCACGACCCGGACGGCTACAAACTGGAAATTCAGCAGTTTCGAGACCCTGCCTGGCCGGCACCCGGTTAGCATATGTCCAGCTCATGACAGCCCGAAACAACGCCTCTCCTCTTGGCCTTGTGCAAGCCAGCGTATAGCATCATTTGAACAACAATAATCTGGGAGGGGTCCCGTGCATCGCTGGCATGACCGCCGCAAGGCTTTTCGTAGTTTGCTTGAAGGCGGCACCTGCGTGCACCCCGCCTCGGTTTTCGATCCTGTCTCCATGCGCATCGCCAGGGATCTTGGATTCGAGGTTGGCATGTTGGGCGGCTCCATGGCCTCGCTGGCGGTTCTGGGCGCGCCGGATTTGATCGTGCTCACCTTGAGCGAATTGGCCGGTCTGGTGAACCGGATGGCCCGCGCCTCAGACCTGCCCATCATGGTGGATGCCGACCACGGTTACGGCAACGCGCTGAACGTGATGCGCACGGTGGAAGAGCTGGAGACAGCCGGCGCCTGTGGGCTCTCGATTGAGGACACGGCCCTGCCCACTGCCCACGGTGCAGAGGGCAAGCCTCGGTTCGTGACCATTGAGGAAGCTGTGGGCAAGCTGCGCGCCGCCCTCGAGGCCAGACGCGATCCCGACCTTGCCATCGTCGGGCGCACGGACACCTGCGGGCCTCTGGGTGCCGACGAGGCTGCCCGCCGTGCCGCGGCCTATCAAAACACAGGCGTGGATGCGATATTCCTGGTTGGCGTGAAAACCAAGGCGGACCTGGAATTGATCACCGCCAATGTTGAGTTGCCCCTTATCGTGGGCGGTGTTGGGCCGGAGCTCATGGACAAGGCATACCTTGCCAGCAAAGGCGTGCGTGTCTGCCTACAGGGGCACCACACCTTCCCGGCTGCCCTGCAGGCCATTTATGCAACCATGAAACATCTGCGCGAGGGCGGCGCGCCTGCCGACCTGGGAGGCCTGCCCTCAGGCGAGCTGAAAAGCGCGGCGACCCGGGCTGAAGATTATGAACGCTGGGCCAAGGAGTTTCTCTGAATGGCGACCAAGAAGCGCGTAAAGAAGGCCGCCCCCAAGACCGTCAGAAAAGCGGCGCCCAAACCTGAGCCACAAGCTGAGCCTGAAGATACGGTCGACCCGATCAACACGGTCGCCTTCGTCGGCACCGGCAACATGGGAACCCCCATGGCCGCCAACCTGTCAGGCAGCCTTGAGCACCTTTGCCTCTATGACACCCGTATAGAAACCGCAGTTTCAGCCGCAGAGGCCGCAAATTGCCACGTGGCGGCCAGCTTTGAGGAAGCGGCCACCAACGCTGAATGCCTCATCCTCATGCTGCCCAACGGCAATATCGTGCGCAACGTTCTGTTCAACGACCCAAGCCAGCCAGACATTCCATCTGCCGGTCTCAAGCCCGGCATGATCGTGGTGGATATGAGTTCCTCCTACCCGCCCACCACCCAGAAAACCGGCGCCGCCTTGTTGGAGCACGAGATCATCCTATGCGATGCGCCTGTGTCAGGCGGTGTGAAACGGGCGAAAAACGCTTCGCTCACCATCATGCTGGGCGGCAACTTCGAAGAGGTGCTGAAGCGTGTCACCAAATTGCTTGGGGCCATGGGCAAGGTGACGCCCACAGGCGCCCTCGGCACGGCTCACGCCATGAAGGCGCTCAACAATTATTTGTCGGCCGTCGGCCTCAGCGCGGCGTCCGAAGCGGTTCTGATCGGCCGGGAATTCGGTCTTGCTCCGGCCACCATGATCGACATCATCAATTCCTCAACCGGGCGCAACAACGCCACGCAGATCAAGTTCCATCAGCAAATCTTCAACAAGGCCTTCGGATCGGGCTTCCATCTCGATCTGATGACCAAAGATGTAAAAGCCGCATCAAGCATGGCCGAAGAGCTGGGCCTGAACGCTCCGGGCCTCACCCGCGAGGCAGAGCTGTGGGCAGACGCCAGCGCGGCAACGGAGCGCGATGCGGACCACACCGAAATCTACAAATATCTGGAAGAGCTGATTGGCGCGACGCCCAGTGACGATGAGGAGGCCTGAAGCCATGCCGCAATATAACGTTCACGCCATCAAATACGGCGCCCACATACTCAAGTCCACACAAGCCTTCATCATGGAAGACCCTCATGATGGGCCCTGGCCGATTTTCTATTATGTCTGGCTCATTCAGGGCGAAGGACGCAACATTCTCGTCGATACGGGTTTCACCGCAGAACGGGCCGCCAAACGGGGCCGCACAATCGAGCGCTGCCCGTCAGA
This sequence comes from Alphaproteobacteria bacterium, assembly GCA_024227565.1. Classification (GTDB taxonomy): domain Bacteria; phylum Pseudomonadota; class Alphaproteobacteria; order Rhizobiales; family CAJQND01; genus JAAEUE01. The sequence continues at coordinate 54,893 of JAAEUE010000072.1, forward strand.
AGGCCTGAAGACCTTCGGCCTTGGCCCGGAAGACATCGACACCGTGATCCTGACCCACTTGCACTATGACCATGCAGGCAATATCCCGCTGTTCCCCAACGCGGAAATCATCGTGCAGGACAAAGAGGTGAACTTTGCCACTGGGCGCTACATGCGCCACCCGGTGGTGCGTCTGCCGTTTGAGCCCGATGATGTCTGTGAGCTGGTGCGCCAGAACTACAATGGCCGGGTGCGCTTTGTGGATGGTGACAAGGAGTTGTTGCCCGGCCTCAAGCTCCACCTCATGGGCGGCCATTCCCGCGGGCTCATGTGCGCCACGGTGGCCACCCGCCGCGGCCAGGTGGTGGTGGCGTCAGACTGCGCACATTTCTACGACAACATTGCGCTGGCAAACCCGTTCGGTATCGTCGCGGACATTCCCAGCCAATGCGAATCCCATGAACGGCTGTTGGAGTTGGGCGACAGCCCGGCCCATGTTGTGCCCGGGCATGATCCCAAGGTGATGGATCTCTACCCGAAGCATCCTGAGGATGAGAACACGGTGGATCTAACCGCTGAGCTATTGGGACCTTCGCCGCTTGGCTGAGACATTGCAGACTTTGAGGCCATTAAAATGAACTACGGCCGCTGGCTGGAAAACCTCATGGCGATGGATGACGCCACCTGGGCGCGCCACGCCAGCCCGTGGAGCGTGTGGACCAGAGTGCCCGTGCTTCCGTTGCTGGCTCTGGTCGTCTGGAGCCGGCAATGGCTTGGCTGGTGGTGTCTTGTGCCGCTCGCTCTGCTCGTGCTCTGGACCATCATCAACCCGCGGGCCTTCCCGCCCCCGGCCACCACAGACACCTGGGCCTCCAAGGCAACTTTCGGCGAGCGGGTCTGGCTTAACCGGAAGGCCATCCCAATCCCGGCCCATCACGCCCGGTTCGCGCATATTCTGAGCGCCTTGAGCGGCATCGGCCTGATCCCCATGGTCTATGGCTTGTGGGTGTATGAGCCATATGCGGCAGGGCTGGGCGTTGCCATTGTGCTCATTGGCAAGCTCTGGTTCCTGGACCGGATGGTCTGGCTCTATGACGACATGCGGGGCGACAGCCCGGACTATGCGGCTTGGTTGCGTTAGGCCAAGCCTTTAACCCTCAATCCCCAGGCGTGCATGCCAGCTCGCGAGGGATTCTTCGGGGTACTCGTCGTGCTCCAAATCACCCTCCGCCACGCAGGGTGACACCCAGTTGGCCTTCGACCCCAGCATGATGTGCACCGTCTGCGGCGGCACTGGCAGCGGAGTGTCGATCACCGAGGCAAAGGGATGCAGCAGGTCTGGCCAGCGCGGGTCATAGTTCCACAGCGCTGAACCGCATTTGCTGCAGAACCGCCGCCCGCGCGGCGCATTGGCGCCGTTTGGTGATGGGCCGGTTTCGTAAACTGAGACGTGTTCGGCCCCCTCAATCTGGAGAGAGGATGTGCTGCCGCCAATATTGATGGCATATCCGCCACCGCCGGCCACCTTGCGGCAGATGGAGCAATAGCATTTCATGTACGGGCTGGGGGTTACGGAGTCCAAACTGAACCGCACCGCGCCGCAATGGCATGACCCTTCAAGCTTCATGTGACCCTCTCATCGGTTTTATTTATCCCATTCACACGGCAGATTGAGCACACCGCGAAAAGCCCAGCCACCCACCTTCACCTCATCACGACCCTCCAGTCTCAGCCCCTTCAAGCGCTCAAATGCGGCCGGTAACGCAACATCGGCAATCAGTGATCTGGAGGCGGCGGCGCCGGCGCAAAAATGGGGGCCAGCGCCAAAGGCAATGGATTTGGAGGCGTCGCGCGTCACGTCGAACACATGGCCGTCGGCGAAGTAGTCTTCGTCCCGGTTGGCTGAGCCGAACATAAAGAACACCTTGTCTTCGGGATGGAATTCCACATTCCGGATCACATGATGCTGGGCCACACGCCGCGGCGACATCCCAATGGGCGAGATCCAGCGGGCATATTCCTCAAACGCCCGGAGCCAGCTCACCTTGCCGGAGAGCACCAGTTCAAGCTGATCAGGATGGTTCAACAGCGCCCAGATGGCACCGGCAATGGCATCGCGCGGCTCGTTCTGGCCGCCGCTGATGGCCAGCTTCACATTAGCCCTCGCACTCTCCATATCCAGCCCAGCCTCAACCATCACGCTGAGCAGGCTCTGGTTAGGATGCGCCCGCAAAACCGGCAGCATGTCATCGATCGCCGCATCGATCCCGGCCGTGGCTGCATGGCAGCGCGCCTCAATCTCGGCATCTCCGGCATAATTGGCAATGCCATCGATCATGCCTTGGGAAAAACTATCTATCTGCAGGTAGGTGATATTGGTGAGCCCGGTGATCTCCTTCAGCGCTTCGCCTGAAACCGGGCGGGCATAGACATCAGACAGATCGCCGCCGCCTTTGGGCACGAGCGCGTCAAGGATGCGGTCTGTGTGTTCCTGAAACTTTTCACGCCAGGTGCCTTTTACTGTCCTGGGCGAAACCGCCGGGAAGATCACTTTGCGCTCGGCTTGATGATCCTCGCCATCCTTGCGCATCAGGTTATGGCCCATCAGCTTGTTCATCAGGCCTTCGGGTTGATGGGAGGAGAACACCTCGATCTGCTTTTCGGAAACCGCAATGTCATCGCGCCGGGTCATCACAACACCGCCCAGTTGGGGCACATATGCGATGGGCGCCTCAACCCGCAATTGGGTGAGAACCGGATAGGGGTCATGCCAGAAGGCGGCAAGGTCGATGTCGAAATGCGGTGCGGTGCTCATGCCGGTTCCTTGGGCTCAAATGCGCCCGCCAATAATAACCTGATGAAGCAAACGGCGGGTACGCGGATAATCATCATAGGCATAAGGGAACGGTGTGTGCAGACATGATCTGTTGTCGAACACCATTAAATCGCCCGATCGCCAACAGTGCTTGTAGATGCGGTCAGATTGGGTCATCTGTCTCACTAGGTCCTCAACCAGCGCCCTGCCCTGCTTCAGGCCGATCCCCTCAAAGCCCTTCACCATGGCATGAGACACATAGACCAGTCGGTCGCCTGTGAGCGGATGGGTCTGCACCAGGGGATCAACCGTGTCTGCATTGCGCTCGCGCAGCTCGCCCTTTTGCGCCGGCACTGCGCTGTCCGCATAGGCGGCAACCTGATCATTGAAGGTGTTGAAGCTATGCACCAGCTTCAGATCAGCAATCTCAGCCTTCGTGACCTCCGGAAGCGCCCTATAGCCCGACACAGTGGAGGCAAAGCCGGTCTCCCCGCCTCCATCGGGAATGTCGCTTTCCAGACAGTAGAGCAAACTGCAGCCCGCGGGGTGGGACGACCCCGGGCTATCTGTATGCCATTCCACGCCGCCCCGGTTGAGGTAGACCGAGGCAGTGCCACCCTCTGCGACGTTACCCACCTGCACCACCTCCGGATGGCCGGGAGCGCTGTACTGCGGCCGGTAGGGCGGTAACGGTACGCCCAGGCGATGGGCAAAGTTGAGGAGCTGGCCCGCACTGAGGCATTGGCCCCGCAACAGCGTGCAGCCGTGCTGGGCCGCAGCCTCCAGCACCATGCCAGGAGCATGCGGCGCGGCAAGATCCAGCGCCGGCACTTTAACGCCGACGTCTTGATGGAGAGGTTTCAGAGGCTCAGCCATGGGGCACAGGATACATCCCGCGCATGCCCTAGCTCAAGCACGCTCGGTACCATAGAACAAGTTCACCACGTGCTCGGCTTCTGCAAAGAACAACCAGCGCTCAACAACAACGGCAAACCCCGCCGCCGCAGTAGCGATCACCAGGAACACCATGGTGCCTGCGCCCGGCAGGAGCAGAGCGAGCACACAAGCAGCGAGGCAGCCAGCAAACCCAACCAGCAGGCAAAGCCTGCGCAACTTGCTTGCATGCTTACGGGCCACCTTGAAGCCCATCTCGCGCTGCACGAAGTTGCTCTGGGTATGGGGCGCCTCAAACTGGCGCACGGTGCCCAATCTGCCCAGGCCCGTGGCATCGCCAATCGTCAGATCGCGCGGCGCCTGGTCGATCCCGCGCCAATAGATCAGCTTGAGGGCTGCTGCAACCACCAACGCCGCGATGGCCAGCACCACATGCCACGACTGGCCAGCGCCAAAGCCCTGCATGAGCAGCGCAAACAACACCAGACCTGTGGCCGCGCTCAACGCCATGTAGATCGGTGCGACAAGAGGGTTGTTCCATTGCCGGATGGTGGTCAGGCACCCGTAGATCATGCCAGTGCACCAAACGGTGATTGTCGCCGCCACGGCGCTCAAAACACCAAGCAGCTTCCACACCGGGCCGCCGTCAAAACCACCAAGCCACAGCAAGCCAAACAGCCCAGCCGGAACGTAGGTGGCAACAGCGGCCACGCCTTCGCGCGAGAGCCAGGAAGAGCGCCATTGCGAGAAGGCCCGCCAGGCCCGCTCTGGATGGCCCAGATGGAAGGTTGAGGACAGCAGCCCCAGCGTGATCAAGCCAAGTGACAGACCCAGCGCCACCAGGCAGAACCAGATGGACTGCGGAAACACCACACCGAAGGCCGCGCCAAGTCCAAGCATGGCAAGCAGGCCATAGCCGGCGCCCGAAGCGGTGGTGAAGAATATGACGGAATAAGCTGGATGCATGATGGCCTACCGGGTCAATACCTTGTCGGCCCATTTGAAGAACTGGTCTGCAAGACTTCCATCGCCTGCCCCCAAAGCTTCCAGTGCCTTCGGGGCCTTGGCAGCCTCCGGCTGGGTGCCAGTGCGACGCGGGCGGGGCGGCAGGTATTTGTTTACCGGCTTGTAGCCAGACTGGGGCAGCAGGTCATAGCCGCCGCGTTCAGCCACCAGCTTGGAAACCGCGCTGTCAGGGTCGCCAAGATCACCGTAGTGCCGCGCGCCGGCAGGACATGCCCGCACACACGCCGGCTGGCGGTCTTCCGGCTCAAGATGTTCGTTGTAGATGCGGTCCACACACAGAGTGCACTTCTTCATGACACCGTGGCTTGGGTCATACTCGCGCGCGCCGTAAGGGCAAGCCCAAGAGCACAGCTTGCAGCCAATGCAGGTTTCCGGATTGACCAGCACAATGCCATCTTCAGCCCGCTTGTAGCTGGCACCTGTTGGGCAGACCGTCACGCACGCCGGCTCTTCGCAGTGCAGGCATGAGCGTGGGAAATGCACCGTCCTGTTGGGCTGGCCATCTTCCGTATCCACCTCATAAGAATGAATGCGGTTGAGCCAAGCGCCCACCGGGTCAGAGCCATAGGCATTCACATCCGTCAGTGGGGCAGAATAGCCTTGGGTGTTCCACTCCTTGCAACTCACGGCGCAGGCATGACAGCCAACGCAGGTGTCCAGATCGATCACCAAACCGAGCTTCTTGCCGGAGCGTTCTTCAGCTGTGGGCAGAGACGTCATTTACCGCCCTCCCCGTTTCTTGCCGGTGAAGGCAACATCGTCAGGCGCGCGGCGCAAGCCCTCGGCCCGCCGTTGAGGCTCAAACTTCGGTTCTGTCGCCCCCTGCTCGTCCGGTCCGGCCTTCTCGATCCGCACCCGCAGGTCATACCAGGCAGCCTGTCCGGTCACCGGGTCAGAGTTTGAATAGCGGTAGCCGCCGCGCTCGGGCAGCAATTCAGAGATCACATGGTTCAGCAGGAAGCCCTTGGTGGCCTCAGGCGCCTTGGGGTCCAGGTTCCAGGCGCCAGGACGCTTTCCAATGGCATTCCAGGTCCAAATCGTGTCCGGGTTCACCCCATCCATCAGCTTGGCTTGCGCCTTCACCTTGCCATGGGGGCTGGTGATCCAGATCCAGTCGCCGTCTGCAATGCCAAGCTCCTGGCCTCGCTGGGTGTTCACATACATCCAGTTGCGCCCGTGAATTTGCCGCAGCCAGGCATTCTGCGAGCCCCATGAGTGATACATGGCCATGGGCCGCTGGGTCACCGCGTGCATGGGGTATTCCTCGCCGCCCGCGAGCTCTTCCTCAAGCGGCATGTACCAGATCGGCAGCGGGTCAAAATAGGTCTCGATGCGCTTCTTGTGCTCAGACGGCACCCTCTCGGAGCCTTTGCCCTGAGCGGCCAGCCGGAACTTCTGCATGGGCTCCAGATAGAGCTGGAAGACGATCTGGTCGCCCTGCATCCGGTGGCCCATCTCCACCGCCCATTTGTTGTATTCGTTGTTGGCATGCTTGTAGTAACGCTGATCATCCCTCAGGTGGTGCTGATGGAAGCAACCGTTCTCGATGTAGCGCTCAAGCTGCTCAGGATTGGGCGCCCCAACCCCGAAAGACTGCCCATCTTCCCCGCGATAGCCCGCCAGCGGGCCCACACCGGGCTTGCGTTCGTGATTGACCAGATAGTCCGGATAGCCCCCTGGATATGTGGGGCTGCCATCCTCGTTGGAGAATTTAGGCAAGCCAAGCCTGGCGCCCAGCTCAATCAGAACATCCTGGAACGGGCGCACGTCACGGTCCGGCGCCACCACGGGCTGGCGGATGGCATCGGCCGCACTGTCGGGTTCAGAGATCGGGCGGTCCAGCATGGAGATGCAGTCCCAGCGCTCAAGATACGTGGTGTCCGGCAGGATCAGGTCCGCATAGGGCACGGTTTCTGAATAATAGGCGTCCGAATAGATCACCTTCGGGATCACATACTCGCCGGTTTCAGGATTGGTGTCCGTGAGGTTCTTCAGGGTGGCCGACACGTTCATGGACGAGTTCCAGCCCATGTTGGCCATATAGAGGAACAGCACTTCAATCGGATAGGGATCGGCCTTGGCCGCATTGTTGATGACCATGTGCATCAAGCCGTGGGCCGCCATGGGCGCCTCCCAGCTGAAGGCCTTGTCGATGCGCTGGGGGCTGCCGGAACGGTTGACCAGCAGATCGTCAGGCCCCGTGGGGAAGCCAAGGTGCGGGCCGCCAAGCGGTTCTGCCAGCCGGTTCCCGGCGCGCTTGCCCGAAGGTTTCAGCCAAGGCGGTGTCTGCTTGGGATATGGCGGCTTGTAGCGGAACCCGCCGGGGCAATCGATGGTGCCGAGAAGCACCTGCAGTATATGGATCATGCGGCAGGTGTGAAAGCCATTGGAGTGGGCCGAGATGCCCCGCATGGCATGCATGGACACCGGACGGCCCGTGGTCTTCTCATGCTTGCGGCCCGCCCAATCGGTCCAGGCAATATCCAGGCTGATTTCTTCCTCAAACGCCGTGTGGGCCAGCTCAGCTGCGATGCGCTTGATGGTTTCAGCCGGAACGCCCGTGCGCTCAGTCACAGCATCGGGCGCATAGCTTTCATCCAGGAAATGTTTGGAAAGGAGCTGGAATGCGGGTACCGCTTTGCGCCCATCATCCAACTTGAACTCACCCACGATGGCCGCCGCAATGTCGGGCTTAAGTGCGCTCACCAGCGATTTGCTGGTTTTGTCGTAGCACAGCGGATTGTCGTCGCCATCGCGCGCGAACAGGCCGTGATCGTCGCTCATCGGATCATCAATCACCAGCCAGGAAGCATTGGCATAGCGGGCAAGATAGTCCAGATCCACATTGCCGCTCTTCAGAAGCTCGTGAATGAGCCCGGCCACAAACAGCCCATCCGTGCCCGGCCGAATGCCCACCCACTCATCGGCAATGGCCGAATAGCCGGACCGGACCGGATTGATCGAGACAATCTTGGTGCCGCGTTCCTTCAGCTTGCCGAGATGCTTCTTCAGCGGGTTGGAGCTGTGTTCCTCAGCGACCCCGAACAGCATGAAATACTTGGTGTGCTCCCAGTCGGGCTCACCAAACTCCCAGAACGACCCACCAATGGTGTAGAGCCCGGCCGCAGCCATGTTCACAGAGCAAAAGCCCCCGTGGGCGGCATAGTTTGGCGTGCCGTACTGAATGGCCCAAAGGCCGGTCAGCGATTGTGACTGATCACGCCCGGTGAAGAAGGCAAGCTTCTTTGGATCGTCGTTGCGGGTTTGCGACAGCCAGGTGGTGGCGAGCCGCAATGCCTCTTCCCACTCCAGCTCGCGGAATTGGCCTGACCCCCGGGGCCCCACACGCAACAGCGGCTTCTTCAACCGCGCCGGCGAATAGTGCTGCATGATGCCCGCTGAGCCCTTGCCGCACAGAACGCCGCCATTGACCGGATGGTCGCGGTTGCCTTCGATGTAGGTGACGGTGCCGTCTTTCAGGTAGACCTTGATGCCGCAGCGGCAGGCGCACATGTAGCATGTGGTGTGTTTGATATCGTCCCAGGTCTTGGGCGATGTCTCAACCTGCGGCTGACTAGACAAGGTATAGCTCCTCCGGATGGTCGGGCTCGTTGCGAGCACCACCACAATGACAGTTTACTGGGCTGCAGAACGCACTACGCCAAAAACGCTGCAATAGATGACCGCAAGCCCTGGATGAACAGCATCGTGCCGCATCCAGGGACATAGCTCAAATAGCTAGGGTCTATAGCGGCTAGGCCCGGACCTGATGATGAGCCCGATTCTAGAGCAACCCCCGATCAGACGGTATCGGCTGAGCGGGGATAAGTTGCTCGTCCGTAACGAAAATCTGGGGCAACTTCCGCTCAGTTTAAGCGGAAGTTGCCCGAGTCGCAGGCTGATCAGCTCGCAGCTTGCTCTTCTTCGAGCGTTTTGCGCAGCTTCTCGATCATTTCATCGATGTGGCTCTTGTCCGAGACAAAGGGCGGCGCAACGATGCCGCAATCGCCGGTGAACTTCACATGCATGCCGTTCCAGAACAGGCGTTTCTGAACACCGCCGCCCCGCGAACCAGGCGCACCTTTGGTCTTAAGGTCCACGCCGGCCATCATGCCAATGCCGCGGATATCGCTGATAATGTCCAGATCCCGCAGGCTGAAGATCCCATCGAGGAAGTATTCCGACATGTCGGCCGCCTTCTCGAACAGGTTCTCATCAATGTAGATCTGCTGGGTGGCAACGCCGGCGGCACATGCTGCCGGGTGGCCTGAGTAGGTGTAGCCGTGGAAGAATTCGATTGCCGCATCCGGAGAGGCGTTCATCACGCCGTCATAGACAAAGTCTTGAACGGCCACAGCGCCCATCGGCTGGGAACCATTGGTCAGTGCCTTGGCCATGGTCATGATGTCGGGGGTAACGCCAAACAGCTGCGAGGCGAACGGCGCGCCGCAACGGCCAAAGCCTGTGATCACTTCATCAAACACCAACAGGATGCCGTGCTCGTCACAAATCTCGCGCAGGCGCTCCAGATAGCCCTTGGGCGGCACCAGGCAGCCTGTGGACCCTGCAACAGGCTCAACGAACACAGCAGCGATTGTCGAGCCGCCATAGGTTTCGCAGAAGCGCTGCAGATCGTCAGCCATTTCAATGCCGCTTTCCGGCTGGCCGCGCACAAAGCGCTCTTCCGGGTTCCAGGTGTGGCGCATGCACACAACGTTTGGCATCACGCCGGAGAAGGTTTCGCGGTTCTTCACCATGCCCGACAATGACACACCGCCGATGTTCACACCGTGATAGGCCCGCTCGCGCGACACAAAGCGTGTGCGCTGGCCGTCGCCCTTGGCGCGGTGATAGGCCATGGCAATCTTCAATGCCGTGTCGATGGCTTCAGAGCCGGAGTTCACGAAGAACACGTGATTGATGGGGTCAGGCAGAATGTTGGACACCATTTGCGCCAGGGTGAAAGACGTGGGCTGGCCGCTGCCGAACGGCGAGCAATAGTCGTTCGTCAAAAGGGCGTTGTGGACCGCGTCAGCGATTTCCTTGCGGCCGTGACCGGCAGGCACGCAGAACAGGCCCGACGAGCCGTCGATAACCTTGCCACCCTTATGGTCCCAAGCATAAACGCCTTCTGATTTAACAATCAGACGCGGTTCAGCCTTGAAATCCTTGTTGGCCGTAAACGGCATCCAATGGGCTTCGAGAGAATTGACGGACAGATTTGCTACTGGTGCGTTCATGGCATGGGCCCTTTCCTGAAATGCCACCCAAATTGTTCATGCAAGACCGGCCGGCGGTCGGCGTCCTGCTTTTGATCGTGAAATACCCTTTTTGGGGCCAGTTTGCGACCAATAATGTCGCAGTTGGCTCCAAATTGGCGAATTCACTCTATACTACAATCCAGATTGGACCTAAGCTAGAGCCAATCAGAGATAATTTCAGCCCTATCTGGACCATCGCCTGGCCCAGAGGAGAGACATTCATGCGTGACACGCTGTTCCACATTCGCAAGAGTGAGGTCAATAGTCTGCAGGCCCAAATCCGTGAGACCCTGGTGTCAGCCATTCTGGACCGCCAACTCGGCCACGAAGAACCCCTGCCCTCAACCCGCAAGATGGCCAAGATCCTCGGCGTCTCGCGCAACACCGTGGTGCTGGCCTACCAAAGCCTGATCGATGACGGCTATCTGGTTTCGCGCGAGCGCTCCGGCTACTACGTCAACGGCTCAATTGCAGACGCAGCCCGGCCCGGGGTTGTCGATCTCCCCAAATCCGACGGCTCGCAAACAAGCCATCCTGGACCAGACTGGAAGAGCCGGTTCCGGGTACAGCCGGCAGCGCAAGAAAACATCTCAAAACCGCTCGACTGGCAGTCCTACCCCTACCCCTTCATCTATGGCCAGGTGGATCACACACTGTTTCCCATCACTGAGTGGCGCGAATGCTCACGCCAGGCCCTAGGCAAGCGCTGGCTGGGCGCCTGGACCAACGACACCTGGCAGTATGATGACCCCTTGTTGGTGGAACAGATCCGCCGCCGCCTGCTGCCTCGCCGCGGCATCCGCGTGTCTGACGACCAGATCCTCATCACGTTGGGTGCCCAGAACGCACTCTACATTCTAGCCAGCCTGCTGGTGACACGCGACACCCGCGTGGCCATTGAGGAACCAGGCTACACCGACGTGCGCAACATCTTCCGGCTCAGAACCAATCACATCAAGCCCATCCAAGTGGACGAGCACGGCATGCCTGCAGACGGGCCCCTGGAAGATTGCGATGTGGCCTTCGTGACCCCGTCGCACCAGTTCCCCACCACCGTGACCATGCCGCTGGAGCGCCGCATGGCCCTTTTGGAGAAGGCCCGCGAGCACGACCTGCTTCTGATTGAGGACGATTACGAGTTTGAGACCAACTATGTGAACGAGCCCTGCCCGGCCCTGAAATCTCTCGATGATGAAGAGCGGGTCCTCTATATCGGATCGCTATCGAAAACCCTGTTCCCTGGCCTTCGGCTGGGCTTTCTTGTGGGGCCACCCGAGCTCATTCGCGAAGCCCGTGCTTTGCGCCGCCTGATGGTGCGGCACGCGCCGAACAACAATCAACGTACCGCAGCCCTGTTCCTGTCGCTGGGCCACCACGACAGCCTGATCCGCCGCCTGCACCGCGCCTACCGCGCCCGCTGGGAGATCATGGGGGATGCCCTGAACACCTATTTTCCGGACTCTGCTAGGGTTCCTGGGTTCGGCGGCACAAGTTTCTGGGTGCAAGGCCCGCCAGGTCTCGACAGCGACGAGCTCGCCGTGCGCGCCGCCGAGAACGGCATTCTCATCGAACCTGGCCGCATCCATTTTGCGGCGCCTGCAGACCCCTGCCGGCATTTCCGCCTGGGCTTTTCCTCAATCGCTGAAGAAAAAATCGAGCCTGGCATCAAGCTTTTGGCTGAGATTGCTCACAACCAGGCCAAGGCCGCCTGAGGCGGACCGGATCCATGCGCACACGCTTTCACTCCAACGCTGGCAGGACGGAAGCGGTCTGGCGCAATCATCTGGTCTCATCTGGTCCTGTGATGGGACCAAAAACAGGTTTATGGACACTTGAACGTCCCCACTGGTCCAGAAGATCACGGCACCAGGCGGACGCCCCTCGAACATATCTCGTAATGGCCCTGAGTGGCCCAACACGCAGTCAGGAGTAGGCACGATGCTTATTGGCGTCCCCAAGGAAATTAAGGTCAAGGAATTCCGCGTCGGCATGACCCCGACCGCAGTGCGCGAAGTGGTTGCCCACGGCCACAAGGTGATCGTGGAAACAGAATGCGGCGCCGGCATCGGCATGGACGATGCGATCTATGAGGCCGCGGGCGCCGAGGTGGTGAAAACCGCCAAGGAAGTCTTCGACAACGCGGAAATGATTGTGAAGGTGAAAGAGCCTCAAGCAGGCGAACGGGCCATGTTGTCTGAAGGCCAGATCCTGTTCACATATCTGCACCTGGCTCCCGATCCGGACCAGACCAAGGATCTGGTGGACAGCGGCGCAACCTGCATCGCCTATGAAACCGTAACCGGGCGCATGGGCGGTCTGCCCCTGCTCGCCCCCATGTCGGAAGTCGCTGGCCGCCTGTCTATCCAGGCAGGCGCCTATTATCTTGAAAAGGCCCATGGCGGCCACGGCGTCCTCTTGGGCGGCGTTCCAGGCGTTGATCCGGCCAAGGTCGTGGTTCTGGGCGGCGGCATGGTTGGCCGTCACGCCATCCACATTGCGCTTGGCATGGGTGCAGACACCTGGGTGATCGACAAGAACGTCGATGTGCTGCGCCAGTGCTGGCAGCAGTTCGACCGTCCATTGAACACAGTCTACTCCACCATCGATGCCATCGAGCGTCATCTGGCGGATGCAGACCTGGTCATTGGCGGCGTGCTCATTCCAGGGGCCGCAGCACCGAAGCTGATCACCGCTGATCTGGTGAAATCCATGAAACCAGGCTCAGTGATTGTTGATGTGGCCATCGACCAGGGCGGCTGTGCTGAAACCTCCCATGCCACGACCCACGACGATCCGGTCTATGTGGTTGACGATGTGATCCACTACTGCGTGGCGAACATGCCGGGCGGCGTGCCGAAAACCAGCACCTATGCGCTCAACAACGTCACCCTGCCCTTCACCCTGGCGCTTGCAGACAAAGGCTGGCGCAATGCCCTGGCCGAAGACGAGCACCTGCTGGCCGGCCTGAACGTGCACAAAGGCAATGTGACCTACAAGGCCGTGGCTGACGATCTCGGCTACGACTACATGGACCCGCGCGAAGCGCTGCGGGTTTAGCGGCTTTCATGCATCAGCAGCGGCGGGCCCGGCTCGCCGCTGCCAAAGCCCCAACACTCGCCTGAGCCGCCGGCCAAGCTTTACTCGCAGCCGGGCAGTTCCAGCATCTCAAGATGGGTGAGCGCACCCTTCATTTTGAAGTCGCCGTAGTCGATCGTGAGATCGCCGGTTACGCCGTTGTCAAAAAGCTGAAAGCTCATCTGGTGCGACGGCACCTGTTCGCCCTCAACCTTTTCGACCGGATCGTAATAGCTCACCGTCATCGGCCAGGAGGTGAGCAGCTTGAGCACATCATTGTGCTTTCCCTCGTTGGCATGTTTGGCCGCGCCCGGTTCGCGTTTCTTGCCAATCACTGAGGAGGCGGTGAACACCTTCTTTTCCGCAGACCCTTCATAGAGATTGATCTCGTCGATGGTCTTGCCTTCACGCGCCAGCCCGAGCAGGCGCCGCGTGTGGGCCAATGGGAAGGCCGTGTTCTTGGGCAAATCAAAGGTCTCTTCAGTGGGCTTCGTCATGGCCACCGCGCCGGTGCCGCCGGCAATGCGCGCCCGGCCCTTGGCCTCGGTTTGCAGCTTGCCGTTCACATATTCCCGGCTGGTAAAGTCCATGGTTTGCCCATCAGTCGTCTCAAATGACGAATTCTGGATGTCCAGCACCGAACTCTTGCCGCGCCGCAGGGTGAATTGGTTGACGAAGCGCACGTTGACGGTCCAGCCTTCGCAGCCGGCTGCCGAAATTTCCACGGCCAACCTGCCGCGTGCAGCACGAATACCTGACCGGTCCTGCGCGTCAGCCAGCTTGAGGTCATACACAGCCCGGTGCGGTGTCAAACCCGGAGCTGCATGGGCGCTCAGCGGCAAAGCGGCAAGCCCTAAGCCGGCCAACACAAGTGTTTTGGCAAGGGGAGCGCGTTTTTTCGTTGCAATCGGGCGTGCGTGGTGCATTTGTGGGATCTTCCTTGACGGGCAGCAAGCGCCCTCGTGTAATCCAATAACCAGCTTTTATCGATATGACCATGCCCGGCAAGCCCAAACTTTTCGTGACCCGCAAACTTACTCAAGACGTTGAGGACCGTATCGCCGCTGCGTACGAGGCTGTATTCAACGAAGATGACCACATTATGAGCCCGGCAGAGCTGGTGGAGAAGGCTCAGGGCTGCGACGGCATGCTTGTGACGGCCACCGAAAAGAACGACGCCAGCCTGATTGGCGCCCTGCCCGGCAGTGTTCGCATTATCGCAACATTCTCCGTAGGCTACGATCACATTGATGTGCCAGCCGCAGAGGCCCGCGGCATTGCAGTTACCAACACGCCTGACGTTCTGACCGATGCCACAGCCGATGTTGCCCTGTTGCTCCTTTTGGGCGCGGCCCGAGGGGCCGATTGGGGCGAGCGCATGGTGCGCGACGCCACCTGGACCTCCTGGGCCCCGACCTATCCCTTGGGCCACGATGTGACAGGCCGGAAACTGGGCATCTTGGGCATGGGCCGAATTGGCCAGGCTGTGGCCAAGAGAGCCCGCGGTTTCAATATGCAGATCCACTATCACAAGCGCTCGCGCCTGCCGGCCGAACTTGAACAGGGCGCGGTCTTTCATGACACGCTTGAGGGCATGCTGGGCCAAAGCGAGTTTCTCTCCATCAACTGCGCCTCCACACCTGAAACACGTGGCCTGATCAACGCAGAAACCATCGCGATGATGCCCGATGGCGCGGTGTTGGTGAATACGGCCCGCGGTGACATTGTCGATGACGATGCGTTGATCGCCGCGGTAGAAAGTGGAAAGCTGGCGGCGGCAGGCCTTGATGTGTTCGCCGGCGAGCCGGCCATCGATGAGCGCTACCGCTCCCTGAAGAACACCTTCCTGCTGCCCCATATCGGTTCTGCAACCCTTGGCACCCGCAGCGCCATGGGCATGCGGGCGGTCGATAATCTGGATGCATTTTTCGCTGGTCAAACCCCAGGTGACCTGGTCACCGCGGGCTGAATTCCAACCCCTAGTCAAAGGAAATATGAAGATGGGCAAAATTGATGATCGTCTCGCCGAAATCGGCGTTGAAATCCCCGAAGCAGCCGCACCAGTGGCCAACTATGTGGGCTATGTTCAAAGCGGCAATATGGTGTTTGTCTCCGGCCAGGTGACCATCGACAATGGTGAGTTCAAATTCATCGGCAAAGTCGGTGAAGATTACACCGTGGAAGAAGGCGCCGAAGCCGCCCGCCTGTGCGGCATCAACATCATCGCTCAGGTGAAAGCAGCCTGCGGCGGCGATTTGGACCGGGTGACCCGCGTGGTGAAACTGGGCGGCTTCGTCAACGCGCCTGTCAGCTTCACTGACCACCCGAAGGTGATCAACGGCTGTTCGGACCTTATGGTGGAAGTGTTTGGCGACAAAGGCCGCCACGCCCGCTTTGCCATGGGCGCAGGCTCCTTGCCGCTGAACGTTGCTGTTGAGGTCGATGCGGTGTTCGAAATCGAGTAGTTCGCGTTGAACCCCATGGCCCCGGGCACCCGGCGCGCACTGGACTGGCTCACGGCCCGGCCGGTAGCCCACCGCGGCCTGCATGACATGGGCAAAGGCATTGTCGAAAACACCCAGAGCGCCGTTCAGGCGGCGCTCGAGGGTAGCTATGCCATTGAGGTGGACCTGCAACTCACCGCCGACGGCGAGGCCATGGTGTTTCACGACTACACCCTGGAGCGGCTCACGGACGGCACTGGGCGTGTCATCGACCACACCACCGCTGCGCTCAAGCACGTTCGCTTCAAAGCCTGTGACGACCGCATGCAAACCCTGGCAGAGCTGCTGGAACAGGTTGCCGGCCGCGCCACCTTGATGTTGGAGCTGAAAAGCCGGTGGAAAGACATCGGTCCGCTTGAGCAAAGGGTCGCTGAGGTGCTGAAGGGCTATCAGGGCCCTGCTTCAGTGATGTCGTTTGATCCCCATTCCATGATCGCCATGAAAGCCATCGCGCCTCACCTGGTGCGAGGTTTGGTGTCGGAGCGGTTTGAGCCCACTGAAGAGTGGCAGCTCATGTCGGTTGGTCAGCGGCTTGCCTTAAGGCACGGTTTGCAGCTGCCGGAGTGCGACCCGCATTTTCTGCATTATCACGTGAAGGGGCTGCCCTACGGCCCCACACGGCTCTTCCGCAAGCTTGGCCGTCCGGTTCTGACATGGACCGTTCGAACGCCGGCAGAACGCGAAATTGCCGCAAAATATGCCGATCAAATGATCTTCGAGGGTTTTCGCCCGTAGTGCTAGAGCAACCTCTGGCCAGACGGTACGTCTGCTCGGTGATAAGTTGCTCGTTAATCACGATAATCTGGTGCACATTCCGCTCAAATTGAGCGGAATGTGCAGTAGTATCGGGTAATCAACAAGCCGGATAAAATGGCGACATCTCAAGACGACACAGACGAAAAGCTCTTGATCCGCGTTGAAGGGGCCATGGAAGGCATTGCTCCTGAGGCGTGGGATGCATGTGCCAATCCTTCAACTCGTCCCTACAACCCATTCTTGTCCCACGCCTTTCTCAATGCGCTTGAAACGTCCGGCTCGGTCTCCGGACAGACCGGATGGCTGCCCCGCCATCTGGTGTTGGAGGAAGAAGGCAAGGTAACCGGCTGCATGGCCTGCTACGTCAAGTCTCACAGCCAGGGCGAATACATCTTCGACTACGGCTGGGCCGATGCCTATGAGCGGGCGGGCGGGCGTTACTATCCCAAGCTCCAGGTCAGCGTGCCGTTCACGCCTGCCACCGGGCGCCGGCTCCTGGTTGAAGACGGGGCCGATCAGGAATACCGCGAGCGGGCCCTCATGTCCGGCGCCATCGAGCTTTGCCGCAAGGCAGGCGCCTCCTCGGTGCACTGGACCTTTGTCACCGAGGGTGAGTATCACCGGCTCGGCGAACTGGGCCTGCTGCAACGCATGGACCAGCAGTTCCACTGGTTGAATGACGGGTATGGAAACTTTGATGATTTCCTGGATGCCCTCTCCTCACGCAAACGCAAGAACGTGAAGAAGGAGCGCGCCGGCGCCTTGTGTAACGATATCAAGGTTGAATGGGTCACAGGCAACGACCTGTCCGAAGACCATTGGGACGCGTTCTATGATTTTTACATGGACACAGGCGCGCGCAAATGGGGCCGGCCTTACTTGACGCGCGAGTTCTTCTCGCACGTTTCCGCCGCCATGCCGGACGACATTCTTCTGGTGATTGCCAGGCGCGATGGGCAGATCATTGCAGGCGCCCTCAATTTCATCGGCGGCGACACCCTCTACGGCCGCAACTGGGGATGCGTTGAAGACCATCGGTTCCTGCATTTCGAGCTGTGCTACTATCAGGCCATCGAGTTTGCCATCGCGCGTGGCCTCAAGCGGGTTGAAGCCGGCGCACAAGGACCTCATAAGCTCGCCAGAGGCTATGTGCCCGTGAAGACCTATTCAGCCCATTTCATCGCCGACCCGGGCCTTGACCAAGCCGTGCGTGAGTATCTCACGCGCGAGCGCCAATATGTGGAAGAAGAACAAGAGCACCTTGCCCGCCACGTCCCCTTCAAAAAGACATTAGATACGTGATCTCCCAGACAGGAAAACAGACATATGCCGACCTACCACACAGATAATATTTTTGCTAAAATCCTGCGCGGCGAGTTGCCCTGTCACAAGCTCTACGAGGACGACATGACCATGGCGATCATGGATATCATGCCGCGCTGTGACGGCCACTGCCTGGTGATCCCCAAAGCTGCCTCGCGCAACCTGCTTGACATCGCAGCCGATGACATTGCCGCCGTGATGGTGACCGCGCAGAAGATGTCCCATGCAGTGATGACGGCTTTCGATGCGCTCGGGGTCACCATCCAGCAGTTCAACGAGCGGGCAAGCGGCCAGGTTGTGTTCCACACCCATGTGCATGTGCTGCCCCGCCATGACGGCGTGAAGCTGCGCCCGCACACTGGTGAGATGGCTGACAATGACGTGTTGGCAGCCAATGCGGAAAAGATCAGAGCAGTGCTGGGATAAGGGTCTTATCTCAGAAAATCGGCCGCACGACTTCCTCTACCGCAATCATCGTTGCAAAGGCCGCCGCCACTCCGGCCGGAGCGTTTGAAAGCGTATAGTAGACGGCAATTCCGGCGGCATAGGCGCCAAGGCGCGTGACCAGCAGCGTTTCTTTGAGGATATCAGGCGGGGCAAGCGCCAACTTCACACAGAGCGCGGCAACAATGGCCGTGGCAACGCAGCCAAGCCAGTGGAACAGTTCACCATTCGGGTTCAGTTTTTGAGCAGCATAGACCCCCAGCGCGCGCCAAACATAGGTCGCCAAGCCTCCTGCCACAATAATCAGGATGAGAAGGTTGAACGTCTCCTCACTCATGCCGGCACCCTCCTGGACCGGCCGGCCACATACGCCAGCGTGCCGCCGGCAAGACCTGCAACAGCCAAATCATAATCAGGCACAAGCTCCATGCAGAATGGCAGCAGCAGCACGCCAGCAGCGATGGCGAAATAGTCCGCCCGGCCCTGGGCGTTTGAGAAGAGCGAGATGAAGAAAAAGCACGGTGACATGAACGCCAAGGCGGCGGCAACGATCGGCGGCAACACCCCGGTTAGATAAAAGCCGGCCACATTCATCCCCAACATGATCACCATCAGGCAGCAGCCAAGGCCCGTGAGCCACGGCAACCGCCGCTCCCGGGGCATTTCCTTCACCTTTTCCTCGGTGAGCACCCATAGGGTGACCGCAATGAAATGAGCCAGAAAATAGAGCGGTGTCTTGCTCGTTCCAGGCAGCGCAGAACGCGCCAGCACCAACGTCACCATGGGCAGCAGGCGAATGGCGGTGAAGCTCACAGCAAGCGCGGTGGCCAGCAGCCCAGCCCCCTCCTCTGCCAGAGTGAGCAAGATCACCTGCCCGGGCAAAGCCCAGATGATCGCCGTGGTGAGAAGCGCAGGCCACACGTCATAACCCATGCCGCGCACCAAAGCCCCAAACCCTAAGAACGAGGCACACATGACCAGGCCCGCCAGGGAGAACACCCCAGTCATGCCCTGCCAAAGGGCGGACCACTCATATTGAGGTTTTTCAGCGGACATCGCGTGGA
Organism: Alphaproteobacteria bacterium; assembly: GCA_024227565.1. Taxonomy (GTDB): domain Bacteria; phylum Pseudomonadota; class Alphaproteobacteria; order Rhizobiales; family CAJQND01; genus JAAEUE01. The sequence goes on from JAAEUE010000072.1 coordinate 74,034, forward strand.
ACGAAACACTCTTGGTGAGGCAAAGGCAGGGGTAGGCGTTCGAAGGTTATGCCGGTTCAGCCCTTACGTTTTACCAGCGCGCTCATAGTCGTCGAATTTTCGGGCACCCTCAACGTGATTCTCGCCATCGCTCCAGGAAAGTGGATCCCAGCCCTGGCGCGCTCTCCATTGGGCGCTGGTAAATGTCGGCACACCATCGCCATCGAGCTTGTAGTAGTGCCCGGCCTCGTTGGTCCAGATATGCACCCGAAGGGTCACGTCATCGCTGTTATCAAGAGAACCTGCGGTTATGCCCATCGGGTAGGCGCTGCCGTGGTCGAAGAACAAAGTGGACCCGCACAGCTTGCAGAAGCCCCGCCGAATTGTTGCCGTGCCTTCAAACCAGGCAAGGCCGGCATCATTCGTGATCTTGATGTGCTCGTGGTGTGCGGCCGTTGCGGCGATGAAATGCCCGCTGACCCGCCTGCATTGTTCGCAATGGCAGGCGATCACATCCCGGATCGGACCATGGATCTCATAACGCACTTCGCCACACATGCATTGTCCTGAATACACTTGTCAGGTCTCCTTATTTTGCGTTTTATGGAGTGTCGGATCGCAATAGGTTCGCACACAACTCGGCGCTTGTGAACTGCCGCGCACGGCAGCTTTGCCTATTCGAGCGTTACCGCCACATGGCCGTTTTTGTCTGGAGCAAACTGCAAGCCCACGTTCCGCACCCCCTTGCAGCTCTTCACGGTCCAGCTTTCTCGCCACATGGTGCCATGCTCCGCCTTGGCAGAAGCTACAAACCGCGTGGTCGCAACCGACACCAGATCCTCAGCTTTGCAACCCGCCGCCGTTGCGTGCTTGCGCTCTTCGTTCAGCACCAGCCTCATGGTTTCAAACTGCACAACCGGCGTCGTTCGTGTGCTGCCGGACAGATAGGGAAACATCACGGTTTGGCCTTTGTGCCGGGCACCAACCACGCGTCGCTGATAGGGTTTCCCGCAGCCTTTTACTCCCACAACGTCCATCCATTGCGCTGAAGCGGGCACGCCAATCCCCGGCATCGGCACCCGCGCGTCAAGCAAGGTAAGGCCCGTGCGGCCCACCACGTTGGGCGCCTTGCAGCCATTCACGCTGGCCTCATAGCGCGAAACAACGAACCTGAGCTTGTTCACATAAGGCTTTGAATTCAGTAATTTTTTAAGCTCTTGCTCTTCAGCAGAACTCTGGGCGCGCCCCGGAGCGGCCATACCGAACGTCACTAGAAGTCCCACAGCAGCCAACGGCGCTAATCTTCGGCCAATCAATGATGTTCGCATGGCCAGCCTAAGCGTTGGAACGATTACGACAGGTCAATCGGTCAGAAGCGGCACACTTGGAACCGATCCGCCGCCGCCGCCGCTCTTCTTGCGGGGCGGTGCTTTCTTGCGCGCTGCAGGTTTCTTCTTCGCAGCGGCTTTCTTGCGCGGGGCTTTGGCCTTTGCAGGCTTCGTCGGCTTGGCCTTTTCAGCCTCCCCGGTGAGGAACTCAAAGCCAAGGCCCGATTTGCCGTCCTTGCGCTCAACAATGACCCGCACCGTGCCACCGCTTGCAAGCTTGCCGAACAACACCTCGTCAGCCAGCGGCTTTTTGATATTGTCCTGGATCACCCGTGAAAGCGGCCTTGCGCCATAGAGCTCGTCATAGCCTTCCTTGGCCAGCCAGTCGGCAGCCTCATCGGTCAGCTCAATCATCACCTGGCGATCGGCCAGTTGGGCTTCCAGCTGCAGCACGAACTTCTCGACCACGCGCTGGATGACCTCCAGGCTGAGCGAAGCAAAGCCGATGACCGCATCCAACCGGTTGCGGAACTCGGGCGAGAACATCTTGTTGATGGCCTCTTCATCATCGCCTTCGCGCTTGGTCTGTGTGAAGCCCATGGCCGGCTTGGCCATGTCGACTGCGCCCGCATTTGTGGTCATGATCAAGATCACATTGCGGAAGTCGATGGACTTGCCGTTGTGGTCCGTCAGCTTGCCGTGATCCATCACCTGCAACAGGATGTTGAACAGATCAGGATGAGCTTTTTCGATCTCATCGAGCAACAGCACACAATGGGGGTTCTGGTCCACACCATCGGTCAACAGTCCGCCCTGGTCGAAACCGACATATCCGGGAGGCGCACCGATCAGGCGCGAAACCGTGTGGCGCTCCATGTATTCCGACATGTCAAAGCGCAGAAGCTCAACACCCATGGCATCGGCCAACTGGCGGGCAACCTCAGTTTTACCCACCCCGGTGGGGCCGGAGAACAGATAGTTGCCAATGGGTTTTTCCGGCTCGCGCAGCCCTGCCCGCGACAGTTTGATGGCAGACGCCAAGGCATCGATCGCCTTGTCCTGACCAAACACAACCCGGCGCAAGGTGGTTGAAAGATCCTGCAGAACCTCAGCATCGGACTTGGAGACCGTCTTCGGCGGGATGCGTGCCATGCTGGCGATGGTTTCTTCCACCTCTTTGATGCCGATGGTCTTGCGGCGCCGCGATTCAGGCAGCAGCATTTGCGATGCACCCGTCTCGTCGATCACATCGATGGCTTTGTCCGGCAGCTTGCGGTCCGCCATGTACTTGGCCGACAGCTCAACCGCCTGGCGGATGGCATCGTTGGTGTAGCGGATATTGTGGAAGTCCTCGAAATAGGGTTTCAGCCCTTTGAGGATCTTCACCGCATCTTCAACCGAAGGCTCGTTGATGTCGATCTTCTGGAAGCGGCGCACCAGGGCGCGGTCCTTCTCGAAATGCTGGCGATATTCCTTGTAGGTGGTGGAGCCAACACACCGCAAGGTGCCGCCGGCAAGAGCCGGTTTCAACAGGTTGGAGGCATCCATGGCGCCGCCTGAGGTGGCGCCAGCACCGATCACCGTGTGAATCTCATCAATGAACATGATGGCACCATCATACTCTTCAATTTCTTTCACCACCGCTTTCAGCCGCTCTTCGAAATCGCCGCGATAGCGCGTGCCGGCCAGGAGCGCGCCCATATCCAGCGCGAATATGGTGCAGTCCTTTAAAACTTCAGGAACATCGTTATTGACGATCTTGCGGGCCAAACCTTCAGCAATGGCGGTTTTGCCCACGCCTGATTCGCCCACAAACAACGGATTGTTCTTCTGGCGCCGGCACAGAACCTGGATGGTGCGCTTAACCTCGGCCTCACGCCCGATCAGCGGATCGATGCGGCCATCTTCGGCCTTGCGGTTGAGGTTTACGCAGTAGGCTTCAAGCGCATCGGTGCCGTCTTTGTTTTCACCACCCTCGCTGCCGGCTTCGCTCTCGCGCTCTTCTTCAACGCCGCGCACATTGCGGGGCTCTGATGAACCTGAGCGTTTCGCGATGCCGTGAGAGATGTAGTTCACCGCATCATAGCGGGTCATATCCTGTTCCTGCAGGAAGTAGGCAGCATGGCTCTCGCGTTCAGCAAAGATCGCAACCAGCACATTTGCGCCCGTAACCTCTTCGCGGCCCGATGACTGCACGTGGATGACCGCGCGCTGAATAACCCTCTGGAAACCGGCAGTTGGCTTTGAATCGTCCCCGGTGGCCGACACGAGCGTTGCCAGTTCAGTGTCCACATAATTCTCAAGGTTGCGGCGCAGAGCATCCGTGTCCACGTTGCAAGCCCGCATAACCGCGGCCGCATCCGTGTCATCAATCAGCGCCAGCAGCAGGTGCTCAAGCGTGGCATACTCCTGGCTTCTGTCGTTCGCCAGGGCGAGCGCGCGGTGCAATGCTTCTTCAAGGCTGCGTGAGAATGATGGCACTGGACCGGTTACTCCTTTTCCATTGTGCACTGCAGGGGATGTTGATGTTCTTTGGCAAAATCCATCACTTGCGTCACTTTGGTTTCAGCAATTTCGAAGGTGTAGACGCCGCAGACGCCAACACCCTTCTGGTGAACATGGAGCATTACGCGGGTTGCTTGGTCAAGTCCCATTCCGAAGAACTTCTCCAGCACAAACACCACGAACTCCATGGGTGTGTAATCATCGTTCAAGAGGAGGACTTTATAAAGGCTGGGCTTTTTGGTTTTGGGCTTGGTGCGTGTGATCACACCGGTCTGGTTGCCCGAACCTTCGTCGCCGTCCTTATCCTCCGCCATAGCGGTTATGATCTGTTCGCAAGCCATCTGTGTCCTGAAAACCCATCAGTTTCCAACTATCGCGCATCTATATAGTGCTTCGCTCTAAAGATGCGAGCTTTGAGGCCCATCTGCAAGGGACAAGGTGCAAAATACTGAAATTTGAACGCGAAAAAACCCGGTGCAGTTGCCTGCACCGGGTTTGAAACCGGATTAACCGGGATCGCGTCGAGATCAGCAAGCCGTTTGGCCCACTCGGCCAAAAGGCTTAAAGCTGATCGTCTCCATTAGTAGAGCGGGATGCGGGCGCAAAACCGCCCACACTTTTGCTCATCCCGCTCGAACGCGATCTACTTACTTAGCTGCTGGAGCTTTGCCAGAAAACTTGGCAACGTTTGCTTCGAACGGCTTGTAAGCTTCTTTAGCGGTCTCTTTGTAGAGTTCGCCGATTTTGTTCAGTTCGCTCAGGTAAGCTTCAGAAGCTGCTTTGGCGTAGCCCTGCTGAACTTCAACCGCTTTGTCGAAAGATTTTGCAGACATGGCTTTCTCAACCACTGCAGAACCTTCTTCGAAAGATTTGCGGGAATAATCAGCAAATTCAGTTGCGATTGTCTGGAAGCCTTTGGTCATCGCGGTTGCGCTTGCCACATAAGCTTCTAAACCTTCTTTGCCCCAATTTTGGGCTTCTTCAAACGACTTGATCATTTCACTTGGCTCCTGTCCGCATCGGACTTGGTTCGTATTCAAAAGACTGGCTATGGGCAGCACCGCCCTTCGCGCTTGCACAAACTCTATATGTGCAGTGCACCATCAATGTCAAGAATATTTATTGCAGTGCACAAAAATTCTTTTTTGTGCCAAGAACGCCCCACATTTGAGCCGCAGATTTAATCAATTGGTAAGCCAGATCAGAGAATATCCATAGCTGTTGCAGCCCGGTAACAAACGCGCAGCAACCCCCGAAGGGACCGGGGTGGTGAGTAGAGTATCGATTTGGGAGATGGGCAGGACAAGACATCGCCCCTTAGCACCGTATCAGTAAACGGCTCGGGGACGTACGCTGAGTTTGCCTCAAAACAAACGAAATGCCGCCAAACGTTAGGTGGCGTTCTGATGTTCTCTTCCGTTTCGAAAGCGTGAGGCGAAAATATCATGTTTGTATGTGTTGGCGAGTATGGCGGCCAGGCCCGGTCCAAGGTGTTCAGCCTTTTAATCTCTGTGATTGGAACGGTCCTGGCCGCTAGTATTTTTCTAGCGACAATTCCCTCCGCACATGCTGCATCCAAATTTGCTGCCATTACAATCGACGCCAAGAGTGGGCGAATCATTTTTGCCCGCAACGCGGATTCGCTTCGCTATCCCGCCTCCCTCACCAAGATCATGACGCTCTATCTTCTGTTCCAGGATCTGGAGGCAGGCCGTCTTACAATCGATTCTCGTTTGCGCGTCTCCCGTCATGCGGCCTCCATGCAACCCTCAAAGCTCGGCTTGAAACCAGGCTCCTCGATCAAGGTGCGCCATGCCATCAAGGCGCTGGTCACCAAATCGGCCAATGACGTGGCGGCAACGGTTGCCGAAAACCTGGCCGGCAGCGAGCCGGCTTTTGCGCGCCGCATGACCCGCACAGCGCGCGCGCTTGGCATGACCCGCACAACGTTCGCCAATGCCTCCGGCCTGCCCAACCGCCGCCAGCGCACAACGGCGCGCGACATGGCCACGCTCGGTTTGCGCATCCAAAAGGATTTCCCGCAGTACTACACCTACTTCCGCACCCGGTCCTTCACCTACAAAGGCCGCAAGTACGGCAACCACAACCGGCTGCTTGGCCGCTTCAAGGGCATTGACGGCATCAAGACCGGCTACACCCGCGCGTCTGGCTTCAACCTGACCTCATCGGTGCGCCGCAAGGGCAAGCACGTGATCGGTGTTGTGATGGGCGCAAAGTCCGGCCGCTCACGTAACCGCTACATGGCGGGCATCCTCAAAACCGCTTTGAAAAAAGTGCCCTACCGCAAGAAGCGCTACTTGGCCTCCACCGCCGGAAAGCCGCCGGGCCGCAAAACTCATGTTGTCGCCGCACTTAAGCCAAGAAAACCCAAAGTGCGCCCCAACATCATCACTCCGAACGGGCAGTCCGACAGCCGGGTTCGCATCCTCAATGCGAACGGCACCGCGGCAACCCACGTTCGCGCCCGCATGCAGAGCCTCATCATTGCCAAGACCAGAGAGCCCAAACCAGAACCTGTGCTGGCGCCTACGATTGTTGCAGAGCCGAAAAGCAATAAATCCGACCGGGCGGACATGGTTCGCCTGACGGACGATGTTCCAGCCCGTGCCCTCCCCGCCAAGAAGGTCAAGGTGGCCAAACATGCCAAAAAGGCGCGCGCCGGCATGGCCCGCGGCAAAACATGGCAAATCCAGATTGGCGCCTATAAGAGTGCCGGCGATGCCCTGTCCGGCCTGACGAAGGCCAAGAACACTGGTTTGAAGAGCCTTCGCGGCAAAAAAGCCATGACCATGGTTGTGGACGCAAAAGGCAACAGGCTCTACCGGGCCCGCTTTGCCGGCTTCAGCCGCAACCAGGCCAAGCGGGCGTGTAAGTCGCTCTCGCGCCGCTCCTTTGGCTGCTTGACGATCGCCCCGCGCAGCTAAGGAGCCCGCGTGTCTGCCCGAAGGTTTGTCAGCCATCTTACCGACCAGGCATGATTCCCCTGTTTCTGTTCGAACACTCCATCGCATGGATTGTTTCCCAGCCTGACCTCATGGACAAGCTGAACGCCTACAAGGCGTCACCGGACACCTGGAGCCGGAAGAACACGCGAGATCTGTGCAATAAGCTGGCTTGGAGAACTGAGCCGTTTTGGGAAACCAAAGGCTACAATCGATCCGAAATGTGGGGGATCTATCCGTACATCGGAGACGTTGTGTACGCCTACATCCACAGCCAAAATGCTGACGTCCCGCTTACGCACCGAAAAACCGTCCGTGAGATCCACAAGAAGTACGACCGTTAAACGAAATCGGTCTGACCGGCGGGGACCGTGACCCCCATTGATCATTGCCCCAGCAGCAGATCCTTGGCCTGATTGATCCGCGCCGCCAGATAGTCGGACCCGCCCTGGTCAGGATGATACTGTTTCATCATGCGGCGATGGGCTGCAACGATCTCATCCTCTCCTGCCCCCAGCTCAAGACCAAGGATCTCATAAGCTTCCTTAACCGACATCTTGGCCGACGCAGCACCAGACGCCCCCCCGGTCTCCTGTTGCGCCCCTTCGCGCCAGTCCGGATGGGCACGGTCGAGATAGGCTTCCAACAGCGCTTCAGACTGGTCCCCAGCTGTGCTGCAGTCATCCATCACGAGCACGAGCTCTTCAAGCTTGAGATCTGACAGGCGCCGGCCGGCAAATTGCCCCGCCAGAACCTCGCCATCCATGGTTCCGCTGTCATGGTCCAATTCCATTGCCAAAATCTTGGTGCGCACCGAAGAATTTTGCCCCTCAGTTCGCCGCTTTCCCATGGGCCAGCGGCTAAAGGGGCCCATGCCGAACGCCCGCGACAGCATCATGAATCCGAAAAAGGCCATGGGCCCGCCAAGCAGCGCCAGCCCGCGTGTGGCCAACAATGTGCCTGCGGTCAGCAACAATGTGCCCGCCAGAATGCGCAGCACAACAGCCAGCCGCGCCGGAGAGGCCTTCAGAAAAAGGATCGCCCCGATCGGAATGATGATCAACAACACCGCGAGTAAAAGGAAGATGCGGGTCACAAGTCCAATCTCACTTTACGTCCAGCCACCAGTGACCGCACAGGCCCATTTGAGCATACGCAGGATAGTTCCGTACAGCGCACTTTTTGTGCGAATCTAGGCATCGCGGTATTGAATTTCCATGAGCCGTCTTTCTGTAAACCAAGCCGTGCGCGAACAGCAATCAGGCAACCTCACCGACGCTGAAGAACGCTATCGCTCCATCCTTGCCCGCGAGCCGCAAAACATCGACGCCCTGCACTTGCTCGGCACCTTGTTGTGGAGCCGCAACAAATCGTCCGTGGAAGCCTTAGGCCTGGTCTTGCAGGCGCTTCAGCTGCGCCCCGATGCCCCGGTGATCCGCCACAACTACGCCTCCATGCTGACGGCTACAGGGCACTTTGACGAGGCGGTCAGGAGCTACCGCCGCGCCATTGCATTGAAGCCGGACTATGCGGAGGCCTATTTCAATCTCTCAGGGTTTTTGAAGTTCGAGGCGCAAGATCCGCTGATTTCAGAAATGAAGGCGCTCCACGCCAAGGACACCCTCTCCGTCGCAGACCGCACCCATTTGGGTTTTGCCCTGGCCAAGGCGCTCGACGATATTGGCGCCTATGACGAAGCGTTCATCCACGCTGAACAGGCAAACAGTCTGGTGGACCGGCCGTTTGACCTTGAGGCCCACGAAGTGCACGTGGCCGAAATCATCAAAACCGCCCAGCGCACCCTGGCCAGCCAACGACGAAGCTTCGGCAGTTCCTCAGAGGCGCCAATTTTCATCATCGGCATGCCGCGCTCGGGCACCACGTTGTGTGAACGCATCTTGGCGGCGCATCCGGCCGTTTATGGCGCTGGCGAACTCACAATGATCGGCAACATCAATGCACAGATGCGCGAGCGGGTAGGCGTGCGCGATATGGGCACCATCGCGGCACACATCCCGCATGTTCAGGCCATCGAGTTTCAACGCGCGGCCAACGCCTGTCTGGACATGATCAACCAGCGTGCACCTGCCGGATATCGGCGCTTCACCGACAAGATGCCGTTCAACTTCTTCCATCTCGGCCTCATCGCCCTGTTGTTTCCCAATGCACGGATCATCCATGTGCGCCGTCACTATATGGACACGGCCGTGTCGTGCTTCTTTCAGCACTTCCAGCAAGGCCACGGTTTTGCTTACGATCTTCGCGCCTTGGGAGATTTCCTGCGCCTCTACAACTGGCTGATGAGCTTTTGGACGTCCAACCCGCCCCTGCAGATGCACACCGTTGAGTATGAGGCGCTGGTGCATGCGCCTGAGGAGGAAGCCCGCAAGCTCATCGCCTTCGCAGGGCTGGATTGGCACGATGCATGCCTGAAACCCGAAGAGGCAAGCACGGCCATCGCCACCGCCAGCCGCTGGCAGGCCCGCCAACCTGTCACCACCGGCTCTTGCGGGCGCTGGAAGAACTATGAACGCCACCTGCCTCTGGTGGCCGGGCGCCTTGAGGGCCTCTACTAGAGCAACCTCCGGGCAGACGGCTACGTCTGGTCGGAGATAAGTTGCTCGTTCTTAATGATAATCTAGAGCATGTTCCGCTCAACTTGAACGGAACATGCTCTAGAACTGCGAAGGAGCGTTGGCATGGACGCCCTTGAGGGCACGAACGCAGGCGCACTGCGTGATGCTGTCCAAAACAAACGCAAGGCCGAATATGGATGAACGCGGATTTGCGTCCCTGGAGCACCTGATGACCCTCAGCTCGTTCCATCACGCGGTCGGGGCGTTCGCAGAACCAAGCGACGAGTTTGGCCAGATGGCCGACATGCCGATCTCTCGTTTTATCTGATCTTCTGGGCGGACGGCGGGATGTTTTGGTTGCGGTGAAAGATGTTGGCCGGATCATATTGGTCTTTCAGCTTTTGCAGCCGCGGAAAGTTATCGCCAAATGCCTGGCGGACCCGGGCCTGGGTCTCATCGTCGTCCATGTAGTTCGTATACGCCCCTTCCCGGCTGTGCGGCGTCAGAAGATCGTAAGTCTGCCTGGCCCAGGCGATGTTGCGGTCGGTATCGGCCGGGTCGGTCCACTGGGTGATGATGAGTATACTGTAGCCTTCGTCACGGTGCGGAAAAGCCATCTCAGAAGGAGCCCGCCTCAGAACCGCGCCATGAAAATGCTCAACGAAAATCTTGGTCCTGCGCGAGGGACAACAGGCAAATTGCTCTTCCAGTATGCCGATCGCCTCCGCGCTCAACTCTTTGAGGAAGCAGGATTTCCAATAATAGAGATCAAGCTTTGGAACACCTGGATCAAACAGCTGGTTCATTGCCGAATAGGAAATGGGACCAAGGCCATCAACCGCTGGAGTGCCGAACGATCTGATCTGATCCATCGCCGCCGCGCCATCGTCTGGTGCACCGCAGTGGCAGGGCACAATGGCGGCCAACTTGGTGCCGGCGGCATCGCGCGCATGGGTGAGCCCGGCAAGCATAGTTAGCTCATCAGGAAGATCCGCGGTCAGGTCACGGTAGAAGCCAAGCATCTCCGCGGCAGCTTGGAACGGGAAGGCCACCATGCCGCCATGGACCATCGGGCCGATCTTCTGCAAGTCGAATTCAAAGCTTGTGGCAATCCCGAAGTTCCCGCCGCCGCCGCGAAGCCCCCAAAACAGCTCGGCGTTCTCATCCTCAGACGCTTCGACCACCTCCCCGCCCACCGTAATCATTTCAACAGATCTCAAAGCGTCGATGGTGTAGCCGCACTTGCCGGACAGAAATCCAAAGCCGCCGCCCAGCGTCAGCCCAGCAACGCCGGTGCTGGACACCGCCCCGCCGGTTGTGGCGAGCCCGTGCATCTGTGTTGCTCTATTGAAGTCGCCCCAAGTGGCACCGGCCTGAACCCGGATCCGGCGGCGCTTGGGATCAACCCAAGTGCCTTTCATCAGGCTGAGATCGATCATCAGGCCGTCATCGCAGACAGCACGCCAGCCACATTGTGACCGCCGCCGCGGACGGCCACTTCAAGGTCGCGATCGAGCGCAAAGGCCAGCGCGTCTGCCACATCCGCACTTCCGACACAGCGGGCAATCGCTGCTGGGCGACGATCAATCATGCCGTTGTGCACACGGCGCGTGGCATCAAAGGCTTCATCGCCCGGTACCAGAACGTCGCCCGCAAAGCCGTCCTCCAGCTGAGCAACACCAGATCGGCCATTAGGGGCAATGCGGTTCATCAGAAACTCCGTATCCAGCAGTCTTGATCGTCTGCCGGAGATTAGACACTCAATATTTTTGAAGCGCCATAGCGAGTTTCGCATAATCAGTATACAATTTTGAATGGACATTGATTGGGACGACCATCGCTACTTTCTCGCCATTGCCCGCGAGCGCTCACTCACGGCAGCCGGCAAGGCGCTCGGTGTCAGCCAGCCAACGGTATCCCGCCGGCTGGATGCCCTGGAAGCCAAACTGAAAGTCCGCCTGTTTGACCGCACCCATCAGGGTTACGAGCTAACGGCAGTGGGCATGGACCTGTTCGACACCGTCGCCCAGGTGGAAGAGGACCTGGCGCAGGCGGGACGGAAGATTTACGGCAAGGATCAGGAGCTCACCGGAGGCTTGCGGATCACCTGCACGGAGATCCTCCTCAATGGCTATCTGTCGGAGCACATCTGGCCATTTCTAGAGCAAAATCCAGGGATTGAGATGAGTGTGTTTAGCACCCGCGCGCCGTTAAGCCTCAGCCGGAACGATGCGGACCTGGCTTTGCGCTTTACCAACAAGCCGCCCGAGACCCTTGCCGGGCGCCGCCTGGCGGCAGCGACATACAGTGTCTACACATCCAGCGGTGAGGCCGGAGCTCGGTTCACTCCGTCAAGCCGCTCCGGCTGGGATTGGATAGGCCTGCCCGACGACACCTACAATCAGCTTTTTATCGGCGCTGTGGAGCCTGAAGGCCGGATCAAACACAGAGCAGATAGCATGGCCGCCATCCAATCCATGGCGCGCCAAGGTCTCGGGGCAGCTGTGCTGCCCTGCTACGTTGCTGACCGGGACCCTGGATTACGACGCGCAGAGCCGGAAACATTGTTGGATTTGAAGCTCGATCTTTGGCTCCTGTACCATCCTGACGTGCGGCGGGTGTACCGTGTCCGCCTCTTTGCGGAGTTCATGGTCAACTTGATCCTGTCAGATTTGGACCTCTTTGAGGGGCGTCGTCCGTTCCAGGTCAACTAGGGCAACTTCCGCTCAAACTGAGCGGAAGATGCCCCAGATTTTCGTTACGGGCGAGCAACTTATCCCCGCTCAGCCGTAACCGTCTGATCGGGGGTTGCTCTAGAGCAGCCCGGCCGCCTTCAATCCGGCGAGCGCCTTTTCAGCATGGGCTTCATCGCCGCCCCCGGCAATTTTGATCTGCTCAAACAGATGCTCCGGGGTGAGCGCAGGATTTGCCTTCTGCGCCCGGTCCATGGCGCCGCGCGCTTCGGCGATCTTGCCTTGCTGGCCCAAGGCATTCGCCAGCGTCACCCAGGCGCCGGCATAGCCTGGCTGGATCTCCACGCTCTTGCGGGCCGCCCGGGCAGCATCCTCAGCCCGGTCGTCGCGGAGGCAGGCATTGGCCTTGAAGTAGAGCCAATAGTTGACCATCGGATGGTTGGGCGCCGATGCCAGAATGCGGTCGAGGATGGCCTGGCCTTCGCGCAGCTCCTCCGGCTCTCCGCCATAACACAAGGTTCGCCCCAGCCGCCCCCAGCTGTGGAAGTCGAAGGGGGCTATCGCAACTGCACGTCGCAGCGCGCTGACCGCCTGATCATGCCGGCCGCTGTTGCTCCAAACCTTGCCCAAGGTGCGCTGGACTGCCGGGTCATCAGGCGCAAGCTCAGCTGCCGTCTCAACGGCCGCCAAGGCCCCTGCCCGGTCAGCATCTCCATCCTCGCTGAAACCGCTCACCACCCTTTGCATCAATACCGAGGCCAGGCAGGCATGGGCGCCGGCATAGGACGGATCAGCCGCAACGGCGCCGCGCGCCAGCACCAAGGCATCGTCAATCGCGTTGCGGTTCACCGGCAGGTTCAGCGCCCTGGCCTTCTGCACCAGCCCCCAGGCATCCAGGTTTTGTGTGGGGTGCGCGCTCACGCGCTGCCATTCGGCGCGCAGGAACTCACCGCCGAACGCGGTCACAATGGCTGTCGCGATCTCTTCTTGCACCTCGAACACGTCCGCGATGTCGCGGTCATAGGTGTTGGACCACAGCTGGCTGCGGCTGGTGACCTCGGTGAGTTCGGCAATCACCCGCAACCGGTTCCCGGCGTGGCGCACATTGCCGGTGAGCACATAACGGAACTGATGTTCATGCACCATGTCCCAGGCATCAGCGCCCTTGGTGCGCGAACTGAAGATTGCCGAGCGGGAGGCGACCCTCAGATCGGGAACCCTGGACAGCATGTTGATGACTTCGCTGGCGATCCCATCGGCAATGTAGGCATCGTTGGGATCGGGCGACAGGCTGTCGAAGGGGAACACGGCAATGGATCCACGGGCCTGCTCGAGCCGCGGCGGCGCCGGCTTTCTGGCACGCTGCCCATCGGTCGGTTGATTGTCGAGCAGCAGCCGGTAAAACCGAAGCGGCTGGGCCATGTTCTTGACCTCTTGCTCGAACAGTTCGTCTACCTGCACATCCAGCTTGTTGCGCGTGTGCTCAAACACCGTCTCTGAGATGCAGATGCCCCCAGGGTCGGCCAGCCCTTCAAGGCGCGCGGCCACGTTCACCCCATCGCCATAAATGTCATCGCCTTCAACCAGCACGTCGCCAATGTTTATGCCGATGCGGTACCGGATCCGCCGGTCCTCAGGCACCAGCTCATTGTGCGCGGCCACAGAGCGCTGCACGTCCACGGCGAAGTTCACCGCATCCACCACACTGCCGAACTCCATCAGCGTGCCGTCGCCCATCAGCTTGACCACCCGCCCCCCGTAATGGGCTGTCTTGGGCTCATTGATCTCGCGCCGCTGGCTGTTCAGCGAGGCCAGTGTGCCGGCTTCATCGGCCGCCATCAGCCGGCTGTAGCTGACAACATCGGCAACCAGAATGGTGGTGAGTTTACGGTCCAAGACGGATACCCCTTCGTGGGCAACTTAGCGATGATGGCCCTGCGAATCCAGGGACTATACGCCACTTTAAAGAGCCACCTAACCGTCAAATAGCGCTAATTCACCTTTGCTTTCATAGCCTTGCGCGAAATTGGGTTCGTTTCGTAGTATCGCGTCACTCTGCTAAGTGACACTTGTCACATTACGCTTTCGATATGTCTATACATATCTGCGTTCCAGCTCAGCTCAACTGCTCAAGCAGCGCCACCGCCTCGCCGCCTTTGGCCTTGGAGTAGTCTGCCAGCGCCTTGCGCCCGCCCGAGGCATAAACCGCAACGGCCGCCAGAAGCTCACGAAGCTGCCGGGCCGAACTTGCATCAAACCGGCACCAGGCGCCGCGGGTCAATCGGGCAATCTCCCGGAAGGCCCGCTCCGCATTGGCATCATGGCCTTCCTGGAACATGAACATAGGCACGCCCAGAAGCCCGATCTCACCGGCCTGATCGCACAGAAGGTCCACATTCTCTTCCATGGCATCGCCAACATACACAACCGCATTGACCTTATGCTTCGCGTTCTCTTTCAGAACCCGCGCAAGCACCTTGCCGATCTGGGTGTGGCCGCCGCGGCAACTCACGGTGGACATAAGATGGGCCAAAGAGCGACCGTCGCTCACCCATTTGCTGGCTTTGCATTCTCCATAACCGCGAAAGAAGATGAGCTGCACATCGAGCCCGCCGATCTTGGCGGTCTCCTCAAACATCTCGCCCTGGATCTGCAGCGCGCTGTCCCAGGTGGGCTGGCGCGACATGGTGGCGTCCATTGCGAAGATCAGCCGTCCAACCTCACCGGCGCGGGTGGCCTGAGGCATGGTGTTCACCTTGGCCAGAAACGCATCCACATCCGAAGTGGGCGAGACGTCCTTGGCCTCTTCGGCGCTCACAACGGCCGAAGTCGGTTCAGATTTGCTGCGGTCCTTAACCATCGTACCCCTATAGATAGGCCTTCACGCCCGCCAATTGAACCCTTGCCGGAGAGCCCCCGGCCGCAATTGCACTGGCGAAGCGTTCTTTCTTGGCCCTATGGTGCCAATTCATGATGATTTTAAGATGACGATGTCCCGCAACCTGCGCCTTTACCGCTACTTTCAGTTCGCCCGCAGTTTGCTGTTCTGGCAGGCCATCTGGTTTCTGTATTTTCAAGGGGTGCTGAGCGCGCAAGAGGCCATCGTGCTCGCCGCGCTCTACGACGTGGGCGTCGTCGCCCTGGAGGTGCCGTCCGGCTATCTATCGGATGCGGTAGGGCGCAAACCAACCCTCGCCCTGGCCTCCCTTGCCACGGCAGCAGCGTGTTTCCTGATCTACGCCTCCACCGAGTTTGCCATGCTGGCCCTGGCGCAGCTGCTGTTGGGCGCGGGCACCGCCTTTGCGTCTGGTTCCGACAATGCCCTGCTCTACGACACGCTGGCCGCCGAAGGCCGCGAGGACGAGGTGGCCGAGCAGGAGCTGATCGCCTGGCGCTACCAATATTGGGGGCTTGCGGCCTCCGCCATCACTGGCGGCGTGATCGGCTATTACAGCATGCCGTTTGCCTTCCTCCTCAGCGCGGTCGCCAGCGGCGCGGCCTTCGCAATCATGCTGATGTGCACCGAGCCTCCCATATCCGGAAAGGCGCGCGTGGAACCGCCCCTCAGCCAATTGGCCACAATCATCACAAAAACCAAAGACCGGACGTTGCTCTGGCTCTTCGTTTTCGTGGTGGCTGGATATTCGCTCAGCCATGTGCCCTTCGTGTTCGCCCAGCCTTACTTGCGCGAGAGTCTGGCAGGCGGCGCCTGGGCCGCGCAAACCCCCATCATTGCAGGCCTGATCGTGAGCGCCATGATGGTGATGTCGGTGATTGCGGGCCATCTTGCTCCGCGTCTCAACGCCAGCTTAGGCAATGCCGGCAGCTTCCTTGTGGCCTCGGGCATGCAAATCGGCCTAATCACCGTCATGGCCCTGGTGCTCCACCCTGGGGTGATCCCGTTGTTGCTGCTGCGCATGGTGCCTGATGCCCTCTCCAAGCCTTACATGCTGGCCATGGTGCAACCGCGGCTGGAGAGCGCGTACCGGGCGAGCTACCTGTCGGTTCAAAGCCTGATTGCCCGCATTTTCTTCTCTGCCGCCCTGTTTGCAGCCGCTGCAGGCGCATCGGCCTCCGGCGAGCTCTCCTCCAAGGATCTGGCGACCATACTGCCCTACTTTGCAGCTGTTGGCCTGGTGGTATGGCTAACCCTTGCAGTCACACGAAGTGTGTTGCGGAGCAAGTGAGCAGTCTCAAGCCTTTTGCTCAGCAGTGCCGGCGGTCTGGTTGAACAGGTTCTTGCGCTCGTCCTCTGAGGGCGGTGCTGAGCGGCGAAACTCCTTGCCCAGATCCACACCCTTCTGCACCGCCGGGCGGTCTTTCACCGCCGCACGCCAGCGCACCACATTGGGAAATTCATCCAACGGCTGGCCCATGGCCTTGGCGATCAACACCCAGGGCCAGGAGATCATGTCTGCAATGGAATACTCATCGCCCAGAATAAACGCCCGGTCCTCCAAGCGCCTGTCCAGAACACCCAGACAGCGATGATATTCGTTCTTATAACGGTCGTGGCCGTAGGTTTCCTCCTTCGGCGCATAGTTGACAAAATGGCTGTACTGCCCGGCCATGGGCCCCAGATTGCCCACCTGCCAGAACAGCCACTCCAGCGTCTCTTTGCGGCCCAGAGGGTCGGTCGGCATGAAGCGCCCATGTTTCTCGGCCAGATAGAACATGATCGCGCCGGATTCAAAGATCGCGACCGGTTCGCCCTCCACCTCATGATCGACAATCGCCGGCATGCGGTGGTTCGGGCTGATGGCCAGAAACTCCGGCTTGAACTGATCGCCCTGGCCGATGTTCACCGGGATCGTGTTGTAGGCCACCCCAAGCTCTTCCAGCAGAATGGAAACCTTCCAGCCGTTCGGGGTCGGCCAATAATAAAAATCTATCATGTTGCCCTACCCTGCCTTGGCCTGGCGGGCTGCGCCGCCTGCTTCTAGTTCTGCGATTTCTTCTGACGTAAACCCGTGCTCTGCAAGGATCTCCCGGGTCTGCCCGCCCAGCAAAGGGGCACCGTGACGGTGTTCTGCCCCGGTGACGGAAAACTGTGCCGGCGTCCGGGTATGGCGCAGGCGCCCCGCCACCGGGTGGTCGGTCTCAACCACAATGCCGTTCGCCTCGATCTGCGGATGATTGATCATCTCGCGCCGGGTCAGCACCGGCGCGCACGGCACATCCTGGCCCTCCAGCAGCTCCAGCCAGTCAGCCGTGCTCTTTTGCTTCAAGATCTCCTGGATCAACTGAAGGCGCGCATCCTTGTTCATCTCGCGGCCCTCGGCGGTTTTGAACCGTTCGTCATCCAGAATATCAAGACGCTCAGCGGCCCGCGCAAAACCTTCCCACTCTTTGTTCTGCATCACCGCAACGCTCACATAGCCATCAGTCGTCTCGTAGATCAGATCGATGAACGACTGCGCCCGTTCGGTTGAGCTTTCCTGGCCCACAAACGTGTGGCCGCCCATGTCGGAACTCCACAGGAAGGCCACCACAGTGTCGATCATCGACAGGCGCACGTGCTGGCCGATCCCAGTGCGTTCGCGCGACAAAAGGGCAGCGGTGATGGCTTGCGAGGCCTGAATGCCGGTGAGCTTGTCGGGAAGGATGGTGCGCACCAGGCGCGGGCGCTGTTCATCCGAACCGCCTTGCACCGTGGTCAGGCCCGACACCGCCTGGATGAGCGGATCAAACACCGGTTTTTGCGCATAGGGCCCCTCAAAGCCAAAGCCGGAAATGGAAACATAGATGATCTGCGGATTGACCGCGCGCACCGCCTCTTCGCCCACACCAATGCGCTCGGCCACACCGGGCCGGAAGTTCTGCACGATCACGTCTGCATCGGCCAAAAGCCGCTTCAATGCGGCCAGACCCTGTTGCGATTTCAGATTGAGAACGATGGAGCGCTTGTTGCGGTTGTTGTTGAGGAACGAGGCGGAAAAGCCCCCACGGCGCGTGGCCACGTGGCGGGCATGGTCGCCTTGAGGCGCCTCAACCTTGATCACATCGGCGCCCTGATCGCCCAGGATCAAGGTCGACATCGGGCCTGAAATCATCGATGTGAGATCGATTACCTTAAAACCATCGAGGGGGCCGGGCATGCGCGGGGTCCTTCACAGAGCCATCAAACGAAGCGTACACTATTGCAACAGCGCAAGTGCGGTACAAACACAAACTTGTCAGCCGTTCGTCTGATCACACTTTGAAGTGCCCCAGCCCCATGTTGCCGATATTTCGCCCGATCAAAACAGCTGACCTGCAGAACATTGCCCGGGTGTTTGTTGCCAGTTTGAACCAGCGGCACCTGGAAACAGGCCTGGCGCCAATTGTGGACCTGTCAGATGAAACAGCCTGGAACACCATGTGGGAAGCCGAGCGCCGCCCCTTGTTTGAGCATGTTTCGGCCCACGCCGCAGTGGGCTGGCTGGCGGAAGATGACGGCGAGGTGTTGGGATACGCCCGGTCGATACAACGCGATGACGTTTGCCAGTTGACCGACTTTTTCGTGCTGCCCGGCAGGCAACACGCTGGTTTGGGGCGCGAGCTTTTGAGCCGGGCATTCGAGCAGGTGGAGAGCCCCTCCCGGCTCATTTTGGCAAACAGCAATCCGGCCGCACTTTCAAGATACATGCGCGCGGGGGTTTATCCCATGTGCACGATCTTCGACTTTGAACGAAAGGCCAGGCCCGTCTCTGTCGAAACAGATCTGGAGGTTGGTTCCCTGCCCTCCGAAGCCGAAGAGCTTGAGGCTCTCAATCAGATCGACAAATCCCTGCTGGGCTACACCAGGCCGCAAGAGCACACATGGCTGGCTGAACAACGCAGCCGGCTCATGTTTTTCCGCAACGGCACACCCGCAGGGTATGGCTATGCGGGCCGATGGAGCGGCCCCCTAGCGGCGCTGGACGACAACGACATGCCGGCAATCATGGCCCAAATTGAAACCAATGCAGCGAAGAGTGATGCCACCTTCGGCGTAATGGTGCCGCTGGCCAACCGAACAGCCATGACCTATCTGATCGATCAGGGCTTCCACCTCGACACGGGTCACACAATGTATTTTATGGCTGATTTCACGCCGCCCGGCTTGGATCGGTACATTCTTTCAATGCCCGGTTTTTTCACCTGAAATCTGGGCGCCGGCCTCTATTCCGTGGTCGTTTCGGCAACCGGTTGGGTCAATTGACGGTGCGGCGGCGGCGGAAATCTGCGGCTCCAGTTCAGCGCCATCTGCCGGCTCTGCTCTTGAATCTGCGGCGCTAAAGTTGCCGCCAATTCATTGTAACGATTGATAATTTCCGGATCCACTTCTGGCCGAGCCACGTTCTGCGCAAGGATGTACCACATCATGGCGCGCACATCATTGAAGGGCTGATCACGCTTGGCCCAGTAGATGTCTCCAAGTTTGGCCAGGGCCTGCGGGAAATGCTTTTGCGCCGACAACATGAGCCAGCGCATGCCGCGCCGGGGCCGCTTGTTGAGCCCATCGCCATCATAGAACATGGCGCCAATGCCATACTGGGCACCGGGGTGTTTGAATTCAGCGGCCGTGCGGAAAATCCGAAGCGCCCTCTGCGGTTGCCGCTTGAGGTTCCCACCGGGAATACCTTTTCGGTAGTAACGCCCCACGTGCACAAGCGAATCCAGTTTCGCCCCCATGAGCGGTCCTGGCGGCTCTCGCCCGTCAAATGCCAGCGCCGCTCTGCGGAAATGGTTGAACGCCACCGCATCGTTCACCGGCACGCCTTGGCCCATCTGATGCATCCGCCCGAGCCACCAATGGGCCATCAGGTCGCCTTCGTCAGCGGCGGCTTTGAACAATTGGTGCGCCTTTGCAAACTTACCGGTGCGATACGCCTTGAGCGCCTTTTCGAGGTTGGTTGCCCAAATGCGCAAATCAAAATTCGGAGAAGCCCTCTTCGCCGCCTCGCGGAACGAGAAGAACATGGATTGGCCAAAGCCAATTCCCTTCTCCTGCGCTGCAAGAGGACCACATGCCGCCAGATAGACTCCACCCGCTAGCGCAACACAGATGATGCGCGGCAGAGCCCGGACAGGCCGGTTGCGGTCACATGTCGGCGTAGCAAACAAGCTCAGCTTCTCCTCCAGGATGGGTGATCGCCCCCTCTCGGGCTTGACCAACGGTTTGTGCATATTTCCAAATCACGCCGGACCGGTAGTCGGTCTCGCGCGACGCCCAGGCTTTGCGCCGGGTTTCCATTTCCGCATCACTGACATCCACATCAATGGTGCCGTTCACTGCATCAATGGTGATCATGTCGCCATCTTTCAAGAGGCCGATCGGGCCGCCGACGGCCGCTTCGGGGCCCACATGGCCGATGCAGAAGCCGCGGGTTGCGCCGGAAAAACGGCCATCTGTGATCAGCGCCATCTTCTCGCCCATGCCCTGGCCATAGAGCGCCGCGGTGGTTGACAGCATCTCGCGCATGCCCGGGCCGCCCACAGGGCCCTCGTAACGGATCACCAGAACTTCGCCCTCTTCATAGGTGCGGTTGGTAACTGCCTGGAACACCTCTTCTTCGCTGTCGAAACAGCGGGCCGGACCAGTGAACTTCAGGGTGGACATGCCGGCAACCTTCACGATCGCCCCTTCAGGCGCCAGATTGCCCTTGAGGCCAACCACGCCGCCGGTCTTGGTAATCGGCTTATTAGCAGGATAGACCACATCCTGATCATCGTTCCACTTAACGCTTTCCATGTTTTCGGCAATGGTGCGCCCGGTCACGGTCATCTCGTCACCGTGGAGAAAACCATTGTCGAGCAAGGTTTTCATAATGAGTGGAATGCCGCCCACCTCAAACATGTCCTTGGCAACATACTTTCCACCAGGTTTAAGGTCGGCGATGTAGGGGGTTTTCTTGAAGATTTTCGCCACATCCATCAGATCGAACTTGATGCCGCACTCGTGCGCGATGGCCGGAAGGTGCAAGCCTGCGTTGGTGGACCCGCCTGACGCAGCCACAACGGCGGCGGCATTTTCCAGTGCCTTGCGGGTCACGATATCGCGCGGGCGGATGTTGCGGGCGATCAGCTCCATGATCTGCTCACCGGCCGCCATGCAGAACTTGTCGCGCAGCTCGTATGGGGCCGGGGCGCCTGCCGAATAGGGCAGCGCCAAGCCAATCGCTTCAGATACGGTCGCCATCGTGTTGGCGGTGAACTGGGCGCCGCATGCGCCTGAACTTGGGCAGGCAACCTCTTCCAGCTCCGTCAGGTCCTCATCCGACATATCCCCCACCGAATGGCGGCCCACCGCTTCAAACACATCCTGAATGGTGACTGGAGTGCCCCGGTAGCTGCCCGGCAGGATCGAGCCGCCGTAGATGAAGATGGACGGCACATTCAGCCGCACCATGGACATCATCATGCCCGGAAGCGATTTATCACAGCCGGCCAGCCCCACCAGGGCGTCATAGCCGTGCCCGCGCATGGTCAATTCAACCGAATCAGCAATCACCTCGCGCGACACCAGCGAGGATTTCATGCCCTGGTGGCCCATGGCGATGCCGTCGGTTACGGTGATTGTGCAAAACTCTCGGGGCGTGCCGCTTGCGGCCGCTACCCCCTTTTTGACCACCTGGGCCTGGCGCATCAGTGCGATATTGCACGGTGCAGCCTCGTTCCAGCAGGTGGCGACGCCGACAAAGGGTTGGTCGATCTGCGCCCGGGTGAGCCCCATCGCATAGTAAAACGCCCGGTGGGGCGCCCTTTGCGGACCCTGGGTCACGTGCCGGCTTGGCAGATTCTTTTTATCGAACGTCTTAGCGTCCATCAAAAACCCTCAGTTTGCTGCCTCTGGTTTGAATTTTATGGGCCGAGACCTTTTCAAGCCCTTACCGTTTAAGCGACTTACGGTACACAGCCTCAATCTACTATCCTCACGCTTGGCGAACTGACCAACTCAACGATCCACCACGTCCCGGCGCGTGCCCCAGCCCGAGCCGTGAACCAACGCTAGGAGCTATTCTGGGCACAAAAAAGATCGTTTAAGGCAAGTTTCGGTGAGCGGGCCATTCTCTGAGCGAGTGTGACGAAATTACAACAAATCTGGACATTGCAGGCATCTAGAACCAGCGTGTATGCCACTGTTGGCAGTACGAATACGACTCACTATGAGAAAGAGGCACTGGCAATGGTTGATCAACCCTGGGGATCTGTTCCAACATCTTCGTCGGTGCCGGGGGTTCCAGCGCCGGCACCGCGCAAGGAGGCCATCCGGGTCGCATTTCATGAGCAGGAAGGGCTGCTTGGGCTGACCATCATCAATTTCCTTCTGAGCATGGTGACGCTGGGGATCTATAGTTTTTGGGGGAAAACTGCCGTCCGCCAGCACATCTGGTCGTCAATCCACATCAACGACGAACCGCTTGAATACACCGGAACCGGTTGGGAATTGTTCCTGGGCGCCATCATCGTCGGCTTACTCATTCTGGTTCCACTGGCCTTTGTGCAAATATTTGCCTCTTTCCTCTTCGCCGCTTCGGCGGTGGTTGCCGTTGTTGTTCAGGTCGCCGTGTCGGTATTCATTCTGTTTCTGGTGGGTGTTGGAACCTACCGGGCGCGGCGTTATCGCTTGAGCCGGTCGGTCTGGCGCGGCATCAGAGGCTCGCTGGCAGGATCGCCCACCAGTTTCGGAACCTCCTTCCTGCTGCGCTACGCTCTGCTTCTGCCAACCCTAGGCTGGGCCTATCCCTGGCTTCGGGTGGGCCTCAACCGCCACATCACCAACGACATGCGGTTTGGTCAGCACCCCTTCCATTTCCGGGGCTCGGCCGCACCGCTCTACTTGCCGTTCGCCACGGTCTGGATAGCCAGTGCCGTGATCATTGCCGCAGCAGGTGGTTTGCTCTGGGGCAATGCCGAGCTTGGCCTCCTGTTCGGCGGAGACGACGGCGGCTCAATCCAATCGACAGAGCAAACACTCTTCATTCTGGCGTTTCTGTTCATCGGCTTGCCCATCGTGTTCGTTGTGTCCGGCCTTCTGTGGGTTGTCTACAAAGCTGCCGAGCTGCGCTATTTCGCCGACTGCACCACGTTCGGCGATCTTCAGTTCCAACTGAATGCAACCGTGTGGAGCCTGATCACCCTCACGCTCGGCAACATCCTCATCATGCTGTTCACGCTTGGCATCGGCCGGCCCTATGTGCAGCGCCGGCTGATCCGCTATGTGGTCGCCCGCCTGGAGACAAACGGCACGGTGGACATCGCCGCCATCCAGCAATCCCAACAGCAGCTGGACAGCACCGGAGAAGGCCTGGCAGAGGCCTTTGACATCGATGGTTTCTGATCCCTCCGGCAATTACCTGGGCTACTTCAACGACGGCCAGACCGCCGCCAACCATGAGGTTGATGTGGCGTTCGGGCCAAGCGGATTGCTGTTCGGCCTCAAGGGCGCTGCGAAAGATCAACATTGGACGTATGAGGGTTTGCAGCCCGTGCGCCCGGTCCCCAAAACAGGCCCTGCTCGCCTGCGCTACGAAGGCGCGGCGGAAGCCCGGTTGATCATTGCCTCGCCGCAATTTGCCCAGCAAGTCCTGCAGCATGCGCCGCAACTGGGGACCAGCGCAGGCCACAAGACCACTGCAAAGATTGCCGCCATGTGCCTGGCCGGCATCATCGCCTTCGGGCTCTTCGGTTGGCTGATCTTGAGTGCCGCCCCGTCGACCGTGGCCACACTGATCCCGAACGCCTGGTGGCGCTATATGGGCGCTCAAATTGAAGCAACCATGATCAAGAGCGCCAAGCAGTGCAATGGGGCTGAAGGCAAGAAGGCTCTGGCCCGCATGGCCTTCAGGTTTGCAGACAATGTGGAGGCAGACACGGTCCGGGTTTACGATCTGCCGATCATCAATGCCTTCGCCATGGCCGGGGGACGGGTTGTGCTGACCCGCGGACTGATCGATGGGGCCTCCACCCCAGATGAAGTGGCCGGCGTACTGGCGCACGAGCTGGGCCACGTGAAAGCACGCCACCCAGAAGCCCAGATTGTCCGGGTGTTTGGCCTCCAGCTCATCATGAGCGCCCTTTGGGGTGGCAACGGAATGGGCGATGCCATGGCGCAGGGCGGTGCCATGCTGGCAATCTTGCGCTACACACGCGGCGCTGAGAGCGAGGCAGATGCCATCGCGATCGAGCTCATGAAAAAGGCCAAGATCAATCCCAAGGGATTGGCAGATTTCTTTGAGTTGGTGAAAAAGCAGCCCGGCGTCAAAGTTCAGGAAAGCCTTGGGCAGATTGGCAACATCCTGAGCACCCATCCCGGCTTGGACGAACGCATCGCCAACATTGAGAAGCTCACCGTCGGGCCAACCACCCCTGCCCTCTCCGACAAAGAGTGGGAAGCGTTGAAGGCGATCTGCAAATAAGGGCGCTTGCAAACCGGCCTAAGTTTCGGCCCGCTCAGCGGTTACGCGCGAAATGGCCTCGTCGGCGCCATGCTCGTCGGCAAGCCCCTGCACCACGCCCTGGCGGTCCTCATCGGGCCGGTTCTGGCTGAGTTTCCA
The DNA here is from genome assembly GCA_024227565.1 of Alphaproteobacteria bacterium. Classification (GTDB taxonomy): domain Bacteria; phylum Pseudomonadota; class Alphaproteobacteria; order Rhizobiales; family CAJQND01; genus JAAEUE01. The sequence goes on from JAAEUE010000072.1 coordinate 98,599, forward strand.
TTTGCCATCGAGCTGGGAAATGCAGATTTCAATGCCCACAATGCCGCGCAACATGGTCTGAACGAAGCGGTCAGGCGCATCGCTCACCCGCCAGCGCTCCGCCCGGTCTGCTTCATGCTGATCGGTCACCGCGTTGACATTGGTCAGCAGCCAGTCTGCATCCTTGATCACCTTCAAGGGCCCGCCCGCATGCACGGTCACATAGTTCCAGGTGGGCACCACCTTGCCATGCTCCTTCTTGCTCTCATACCAAGAGGGCGTGATGTAGGCTTCGGGTCCATGAAAGATGCACAAGCCATCAACTGACGCGTCCAGCGTGGACCATTGCGGGTTCGCCCGGGCAAGGTGCCCACGCAGCGTTCCAAATGGCCCCTCGTCCGGATAAAGCACCAGCGGCACGTGGCTTGCCTGCAAACGATCGGCATTCAGGCTCACGACCGTGGCAAGCGGGTGTTCATGCATCAGCGCGTGCAATGTGGTCAGGTCGGTTTCGGCGAACGCCTCTGGCACATACATGGCAACATCCTCAAGGGTCGTCAGCCCAAGGTCTTCAAACGCTCAAGCGCAGCGTTGAGTTTTTCAGCCTTGGCTTGGGCTTCCACCTGGCGGCTGCGCTGCTCCTCGACCACATGCCCAGGCGCACGCGAGGTGAAGCTCTCATTGGCCAGCTTGGCCGCCAAGCCCTTCAGCTCGCCATCGATCTTGCCCAGCTCCTTCTGCAAGCGGGCACTTTCGGCCTCCGCATCGATGACGCTGCCCAGCGGCAGTGCAACCACAGCTTCATCCATAACCGCCTGCACGGCACCTTCCGGCGCGCTATCGGCAAACGAGATGCTTTCAAGCCGCGCCAGGCGCATAATCTCCGCCGTCCACGTTTGCGTCCATGCGGTTTGCTCTTCGCCGGCAGCAGCGATTACGCACGGAACCTTGGCTCCCGCGGGCACATTCATCTCCGCACGCACCGATCTGATCTCCGTAACAAGCCGGATCACCCAGTCGATCTCCGCATCCGAGCTTGCGTCCTGCAGACCGCTATAATTCGGCCAGTCTGCAGAGATGAGCCAGGTTTCGCGCGCCGGCCCAACCTCGCCTGTCACCTGCCACAACTCTTCGGTGATGAAAGGCATGAAGGGATGCATGACCAGCAAGATCTGGTCGAAGGCCCAGGCTGCCGCGGCTTTGGTTTCGGTTTTGGCCGCCCCATCTTCGCCGCTCAAGACCGGCTTGACGAGTTCCAGATACCAATCGCAATAAACGTTCCAGACAAAGCGGTAGAGAGCGCCCGCCGCCTCGTTGTAGCGGTGCTGCTCAATTCCGGCCGTCACGGCCGCTGTTGTCCGTTCCACCTCACCGGCAATCCAGCGGTTGGTCCCAAGGCTCAATTTAGCCGGATCAAAGCCTTCGGCCCGCACGCACTCGTTCATCTCAAGGAAGCGCGCCGCATTCCAAATCTTGGTCGAGAAGTTGCGGTAGCCCTCTATCCGGGACTTGGCGAGCTTAATGTCACGGCCCTGGGCCGCCATGGCCGCCAGGGTGAAGCGCAGCGGGTCGGCGCCGTACTCATCGATCAGCTCCAGCGGATCAATGATGTTGCCCTTGGACTTGGACATCTTGGCGCCCTTCTCATCGCGCACCAGGGCATGGATATAGACTTCGCGGAACGGCACTTCGGGCACGCCGTTTTCGTCCTTCATGAAATGCATGCCGAACATCATCATCCGGGCCACCCAGAAGAAGATGATGTCAAAGCCGGTGACCAGAACATCCGTCTTGTAATAGCGCTTCAGTTCTTCGGTCTCTTCGGGCCAGCCCAATGTTGAGAACGGCCAAAGGGCAGAAGAGAACCAGGTGTCGAGCACATCTTCATCGCGCTCAAGCATGGTGCGGGTGCCGTAGTGGCGTTCGGCCGCGGCAAGCGCCAGACCTTCGGTTTCCTCAACGAACACTTCACCGTCCGGGCCATACCAGGCCGGGATCTGATGGCCCCACCAGAGCTGGCGCGAAATGCACCAGGGCTGGATGTTGCGCATCCACTCAAAGTAGGTCTTCTCCCAGTTTTTTGGCACGAACACCGTGTCGCCATCCTCAACCGCCTTGATGGCCGGCTTGGCGAGGGTTTCAGCATCCACATACCATTGCTCGGTGAGGAACGGTTCAATGATCACATTCGAGCGGTCGCCGTAGGGAAGCGCGTGTTCGTGATCTTCAATCTCTTGCAACAGGCCGGCCGCCTCCATGCGCTCCACAATCTGTTTGCGCGCCTCAAAGCGGTCCATGCCATGCATGCCCAGTGTGGCCTCCAAATCCTTGGAGGCTTCCACGCCCTCAACAAACTCCTCATTGTCCTTGAGCGCCAAGCGAGCATGCCGGTCGAACACATTGATCAGGCGCAGGTTCTGCCGCTTGCCAACTTCAAAGTCGTTGAAATCGTGCGCCGGCGTCATCTTCACCGCGCCTGAGCCCTGCTCAGGATCAGCATACTCATCGGCCACAATCGGAATCTCACGGCCAACCAACGGCAGAACGCATGTCTTGCCCACCAGGTCAGCGTAACGCTCATCGTCCGGGTGAACCGCAACACCGGAGTCACCCAGCATGGTTTCAGGGCGGGTGGTCGCCACCGTGATGAAACGGCCGGGCTCGTCCTTGATCGGGTATTTGAAGTGCCACAAGTGGCCCTTGCTTTCGACCTGCACAACCTCCAGATCGGAGATCGCCGTAAGCAATTTCGGATCCCAGTTGACCAGCCGCTTGTCTTTGAAAATGAGGCCGTCTTTAAAGAGCGACACGAACACTTTCAGAACGGCTTGAGAAAGCCCCTCGTCCATTGTGAAACGCTCACGCGACCAATCGCATGAAGCGCCCAGGCGGCGCAGCTGTCCGTTGATGGTGCCGCCCGAAAGCGCCTTCCATTCCCAAACCCGCTCAACAAACTTCTCCCGGCCCAGGTCCCAGCGTGACGGCTCCTGGTTTTCCATAAGCTGGCGCTCGACAACCATTTGCGTTGCAATGCCCGCATGGTCCATGCCCGGTTGCCACAACACGTCCTTGCCGCGCATCCTTTCAAACCGGACCAGAATGTCCTGAACCGTGTTGTTGAGCGCGTGGCCCATGTGCAACGAGCCGGTAACGTTGGGCGGTGGGATGACAATGCAATAGCTCTCCGCGCCGGGCTTCTGGCCACAGGCGAATGCGCCAGCCTCTTCCCAGGCGTCATAAAGCCGTTGTTCGGTTGTTGCAGGGTTATAGGTTTTTTCAAGCATCGCTGAGTTGGTCCTGGTGCGGGCCGCGGTCGCAGGGGAGTGAACGGGTAAAGGGACGCCAGCTTATACAAGCACGTCCCTTATAGTTTCAACCGGCGAGATTGGGTTGAATTAAATTGATTGGCTGGCAACCCGGCGCACTTCATCGCGCACGATCTCGGTGACGATATCGGGAAGATTGTCGTCAAGCCAAGACCGTATGGCAGGTTCCAGTATGCGCCGCAGCACAAGATCGGCCATCGCATCGTCCGTCTTCACGCTGCCGGCGCTCTCCGTAATGCCCCGCTCGACCATCGCCGTGAGCTTTGGAAATGGATCCGTATCCGTTTTCGGTTTGGCTACAGGGGCCGTCTCCGGCGCCGAAGGTGCAGGCTTGTCGAAGCTGGCGGGTTTAATGAACTCAGGTTTCTCAAGCGCTGCAGATTGGGTTGGCGCAGAGCGATCAGCAGAGGCCCAGGACAATTCGGGCATGGGGGATATTGCAGTCCCCTCAGAAATTGACGCAAGCGCACTTGCAGGCTTCGCCGCCGGCGCTTCGGCAACTTCGGGTGCAGGTGTGGGCACTGGTTCGGGCGCAGGCTTGGGCGGCTCAACCGGTGTTTTCTGTTGGTCAGCCACACGGGCGGTTAACGCTTGCAGAGCACCAGCCGCCGCCGCGGCGTCTGCAGTTTCGCCAGGCGGCGTTTCTTGCGGCGCGGCAGAGAATATTGCGGCGCGAATGGACTTTGGTTCTTCAATTTCTGGCGCGGGTGCAGCAGCTTCCCAAGGGGCCAGGGTCGGAGGTTCCGGTGTGGGTGCTGGCGCCTCTGCTTTGACGGGCGGAGGCGGCGCAGGTTGCGCTTCAGTCTGGAACCTTTCTTCGGGTGCGCTTGCGGGCGGGTCGGATCTTAAATTTGAAGAAACGCCATGCATCTGCTTTTGAACGGATTCACGGGTCTCGTTCAATTTCCGCGTGAGTTCTGCGAAAGGGTCATGGGATTCATGCACCGCCGCATCGAACGCCTGGCCGGGCGGAGGCGCGGAGAACGCCGCTTCGGCGCTGGAGCCGGACGCGAAAGGGTCGCCTGCATTTTCTGGGACCGCTCCGGGAATGTCTTCATTGATGGCCTGTCTGATTGAGGACAGGATCTCTTCCATGCTCGGCTCAGCCGCTGCGTTGCTCGCGCTCATCGGATCTTCCCACCCGTCAAATCAGCCATCATCGTCCCTCAGAATCCCCCGAGCCAAGCGTTCCTTACGTAAAGGCACGACTTGCGCGTGATTCTTCAAGTGAATCTACTCTGATTCGGTGATGTCACCGCCGAACAATTTATCGCGTACCCGCAAGTAATTTGCTTCCGGATTGTAGCGATGGACCCCAAGTTTAAGGTCATTGGCCGTCAGTCTGCCGATGGAGGCGAGAAGTTGGTAGCGGGCAACAATCAGTTCGCGCTGTGCCTGCACCAACGACACCCGAGAATCCACCAGCTCTTGCTCAGCATCCAGCACGTCCAGTGTTGTGCGCGAGCCCACAAGAGCTTCCTGTTTAACCCCGCTGAAGGCCAGCGCGTTGGCTGACACCTGCTCGCGGGCAGCGCGAATGGCTTCGTGAGCGGCAATGATGTTGTTCCAGGACGTCACCACGTTTTGGCGCACCTGGCGGCGGGCATCCAAGATTTGCAGGCGGCGCTGGTTGGCGGTGTGTTTGGCCTCGCGGATGGAGGAGTAAACCGTGCCGGCCTGGTAGAGCGGAATAGTCAATGACCCCACCACAGAGCCCTGCTCGTTCTTGAGAAGCGCTGCACTGTCGCGCTCTCTGCGGCTGTATTGCGCCTGAACCGAAAGGGTCGGCAGCAAATTGCCCCTTGCAACCTTGATCGCATACCGGGCGGCAATTTCAGTGAACGAGGCGGCCAACACAGTTGGGTTTTGCTCATCCGCAATGCGGACGGCACCCTTGAGGTTCCTGGGCATGCGCGCCAGGGTTCGCTTAGGATAATACAGCTTCTTCGGCTTGGCCCCGAACACCCGCACGTAAAAAGCGGCGCTTGCAGCAAGGTTGGATTTGGCAACGGCCAAGTTGGATTGTGACTGGCTTAGCCGGGCGCGGGCCTGGGCCACGTCGGTCCGGGTGATTTCACCCACATTGAATCTGGCCTGCGAAGCACGGAGTTGTTCTTTCAGCACCGCCACGTTCTTGCGCCGCAAGGACACAATTGTGCGGTCGCGGATTACGTTCATGTAAGATGTGACGCCGTCGAGCAGCACGGTTTGCTGCACGTTCAACAGGGTCTGGCGACCGGCTTTCACATTGGCCTCAGCTTGCAGAGTTCCGAAGTAGGTTCTCATGCCCTCAAACACAGGCTGGGTCAGCGTGATGGAATATCCGCGCGGCTCTCGTCCGTTGTTTGTGCGGCTGGTGCGGGTGATCACCTCATCGGTTACATGCCCATAGTCGCCATTGGCGGTTACGGTCGGGCGCCAACCGGACAGCGCCTGCGGCACAACCTCGTCGGTCGCTCTTTGACGCGCCCGTTCTGCACCCAACTGGGGGTTTTTCATATAGGCCCGAGCCAACGCCCGCCGCAGGCTCTCGGCTTCCGCCGATGAAACCTGCGCATCAATCGCGATCGTCCACGCCACCGTTGCAACACATAACGATGCACAGACCCAACTGTTACGGGTTTTACTGATCACCCCAATCTCTCCGCGCTAGCGCCCTGGTTCATGGAACCACAGTGAGTATCAAACCAATGCGACAATTCTTCGGCCACTCTGGTCAAATTGTTGCCTCGCACACGAATCACCTTGTCTGCCTTTTTAGCGTACTTTTGCCGTCACTTACAGAACCGGTTCAATGTCTACTTTTTGCAAAGGCCTTTTAGCCGGATTCGCGCGCGCCGCTATGGCACGACTGCAACACCGCACAACTATTCTTCAGAAAGGACAGCTTGTGGAGTTAAAATACGAACTCTTCGCGGGACACTTCAAAACCTGGAAGCGGCTTGGCATTGGCACCCAAGCCGGTGCGCTCTGAGATCGTGTTGCCACTCTTCTGGTACAGTTTGGCTTGACCGACGCCGGCCTCCTCCACCACTGCCACCAAGCGGCCTCCGTCTTTCAGTTGTGCAAACAATCCGTCTGGAACCTGCTGAACGGCCCCTTCCAGAATGATCACATCATAAGGGCCCTGTTGCGCATAGCCTTCGTTCAACTGACCGGCCAAAACCGCAGCATTGTCGACACCGAGCTCGGTCAACAGGTTTCCTGCCTCCGTGGCCATCGGCTCAATTTCTTCTACCGCCACAACCGCGTCGGCGAGCTGCCCAAGCACCGCAGCCGAATACCCGGTCGCGCAACCCACATCTAGAACCAGATCGCTTTTGGTCACCGCGCTCAATTGAACGAGCCGGCCAAATGTCATCGGCTCCATGAGATATCTGGGGCCACCTCCCTCACCATCGGCCGGGGCAACTTCAACGCATTCATCGCAATAGGCGATCGGCCGGCGCGCATTGGGAACGAACTTTTCACGCGGCAAGCGCCCCATGGTTTCGATCAAACGAGGTTCGGTCACATTGTTGGGCCGCAGTTGCGACTCGACCATGTTGTGACGTGCTGCGTCAAAATCCATCGTTCTCAATGTCCCCAATCGGCCAAGCTGGAATCTTTATACGACTATCGTGCTTTATCAAACGGTGCTTGCTCCCGTCTACAAGCAATATGCCCACAATCCACTGGCAACGGCAAATCATGCCTTGAGCTCGGCACAGAATTGATCTGTTGACCACCTCCCGAAATGCGCTAGGTGTGCAAACCACTCCAACTGGAAGCCCCACCTGCACTTATGGCACCGCACCGTTCTGATAATCGCCGGGCAATCATATTGATGGTCGTCGCCATGAGCTTTCTGGCCGCCAACGACGCCATACTGAAACTGGTGGGCGCAGAATTGCCCGTGGGGCAGATGCTGGTCGTGCGCGGCGCGGCCCTGTGCACATTTCTGACCCTGGGCTGTTGGATCGGCCGCCAGAAGGTCAGTTTCTCCGGTCTGCTGCACCCCTGGTGTGTGTTGCGCGGTGTGGCGGAGATAATTGCCACGTATCTCTTCATCTCCAGTCTTGCCTTGCTGCCCATCGCCCTGGCCTCAACCCTGGTGTTTTCCTTCCCGATCATCCTCACCGCGGTTTCCGGGCCGGTCTTTGGCGAGCGGGTCGGGCCCTGGCGCTGGGGCGCCGTGCTCGCCGGGTTCGTTGGCGTTCTGGTGGTCACCGCGCCAGGCACCGGATCCTGGCAACCCGCCCTTGCGCTGCCGCTGGGAGCTGCCGTGTTTGTCGCCGTGCGCGATGTCTCCACCCGGTTTGTGGCCCCGCACATTTCAGATGGCTCGGTCACCCTCACCTCGGCCATCACCGTGATCATCGGCGGCCTGGCCAGCCTGCCGTTCGGCTGGGCCCCTCTGTCGGTTCACGCGGTGTCCTGGCTGACCCTGGGCGGGCTCATCATCGCCATTTCCTTTTTCACCTACGTGATGGCCGTGCGGACCGGCGAGCTCTCACTCATTGCGCCCGTGCAATACATCGTCATCTTGTGGGCGCTGATCTACGGTCTGGTGTTCTGGAACGAGGTGCCGGGTCTCCGCGAACTTGTTGGCGGGGCCATCATTATCGGCTCGGGCCTCTTGATCCTGCATCGCGAAAAGGTGCAGCATGACCGCCTAGCTGCACAACACGAACAGAAAGCCGGCACAGAATGAAACTCGCCCGCAACACCTTCAAGGCCGCCATCGCCGGCGGCAAACCTCAGATCGGGTTGTGGAACAGCCTGTGCAGCAACTTTGCGGCAGACGTGGTGTCGTCCACCGGCTTTGACTGGGCGCTGCTCGACATGGAGCATTCGCCCAATGACGAGCGCACGGTGCTGGGCCAGATGCAGGCCATGCAGCAGGGCGACACGGTTCCGATCATCCGCCCGCCGTGGAACGATTTTGTGATGATCAAGCGCCTGCTTGACATTGGCGCATGCGGCTTTTTGTTCCCAATGATCCAGAACGCTGAAGAAGCCGCCTCCGCGGTGGCCGCAACCCGCTATCCGCCGCGCGGCATCCGCGGCGTCAGCATGGCCCAGCGCGGTAACAAATTTGGCCGCGTAACCGATTATTTTGAACGCTTCGAGGACGAACTGGCGGTGTTGGTTCAGATCGAAACCCGCGATGCGCTGAGCCGGACAGCGGAGATCACCGCCGTTGATGGAGTGGACGGCGTATTTTTCGGGCCGGCCGACATTGCTGCAGATATGGGCTTGCTCGGCCAGGCGGCACACCCTGATGTGTGGGCCGCGATCGGCGAAGCGGCAAAAGTGGTCCACGCGGCCGGCAAGCCCACAGGCACCCTGGTCCAAAGCGCGGATAAAGCGGTGGAGCTATTCAATGATGGCTTCAGTTTCGTGGCCTGCGGCTCAGATCTGGGTCTGCTTGCGCGCGGCGCAGATGCCTTGCTGGCCAACGTGAAATCTGGCCTCTCCACCTAAACTCATCCAAAAACTCTGGTTTGTGTCTTGCCATTCCCCTTCCACTTTGGGAGAGTGCATCCGGCTGCAAAAAGCAAAAGCAAAGCAGCCACGTGGGAGTTGAGGGGAACGGCAGGGGCGCTTCGTGCTCAGAGTTGAGGGTTTAAACAAACAGTTTGGCGGCCTCCAGGCCGTGCGTGATTGCTCGTTCAAAATTGCTGAAGGAACAATCACCGGATTGATCGGCCCTAACGGCGCCGGCAAAACAACCACGTTCAACATGATCGCCGGCGAACTTGCCCCCACCTCGGGGCGCATCATCTATCAGGGTGAAGACATCGCCGGCCTGCCCACCCACCAAATGTTCCATCGCGGCATCGTGCGCACCTTCCAGATCCCGCACGAGTTCGCCAAGATGACGGTACTGGAAAACCTCATGGTGGTGCCGCCCAGCCAGCCGGGCGAACACATCTTCAACAACTGGATCAATCCAAAAGCCGTGAAGGCCCGCGAAGAAGAAGTGCGCGACAAAGCGGAAACCGCACTGGAGTTCCTCTCGATCTCGCACTTGCGCGACGAGCGCGCCGGCAACCTCTCCGGCGGCCAGAAGAAGCTGCTGGAGCTTGGCCGCACCATGATGACCGACGCCAAGCTGGTGTTGCTCGATGAGCCCGGCGCCGGCGTGAACCCAACATTGGTGCTCAAGATCATCGACATGATCTCGCAGCTCAAGGCAGAACGCGGCTACACCTTCTGCATCATCGAGCACGACATGGACCTGATCGCCAGCTTGTGTGACCCGGTGATCGTGCTGGCCGAAGGCACGGTGCTCACCGAAGGCACGATGGATGAGGTGCGTGCCAACGCTGAAGTGCTCGACGCCTATTTGGGCGGCGGCGAGGAGGATGACGAATGAGCGTCATTGAGCTCCAGTCCGTTTACGGCGGCTACGGCGACACGGAGATCCTGCACGGCGTGTCCCTGAAAGTTGATCCAGGCGAAATCGTGGTGGTGATCGGTCCGAACGGGGCCGGCAAGTCCACAGCAATGAAGTCCGTGTTCGGCCTCTTGAGTTTGACCAAAGGCCAGGTTCTGCTTGATGGCGAGGACATCACGAACACACCGCCAGAAAAGGTTGTGCGCAAGGGTGTGTGTTACGTGCCGCAAACCGAAAACATCTTCCCCAGCCTGACGGTTGAAGAAAACCTCGAAATGGGCGCCTACGTGCGTGAGGATGATTTCAAACCTCGCTTAAACGAAATTTATGAGTTGTTCCCACCACTTGCGGAGAAACGCAAACAATCTGCTGGAACCTTGTCCGGCGGTCAGCGGCAAATGGTGGCCATGGGCAAGGCCCTCATGCTGGAGCCAAGAATTCTTCTGCTCGACGAGCCAACCGCCGGGCTGTCGCCAAAGTTCCGCGGTGAGATCTTCTCCATCGTCAAGAAGATCAACAGCATTGGCACACCCATTTTGATGGTGGAGCAAAACGCCAAGCAAGCGCTCTCCATCGCAGATCACGGCTACGTTCTGGTGGACGGCCAGAACAAATTCTTCGGTTCAGGGCAGGATTTGCTGGACGACCCCGAAGTGGCGGAAATGTTCCTGGGCGGCGGCAAGGCCGTGCCGGAGGCGTCTGTCTGATGGCCGATTTCATCAACTTCTATTTCATCCCCGGCCTTCTCCTGGGCAGCATCTATGCTTTGGGCGCAATCGGCATCACCATGACGTTTGTGATCCTGCGCTTTGCCAACTTTGCCCACGGTGAATCCATGACCCTGGGGGTCTATTTCGCCTGGTCGCTGGTGCAGATCACCGGCTGGCATCCCCTCGTGGTCATGCCGATCGCCATGATTTTGACCGTTCTCTACGCGCTTTCAATTGACCGGCTGTTCTATAAGCCATTGCGGAACGCGCCGGTGGTCATGTTGGTGGTTGCCTCGTTCGGCCTGATGTTGATGACACGCTCGGTCATCCAGTTCTTCTGGGGGGTCCAGCTCAAGTCGGTATTACCGGGCATTCAAAAGCCAATTCTGGTGATGGATTACCTGCGCATATCGCCCAAGCACATGATGATCATGGCAAGCGCGCTCGTGTTGATGTTCGCTGTGCATTATCTTTTGACCTACACCAAGATCGGCAAGGCCATGCGGGCCATGTCGGATTCGCCAGAATTGGCCAAGCTCACCGGCATCGACACAGAAAAGGTGGTCGTGGCCACATGGGTGGTCGGCGCGGCACTGGCCTGTGCTGCCGGCGTGTTCCTGGCGATCGACACCCATGTTGAAACCAGAATGGGCTTTAAGCTGCTGCTGCCCATGTTCGCGGCCGCCATTCTGGGGGGCGTGGGACGGCCCTATGGTGCGCTCGTGGGGGGATTGATTATCGGCCTGGCGGAGGAGATTTCCTCTTATCCCTTTATCGGCACAGAGCCCCTGCTTAACCCCGGCTACAAGGCCGGTGTGGCGTTTGCGATCATGATCGGCATCTTGATCTGGCGCCCCTCCGGCCTGTTCAAAGGGAAGGTGTTTTAGACAATGGACGCCCTCTACGGATACATGCTCTACGGCATCTCACTGGCAACAATGGGCGGGATCTATGCGGTCCTCACCCTGGGGCTCAACGTGCAATGGGGCTTTGCCGGGCTGTTCAATGCAGGCATTGCCGGCTTCTTCGGCATCGGCGCCTACACAACCGCCATCCTCACCACATCGGCCACCCACCGGCACATCGGCGGCTTTGAGATGCCCTACATCGTGGGTTTCCTGGCCGCCATGCTGATTTGCGGCGTCATCGCCTATCTGGTGGGCAAGGTGTGCTTGCGTCTGCGAAGCGACTATCTGGCCATTGCAACCATTGGCATTGCCGAGATCTTCCGGCTCATTTTGAAGAACGAAACCTGGGCCACCAACGGCCCGCGCGGCGTCTCTGAAATTCCAAAACCGTTCGAGCATTGGCCCGAACCCTGGAACCAATTCGGCTTCCTGTTGTTGGTGCTGGTCGTCGTCGCGATCGTCTACGTTCTTGTGGAAGTGGCCCGGAAATCCCCCTGGGGCCGGGTGATGACCGCGATCCGGGAAAATGAACCCTCAGCCAAGGCGGCGGGCAAGAATGTCGAGAACTTCCGCATGGAAGGCTTCGTCATCGGCTGCATGATCATGGCGCTCGCCGGCGCGTTGATGGCGCACTATCTGAAATTCGTTGACCCCAACGCCACAGATCCCCTGCTCGCAACCTTCCTGGTTTGGGTGATGCTCATCGTGGGCGGCAGTGCCAACAACAAGGGGGCAATTCTCGGCGCGTTTCTCATGTGGGTCGTCTGGTCGGCCACCGAGATCGTCACCAGCCGCCTGCCCGATGAGCTGGCGATCAGGGCGGCTTATATCCGGATTTTCCTGATTGGCCTCATGCTTCAGATCTTTCTGCAGAAGTTCCCGCAGGGCATTTTGCCCGAAAAACGCCCGGACGTAGCCAAATCCAACGGGAATGCCGAAACCAAGATGGCCGATTGAGGCTTGCCTAAAGCGGAACATTCCGGCCATATTGCCCGCCATGTGGTGCACGGGAGAACTGCACCAGTAAACGGAGAGGAGTGATACGAAATGAATTTCTTGAAAAAGATGGCCATCACAGCGTCCGCCATCGCCATGTTGAGCGTTGGTGCGCAGGCTGGCGAAATTAAGGTTGGTTCTGCTGGTGGCGTAACCGGCCCAATTGCCGAACTGGTGGCTGCAATCGTTAAAGGCCGTCAGATCGCGACCGAACATGTAAACTCGAACGGTGGCTTGCTGAAGGGCGACACGATGAAGTTGGTGATCGCCGACTCCGCGTGCGACCCGAAAGCTGCCGTCGACGCCGGCAACAAGCTGGTGAACGTGGAGCAAGTGGTCGGCATCATCGGCCCAAGCTGCTCAGGCGCAACCAACGGCATGGTGTCTTCTGTCACCATTCCAGCCGGTGTAACCGTTCTGTCTGACAGTGCAACCGCACCGTCAATTTCAGAGCTGAAAGACAAAGACACCGTGTTCCGGGCCTCGGCGTCCGATGCTTACCAGGGCAAGGCGATTGCCGATATGGTTTGGAAAGCAGGCAAGAAGAAGGTCGCCGTCACCTATTCGAACGACGACTACAATGCCGGCATCGCCAATGTGTTTGTGAAGGAATTCAAGGCACTCGGCGGCGAAGTAACCGGGAACCAGGCACACGAGCCTAACAAGGCGTCCTATCGCTCAGAGCTGTCCACGCTGGCACAAGGCGGTCCGGAAGCTCTTGCACTGTTCGCCTACTACGGCTCCAGCGGCATCACGATTGTGAAGAACAGCCTTGAGAACGGCCTGTTCGGCAAGTTCTATGCTGCAGACGGAATGTTCGACAAATCAGTTATCGGCCAGATCGGCGCCGACAACCTGAAGGACAACATCTGGATTACCCAGGCAGCCTCCGACACCGAAGATGCTTCCTACAAAAACTTCGCTGAAGCTTTCAAAGCTGCTGGCGGAGATCCCGAAGCACCATATGCCGCACACGGGTATGACGTTGCATTCCTGATGGCCCTGGCTATTGAAAAAGCCGGCGCCGCAGACCGCACCAAGATCAGTGCCGCGCTTCGTGAAGTTGCTGGTCCTGAAGGCGAAGTGGTCCGTCCAGGTGAATGGGCGAAAGCCAAGAAGTTGATCGCCGACGGCAAGAAGGTCAATTATCAGGGCGCAGCTGGCGTCAACGACTTTGATGCAAACGGTGACGTTACCGGCCTGTTCAGCGTGAACGTGGTTGGCGATGACGGCAACTGGTCTCGCTCCATGCTGAAATAGGCATTGGGGTTTCCCGTCCCGCTGGCGGGAGATCACACCAAGAATTGAGGCCCTCTTCCCAAAAACGGGTGGAGGGCCTTTTTCATGGGCGCTTCAGTCTATGGTGATTTTGACCTTCTTAGGCTCGTTCGCCTTGGCTGCTTCGGCAGCGGCGGCAGCAGCAGCAGCGGCCTTGGCGTCTGCCGCAGCTTGTGCATCGGCGAGCCGTTTCAAATTTTTCTTGCCCTGGGCGTTGCCGCCGGCTGCAGCAGATCGGTAGAGATCCTTGGCGCGCTTCGGGCTGCGCCGCACGCCCCACCCCATCTCGTAAAGACCGCCAAGATTGTTTTCAGCCCAACCATAGCGCTGCTTCACAGCCGCACGGAAAAGCTGGGCCGCCTTCAACAGGTCCTGGCTCACGCCCTTGCCACTGAGATAAAGCATGCCGAGGTTGTTCTGTGCTGCCGGAAATCCCTGCTCGGCCGATTTGCGGTACCAGTTGACGGCGCGGGCATAGTCGAGCGTCAGTCCAAAGCCGAACTGATAACAAAAGCCGAGCCAGTTTTGCGCACCGCTATGACCCTGTTGGGCAGCGCGGCGGTAGAGCTGTGCGGCCAGATCAGGCGACTGGGCCAGCTTGCCACCGCCCCTGTGTACCAATCTGGCAAGGCGGTAGGTTGATTCCACATCACCTTGCCTGAGCGCCAGCTTGTACCAATTGGCAGCCGCCAGAAAATCGCGTTTTACGCCCTTGCCCTCTTCGTAGGCTTTGCCGAGCAACAGCTGCGCTTCGGCGTTTCCAGCCTTGGCGCGCTTCACGGTTGTGCTGAATTTGACCGAGTTCGTGCTCTGCGCCAAAGCTTGTGGTGTCCCGACCGGGAGGACCAAAAGACCAAGCAACGCAACCGATGCCACGGTGGATTTCAACACTTTTGTCAACGAAGCTCTCTCATTATCGGGTTTCAGGCGCCTCTGTCCTACGGCATTTTTTCATCCGGCTCAACGCCTCAGGCACCACGGATCGCTCGATTGTGACCAAATTTGGGGTATACTAATCCCAATAAAACGATAATTCGTCAGTGCCTGAGACATCATCACGGGAGGTTATTTTGGCCGCAAGCAAAAGCTCCAACCAGCTCGCACAAAATTGGATGGGCTCCTACCCGTCCGATGTGGACTGGAATGCCCCCCTTCCCGCCTCCACCCTGCCAGACATGTTTGATGAGGCCGTAAGCGCTTTCGGCCCGCAACCGCTGACCGACTTTCTGGGCAAAAAGCTGAGTTTCAGTGAGCTGGGCGCGGCCACCAGCCAGCTCGCCGCGGGCCTGCAGAAAGCCGGCATCAAAAAGGGCAGCAAGATCGGCCTGTTTCTGCCCAACTGCCCCTACTACATCAGCTGCTACTTTGCCGCTCTCAAGCTCGGCGCGATCGTTATCAACTTCAACCCGCTCTACACCGAAGAAGAGATCGAGTATCAGGCCCGCGATGCCGGCATCGAGTTGATGGTCACGTTGGACTTGAAGCTCTTGTTCGACAAAATGGTAACGGTGGCCAAAAGCGGGGCCGTGGACCGGGTGATGGTTTGCCCCTTCCCCGACCTTCTGCCGACAATCAAGAAGTTCCTCTTCAAAATCGCCAAGGGAAAGGAACTGGCCAGCGTGGACGATGCAGGCCTGGGAGACCGCCTGGTTCACTACGACACGTTGGTGGCCAATGATGGAACCTTCACGCCCGCAGAGCTTGATGCGGAGACCGACATTGCCCTGTTTCAATATACCGGCGGCACCACTGGCGTGCCCAAGGGCGCCATGCTGACCCACGCCAATCTGGCGATCAACTGCGAACAAATCCGCCTGTGGAGCACGGGTATCGAGATCGGCAACGAGCGCATCATGGCCATCCTGCCGTTTTTCCATGTGTTTGCCATGACCTGCATCATGAACACCGCGATTAAATGCGGCTTTGAGATCATCATCATGCCGCGCTTTGATCTCGACCAGGCTGTCAAGATCATCAAATCGGCCAAGCCCACCCTGCTGCCGGGGGTCCCCACGCTTTACACAGCACTGATGAACCATAAGGATCTTGATGCGGGCGGCCTCAGTTCCCTGAAATATTGCATGTCCGGCGGGGCGCCCTTGCCGCTGGAGGTGAGGCGCAAGTTTGAAGCGCTGGCCGGATGTGGGCTGATTGAAGGATACGGTCTTTCTGAGACTTCGCCGGTGGCCACCGCCAATCCTTACAACGGTTTGGAAAAGGAAAACTCCATCGGCCAACCCCTGCCCGGCACCTACATTTCGATTCGCTCCCTAGATGATCCAGCAGCCGAAATGAAGGTTAACGAAAACGGCGAAATCTGCATTGCCGGCCCCCAAGTTATGAACGGCTATTGGAACAAGCCCAAAGAGACTGCCGAAACATTTTCAGGCGAATATTTCCGCACCGGCGATGTGGGCTACATGGATGAAGACGGCTTCATCTACATTGTCGACCGCATCAAGGACATGATCAATTGCTCTGGCTTCAAGGTCTATCCGCGCCGGATCGAGGACGCGATCTACGCCCATCCGGCGGTTGATGAGGTCACCGTGATCGGCGTTCCAGATGACTATCGGGGCGAAACGCCAAAGGCCTTCATCAAGCTGAAACCGGGGCAAACCGCGACCGAAGAGGACATTCGCAAGACGATTGAGCCGAAACTGGCAAAGATCGAGTTGCCCGAATATATCGAGTTCCGCGACGAGCTGCCCAAGACCATGGTCGGCAAATTGTCGAAGAAGGAACTGCGCCAGAGCGAACCCTCCAACTAGTTCTTGTGATCGGCGGTCCTGGCCACGCCTAAATGCAAAAGCGCAAGCCGGCCGCGCACATGCGATTCTCCAAGTCGCCCCCCTCCGCCCTTAGCCAAGGGACGTGAGACGCCGAAATGTTAACCACGTTGTTTAAACTTTTAACGATCGCCAACCACTTGCCACACAATCGTGGTAATGCCTTTTGGTTGCCTCGAAATCGTCAATTAGTGACGCCATAGTCGAGACAACAGAAGAGTGGGATGGAGTTGAGTATGGACAGTCAAGCGCAGCAGGGCATCTGGGGCGATGAATTCCATTTTCTTCCGTTTGTATCAATCATGGGTGCCAGTACGATTGGCGCGGTGAACGCCTCCATGGCGATGGCCCGCGACTGCGTACCCGGCTCGGTTGGCATCATCTTTCTGCTGGCGTGGGGCATTGTCACCTGCATGCTTTTGGTGGCCGGAAATCAACTCTTCTGCCGCAAGGATTTGGCTCGGAAGCTCAATCGCTCTTCAGTGGCCCGCACCGGGTCCGGTGCAGTGTTTGTGCTTGTCACGCTGTTCGCTGTCTATGGCACCTACAGTGCTGTGAGCTCCGTGTCGGGGGCGCAAGCACGCACGGCAGTGGTAACCCCAACCCAGCCCTCGGCGGCGCCCGTCACGACGACAATTCAGGCAGCTGCGCCAAAAATACAAGCGATCGCCCCGAAAGTATCCGGCACCGGATCAGTGCACTATCAGACCTCTTCCCAGCCCTATGTCTCAACCAGCAGACTGCCAGCTCCCATAGCGCCCCCTGCCGGTGAATTGGTTGGATTGCCCAAGCCTGCCTCCATCCTTCCGCTCAGTGCGACCGCCAAGCGCGAGCAAGGCAGCTCGGTCACCAAGCGCACGGCAAAGCCCAAACGCAAAGCGATCAAGAAACGGCGGAATAAGAAAAACACCAAACCGTCAGTGGCAAAGTCAATTATCGCCAAGCCCGCAAAACCGGCCACCTTCCCGACCGTGGACAGCGCCGCCGCTCCGGCACCTACCCGCCAGCTTCGGGGTCTGACCAATGTGCAGAACGGCTCAAACTTCTCTGGAAAATCAACTGGCGGCTGCACCAGCAGAACCTGCCGCGAGAACGATCTCAACCGGTAGCGCCTAGAACAGGAAGGTCCCCTTTAGCCCAGCCTTCTTGCACGCCTGCGCAATAGTCTGCATAGGCGCCGGCCTCAATCGCGGCACGCGCGCCAGCCATAAGATCCTGATAATAGGCAATATTTGCCCAAGTCAGCAGCATGGATCCCAGAAACTCGCCGCACCGCATAAGATGGTGCAGATAGGCCCGTGAGTAATCCCGCGCCGCTGGACATGAGCTTTCAGGATCAAGCGGACGCGGATCGTCTGCGTGGCGCGCATTGCGCAGGTTGATCTTGCCGAACCGGGTGAACGTCTGGCCATGCCGGCCCGACCGGGTGGGCATAACGCAGTCGAACATATCGATACCCAAGGCCACCGATTTCAAAAGATCATCTGGCGTTCCCACGCCCATGAGATAACGCGGTTTGGGTTTGGGCATCACCGGCAGCACAGCGTCCAGCACACGCAGCATCTCCGCCTGCCCCTCGCCCACCGCCAGACCGCCGATGGAGTAGCCGGGGAAATCCATGCCTATAAGGGCCTCAGCGGAAGCCTCGCGCAAATCTTCATACGTGGAGCCTTGTACAATTCCGAACAGGGCCTGATGGCGTTTGGTGCCAAAGGCCGCCTTGGAGCGTTCAGCCCAGCGCAACGACATTTCCATGGATGCTTTGGCCTCATCATGGGTTGCCGGATGGGGCGTGCACTCATCGAGCTGCATTTGAATGTCGGAGCCGAGCAGACCTTGAATCTCAATGGAACGCTCCGGCGTGAGCTCATGGCGCGAGCCGTCTATGTGCGACTGAAAAGTAACGCCGCGCTCGGTCATCTTGCGCAATTTGGCCAGAGACATCACCTGAAAGCCGCCGGAATCGGTGAGAATGGGATGGGGCCAGCGCATGAACTCATGCAATCCTCCAAGGGCTGCAACCTCTTCGGCCCCTGGCCGCAGCATGAGGTGATAGGTGTTGCCCAACACAATATCGGCCCCACATCCGCGCACCTGTTCAGGATACATGGCTTTGACCGTTCCGGCGGTTCCAACGGGCATGAAGGCAGGCGTGCGGATTTCGCCGCGCGGCGTGGTCACGCTACCCCGGCGCGCTGCCCCATCGGTAGCCAACAGATCAAATCCAAATTCTTTAGCCATTACGAAAGGTCCGCGCGGTGCAGCAGGCAGGCATCGCCGTAAGAGTAAAACCGATAGTCATTGTCAATGGCATATGCATAAGCGGCCTGCATCCGGTCAAGCCCGCTGAACGCAGAGACCAGCATGAAAAGGGTAGACCGGGGCAGGTGAAAATTGGTCAACAACACATCGACCGCCCGAAACTGATAGCCAGGTGTGATGAAGATGTCGGTACTGCCGGAAAACGGCAGCACACTGCCTTCAGCGTCCGCTGCACTCTCCAGCAAGCGAAGCGACGTGGTGCCCACAGCAACCACCCTTCCGCCCGCTGCGCGGCACACGTTCAAGCGCTCCGCAACATCGCCTGGCACCTCACCCCATTCTGAATGCATGCGGTGATCGGCAGTGTCATCGGCCTTCACCGGCAGGAAAGTGCCAGCTCCCACGTGGAGTGTCACAAACTCACATCCAACCCCGGCATCTGCCAGGCGCGCCATGAGCTGATCGGTGAAGTGAAGCCCCGCCGTTGGCGCAGCCACCGCCCCATCGCTCTTGGAAAAGATGGTCTGATAGTCTGATTTGTCCTGATCATCGGTTGGGCGCTGGGAGGCGATATAGGGCGGCAGTGGCATCACGCCCATCTCAGCAATGGCTTCATCCAGCACCGGCCCATCCATGTCAAAGGCCAACTCGATCTCGCCGCCCTCGCCTTTCGACAACACGGTGGCATTGAGACTGCCGGCAAAGCAAACCGCTCCATCGCCCCCGAAACGCACCACATCCCCAACCGCCAACTTGCGCCCGGGCTTGGCAAATGCTGCCCAGCGGTCGCTGGCGCTGCGTTGATGCAAGGTCACCTCGATCTTCGGCGTTGCCTCGCCCCGCCCAACACGGCGCCCCGTCAGGCGCGCCGGTATGACCCGCGTATTGTTGAAGACAAGCACATCGCCCGCCCGCAGCAGTCCGGAAAGGGCGCCAACCGTGTGGTTGACGAAACCCGACGGCGACACTTCAAGCAACCGCGCAGCATCGCGCGGCACTTTCGGGCGCAGGGCAATCCGGTCTCTCGGAAGATCAAAATCAAACACATCGACGCGCATGGGTGGTTCCCTGCGCCCGCCTGGCGTGCCTTAACTCATGTCTGCTGCAACAACCATGCTGACAATGTGATCAGGATTGGCCACGGGCTCGCCGCGTTCGATCTGGTCCACATGCTCCATGCCTTCGATAACCTGGCCCCACACGGTGTATTGCCGGTTGAGGAACGAAGCATCGTCAAAGCAAATGAAGAACTGGCTGTTGGCGCTGTCAGGCATGGATGAACGGGCCATGGACGCGGTGCCCCGCACATGAGGTTCATCGTTGAACTCAGCCTTCAGATCAGGGTATTTGGAGCCGCCGGTACCGCTGCCATGGGGGCAGCCGGTTTGCGCCATGAAACCATCAATCACACGGTGGAACTTGATGCCGTCGTAGAATTTTTCGCGGGCCAGCTTCTTGATGTGGTCCACATGGCCAGGCGCCAGATCAGGGCGCATTTCGATAACCACAGTCCCCTTGCTGGTTTCTATGACGAGTGTGTTTTCTGGGTCTTTGTAAGCCATCAAATCAGGCCTTTCTGTCGTTTTGAGTTATTTCACGTCTGCGGCGACGCGCAGAGATTTCATGATGTCCGGATTGTTGACCATGCCGGATCCATCCTTGCCTTTACGCAACTTGTCGATGTGCTCCATCCCGCTGACCACTTCGCCAAACACTGTGTATTTCCCGTTGAGAAACGAGGAGCGCGCATAGGTGATGAAGAATTGCGAGTTGGCGCTATCGTCGCTGTGTGCCGCCCGGGCCATACCCAGCGTGCCCCGTTCGTAGGGGGTGAGAGAGAACTCCGCTTTCAGATTAGGATATTTCGAGCCACCGGTTCCCGTGCCCGTCGGGTCGCCGGTTTGGGCCATGAAGCCGGGAATCACCCGATGAAACTTGATATTATTGTAGAACCCTTCACGCGCCAGTTTCTTGATGTGCGCAACATGGTTCGGCGCCAGATCCGGGCGCAGTTTGATGACCGTGCGGCCAAATTTGGTTTCAAGGTAGAGTGTGTTTTCCGGGTCAAGCGTTTGCGCCTGGGGCGCTGCGCTGAGCGCCACAAGCGCGGACAACACGGTTCCTAGAAATACACGTCTTTTCATAGCTCTGTCCTGTAATTTCATGAATTGATTCAGTTTTTGGCGATCGCGTCAGCAACAATACCCGGCACAAATCCGGAAATGTCACCGCCCATGGAGGCGATTTGCTTCACCAATGAGGAGGCAATATGGCGAACCGGCCCGCTGGCCGGCAGAAACACTGTTTCAATGTCCGGCGCAAGCTCCCCGTTCATGCCCGCCATCTGCATTTCATAAGCGTAATCAGTGGCATCGCGCAGTCCGCGGATAAGTATGGATGCCCCCGCAGCCCGGGCGGCATCAACCACCAAATTGTCGAAGGTTTCCACAGCAATCTCGCAGCCGCGTTCAGCCCCAATGGGCCCCGCCACCTTTTCCAGCAGCGCAATGCGGGTTTCAGCCGGCAGAAACGGTTTCTTGGTGTGACTGACCCCCACGGCCAGCACCAGCTTGTCAACCACACCGCACGCGCGTGCAATGACGTCCACGTGTCCGTTGGTGACCGGGTCAAAGCTGCCTGGATAGTAGCCCGTTCGCATAACCGCCTGTTCTGCTTTCCTCGTTAAATCAACGCCGCACCAGGGCGAGCCAAACACCACCGCCCACCAGAAACGCACCACTGATGCGCTGTGTAAGGCGGATTCGAGAGCGTGACAACCAATTCCCCGCCCGCCCGGCCGCAAACGCATAGACACTGTCGAAGATAGTGGCGACAAACATGAAAATGACGCCAAGGAAAATGGTCTGGCCCACATAGTCGGAACTTGCGGTGAGGAACTGCGGAATGAAGGCTCCGTAGAACAACAATGTCTTCGGATTGGACAGCATCACCAGGAAGCCCTGAAGGAAGAAGTTGGGCCGCCCTGCATCGTCCGCAGCCACCTCGTCAATCTCGCCTGTAGCGGTGATCATCCTATATCCCAGATAAATCAGATAAGCCGCGCCGGCCAGTCGCAGCCAGTCGAACCACCAGCTCATGGTTTCCATCACGGTGGCAAGTCCGGCCACCAGAATAGCCAACACAACAGCCAATCCAACCTGGCTTCCGGCAACGTTCATCAGTCCGGCTCTTGTGCCATAGCGCAGGCTATTGGCAATGATCACCGTAACCATGGGCCCCGGCACGATGACCACCAGGAATGACGCCAGAACGAAGGTTATGAGAAGCTCAATGGGCATGGCCGAGATATAAGTCACAGATTGGCGTGGAGCGCCAGAGCCCTTGGCTTACCGGGGCTGTGGACGCGCCGGGAAAGGTGCCGATAAAATCGATCCAGGCTCAATGGCTGCCCGCCCACTTGACTCATATCAAAATCTGTCCGCGCTCAACGTGCGAATCTCCCTCCAGCACAAGAGAGAGGATACCTTCATGTTTGAGAAAATCGTGGTTGGTGTGAATGGCTCGGACCAGTCGATGAGCGCACTTGAGATCGCATCTGACTTGGCAACAAAATATGCCTCCAAGCTGTATCTGGTGCACTCTCCGGAATTGGAAACAACAGGCATTGCCGTAGGCGCGAGCGCGGTGTTGATCGAGCCTGATCCCGGCGTTGTTGCTGAGGCTGGTGAGAGAGTGATGCACGCGGCCAAACAAAAAGCAGCGGAACTGGGCCATGAGCCAACCGAATACATCGTTGGAAACGACGATCCGGCGCACGAGATTCTGAAGTGCACCGATAAGGTTGGCGCAGATCTCATCGTGTTGGGGCGGCGCGGATTGGGCGGCATATCGAGCCTTTTGCTCGGCAGTGTGTCACAAAAAGTAAGCCACGATGCGAAGTGCGCCTGCTTGACGGTGAGCCACTAGCGGACGTTGGCGGAGGGATGATCTGAAGCTCGCCTGCCAGTTGGAGTTGGAGTCTGGACCCGATTACGGGCTGTTTTTAGATAGGTACCAGGCGTCTGCTGCCGACAGCCAAGGTCTTGCAACTGTGCGCTCCCACCGTTGTCCGCTCATCGCCCGAGAGCGGCGCAAACACAGTTGGTACGGTTATCGATGAGGCCGTCTTTGTGCGGCACGAACTGAGACCGACCCGGACGTTGAGTGGGAGCCATTGCGCCTGGCAAACGGCGTCAAAGGATGGGCGCGCAAGGACCGCGTACGCACCTTTCTTGGCAATCAGTTGTGCTTCTCAAAAGATGAAAGCGAGAGGTGGAAGATTGTTGGCTACAATGCGGGGGGAGACTGAGCCCAACCGAGGCGGCAGGAGCTCAACGTTCCGCATCGAAAATGTCCTTCACCATCTCCTTTTGCTTCCACTCCGGCTCCGGCGGCGTATAGCCCTCGCGGGGGGCATAGATTGAAGCCTCCTGCTGGTTCATTGTCGGAATGTAGCGCGGGCAATTGGGGAAGATGTGGTCAACACTCACCCGCACCAGGCGCTTTGCTCCGGGCAACCCGGAAAGGGCGTCTGCAGAGGTGTCTATCGTGGCGCGCCCGTTCACCCGCATGCGGGCGGCCGAACCGTCAAAGCGTTGACCATCGAACCTCAAGAACAACATGCCCACCCGGCCACTCTGGGCAATATTGCCCAGGCTTCGATACATCCGGTTGCCGTCATAGTCCGGCCAGGTGAGTTCGGTGTCGCTCACGATCTGCACAAAGCCAGGTTCTCCACCCTTGAACGAGCAGTCCACGCTGTCTTCGCCTGCGGTTGCCAAGAAGAAGAAGGGGGCTGTCTCAATGATGCGGCGGTCATCATCGGTAAATCGCTCATGCATCCGGTGTTGTTCCAACCGGTCTGCAACCGCCCTTCCCTCATAGCGGTCCTGAAGCGCTCTCATTTCATCGTGATAGAAATCCATGCTGCGGCACCTGCCTCTTTATCCAGGTTGGCTTGCCCCATCTTTCCACATCCAGCAGCGCCACGCCAACCTGAACGGCAGATCACCGAGCGCTCAGATGTAATCCGGCACGGTTTGCCTAAAACCGACATCATCACATCACGGGAATGAACCGCCACGGTCCCCCCTCCCTCGCCGATTGCTGTGAAGCCTAGTCTAAGACGGCCTCTGCCTGCGAAACCACCGCATTGAGGGTTTCCGGATCAGCCCCCGATCTGGTCAATACCCGCAGGCCCAACAGCAAGGTGAGCAGAGCCTTGGCCTTTTGCCGGGCATCGCCTGAGCCAGTGTGCTGGTCGAGCTTGCGCGACAGTTTGATTTTCTCAAAGAAGAAACCCTCAACCTCGCGAAAGCATTTGGCCACAAAGGCGCAGATTTCCGGATCATGGGGGGAAAGTTCAAGGGCGGTGTTCACCAGAAGGCATCCGGCCGGATACTCGCCCTCGCCGCACTGGCCGGCCGCCGCCTTGAACAACTCGATGATGGCCTGGCGCGGCTCATACCTGCGGCCAAGCTGGCCCAGAAAGTTTTCCCGGAAATTCTTGTCATAGTGCTCAAGGGCCGCGCAAAACAATGTCCGCTTGTCGTCGTAGGCTGAATACAGGCTTCCCCGGCTCAGACCCGTGGCCTTGACCAGATCGCTGATGGACGTGGCGTCGTAGCCATGCGACCAGAACTCGAGCATTGCGGCATCGAGCATCGCGGTTTCATTATATTGCTTTTCCCAAGGCATGGGCGTGCATGATCCTCCCAAGCGCCACAATGCCCAACTTGCCGAGCCTGGTCAACGCGGGCGGCAACGGTGCCCACACTCGACGGCGGCGCCTACCTGGCTTACAAACCTCTCCCAAGACAATGAGAAATCAGACAGGCGGCAGATTTCATGACACAGTTCATTCTCACAGACACCAGAGGCCAGACGGCGATCATCACGCTTAACCGGCCCGAAGTGCTTAACGCGTGGCACACCGAGATGCGCAACGAACTGCGCACCGCTCTAAAGGCTTTCAACCAGAATCCAGAGATCGGCGCCATCATTCTGACGGGCACAGGAGACCGGGCCTTCAGCGCAGGCCAGGATTTGAACGAAACCAAGACCTTCGACCCTGACCGGGCCGAGGCCTGGATTGGTGAATGGCGGGAGCTTTACGGCACAATCCGCGGCCTGACGAAACCATTGATCGCCGCGCTCAATGGTCTGGCGGCAGGATCGGCGTTTCAAGTTGCCTTGCTCTGTGACATCCGCATCGGCCACGAGGGCGTCACCATGGGCCAACCGGAGATTAACTCGGGCATTGCCAGCAATCTTGGCCCCTGGATCATGCGGGAACATCTGGGTTTGTCACGCATGGTTGAGCTCACTTTGTCAGGCCGCATGATGAGTGCGACCGAATGTGCAAGCTATGGCCTGATCCACCGCATGGTAACCCCTGGCCTGGTGATGGTTGAAGCCTTGAAGCTTGCCGCTGAACTGGCCGAAAAACCACCTGTTGCGATGCGGCTCACCAAACGCTGGTTCGCGGAGATGACCCAAGCTGGTTTCGATGAAGCCATGGACGCCGGCGTGCGCAACCAGCGCGAATCCTACGGCACCGATGAGCCTGTGCGCATGATGGAAGCGTTTCTGGCGCGCCGGAAATAGGCTCATGAGCGCGTGCAGCTTTGTCACCTGCTTTCTGGACATCGCCGCGCGTGAGCCTGATCGGTTGTTTGCCCGGTTTGAGGGCCAAGACCTGACCTTTGGACGTCTTCACGCAGGGGCATCTGCTTTCGCGGCCCATATGCAGGCTAATGGAGCCAGCCCGGGCGACCGGGTCGCTGTGATGATGGACAATGGATTTGCTGCCATCTGCACCATATTTGGGCTGGCCTTCGCCGGCATGGCCTGGGTGCCGGTCAATCCCAGACTGGTCGGCCAAAGCCTGGCTTATCAGCTTGGCCATAGCGAGCCGAAACTGCTGGTGTGTGATGAGAAGCACCTGGCCGCGGTGCAGGCATCCGGTCACGATCCGGCCAGCTCAGCAGTGATCATCCACAGTCCTCAAGGAGAGTTGGCCGGCATTCTGGACAGTGCAAAATCCTTCGATGCCAGCGTTCGCACAGGCAAGGATCTGTTTGCCTTAATGTACACCTCCGGCACCACGGGCCCGCCGAAGGGCGTCATGATCACCCACTGCATGATGAGTTTTGCAGGCGAAGGGGTGCGCCACGGATCATGTGCACAAGCGGGCGATGTGATGTTTCTGTGGGAGCCCTTGTGCCATATCGGCGGGGCACAAATGCTCATTCTGCCGCTGCTCGTGGAAGTGCATCTGGCCATGGTGCCCCGCTTCAGCGCCAGCCGCTTTTGGGCCGAGGTTGCCGAGACCGGCGCCACCCACATTCATTACCTGGGCGGCATCCTGCAAATGCTGCTGAAACAGCCCCCTGCACAGGGCGACAAGATCCATGGGGTTCGTGCGGCCTGGGGCGGCGGCTGTCCTGCTGAAACCTGGGTGCAGTTTGAGGAACGCTTCGCCATCCCGATCCGCGAATGCTACGGCATGTCGGAAGCCTCCAGCCTGACCAGCTCCAACGTGACCGGCGTTGTGGGTTCCGTCGGCCAGCCGATGGACTGGCTTGCGGTAACCATCGCAAGTCCGGATGAGGCCGGCCGCGGTGAGATTCTAGTGCGCGAGCGTCAACCCGGCGCGCTGTTTGCAGGCTATTTCAACAACCCCGACGCCACGGCGAAAGCCCTCCAGAACGGCAGCTTGCATACAGGCGATCTCGGTTCAATGGACAGCGAGGGCAATCTCTACTTTCACGGCCGCATCAATGACAGCATCCGGGTGAAGGGCGAGCTTGTTTCGGCATGGGAGGTGGAGAGCGTGGCCACATCCCATCCTGATATTGAGGAATGTGCCGCAATCGGCGTGGAAGCCGATGTGGGCGAACAGGAAATCAAACTGTTCGTCAAAGTGCAGCGCGGCGCACATTTGTCCATGGTGGCCCTGGCAGATTGGCTGCAATCGCGCCTCGCGCCACACCAGCAGCCGGCGTCATATGCCTTGGTGGATGATTTCCCCAGAACCCCGAGCCAGCGCATCATAAAGGCTCAGCTTCGGTAAGCCGATCCACACCGCTCCGAGGCGCTGAGATGGCGGAAACCGACACTACAGTTCGCGGGTCTTCAAGAATTCAATCTCTTCGTTCTTTTGCACCTTGTAGTCCAGCTCCCAAGCACTTTTGGCAAGGAACACTGGATTGTCATAACGGTCGCGAACGGTTTCGTTGCTGTGATACTTGATGAAATTGTTGAGCGCGGTCTCATTATCTGAGCGCAGCCAGACCGCCACCGTGTAGGGCATGCTCTCCACGCGGATATCGATCTTATATTCCTGCTTGGCACGCGACATCATCACATCGAGCTGCAGAGTGCCCACAACGCCGATGATCCAGTGCGCGCCAACATTGGGCCGGAACACTTGCACAAGACCTTCCTCAGCCAAATCCTCAAGCGCCTTGCGCAATTGCTTGGACCTCGTGGCGTCCGACAGCAAAACCCGGCGCAGCAGTTCAGGCGCAAACACGGGAAGGCCGGTGAAACGCAAATCCTCGCCTTCCGTGAAGGTGTCCCCCACCCGCACTGTGCCGTGGTTTGGAATTCCGATGATATCGCCCGGTTCGGCCTCTTCAGCAATTTCGCGGTCCTGCGCCAGGAAGAAGATGGGGCTGTGCACCAACATGTCCTTGCCCACACGAACCTGCTTCAGTTTCATGCCCCGCTTGAAATGGCCTGAACACAAACGCAGGAAGGCCACCCGGTCACGGTGGTTGGAATCCATATTCGCTTGGACCTTGAAGACAAAACCGGAAACCTTTGATTCGCTTGGAAAAACCTCTCGTGTAACCGTAGGAGCCGGTTGCGGTGGCGGGGCGTACGCTCCGATCACATCCAAAAGGGCATTGACGCCGAATTCCCGCAGCGCACTGCCGAAGACAACAGGCGATAAGTTTCCTTCACGGAAGGATCCCAGATCGAATTCTGAGTAACCCACCTGCGCCAGTTCCATTTCCTCTCGGGCCTGCTCCAACACCGGCTTGCTCACCAGAGCATCAAGCTGCGGGTCATCAATGCCGGAACACTCAATGGTGCGGCCGAAGCCTGCGCTGCCATCTTCACCCATGGTGAAGAACAAGTTGTTGATCAGATCGTAGCAGCCGTGGAAATCAGTTCCCATGCCCACCGGCCAAACGCGGGGCGACATGTCCAGGGCAAGACTGTCCTGCAACTCGTCAAGCAGTTCAAACGTCTCGCGCCCGGCCCTGTCCAGCTTGTTGACAAAGGTCATGATTGGGATATCGCGCAACCGGCACACCTCGAACAGCTTGCGGGTCTGCGCCTCAATCCCCTTGGCCGCATCAATCACCATGATGGCACTGTCGACCGCCGACAATGTGCGGTAGGTGTCCTCGCTGAAGTCTTCGTGGCCCGGCGTGTCGAGCAGGTTGAAGATCACATTGTCGCGCTCAAAGGTCATCACCGAACTGGTGACGGAGATGCCGCGCTCCTGCTCGATCTTCATCCAGTCAGAGCGCGCCCGGCGCCGATCGCCGCGGGCCTTTACGTCACCGGCCATGCGAATGGCACCGCCGGCCAAAAGCAGGCGTTCTGTCAGCGTGGTCTTACCAGCATCCGGGTGCGAGATGATGGCAAAGGTGCGCCTGCGTTCGTATTCTTCCATGGAGTGTGTTGCCTGCAGTAAGGCCCGCCTGAGTGGGATGTATGTTAAAGGATGGGTTTAACCCAATACCGGTGTCGTTCAACACCTAATTCGAGCAACCGGTTAGTCGCCCTGCGCCACACCCTTCTGCAGGGCCTTGGCACGCCGGCGGCGATAGGCGGGCAGGAAGATCAGCACAACCCCAAGAACAAGAAGGCCGAGGGTCATGGGGCGCTGTACCATGAACTCCAGCCCGTCGGTTAGGTTCACCGCACGGGCAAAATTATCTTCCAGCATGCCGCCCAATATGAAGCCGATGAGCAATGGTGCCAGGGGATAGTCGGCAAAGCGCAAAATGGTCGCAAAAACCCCAAGGCCCACAAGGATCAGCAGTTCGGTGGCGTTGTTCTGGCCGATATACGCACCCACCATCGTGAAAAACAAAATAAACGGAATCAGATAGTTGCGTGGGATCATCAAGAGCTTGGCGATGTAGGGGATGAGCGGCAAGTTCAAGATCAACAAAACCAAGTTGCCCACATACATTGAGATAATGACCGCCCAGAAAATCGAGGGATTGTCGATCATCAATCTTGGCCCCGGCGAAACGTTTAGGGCGATGAGGGCGCCAAGCAAAATGGCGGTGGTGCCGGAGCCTGGAATACCCAAGGTGAGCAAGGGCACGAACGAGCCCGTGCAGGCCGCGTTGTTGGCGGTTTCCGGCGCCGCCAGGCCTTTGATGGAGCCTTTGCCGAATTCGGCTTGTTCGGCCCCTTTTGCAATGTTGCGCTCCACCGCATAGCCCAGAAACGAGGCGATGGTGGCCCCTGCGCCCGGCATGACGCCAATCAGGAAGCCTTGAATCGATTGGCGCGCAATGACCGGAGCAATCTGCTTGGCTTCCTCTTTGGTGATGCGAAGGTCCTTGATCTCGCCATCAGTTCCGCCGGCGGGGCCTCGCGCGGGATCAAGCACCAAATAGAGCGCCTCAGGCAGGGCAAACAGTGCCATTGCCAGAGTGATGAAGCTGAAGCCTGATTGCAGGTCAGAGAGCCCCATGGTGAAGCGCGGCGCGTTGAAGAGCGCACTTTCGCCAACGGTCGCCAGGATCAAGCCGATCACCGTCATCATCAAGGCTTTGACCACCTTTCCAGTGCCGGCAAATGCGGCAATGGCCGAGAGCCCGACAACCATCAGAGCGAAATACTCAGCAGAATGGAACAGCAGGGCCACGCTGGAGAGCGCCGGCGCAAAGCCCATCAACAAGATCGCCCCCACGGTTCCACCGGCAAAGGACGACACGGCGGCAACGGTGAGCGCTTTGCCCGCCTTGCCCTGGCGCGCCATGGGATAGCCATCAAACGAGGAGGCAACCGTTCCTGCCACACCCGGAGCGTTGATCAGGATGGATGAGGTGGAGCCGCCAAAGATCGCACCGTAGTAGACCCCGGCCAGGAGGATCAGAGCGGCGGAAGGATCGCCGATCTTGATGGCAACAGGGATCATGATGGCAATGATCGACATGGGCCCAAGTCCGGGCAACATGCCGATGAAGGTGCCGAGCAGGCAGCCTGCAACGACCATAGCCAGGTTCTGGAACGACAGGGCCGTGGTAAGCCCCATCATGATGCCGTCCAGCATCAGCTCAGCCACCCTGGCAGAGGGCGCAGGAAGATGCCCAGCATCTCATGCACCAGAAACCACACAGACCCGGCACCAACCAGCGCCACAGGCACCATGACGTGCAGCTTGCGCTCTCCGAGTATCCAGCCAGTGCCTACAAGGAACAACGCGGTGGCCGCCAGGAAGCCGACCGGGCGCAACGCAAGAGCATAGAGGATCATCGCAGCAATGAGGGCCAACGCTGGACCGATCTTATATTTACGCAAACTGGCCACATCGATGTTGCCGAGCACATCCCCTTCCCCGTCAGGTTTTGGAGACGGCATCAGCAAGATGAGAAGCGCAAGAAACGCTCCCACCACACTCAACACCATGGGCATGGTGTTGGGCAGAAAGGCCATGTTCCGTTCAAACGGCAGCAGCGGATAGGTGAACGAGGCGTAGCCGTAGACAATGCAGAGCAGCAGAAAAAACACTGCAATCCACTTGTCCAGGGTCATGCCGCTCACCAGCTCACAGGAATCCGAGCTTCTTCATCAGGTCCTTGATCACGCCTTCCTGCTTCTCCAGAAAGCTGGTGAACTTGTCGCCAGGATTGTGGATGTTGACCCAACCGTTGCGCGCACGCACGGCCTCCCATTCGGGCGTGTCGTACATTTTGGCAATGGCGTTGCGGTAGGTCTCAGCCTCATCTGCAGGCAGGCCCGGGGCTGCAAAGAAACCGCGCCAATTGACGAATTCGGCATCATAGCCCTGCTCTTTCAAAGTGGGCGCATCCGGCGCTGCATCGATGCGGTCGGCAGACGTCACGCCGATGATACGCACCTCGCCGGCCTTGGCCATCGCAACCGCTTCGGAAAACCCGGTGGAGAGCGCGCTGATTTCGCCTGACAAGAGCGAAGCCATGGCTTTGCCTCCGGCATCATAGGGAATGTATTTCACCTTGGTGGGATCTTCGCCAGCGGCCTGCATGGCCTGGGCAATCACGATATGATCCATGCCGCCCGGCACAGAACCACCGCCAACGGCAACCTTGCGCGGGTTTTCCTTAAATGCGGCCACCAGATCTTTGAATGATTTCAAAGGACTGTCTTTACGGACCACAAAAGCAGCATAATCACCAATGGTGCCGGCGATCATGGTCAGATCCCGGAAATTGTGCGGAAACCGGCCCACCAGTGAGCGGATCACAATGGGGGTTGAGTTCACCATCAGGGTGCCGTGGTTCGACTTGGCGTTTTCGATCAAGAATCCAATGGCTTTGCCGCCGCCGCCGCCGGACATGTTTTCATATGACGCAGAGCCCACCAGCCCTGACTTTGTAAGTGCCTCACCCGTGCCGCGTGCCGTGCCGTCCCAGCCGCCACCTGCGCCGCCGGGGATCAGGAAGTGGATTTTGTCGACCACCTTGTCGGCGGCGTGAGCCGGGGCACCCATGAGCGCGAGGCCGGCAAAGGCGGCGATGAGCACGCGCCGGGAGATGAACGTTCTGGTCATGAATTGTCTCCTGAAGTTGAAATCATAGTGCGCCAGAGCCCCCTGCCACTGTGCTGATCAAACCCTATCACTCTGACGTTCGGGCCTCAAGGAACCGCCACCCTGGGTTAGGTAATAGGCCGCCAGGATGGGCACGAAAGTGACCAGCACCACCACCATGGCCACAACATTGGTGACCGGACGCTGGCGCGGGCGCACCAGTTCCTCAAGCATCCAAATGGGCAGCGTCGCCTGCTGGCCCGCCGTGAAGGTGGTCACAATGACCTCATCGAACGACAGTGCAAACGCCAGCATGCCGCCGGCCAAAAGTGCCGTGGCAATGTTGGGGAGCACCACATAGCGGAAAGTCTGAAAGCCATTTGCCCCCAAATCCATCGACGCCTCCACCAGCGAGCCTGCGGTACGCCGGAACCTGGCCACCGCGTTGTTGTAGACCACCACAACGCAGAACGTGGCGTGTCCCAGCACAATGGTCCAGAAGGAAAAGGGAATGTCTGCAAGATTGAATGCTGAGCGCAGGGCAATGCCGGTGATGATGCCCGGCAACGCGATAGGCAGGATCACCAGAAGGGATATCACCTCGCGGCCAAAGAACGCGGTGCGCGAGACAGCCGCGGCGCACAGAGTGCCGAGCACGAGCGCAACCACGGTGGAGATTGAGGCCACCTTCACAGAGAGTTGCAACGCCTCCCACACATCAGGCCGGTTCCAGGTCACGGCCAGCCATTTGAGCGTAAACCCGGGCGGCGGCCACTGATAGGTCCTGTCTTCGGTGGTGAAGGCGTAGACGAAGATCAAGAGCACGGGCAGGTGCATGAACAGCAAACCGGCCCCTGCCCCTACTTTCAGGGCCACAGGAGCCCCTGTGGCGCCGTCAGAGCGCATCGAATGCCCCCTTCCGCTTGGCCATCCACAGATAGAACCCCATGATCACCACCGGCACCACAGTGAAGGCGGCTGCCAGCGGTATATTGCCTGCGGTGCCCTGATGGGCATAGACGGCCTGGCCGATGAACAGCCTGGAGGAACCGATAATCTGCGGGATGATGTAATCGCCAAGAGTGAGCGAAAAGGTGAAAATGGAGCCTGCTATGATTCCCGGCAGCGCCAGTGGGAACACCACGTTTCTGAAGGTTTGAAACGGTATGGCTCCGAGATCGGCCGAGGCTTCCAGATAGCTTGCCGGCACGCGCTCCAACGCCGCCTGCATGGGCAACACCATGAAAGGCAGCCAGACGTAGACAAACACCAAGAAGGTGCCGGTGTAGCTCACTGACAGGGAATTGCCACCAATCACAGGAACGCTGAGCAATGCCTCCAGCACCCAAGTGAGGTGGAGCTTGCCGAACAGCCAGTTGAGAATGCCTTCCTTCGCCAGAATGAGCTTCCAGGCATAGACCTTCACCAGATAGCTCGACCATAGCGGCAGCATGACGCCCAGATAGAACAGCGCCTTCCATCTTCCGCGCGCATACCGCGCGGCAAAATATGCAATGGGAAAGGCAATGATGGCCGAGGCAAGGGTGACCGCCGCAGCCATCGAGGTGGTTCTGACGATGATGTCCAGATTGGCTGGTATCAGAAGCTCACGATAGGTCTTGAGCGTCAGCTCGTACTTTATGAGACCGGAGAACTCATCAATGGAAAAGAAGCTCTGCGCCAGAAGAGCAAACAGCGAGCCTAGATAGATAACACCAAGCCAAAGGGCTGGTGGGGCCAGCAAGAGCAGCAGGAACAGTGTCGGGCGACGCCACAAGGCATCTGAAACCTTGCCCGCCCATCCGCTGGAGGCAGCACCTATGACCGTGGTGTCAGCCACCGGCACCACCCATCAGATGCACGCTGCCAGGCGTCCAGTTGACCCGGATCTTGTCGCCAGCCTTGAGATCACCGACCTCATGATCAACCAATGCGTTGAGTTGAACATCGCCTAAGCGCAGCACCAGCTTGGTGGCAGCACCTGTAAAGCTCGTTCCCAATACCTCTGCTTCATGCCCGCCCTTCTTCACCACCTTTATGGTTTCAGGCCGCAAGCTGGCGAGAGCTGCCGTGCCAGTGAGCTTTTCCACGAATGTTTCCGGCAAGACGTTAGAGGAGCCAACGAAGCCGGCCACAAACTCAGTGTTCGGCTTGTGATAGACCTCCCGCGGGGTGCCCACCTGCATCACCCTGCCCTCATTGAACACCGCAACCCGGTCCGCCATGGAAAGGGCTTCGCCCTGATCGTGTGTCACGAAGATGAATGTGATGCCGAGCGCGCGCTGCAGGGCCTTCAGCTCTTCCTGCATGTCCTCGCGCAGCTTCAAGTCAAGCGCGCCCAGGGGCTCATCCAGCAGCAACACCTTCGGCTTGTTCACAAGCGCTCGGGCAAGCGCTACCCGCTGACGTTGGCCGCCGGACAGTTGGCTCGGCTTGCGGCTGCCATACCCCGGCAGACGCACCATCTCCAACGCTTCTTCTGCAGCCTGCACGCGTTCTGATTTGGCCACGCCCTTGATCATCAGCCCGTAGGCCACATTGTCCGTCACCGATAGGTGGGGAAACAGGGCATAGTCCTGGAACACCGTGTTCACCTGCCGCCGGTAGGGCGGCACGCCGGCGACGGCTTCACCGAAGATCTCGATTGCCCCTTCACTGGGCTGTTCAAAACCGGCGATCAGGCGCAAGCACGTGGTTTTGCCCGAGCCGGAAGGCCCGAGCATGGCAAAGAACTCGCCCTCCTCGACGGCCATATCCACACGGTCAACCGCCACCACATCTCCGAAATGCCGGGAAACGCTGGCGAAACGAACAGCAGTTTTCATGAATGACCCGATAAAAGCGAGCCCGCCGGTGAAACCACCAGCGGGCTCTGCTCAAGCCTCAACGGCCGCCAATGACGCCGATATAGTCGCTGACCCAGCGATAGTAGGGCACGCACTTGTTGCCTTGTGTGGCGCATTTGGAAACCGGCGTGGTCCAGAACTTGATTTTTTCAAAATCATCCATGCCATTCTTGGTGCAACCGGCTGCAGTTTGCATGCCGCGGCCATCAGTGCAGGCCTCCGGCACCCCGGGGTTGGCCCCAAACCAAACCGAAAGATCGCTCATCAAATTCGAGGACAGCGTGTGCTCCATCCACATATAAGCGCAATTCGGGTTGGCCGCTTCTGCGTGCATCATTGTGGTATCAGCCCAGCCCGTGGCGCCTTCTTCAGGAATGGTAGAAGCAATCTTCGCCCCGCCGGACTGCAGAATGTTCACCTGAAACGGCCAGGAGCCTGAGGCCACAACGCCTTCGTTCTTGAAATCATCCATCTGCACGAACGCATCATGCCAGTAGCGCGAAACGAGCTTGCGCTGGCCGCGCAACAGATCAAGCGCAGCTTTGTACTGATCGGCATTCAACTCGTACGGGCTTTTGATGCCAAGTTCGGGCTTGTGTTTCATCAAATAGTTGGCAGCATCCGCAACGTGGATTGGCCCGTCATAGGCCTGGACCCGGCCCTTGTTGGATTTGCCGTCCGGCAGGTTCATCTCTTCAAACACCACGTTCCAGCTCTTCGGGGCCTCTTTGAAGACCTCCGTGCTGTACATCAGAACGTTCGGCCCCCACATGTAGGGAACCCCGTAGTGCTTGCCGTTCACCGTGTGCCAGGGTGCGTTTTTCAGCCGGTCATCGACCTTGTTCCAGCTCGGCACCAGGCCTACGTTGACCTCTTGAACGCGCTTGCCAGCAATCAGGCGAAGCGAGGCATCGCCAGAAGCCGTCACCAGATCAAAGCCGCCTTCATTCATCAAGGCGACCATTTCATCTGAGGTATTGGCGGTTTTGATCTGAACCTTACAGCCGCTGGACTTCTCAAACTTGGTGACCCAGTCGAACTTCTTATCCGTCTCTCCACGCTCGATATAGCCCGGCCATGCCACAATATTGAGCTGACCTTCTGCTGCGCCAATGGATGTTGGCATGTCGGCAAACGCAGTCTCTGACAGGAACGTGGTGGCAAGTGCCACCGTCCAAAACGCTCTTCTTGGTGTGCTCATTAGAACTCCTCCCTTATTGTTTTCGGCTTCTGGGTTTCAGGCCTTATCCGAAACATGACGTGTTGTGCCCGCTTAGGCAAACCGAATTGCGGAAAGTGTTGAGGGCGCCGAATGCCCAAAGCACCTATATGGTGTCTTGGTTGAGACTCGATCTCGTTCAGTCTATGGACGGATATGGCGGCATCCAAGGTTCGAGAGACAGATCTGTACGCGCCGATAAAACTGTTCTTGGAAGGACAGGGTTATGAGGTGAAGAGCGAAGTGGGCGCCGCTGATGTGGTGGCGGTGCGCGGCGAGGAAGCCCCAGTTATTGTTGAACTCAAGGCGCGTTTTTCGCTCTCGCTGTTTCATCAGGCGATTGAGCGTCAAGCCGTCACCGATGCGGTTTATGTGGCGGTGCCACGCCTCGGCGGCAAACCCTTCCGCAAGGCCTTGCGCAACAACCAGTCCCTCTGCCGACGGTTAGGCGTTGGGCTAATGACCGTGCGGATGAAAGACGGCCTTGTGGAAGCTCACCTGGACCCTGCCCCCTACAAACCGCGACAATCCAAACGCAAGCAGGCCCGCCTGCTCAGAGAATTCACACGACTGGTGGGGGATCCCAACACCGGAGGCTCAACCCGGAGCGGCCTGATGACGGCCTATCGGCAAGATGCCCTGCGGTGTTTGAATGTTCTGATGAAGGCGGGCCCAACCAAGGCCGCCCAAGTGTCTCAAACCGCAAACGTCACGAACGCAAGACGTCTCATGGCCGACAATCACTATGGCTGGTTTGAACGGGTGGAGACCGGCATCTATGCACTCAGCCCGAAAGGTGAGAGCGCCACAAAGGAATTCCAGGCAGAACTGGAAAGGATGCGTGCGGCCTCAAGCACCACATAGCGCTCCAACCGCGCAACAAAAAAAGGGCGGCACCCGCAGGAACCGCCCTTTTGCGAAACTGTGTCTCAGCGCTTACGCTGCAGTCTCCTCGGCCAATGCTGCTTCTGCAGCGGCTTCCTGGGTTGGACCTGAGTCTTTCCCCTTGGCATCAGGATCGCGGTCAACGAACTCGATCACGGCCATTGGCGCGTTGTCGCCATAACGGAACCCAGCTTTCATGATCCGGATGTAACCGCCATTGCGTTCCGCATAGCGCTTTGCCAGTACGTCGAACAGTTTGCCAGCCTGGGTCTTGTCCTGGATCTGGCTGATCGCTTGGCGGCGGGCATGCAAGCTGCCGCGCTTTCCAAGTGTCACAAGCTTCTCAACGATCGGCCGCAACTCTTTTGCCTTCGGCAAAGTCGTGACGATCTGCTCGTGCTTGATCAACGCTGTCGCCATGTTGGCGAACATCGCCTTGCGGTGACTTGACGTTCTATTCAGACGACGCTGTTTGAACCCGTGGCGCATCTGTCTTCTCCTTAAACTTACACCTTAACTGAAGCCGGTAAGTGCCGGTCAATATTGATCTTCGAAACGTTTCGCCAGATCATCAATGTTTTCCGGCGGCCAATTTGGCACTTCCATGCCCAAGTGCAGGCCCATCTGTGCCAGCACTTCTTTGATTTCGTTCAGCGACTTGCGGCCGAAGTTCGGCGTACGCAGCATTTCGCCTTCTGACTTCTGAATGAGATCGCCGATGTAAACGATGTTGTCGTTTTTCAGGCAGTTGGCTGAACGCACGGAAAGCTCCAGCTCGTCGACCTTCTTGAGCAAGGCAGCATTGAATTCCAGCTCTGGCTGAACTTCCTGCACCTCGGCCTTTTGCGGCTCTTCGAAGTTGATGAAGGTTTGCAGCTGGTCTTGCAGAATGCGTGCGGCGAAGGCCACGGCATCTTCAGCCGAAACCGAACCATCGGTCTCAAGCGTCATCGTCAGCTTGTCATAATCCAAAATTTGTCCCTCACGGGTGTTCTCAACCTTGTAAGACACGCGCTTGACCGGGCTGTAGAGCGAGTCAACCGGGATCAGGCCAATCGGCGCATCTTCCGGCCGGTTGCGATCGGCAGGCACGTAGCCCTTGCCCACTGCAACGGTGAACTCCATGCGAATGTCTGCATCCTCGTCCAGCGTGCAAATCACGTGATCGGGGTTAAGGATTTCGATGTCTGCGGTCTCTTCAATGTCACCGGCGGTAACAGAGCCAGGGCCCTCTTTGCGCAGGATCAGCCGCTTGGGGCCTTCCACATGCATACGCAAAGCGACTTCCTTGATGTTAAGGACCATGTCCGTCACATCTTCGCGCACACCTGAAATTGAAGAAAACTCGTGCAGCACGCCATCGATCTGGACCGAGTTAATTGCTGCGCCCTGAAGCGAAGACAAAAGTACACGGCGCAGAGCGTTGCCAAGCGTGACGCCAAAGCCGCGCTCAAGCGGTTCGGCCACGATGGTTGCGGTGCGCTGGGCATCACGCCCAGGTTTGATTTCAAGCTTTGTCGGCTTGATAAGTTCTTGCCAGTTGTTCTGAATCACGTTTGTGCCCTCATTTCCCAAGTGCCAATGTGGGGGTCCGCCTCTCCCGTCCGGCAACGTGGGAATCGTTGTTCACTTCAATTGCTACTCTAACTTTGCGGCCCATGAGCGGATGCAGCCGCATACAAATTTTGTGTGCCCTTACACCCGGCGCCGTTTGGGAGGACGGCAGCCATTATGCGGGATCGGCGTAACATCGCGGATCGAGGTGATCTGGAAACCAACCGACTGCAGCGCCCGAAGCGCGCTTTCACGGCCAGAACCAGGACCACGCACTTCGACCTCAAGGGTAGTCATGCCGTGCTCTTGGGCTTTCTTGCCCACATCTTCCCCTGCCACCTGAGCGGCAAACGGTGTTGATTTACGCGAGCCTTTGAAGCCCATCATTCCAGCAGAAGCCCATGCGATCGTGTTGCCCTGAACATCGGTGATGGTAATCATCGTGTTGTTAAAGCTAGCGTTCACATGCGCAACACCAGAGGTGATGTTTTTGCGTTCTTTACGGCGCATACGCGCCTTTTCCTTGGCCATCTATTCGTTGTCCTTGAGCGGAGAAATCTATTTCTTCTTGCCGGCAATCGCTTTGGCTGGGCCTTTGCGGGTCCGTGCATTGGTGTGGGTGCGTTGACCGCGAACCGGCAGGCCGCGGCGGTGGCGCAGGCCACGATAGCAACCCAAATCCATCAGGCGCTTGACGTTCATCGAATTCTCGCGGCGCAGATCACCTTCCACGATATAATCCGCATCGATAACTTCGCGGATCTGGATGGTTTCAGCATCGCTCAATTCGTTGACGCGCCTTTCGCCAGGAATTGAAAGCTTGCCACAGATTTCCTTGGCCTTGGTTCTGCCAATGCCGTGGATATAGGTCAGAGCGATCTCGACCCGTTTGTTCGTCGGAATGTTGACGCCAGCAATACGTGCCACGTTTCATCTCTCCAGTTGTCCGAGTGGGCAAAAGCGCCTTTTCGGAGTGATCTTTATTGATCGGGGTTTCGAAGTGCGCGAAGGCCAGCCTCCGGACGAATCTCCCTGTCCGGGCGCTAGCCACTTGCAGCTTTCAATTTGTGGCCATTTTCTAGTCTTCTTCGGCTTCCCCGTCAACCGAATAAAGTAGCATCTGGCCTTAGTTTATCCCGTTCAACACCTCGTCTATTTGACCAGTGACCTGTTCTATCTCGGTCATCCCGTCAATCGTCTTTAAAATCCCCTTCTCTGCATAGTAAGGCAGCAAAGGGGCAGTCTCCGCATGATAAGCTTTCAGGCGCTCGCGCACGGTCTCTGCGTTGTCGTCAGCGCGTCTGGAAAACGCCGTTGAACCGCAACGATCGCACACACCCTCGGTTTCCGGCCGTTCAAACATGTCATGGTAACCCTTGCCACATTTGGCGCAGGTGTAACGGCCTGTGATTCGCTCTACCAGCAGTTCGTCATCTACATCGATCGAAACAACCGCATCCAGCGCCTCGCTTCGATCAGAGAGCATTTTGTCCAATGACTTGGCCTGCCCCACCGTGCGCGGGAACCCGTCCAAGATGAAGCCATTCTCAAGATCATCGTCTTTGAGGCGCTCAGCAACAATGCCAACCACAATGTCGTCAGACACCAGATTGCCGCCGTCCATCACCTCTTTGGCCTGTTTGCCGACATCGCTGCCAGATGCTATGGCGGCACGCAACATGTCGCCGGTGGAAAGCTGCACCAGATTGTGCACCTGTTCTATGCGTTTGGCCTGCGTCCCCTTACCGGCACCAGGCGGCCCGAGGAAAATCAGTTTCACCGGTTGCGCGCCCCGCGTAACTTGGTCTTCTTGATCAGACCTTCATATTGGTGCGCCAGAAGGTGGCTTTGAAGTTGAGCAACTGTATCCATGGTAACCGACACAACAATCAGCAATGAGGTTCCACCGAAGTAGAACGGGATGCGGCCTGCATTGGCCCGGATGGCCTCAGGCATCAAACAAACGATCACCAAGTATAGAGCCCCGACCACGGTAATTCGAGTCAGCACATAGTCGATATATTCTGCCGTGCGCTCGCCGGGGCGAATGCCCGGGATAAAGCCGCCATACTTCTTCAGATTGTCCGCTGTGTCCTTCGGATTGAACACGATCGCAGTGTAGAAGAAGCAGAAAAAGATGATCATCGCGGCGAACAGCGCAAGGAACAAAGGCTGCCCCGGTCCAAGCAACGCGGTTACAGTGGTGAGCCATTCCGGACCACCTTGGCTGAGGTTGGCCACCGTTATCGGCAACAACAGCAGCGATGAGGCGAAGATCGGCGGGATAACACCAGCTGTGTTCAGTTTCAGCGGCAGGTGAGAAGCATCGCCCTGGAACATTTTATTGCCCACTTGGCGCTTTGGATACTGCACGAGCAATCGTCGCTGGGCCCGTTCCACGAACACGATGAACATGATCACCGCAATCGCCAGAACACCAAACCCTAGGATAACGTAAGTGGACAGGATGCCTTGGCGTCCAAGTTCCAGCGTGCCGGCCAAAGCACCTGGCAGTTCAGCCACGATGCCCGCAAAGATGATCAGCGAGATACCGTTGCCGATACCACGTGCGGTGATCTGTTCGCCCAGCCACATCAGGAAGACCGTGCCACCGACCAATGTGATTACGGTCGTGGCCCGGAAGAACCAGCCCGCTTCCACCACCACATTCCCCGAGCCCTCAAGCCCAATGGAGATGCCGTAGGCTTGCATAGCTGCCAAAATTACCGTGCCGTAGCGAGTGTATTGGTTGATTTGCTTGCGGCCTGTCTCGCCTTCCTTCTTGAGTTGCTCAAGATGGGGGGACACGGTGGTCATCAATTGCATGATGATCGAGGCTGAGATGTACGGCATGATGTTGAGCGCAAAGATCGCCATGCGTCCAAGCGCGCCGCCGGCAAGGCCGTTGATCCAGCCGAGGATGCCTGTGGCGTTCTGTTCAACCAACCGGCTGAGTTCAACAGGGTCAATCCCCGGGATCGGGATATAGGTACCCAAACGGTAAACCAGTAGCGCGCCAAGCGTGAACCAGATCCGTTTCTTCAGATCTTCCGCTTTGGCGATCGCGCCGAAGTTGATATTGGCAGCAAGTTGTTCAGCAGCTGAAGCCATAAATCGTCCCTTCCGGACCGGCAGGTTGCGGCGTTAGCAGAAGATCGGGGCTAGCTCTCCGGAAATCAAGTCAATTTTAGTCTTGATTTCGTGCCTCGCGCTTTGCCATCGCGTCTTTCTTGCGCTGAGCGCGCTTGCCATCGCCGAGTTCTTTCGGCGCCTCAAGAATGGTGACCGAGCCGCCAGCCTTTTCAACAGCGGCAATTGCTGCTTTTGAAGCGCCTGCGACCTCAAAGGAAACCTTACCGGTCAATTCGCCATTTCCCAGCAGACGCACACCATCAAGCTTCTTCTTGATGAAGCCGCCTTCCATAAGCGCTTCCAGGTTAACCGGCTTCTTGGCATCCAACTTCTTGGCGTCGATAAACTTCTGCACTTGGCCAAGGTTTATCTCATTGTAATTCTTGCCGAAAAGGTTGTGGAAGCCGCGCTTCGGCAAACGCCGGTGGAGTGGCATCTGGCCACCCTCAAAGCCCTTGATGGCAACGCCTGACCGCGATTTCTGGCCCTTGTGACCACGTGCGGAGGTTCTGCCCGTTCCCGATCCAACGCCGCGGCCAACCCGCTTGCGGTCTTTCGTTGCGCCGGCATTGTCGTTGATTTCATTGAGCTTCATCGGCCCGATCTCTCTTCAGTTCGCCTTAGGGCAAATGCCACTAAGCGTTATCTACCACACGCACAAGGTGGGAAACCTTGGCAATCATGCCACGCACTTCCGGGGTGTCTTCCAGGGTGCGGCGGCGGTGCATTTTGTTCAGGCCAAGACCCACCAGTGTTGCCCGTTGGTTTTTGGGACGGCGGATCGGGCTTCCGATCTGCTCCACGGTGACGCTTTTGCCGGCTTTTTTCTCTGCCATCTTACTTAATCCTTATGCCGCTGCTTTATTCAGCGGTCGCAGCCTGATCACGGCGACGTGCGACGATCTCGCTCACCTTCTTGCCGCGGCGCGAAGCCACCGAACGCGGGCTTGATTCGCGTTTCAGCGCATCAAACGTTGCCCGCACCATGTTATAGGGGTTGGACGTGCCGATTGATTTGGCCACCACATCCTGCATGCCAACGGTTTCGAACACCGCGCGCATCGGGCCACCGGCAATGATGCCGGTTCCAGGAGGCGCTGCACGCAAGGTGACGCGGCCTGCCCCATGGCGGCCTGCCACATCGTGATGCAGCGTGCGGCCTTCGCGCAGAGGAACGCGGATCATCGCCTTCTTGGCGGTTTCTGTGGCCTTGCGGATGGCCTCTGGCACCTCACGTGCCTTGCCATGACCAAAGCCAACGCGGCCCTTTTGGTCACCCACCACCATCAAAGCGGCAAAGCCGAAACGCCGGCCACCCTTCACAACCTTTGCAACACGGTTGATGTGGACCAGTTTTTCAACAAATTCGCTATCGCGATCATCGTTCCGTTCTCTCATCTTTTAGATGCCTTCAGTATGAAATCTATTAAAAGCTCAGGCCGCCTTCACGGGCCGCGTCTGCAAGCGCCTTAACCCGGCCGTGATAGATATAGCTGCCCCGATCGAACACCACATCTTTGACGCCGGCTTTCGTGGCGCGTTCAGCAACCAATTTGCCAACCTCGCCTGCTGCCTCCACATTGCCACCAGCTTTGCCTTTCAAGCCTTCATCAAGGCTTGAGGCCGCTGCCAGAGTGACGCCATTAACGTCATCAATGACCTGCGCATAGATGTTTTGGTTAGACCGGTAGACCGAAAGCCGCGGACGCCCGTTTGCACGCGCCTTTACAGCACGGCGAACGCGATTCTTGCGGCGAGCAGTTGTTGAAAGTTTTGCCATAGGACCAATCCGTTACTTCTTCTTGCCTTCCTTGCGGAAGATATATTCGCCGGCGTACTTCACGCCCTTGCCTTTGTAAGGCTCCGGGGGACGGAAACGGCGGATTTCAGAGGCCACTTGCCCTACCCGCTGCTTGTCGATACCCGAAATGATAATTTGCGTAGGCTGAGGCACTTCGATTTTGATGCCTTCAGGAACCTTGAAGACCACATCGTGGCTGTAGCCAAGTGCCAGAGACAAGTCGCTGCCTTGCAGGTTCGCACGATAGCCAACACCGGTAATCTCAAGGGTTTTGGTAAATCCTTCGGAGACACCTTCAACCAAGTTCGAGACAACCGTGCGCGACATACCCCACATGGAGCGGGATTGCTTGGATTTGTCACGCGGGTTAATCGCCACGCCGTCATCGTCCATGCTCACCAGAACCTGGTCGACCAGCACCGCAGACAACTCGCCCTTGGGCCCCTTGGCTGTGATGGACTGCCCATCCACATTGACCGTCACCCCTGAGGGTACCGCAATCAGTTTTTTACCTATACGAGACATAGCTTCTTCCGGTCTCTTTGCTTCAACTGTTTCTCGGTCCACACAAGCCTTAGAAGACGGTGCAGAGCACCTCGCCGCCAACATTCTGAGTTCTGGCC
Organism: Alphaproteobacteria bacterium; assembly: GCA_024227565.1. Classification (GTDB taxonomy): domain Bacteria; phylum Pseudomonadota; class Alphaproteobacteria; order Rhizobiales; family CAJQND01; genus JAAEUE01. Next base: position 142,058 of record JAAEUE010000072.1, read on the forward strand.
TCGCCATCAGACATAACGCCTTTGGGCGTAGACAGGATGGAGATGCCCAGACCGTTATAAACGGTCGGCAGGTTCTTCACGCCCGCATAAACCCGCCGGCCCGGCTTGGACACCCGGCTGATCTCGCGGATCACCGGTTCGCCTTCATAATACTTGAGTTCGATTTCAAACTCAGATTTGCCGCTGCCATGCTCAACCGCAGCATATCCACGGATAAAGCCTTCGGATTCCAGAACGTCCAGGACACTGCCACGGATTCTTGATGCAGGCGTAGCGACTTTGGATTTGCCACGCATTTGCGCATTGCGGATCCGCGTCAGCATATCTGCTATCGGGTCTGTCATGCTCATTTTTCTTGTTCTCCCTTACCAGCTCGACTTGACCATGCCCGGGATCAAACCCACAGACGCCATATCCCTCAGCGAGATACGCGACATGTTGAGTTTGCGGTAGTAGCCACGGGGCCGGCCGGTAACGCCACAACGGTTACGAATGCGCGTAGGCGCAGAATTACGGGGCATCTGAGCGAGTTTCAGGCGCGCAGCGAACCGCTCTTCCATGGGAAGCGAGGTATCGGCTGCAATGGCCTTGAGACGAGCCCGCTTGGCGGCATGGTTTTTAACCATCCGGCGGCGCTTCTTATCTCTTTCAACTGCACTTTTCTTTGCCATCTTATTTGGTCTCCAAAATCCTTAGGCGGCCCACTGGCCACGCTCACGGCGCACGCCTTCGCGGAATGGGAAGTTAAACTTGGTCAGAAGCGCTCTGCCCGCTTCGTCATCTCGTGCGGTGGTGCCAATTACGATATCCATGCCCCACATGCGATCGACCTTGTCGTAATCGATCTCGGGGAAAATGATGTGCTCTTTGATGCCCAACGCGTAGTTGCCGTTGCCATCGAATGAGTTCGGTGAAAGACCGCGGAAGTCACGAACACGCGGCAGCGCGATGGTGATCAACCGGTCCAGGAACTCATACATGCGCGCCTGGCGCAGAGTGACCTTCACGCCAATGTTCATGCCTTCACGCAGCTTGAACGTGGCAATCGATTTGCGGGCTTTGGTGATCACCGGCTTCTGACCGGAAATCAGCATCATGTCTTCGTAAACCGAATTGATGAGCTTTGAATCACCCACAGCATCGCCGACACCCATGTTCAGCACGATCTTGTCGAGCTTGGGGATCTGCATTTCGTTGGTGTATTTCAGCTCTTCTTTCAGTTGAGCCCGAATTTCATCGTCATACTGCTTGCGCAGACGCGGTGTGTATTTGCCATCAGCCATCGATGACCTCCCCGGACCGCTTGGCGAAGCGGACCTTTTTTCCATCTTTCAAAACTTTGAACCCAATCCGTGTCGGCTTGCCGTCTTTGGGATCTTCCAAAGCAAGATTAGACAAATCGATCGGCAGCTCTTTAGAGATAATGCCGCCTTCCTGGGTCTGTGTCTGCTTCTGGTGACGACGTACGGAGTTCACACCCTGCACGATCGCCCGGCCTGCAGCAGGCAACATTTTCAGCACTTCGCCGTTACGGCCCTTGTCGCGGCCGCTCAGCACGACCACACGGTCGCCTTTACGAATTCTTGCAGCCATTACAAAACCTCCGGGGCAAGCGAGATGATCTTCATGTGGTTCTTCGCGCGCAGTTCACGCGGAACCGGACCGAAAATACGTGTGCCGACCGGCTCACCCTGGTTGTTGATCAGAACCGCTGCATTGCTGTCGAAGCGGATGGTCTGGCCATCACCACGGCGAATGTCCTTGGCGGTGCGCACAACGACCGCTTTCATCACGTTACCCTTCTTCACACGGCCACGCGGGATAGCTTCCTTCACCGACACCACAATGATGTCGCCAACAGAGGCGTACCGTCTCTTCGAGCCGCCCAGCACCTTGATGCATTGGACCCGACGCGCACCGGAGTTGTCTGCAACATCCAGATTTGTCTGCATCTGAATCATGGCTTAACTCCAATTTCCTTCATGGCAGCACCCAACCGGTGCGCCGCTTTTCAAACACTTCAATTCAAACTTCAGCTAGAGGCCGCAGCTTCGTCGCCAATCAGCTTCCAGCTCTTATTCTTGGAAATCGGCCGGCATTCTTCGATACGCACCAGATCGCCCTCTTTGGCCGTGTTGGCCTCATCATGGGCATGGTACTTTTTCGTCCGCCGGACGGTTTTCTTGAGCAGCGGGTGGGTGAAGCGGCGCTCGACGCGGACCACGACGGTCTTATCGTTCTTGTCACTCACCACCACACCTTGCAGCACGCGCTTTGGCATCTTGGTTCTCCGAACTCTCTATTCTGTTACGCGTCAGCCGCGGGAGTTATCCGCCGCTCGCCTTGCACCGTCTTGATGCGGGCAACCGTGCGGCGCACCTCGCGAATGCGCGCTGTATTCTCAATTTGACCGGTCGCACTCTGAAAACGCAGGTTGAACTGCTCTTTCTTCAGGCTAATCAGCTCGTCTTGAAGCTGATCGTCGGTCAATGCTTTTACGTCACTGGCTTTCATGGTCTCAACCAATCCCAATCCGTCACTTATTCGCCGAGCCTGGCCACAAACCGGGTCTTGATCGGCAACTTGGCTGAGCCAAGCTCCAAAGCAACCCGGGCGGTGTCTTTGTCGACGCCATCAATCTCAAAAATGATCCGGCCAGGCTTGACCCGGGCGGCCCAATACTCAGGCGTACCCTTACCTTTACCCATCCGAACTTCGGTCGGCTTCTTGGACACAGGCACATCCGGGAAGATCCGGATCCACACACGGCCGGCACGCTTCATATGACGCGTGATGGCACGGCGCGCCGCCTCGATCTGGCGGGCGGTAATGCGCTCTGGCTCAACGGCTTTGATGCCATAGGCACCGAAATTCAAATCGGTGCCACCTTTGGCATTGCCCTTGATGCGCCCTTTATGCGCCTTGCGAAACTTTGTGCGCTTAGGCTGCAGCATCTTTCGTGTTCCTCAATCTTTCCAATCAAACCTAGCGGCGTGGTCCTGGAGGACGACCGCCACCCTCGCGGCGTGGTCCTGGAGGACGACCGCCCTCTTGCATTTCCAGCATCCGCTTTTCCTGACCCATCGGGTCATGTTCCATGATCTCGCCTTTGAAGACCCAGACCTTGATGCCGATGATGCCGTAGGCGGTCATCGCTTCAGTGGTCCCATAGTCAATGTCGGCGCGCAGAGTGTGCAGCGGCACCCGGCCCTCACGGTACCATTCGGTCCGGGCGATTTCCGCCCCACCAAGCCGGCCCGCGCAGTTGATGCGGATGCCTTCAGCGCCAAGCCGGATGGCAGACTGAACAGCCCGCTTCATGGCCCGCCGAAACGCCACGCGGCGTTCAAGCTGCTGTGCAACGTTTTCGGCAATCAAAGACGCGTCAAGCTCAGGCTTGCGCACTTCAACGATATTCAGATGCACATCGCTGTCGGTCATCGAGGCAATTTTCTTGCGAAGGCGCTCAATGTCCGCGCCCTTCTTGCCGATAACAACACCAGGACGGGCCGAGTGCAGCGTGATGCGGCACTTCTTGTGAGGACGCTCAATGACGATGCGCGAGATACCGGCCTGCTTCAGCTCTTTGCTGAGATATTCCCGGATGGCAACATCTTCGTGCAAAAGTTGGCCATACTCGGCGCCATCGGCAAACCAGCGGCTGTCCCACGTGCGGTTGATGCCGAGCCTGAGCCCGATGGGGTTAACTTTCTGGCCCATTAAGCGGCCTCCTCAACTTCTTTGACCACAATCGTGATCTGACTGAATGGCTTCATGATTTTGCCGACGCGGCCGCGTGCCCGTGGCTTCCAGCGTTTCATGACCATGTTCTTGCCCACATGCGCTTCTGCAACCACCAGGGCGTCAACGTCCAGATCGTGGTTGTTTTCAGCATTGGCAATGGCCGATTCCAGAACCTTCTTCACCGTTTGCGAAATCCGCTTGTTGGAGAAGGTCAACTCGGCAAGCGCCTTTTCTGCTTTCATGCCGCGAATAGACGTCGCAACTTGATTGAGCTTGATCGGGCTTACCCGCAGGTTCTTGGCAATCGCCTGAGCGGCGTTTGACGGCAGAACGCGTTCTCTTTCTTTCTTACCCATGGCCTAGGCTCTCCTGGACTTCTTGTCGGCCGCGTGGCCGTAATAGGTACGGGTCGGCGAGAACTCACCGAATTTGTGACCAACCATGTCTTCGGTCACCAGCACGGGAATGTGCTTCTTGCCATTGTGGATGGCAAAAGTCAGACCAACGAACTGTGGCAAGATCGTTGAACGCCGGCTCCATGTACGGATCGCCTGATTGCGACCGGCATCACGGGCTGCATCCGCTTTTTTGAGCAGATAACCGTCAACGAACGGGCCTTTCCAAACTGAGCGTGTCACGTCAGCTTCTCCTTACTTGCGCTAGCGCCGCTGATGACGCGAGCGCACGATATATTTGTCTGTCGACTTGTTAGAGCGGGTACGTTTGCCCTTGGTCGGCTTGCCCCAAGGGGTCACCGGATGGCGGCCACCAGAGGTCCGCCCCTCACCACCACCGTGGGGGTGATCAATCGGGTTCATGGCAACACCGCGAACTTGCGGGCGCTTGCCGAGCCAACGCTTGCGGCCGGCCTTGCCCAACTTGATGTTGCCGTGGTCTGGGTTGGACACAGCACCGATTGTCGCCATGCATTCTGACCGCACCAAGCGGGTCTCGCCTGATTTCAGACGCAAGATGGCATATCCGGCGTCACGGCCAACGAGCTGAACGTAGGTTCCAGCTGAACGGGCAATCTGTCCGCCTTTGCCGGCTTTCATTTCCACGTTGTGGACAATCGTGCCGATCGGGATCGCCGACAACGGCATGGCGTTGCCAGGCTTGATGTCCGCGCTCTTGGAGGAAACAACCTTGTCACCCACGCCAAGGCGCTGCGGGCACAGAATGTAGGCCTGCTCACCATCTTCGTAGTTCACCAGCGCAATGAATGCGGTCCGGTTCGGATCGTATTCGATGCGTTCAACCGTTGCAGTCACATCGAACTTGCGCCGGCGGAAATCCACAATCCGGTAGGCTCTTTTGTGTCCACCACCACGACGCCGCGCCGTGATCCGGCCCTGGTTGTTACGGCCGCCCTTAGACGTCAGACCTTCGGTCAAACGCTTTACCGGCTTGCCCTTGTAGAGGCCGGAGCGGTCAACAATCACCAGGGTTCTTTGACCGGGCGTGTTGGGTTTGAATGTTTTCAGTGCCATTGCTCTGATCCAAACTTTCTTTACAGACCTGTGGTCACGTCGATCGACTGACCTTCTTCAAGCGTTACGATGGCTTTCTTAACGTCGGACTGACGCCCCGCAATGCCGCGAAAACGCTTGGTTTTACCTTTACGGTTCAACGTGTTAACCGCTGATACCTTAACCTCGAACAGAGCTTCGACAGCTGCCTTGATTTCAGGCTTCGTGGCTGTCTTCGCAACGTTGAACATCACCTGATTGTGTTCCGACAACAACGTCGACTTTTCAGTGATCACCGGCGAGCGGATGATGTCGTAATGCTTCTCGGCGCTCATTTGAACCGTGCCTCCAGCGCTTCAACCGCAGACTTGGTCAACACCAGTTTGCGGCGGCGCAGAATGTCGTAAACATTGATGCCCTGAACCGGCAGCACATCCAGATTGATGATGTTGCGGGCCGCCAGTGCGAAATTCTTCGACACCTCAGCGCCATCGATCACCAGCGCATGTTCAAGACCCAGTTTGCCCAACGAGCCCTTCAGCTCTTTGGTCTTGGGGGCCTTCATCTCAGTGTCTTCCAGAACGATCAGCTCACCGGCTGTTGCCTTCGCCGACAAAGCATGGCGCAGAGCCAACGCTCTCACCTTCTTGGGCATGCCAAGCGCGTGGTCGCGGGACACCGGACCGAAAGCCTTGGCACCACCCCGGAACTGAGGTCCCTTGCGGTTACCATGACGGGCCCGGCCGCCGCCTTTCTGGTTGCCGAACTTGGCAGTGGAACCGGTTACCTCACCGCGCGTCTGCGTATGGTGGGTGCCTGCCCGCCGTTTGGCCAGCTGATAGGTCACCATCCGGTGCAGCAGGTCACGGCGCGGCTCAAGCCCAAACACACCTTCGGGCAGATCGATCGATCCGGCCTTCTTGGCAGCGAGGGTTGTAATGTCGAGTTTCATCACGCTCGCCCTTTACTCTTTTGTCTCTTCAGCGCCGGCATCATCTGCCGGAGCCTCTGCAGCAGCTTCTTCGGCAGGTGCCTCTGCGGCTGCTTCTTCGACGGGTGCTTCGGCCTCTTCAGCAGCAGGTGCCGCCTCTTCAGCCGGCTTTTCGTCAGCAGCCCCGCTAGCCCGGAACGAACCAGGGAACGGAACACCGTCGGGCAGCTTGCGCTTCACTGAATCTTTCAAGAACACCCAGCCGCCCTTGGAGCCAGGCACTGCGCCCTTAACCAGGATCAAACCACGGTCGATATCGGTCTCAACAACCTGCAGGTTCTGTGCGGTCACCCGCTCAGCACCCATATGACCGGCCATTTTCTTACCCTTGAAGACCTTGCCCGGATCCTGGCACTGACCAGTAGAACCGTGGGCACGGTGAGAGATAGACACACCGTGCGAAGCGCGCATGCCGCCAAAGTTATGGCGTTTCATGCCGCCGGCAAAACCTTTACCAATGCTGGTTCCGGTTGCGTCCACGAACTGACCGGCAATGAAGTGGTCGGCAGTAATTTCCGCGCCCACATCAATGAGGTTGTCTGAGGACACGCGAAACTCTGCGACTTTCCGCTTGGGCTCAACTTTAGCCACCGCGAAATGTCCACGCTGCGCGCGTGAAACCCGCTTAACCTTGGCCAGTCCCGATCCGAGCTGCAGGGCGGAATATCCGTCCCGTGCTTCGGTGCGCTGGGCGACGACCTGACAATTGTCCACCTTCAGAACGGTCACGGGAATGTGCCGCCCATCGTCGGTGAAGACACGGGTCATACCCAGCTTCTGTGTGATTACACCTGAACGCATTGGTCTGCTAAGCGCTCCCTTAAAGCTTGATCTCAACGTCGACACCGGCCGCCAGGTCGAGCTTCATCAGCGCGTCCACGGTTTGGGGTGTCGGGTCAACAATGTCCAACAGACGCTTATGCGTCCGCATTTCGAACTGTTCCCGGCTCTTCTTGTCGATGTGCGGACCCCGCAGCACCGTGAATTTTTCAATCCGCGTTGGCAGAGGGACCGGCCCACGCACTTGTGCGCCCGTTCTCTTTGCAGTGTTCACGATCTCAAGGGTCGATGTATCGAGAATACGATGATCGAAGGCCTTAAGCCGGATGCGGATGTTTTGCCTTTGCATAGCAGGTCAGTCCATTTACTTGGGCACCCGTTTGAAGGGGCGCCCGTTAGGTTATTCTACGATTGTCGCAACCACGCCGGCGCCGACGGTACGGCCGCCTTCACGGATGGCGAAACGCAGGCCATCTTCCATTGCGACCGGCACAATCAGTTCAACGTTCATGTCAACATTGTCGCCCGGCATAACCATTTCCGTG
>JAAEUE010000073.1 GCA_024227565.1 Alphaproteobacteria bacterium
GTCGAAATGTATTTGTAGAACAATCGCAGATTACGCCCATAACCGCACCCGAAATCCAATAAATTGCATTCTGAGCCTCTTGCAAAATTCCGGGCCTTCATCTGTCGGTAAATAAGAACATTTCTCATTTAGCCTGTTTGTGCTAGTGCTTTCCCCCAACCTGATGCATAGAGCGCCCTGGAGTTCGATCACCGCTGAATGGAGCCTGATGGGGCACAAACCCGCCCCTGACACCCGATTTTGGGTATCGCTTCGAGTGCCCTATGGGTTTCCGTGCCCTTAGACTACATCACTAATCGCAGTACTTGATCAGCGGTCAGTGCGAGGAGTCCGAACATGAGGTGGCACATGATTTTGGCATGGCCGCGAACGCGTATGAAGCGCCCCCCGAATTCATCTTTCAAGCGTCCGTTAACGCGCTCGGCGGCACTGCGCTCGCGGTAGCGGACATCTTCAGGCCGTTCCAATCCGAGCCGTCGCCAGCGCTTGGCCTCGGCTTCAAGCTCGGCTTTCAACACGGCATTACTGCGCGGATTGCAGTCAATGATCGGCACGTGACCCAGACGTCGGCTGTGGGCGGCAATCTCGCTGGCGTCGTAGGCCGAATCCATCAGATCATAGAGGTTGGTGGTGCGCTGCGCGCTCATCGTGGCCAAGGGCAGCGCGACTTGACTGTCGTGCACCGAGGCCGAGGTGAGAATCGCACTGATGGGGATCTGCCCATCGGCGATATCTAGGTGTAATTTGTAGCCAACCCAGGTTTCCTTATAGCCCTTACTGTTGCGCTTGGTGCCCACATCACATACGGTGGGCAGATCCTCAAGCATCGCCGGCAACGTCATCTGGGTTTGTCGTTGTAAGCGCGTGGGTTCCTCAACGCGCTGCTCACCTTTCTTCGGTCGGCCGCGCTTACGTTTGGGTGCCGGCTCCGGTTTGGGTTTGACCACCGGCTTCTCGCGCGCCTCGATCTCGGTCGCGTCCCGCGACAGGTGGCCCACCAGGCGCTCACCTTGCGTGCGCTGGATCAGTGCCTCGTGCACCCGTTGCGGCAACTGCGCATGGGCAAACTCATCGAAGGCCCGCGAAAAGGTCGACTCGCTGGGTACCTCCGCTTGCTTCTCCCAGCCACAAATA
>JAAEUE010000074.1 GCA_024227565.1 Alphaproteobacteria bacterium
GCATATTCGACAACTACGACGCCATCCTCGATGCCTGTTGCGACGCTTGGAACAGGCTCATCGCACAACCACAAACCATAACTTCAATCGGAACAAGACAATGGGCAAACATCGATTAAACGTTAGAACCGCTGGTATTACTCCTCAAGCAAATCATCCCAACCCGGGTCGGGCAGGAAGCGGTCGCCGTGCTTGCGCGCCAACCGTTCAAGCTGGTCCACGATGTCTTTTGCGCCGCGCCGTGCGATATAGTTCATCGGGCCGCCGCGGAAGGGCGCAAACCCGGTGCCGAAGATGATGCCGCCGTCGCATTCATCGTGACCGGCGACCACGCCCTTGTGCAGGCATGCAACGCAGGCATTCAACAACGGCAGGATGAGCCGGTCTTGCAACTCCTCATCGGGCTCGTCCTCCACGGGCTGTTTTTCCGGATTGCCCTTTTTGTCAAACTGATAGACGCCCTTGCCGGTTTTCTTGCCGAGATTGCCTGCCTTCACCTTGCGTTGGAACCAATCGGGAATATCGGGGAAGGCAGCGCCGAGGTCATTTTTCAGAACCGTGGCCACATGCAGCGCCACATCAAGACCAACCTGATCGGCCAATTCAATGGGCCCCATGGGCATGCCGAATTCTTCAGCTGCAGCGTCAATCACCTCGGGCTTGATCCCTTCGTCCATGGCGATGAAGGCTTCCATCATATACGGGGTGAGCGCCCGGTTCACCAGGAAGCCCGGCGAGGACTTGACCGGAAGTGGAAGCTTGTCGATGTCGCTGACCCAGGCCAGGGTACGGGCCAGAGCACCCGCATCCAGCCCTGCATGGGTCACCACTTCGACCAACGGCATTTTGGCCACCGGATTGAAGAAGTGAATGCCAACGAAATTTTGCGGAGCCTTCAATTCATCTGCCAAGGTTTCCAGCAATATGGACGACGTGTTGGTGGCGAGCAGAGCTCCTGGCTTCATGCGCTCTTCACACTGGGCATACACCAGCTTCTTGATCTCTGGCCGCTCAGTCACCGCCTCAATGATCAAGTCAGCCCGGCGCACACCGTCTCCCGCGACGTCGGGGACCAATCGGTCCATGGCCGCCGTGGCATCGCCCGGGCCGCGCAACTTGCGGTCAAACAGCTTTTTGGCCCGTTTAATCGCCGGTGCCACCAGCTCGGGTTTCATGTCTTGAAGCGTGACATGGTAGCCGCGCAGGGCCGACCAGGCCGCAATGTCGCCGCCCATCACCCCAGCACCGATCACATGCACATGCTGAATGCCGTGTTCGGTGCCTTTGCCGCTTTCCTTCAGGCCCTCGCGCAGAAAGAATGCCCGCACCAGGTTTTTCGAGGTGTCGCCGGTCATCAGGCGTGCAAAACTCTCGGTTTCGGCCTTGCGCATGTCGCGCAGATCACCGCCATGTTCGCGCCACAGCTCAATCATGGCATAGGGAGCAGGGTAGTGTTGGCGCTTGGCCTTCTTGGCCACCTGTTTTTCCATTTGCATCGCAATGAGCGACCGGGCCGGACCAAAGTTCATGGCCTTGCCTTTGGCAGAAAGTTCGCGCGAGACTTTAAGTTTGCCTTTAAGGGCCCAATCAATGGCTTCAGCCATGTGGCGCTCTTGTGTCACCGCATCCACGAGCCCCATTTTCTTGGCTTGCTTGGCATAGAGCGCCCGCCCGGTCAGCATCATCTCCACGCCCTTGTCGGGATCGGCCAGCTTGAGGGTGCGCCACGTGCCGGCGAGCCCAGGGTGCAGGCCAAGGAGCACTTCAGGAAAGCCAAAACGCGCGGTGTCGGTGCAGATGCGGTATTTGCAGGCCAACACAAACTCAAGTCCGCCGCCCAGGCAATAGCCGTGAACCGCTGCGATGGTGGGGAAGGGGAGGCGCTCGACCCGATCAAGAACGCCAAGCGCGTGCTCCAAAGTTTCTTTGACCCGGGAATCTTCTGTCATATCGACAAATTCGCTAATTTCCGCGCCCATGATGAAGCCGCTCTTTTTGGCCGAACGGAACACCATGGCGGTGGGTTGCATCTTTTCAACCACGCCTAAGAGGGTCTCAAACTCCCTGAACACCGGCTCAGACAGGGTGTTCGCCGAGGCGCCTTTGCGGTCCAGTATGGCCCAGACAACTTTCTGCGCATCCTGGTAGCACTGCCAGTGGTCGAGCTTCAGTGCGGTAATCGGCTTGGGCTGCTTAGGGGTTGCAACGCCGAGATAGACCGGGTCGTGCACCAACTGGTCCAGGGCTTCGGCGCGGCTTTCTACAATTTCTCTCATGACCGTTTCCCCCGCCCTAAACGATTTCTAGCAACATGGAACCGCCCATGCCGCCGCCAATGCATTCCGTGGCGATGCCGTGTTTGGCGCCCAACCGGCGCATGGAGTGGATCAGATGCAGCGTAATGCGGTTGCCGGAGGTGCCTACCGGATGACCAAGGCTGATGGCACCGCCGTCAATGTTGAGATGCGCCTGGTCGATCTCGCCCAGGGGCTTGTCGAGCCCAAGAACATTCTCGCAGAACCAAGGGTCGGCCCAGGCGCGCAGGCAGGCAAGAACCTGTGCGGCGAACGCCTCATTGATTTCCCAGGCGCCGATTTGCTTTTTGTTCAGGCCATGGCGCTTGAGGATGGGCGTTGAGGCAATGACCGGGCCAAAGCCCATCACGGACGGATCACACGAAGCCCATTCGCTGTCGATGATCCGGGCCATGGGTTTGAGACCGTACTTCTTGACCGCAGCTTCAGACGCCAAAATTGTCCAGCACCCGCCATCGGTAATTTGTGATGAGTTTCCTGGCGTCACTTTGCCGAATGGTTTTTCAAAAGCCGGTTTCAGCTTGGCGAGTTTTTCCACCGTGTTGCCGGGGCGCACGCCGTCATCATGATCATAGACCTTTCCGTTGCCGCCGATAATGGGCTGCATTTCTTCCAGGTGGCCTTCCTTGGTCGCCTTGTCCAAGCGGTCATGGCTTTGGATGGCAAAACTGTCCGAATCCGTCCGGGTGACACCGAAGAGATGTCCGATTTTTTCAGCCGTCGCGCCCATGGAGAGTTTGACAACAGGGTCCTTCAGGCCGCGCAAGATGCCGATGGACGGTGAGAAGAAACCAGGCTTGAGGTTTGAAAGCGCCTGGAGCTTCTGGCCGGTCGATTTGGCCGAGAAGAATTCACCAAACCAACTGACCGCGTCTTCCTTGAAGAGGAGAGGGGCGTGGGACAATGCTTCCGTGCCGCCAGCCAGAATGAGATCGGCACCGCCGTCAGCAATATAGCGATATCCGGTGTCGATGGACTGCATGCCGGAGGCACAGTTGCGCTGGACGGTCCAGCCAGGAACCTCAGATCCGCAGCCAAGACGCAACGCGGCGACCCGGCCTGGGTTCACCTCGTCGGGATGGACGTTGACGCAGCCTAAGATCACATCGTCAAACTCGCGTGGATCGAACGGTTGGCGCAGCAGCAGCGATCTGCCGGCTTGAACCGCCAGATCAACCGGCGTGAAGGGGCCTGGTCCGGTTTGGGCTTTGAGAAATGGAGTGCGGGCGCCATCCACAATGTAAACGGGGCGGCCTTTGCTCTCCAGCTTCTTGGATCTCACAGCTCGCCGCGGTTTGGCAGTCGCTTGCCGGGCCATATGCCTTGCTCCTTAGGTTCTTGTTGTAGCCGCCGTGATACTCTCAAGCTGCCTGCTTCGCTTTGCGCCGTTTTGCCCCACCGCTGGTTTTTCCGGTGAGCTCTTCCAAGGCAAAATCATCCACGCGGCAAACCTCCCGCACCATCGACAAGGCTTCTTTCATGCGGGCGGTTTCATTGCCCGATATGATGCCCAACTCTTCAGCCTCATCGGCAGTGCGAACCCGGGCCTTGCGCATTTTCTGCTTCACCGGCTCCAACTCGACCATAAGCCGGAATGTCCTGTCCAACAGGCCCAGTTCGCTGTCATCTGCCACGAATATGCCCTCCGTCAGTCGGTCGCGTGCGGCGGTTGGCTCAGACAGAGTGTCGGAGGTTTTGCGGGCAAGACGGTCTGTTGGCTTTGTGCAGCGAACGCCAAAGGGCGAGATGAGCGCCTTCAACAGCCAGCCCACCGGGTGCATAGGGAAGTTCCTGATGACATCCGTAAGCGCGGTTTCGGCCGCATGCAGCGAGGACTGCGCAGCGTAATGCACCAAGTGAATATCTTCAGCCGGTTGGCCTGTATCCTCGAAGCGCTTGAGTGTTGCGCTGGCCAGGTAGAGCTCCGAAATCACATCTCCAAGCCGGGCAGAAATCATCTCCTTGCGCTTCAGTGCGCCGCCCATTGTCACCATGGCGCTTTCGCTCACGAGTGCCAGGGCGGCCGACAATCGCTTGATTTGCTTGTAGTAACGCGCTGTCGGCCCCTTTACTGGAGAGGACGATGCAAGCCCGAAAGTCCAGGCGCGTGCGGCGGCGAGCCAGAGGGTCTTGAAGGTGTAGCCCATGTGTTTGAAGAGGGCGTCGTCGAAATCAAGCACGCCTTGCTTCTGATCTGCGTTCTGGGCAGCTTCCATTTCGCTTTGAATATAGGGATGGCAGCGGATCGAACCCTGACCATAAATCATCAAAGACCGGGTCATGATGTTCGCGCCTTCAACGGCGATCGCAATCGGAATGGCCCGGTAGGCTGACGAGAGGTAGTTTTTCGGACCGTCGATGACCGCCTTGCCGGAATGAATGTCCATGGCATCATTGGTGGCTTTGCGCATGCCCTCGGTGGCGTGGTATTTCATGATGGCAGACACCACGGCCGGTTTCTGGCCCATATCCAGCGCCTGGAGCGTGAGGCGGCGGGCCGCGTCCATCTTGTAGGTGTCGCCGGCGATCCGGGCTGCCACCTCTTGAATGCCTTCAAAGCGCGACACGGGAATGTTGAACTGCTCGCGAATGCGCGAGTAGGCCCCGGTTGAATAAGCCGCAACCTTCATGCCGGCCACAGACATGGCGGGCAACATGATGCCGCGTCCAGCCGCCAGTGCGGTCACCAACATCTTCCAGCCCTGGCCAATGCGTTCCTGGCCGCCGATGATGGCATCCATGGGCACAAACACATCACGCCCCCAGTTCGGGCCGTTGGGGAAGGCTTGCATGCCAGGGTAGTGCCGCCGGCCGATGTCAACACCAGGTGTGTCGGTGGGAATTAGCGCTAGGGTGATGCCGAGATCTTCTTCGCCGCCCAAAATTCCATCTGGATCGGTGAGCTTGAAGGCAAGCCCCAAAACCGTGCAAACGGGCCCCAGAGAGATGTAGCGTTTCGCCCAGTTGATCCGCATGCCCAAGGTCTTCTTGCCGTTGACCTTGCCATAACAGACAACCCCCACATCGGTCATGGAGGTGGCATCGGAGCCAGCATCCTGGCTGGTGAGGCCGAAGGCGGGCACGTCGCGCCCGTCCGCCAGCCGGGGAAGCCAGTAATCCTTCTGCTCGTCTGTGCCAAACAACATGAGCAGTTCGCCGGGTCCCAGTGAATTGGGGACCACCACGGTAATCGCCGCGGAGGATCCCCGCGAGGCGAGCTTCATGACGATTTCCGAGTTGGCCGAGGCCGAAAAACCTTTGCCGCCGTAAGCCTTGGGAATGATCAGGCCCAAGAAACCGTTGGCCTTGACGTAATCCCAGATTTCATTCGGAATATCACGGTCTTCAAAGGTGATCTTCCAGTCATCTATCATCTTGCAGAGTTCTTCGGTTGGCCCTTCCAGAAAGGCCTTTTCCTCCGCGTTGTAGGGGCGCACGGGCGTGCCGAGCAGTTTGGTGAAATCAGGATCGCCGCGCATCAGGTCTGCGTCCCACCAGATCGTGCCGGCTTCCAAAGCTTCGCGCTCGGTGTCGGACATTCGCGGCAGAATGCCCCGCACCCAATTTAGAAGAGGGCGGGAGATGAACTTCTGCCTGAAGGTGAACTCAGTATTTGACATGGCGCGTTCCCCTACACATTGGACCCCATGATAGCGCGCAATGACTTATGGGCAAGATTGTGATGGGGATGTGTCCATCTCCAACTCCTGCACATCATTGGCAGCGTCTCTAACGATGATCCGGTTAAACCGGCCTAAAAGGCAAGGATAATTCTCTATCTTACATATCTAGGGGCCATAGGTGGAGATAACAAGTAACCTTTACGTAAACGTCAATTTAGATTTTAGAGGTAGTCCTTCGGATGTGAGGTGTCTGAAAATAATTGGATGTCTCAATATGTTAAACGGCGATGAGCGGAATGCGTCACAATCTCACCAACATCTTGTGGCCCTGCCTGATCGCAACTGTCGGGGCAATCGTTGCATGAGAATGGACACTGTCAATACTATGAACCCAAATCCACGTTCCCGCATGATCAAAGCTCTGCTGTTTGCTGCATGTTTCGGTTTAGCTGCGCAGTTCACCAACACAGCACCGGCGCTGGCACGCGATGCGGCAGCCGTTATCCATCTTGCTCAAGCGACACCCGAAGACAGCGAGGCAGCTGAGCGCAAGCAAAAGCGTTTGGAACGCAAAAAAGCCAAGCAAGAAAAGCGCAAGCAGGCAGAAGATCACAAGCGCAAACGCCAGGAGCAACAGCGCGCCAAGGCCGAAGAGCGCAAGCGCAAACAACAGGACCAGCAACGGGCCAACCAGGAAAAGCGCAAGCAGGCTGAAGAGCGCAAACGCAAGCGCCAGGAACGCCAGCGCGCCAAGGCCGAAGAGCGTGAGCGCCAAAAGCAAGAAGAGCAAAACGCCAATCAGGAAGAGCGCAAGCAAGCAGAAGAGCGCAAACGCAAACGCAAGCGCCAGGAACGCCAGCGCGCCAAGGCCGAAGAGCGCGAGCGCCAACAGCAGGAAGAGCAAAACGCCAATCAGCAAGAGCGCAAGCAGGCAGAAGAGCGCAAACGCAAACGCCAGGAACGCCAACGGGCCAGAGCCGAAGAGCGCAAGCGTGAGCGGGACGCACAGAGGGCGGAAGAAGACAACAGGGCGGAGAGCGAGCGCCAGCAGGCCGATAGGCGCAAGCGCGAAAGAAGGCGTGAACGCCTGGAGGCGAAGGAGCAAAGAAAGCTCAAACGTCAGGAAAACCGTATGCGCAAGGCCGAGGAGCGGCGGCGCAGGCGGTTGGAAGCTGAGACAGCGCGCAATCGCGCAGAGACAGAGCGGCTTGAACGGCGGCGCAACAAGCTGCGCCGGCAATTGCAGCGCGACCGGCGCCAAGCAGAGCGGCGCGACCGCCGCGAACGGCGCCTGGAAAGACAACAGGCCTGGGAACGCAAACAGGCGCGCCGGGAGCGCCGCAACCGCCGCCGCGATTTCGCTTTCCACCGCAGGTCCAAGGTGGTCAAACGCCGCGACGACCGCGTGATCCTGTCAGGTGTCATCGGCGCAGCGGCCGGTGCTTTGGCCACCGCGATGTTCGTGCACCACAACGATGATCGCCGCTTTGGCTGGCGTGCGAAAGACTTTTACGTGGAGCCCGTTGGCAACGGCTGGACGCGCACGGTGGTGCGCCGGGCAGACGGTAGCCGCGTGGTCACCATCCGTGACAGCGCCGGATTCGTTGTGCGGCGCTACCGGGTCTACCGGGATGGCCGCCGGGTTTTCTACTATAACAATCAACCCGGATGGTGGGACGACGGCGATTTGAACGTGAATGTTGACCCGGTCCGGGTTCGCATTCCGCGCAATCGCTACATTGTTGAACCTTCAAACGCGCCGGTTGAGACGATCTACAGTGCTGTCACGGCTGGGCCAGTTGATGATCTCGGCCGAACCTACACGCTCAATCAGGTCCTGATAAATCCGCAGCTTCGAGGCTACATGCCGCGGATCGATCTGGACACCATCACCTTTGCTTCAGGATCGGCGGATATCCCGATCAGGCAGGTGGAAAAACTTGAAACCATCGGCGTGGCGATTGAGCAGGCGATCAAAGACAGGCCGGGCGAGGTGTTCTTGATCGAAGGCCACACGGACGCGGTCGGAACCGACGTCGCCAATCTGGATCTGTCGGACCGGCGTGCGGCGGCCGTTGCTGACGTTCTCACAAACTATTACGGCATACCGCCGGAGAACCTGGTGACCCAAGGCTATGGCGAGCAGTTCCTGAAGGTGGACACACTGGCAGGCGAACAGGCAAATCGCCGGGTGGCTGTGCGGCGCATTACGCCGTTGTTGTCCAAGGACAATGACCAGCTCGTGTTTGATGAAGACGGCAATGAAACGTTCGGCAATTAGCAGGGCGGGTGCGTTTAGATTTTCTTCTCCCGGCGGCTCCAAAAGTCTTCTTTTAGAATGTTCTTCTGAATTTTGCCGATCGGGGTCCGTGGGAAGTCGTCCACAAACGTGACGACCCGGGGGCGCTTGAACTGCGCGAGTTTCGCTGCGCAGTGCTCGGTGATTGTGTCTTCGTGCAGTTGGGTCCCCGGTTTGAGTTTCAAATAGGCTGCCGGCACCTCGCCCCATTTGTCGTCAGGAACACCGAACACCGCGCATTCCGCCACCTGAGGCAGTTGATAAATGGCGTCCTCGATCTCTTTGGGATAGATGTTTTCGCCGCCGGATATGATCATGTCCTTTGACCGGTCGATAAGGGTGATGAAACCAGCCGCGTCGATTGTTCCCACGTCACCAGACCAGCCCCACCCGTCGCCGAGTTTGAAGAACTCCCGGGTCTGTTCGGGCTCGTTATAGTACTCCATCATAAGGTTATCGCCGCGCGAGACGATTTCGCCAATCTCGCCAGGCGCGACATCGCGCCCCTCTGGGTCAACCACCCGCGTGTCCACATTGTAGGCTTGGCGGCCCACGCTGCCGAGCTTCTCTGGCAGATACCAGTGGCGAAGCACCGAGATGACCCCCATTTCCGATTGGCCGTAGATCTGGGTCAGCAACAAATCCGGTAAACGTTCCCGCAACTCCACCTGCACCCAGTCTGGCAGTGGAGCGCCTGCAAAGCTTACCTTGCGCCAGCTCTTGAGCGCCTGAGCATCAAATCGTTCATCGTTGAGCAACATGACCGCCTGGGTCGGCACCATGAAATTGGCCGTCATCTTGTGTTTGTCCACCATGGCGACAAAATCGGCCGGATCCCACTTGGGCAGGAACAGCGTGGTCGCGCCGGCAAGAATGGCAGGTTGGAACATGATATTTAGGGCGGCCACATGAAACAGCGGCGTCACAATGCCCACGTGGTCGCGCTCATCTATGGCTTCTTCAACCATCACGGTGTGGGCCGTGAGTGCCCGCGCACGATGGTTGCACAGCACCCCTTTGGGCCGGCCCGTGGTGCCGCCTGTGTAGGTCATGCAAAAGGCATCTCGCTCGCAGAGGTCTACGTCCGGCGCCGTTGCCGGTTGCGTGGCCACAAACTCCTGAAAGTCCAAAACGCCTTGCAAGGACGGGTTTTCACCAAAGGCAATGAGATGTTTCAATCCCGCCACCCGGGCCCGAACTGCAGTTGCTTTTTCAGCAAAGATCGCGTCAAAAATCAAAACCTCAACATCTGCTTTGTCCAACACAAATGCGAGTTCGTCGGGCGCATAGAGAACTGAGATGTTGGTCAGAACATATCCGGTGCGCGCCACGCCGAAAAACACAATGCCATATTCCGGCAGATTGCGGCTGAGCATGGCAACCTTGGCGCCCTTGTCCAAGCCAAGCTCCAGCAAGGCATTTGCCAACCGGTTGGCCTGTTCGTCCAACGCGCTGTAGGTAAGTTGCTCAGCCCCGCATATGATTGCTGCTTTGTCCGGAAATCTCTTTGCGGACCTCTCCAGCATTTGTCCCGTCAGCACAGTTCAAGCCTCTCTCTCGGCGCGCGAGGGGCGCTAGCGCCCCTTCCATACCGGATCGCGTTTTTCCGCGAACGCCTTGGCACCCTCCAGCTGATCTTCGCTGGAATAGAGTACATCAATCGTGGGCAGCTTGCGATTGTTCAACATGTCGAACGCTTCTGCGACCGACAGATGCGAAGTCTTCTCCACGGTCTCTTTGATGGCGGCATAAACCAGAGGCGGGCCAGAGGCCAGAAGGTCCGCCACTTCGCGGGCGCGGTCCATCAGTTTGTCAGCCGGCACGATCTCATTGATGATGCCCCAGTGCTTGGCTTCTTCTGCACCGACCACCCGGCCGGTGAAGAGCATTTCCATGGCCACATGGTGGGGAATGCGCCGCGGCAGTTTGATGGTGGCCGCATCTGCGATGATGCCCGAGCGGATCTCTGGCAGCGCGAACGTTGCATGTTCGGCCGCGATGATGATGTCGCAGGAGATCATGATCTCAAAGCCGCCGCCGAATGCCAGGCCGTTGCAGGCACAAACCACGGGCTTTCCCAGATCAGGCAGTTCCTGCAAGCCGCCAAAGCCTCCCACACCATAATCGGAATCAGGTTCTTCGCCCGCCGCCGCGGCCTTCAAGTCCCAACCCGGGCAAAAGAACTTCTCGCCGGCTGCCGTCAGAATGGCTGAGCGCATGCTGGGGTTGTCCCGGAAATCGGCAAATATGTCGCCCATAATGCGGCTCGTGGCAGCGTCAATGGCGTTGGCCTTCGGGCGGTCCATGGTGACCTCCAGAACCGGGCCGCGGATGTTTGTCTTGATGGGTTCAGCGCTCATGATTTTCTCCTCTAATCTTCTCTAATCCGCAGCAGGGCGTCCACAGCCACGACCCCATGACCCGGCGGTAACACCAGCAGGGGGTTCACGTCCAACTCTTCGATTGTGTCCCGGTTGTCGGCAGCAAAAGCGGCAATGGCCTCTATGGCTCTTATGAGCGCCTCGCGGTCTCCCGATGCGCCGCGATAGCCATCGATGAGGCGGGCAATGCGCAAGCTCGACAACGCCCGCTCAATCTCTGCGCTTGTTGTGGGCAAAATTAGCGTGGCGCAATCGGTGAGTAACTCGGTGAGCACCCCGCCGGCGCCAAGCACCAAGGCCAGGCCGAACTGCGGGTCACGTTTTAGGCCAACAATCAGCTCGCACACCGTCCCCTGGATCATCTTTTCAACCAGCAATTCATCCCCCAGCTGGCTGATCCGTTCTGCAGCCTCTTCAGTTTGGGCGCGGTTTTGCAGGTTGAGAGCAAGACCGCCAACATCGCTCTTGTGCGCAAGAGACGTGCTGGAGACCTTTAGGGTCACCGGAAACCCGATGGCCTCGGCGGCATCAGCGGCCTGGGCGATAGAGCACGCCTGGCCCCGGGGCACACGCAAGCCTGCTGCAGCAAGGCGCTCCTTTGCTTCAGCCTCTGTCAATTGCCTCGGCGACCTGGAGGAGACGGTAGGTTCCCTCAAGAGAGGCGGCAGATCTGCGCGGCGCCAGTTTGCTGAAATGTCTGCAGCGGCCTCAATGGCGTCCAGCGCATCGCGCAACCCGCGCAAGACGGGAATGCCGTTTTGCACCAAAACAGCTTCTTCATCGGCCGGCATATCTTCAGGCAGGTGCACTGCCACAACGGCCCGCGCGCCGGTTTGCTTGGCGGCATCCACAATCGCATTGATGGCGGGGATCCACGTGGATTTGTCGAGATCATCCCCGTCCGGCGTGTCGATCAACAGCATGGCGGCATCGAACCCGCCGCTCATGGCTCCCGCATAGCAGGCCGTCAGGGCGCCCCGCTGGCCCCAGATGAAGGTGTGGTAGTCGAGGGGGTTCTCCAGCTGCACATAGGCGTTCAGGGCTGCTGCCAGGGCGTCCTTGCTGTGGTCCGGGAAGGGCGGTGTGGTCAGCTTCATGGCCTCGGTCAGATCAGCCACCAGTGCCGCCTCGCCGCCTGAGCAGCTCATGGAGAGCAGATTGTAGCCGTCAACCGGCCCACCGTGGTGGAGAAGGGTCAGGGTTTCAGCAAAAGCACTCATGGTGCTCACCCGCGCGATGCCGTAGCGCTCAAACAGCGCGTTGTAGAGATCATCGCTGCCCGAGAGCGAATTGGTGTGGCTGCGCGTGGTCTTGGCGCCCAGTTCTGAGCGGCCGGTTTTCAGCACGATCACAGGTTTGCGGTTGCGGCGCGCCTTGGCTGCAGCCTCGGCGAATGCCGGCACGTCCTGCAAGCCTTCGATGTGCAATCCGATCGCACTCACCCTGGGGTCGTCGGCCAGATGGGAGAGCAGTTCAGCCATGCCGATCTGCGCCTGGTTGCCGAGGGTGTAGATGCCGCCCAGGGGCAGCCTGCGCCCGATGAAGGCCCATATGCCGGCCATGGAGCCACTTTGCGTCACCAGGGCCACACCGCGTTTCGCCGCCCCGCCGCTGAAAATGTCAGGCCAGGGCGAAAGCCGGTCCAGGTAGTTCACAAAGCCGTAGCAATTGGGCCCAATGAGTGTCATGTCGCCAGCGGCGTTCAACAACTCTTGCTGAAGCTCTTCGCCCTCTGCGCCAACCTCGGAAAAACCTGATGCGTAAACCACCACGCCCGCGGTGCCGAGAGCTGCAAGCTGACGCACCACCTCAATGGACGGTTCGCGCTTGATGGCGATGAACGCTGCCTCAGGCACTTCGGGCAAATCCGCCACTGTCGGCACCGTGGGCACGCCCGCCAGGTTATCGCGGGTAGGGTGGACCGCATAGATCTTGCCGGCAAAGCCCAGGTCCAGCGTCCCACGCAACGCAATTTCAGCCTCCTTGCCGCCGACGAACGCCAATGAGGCCGGCGCCAGAAGGCGGCCAAGCGCGTCCCGTGGTCTTGTGCCCAGCTTGGCGTCCACGCTGGCTAGCCTCCCATGGGCCTGAGCAGCCCGCGCGAGATGATGTGCCGCTGGATTTCGCTGGTGCCTTCCCAAATGCGCTCAATGCGGGCGTCACGCCAAATGCGCTCCAGGGGCAGCTCCTGCATAAGCCCCATGCCGCCATGGATCTGGATGGCCTCGTCCGACACCATTTGCAGCATCTCGGTTGCATGCAGCTTGGCCATGGCCATGTCCATGTCGGTGCAAGTGCCTTGGTCCGCCTTCCAGGCGCACTCCAGGGTGAGGAGCCACGAGGCCTTCATCTGCATGGCCATGTCGGCAAGTTTGAACGACACCCCCTGAAACTTGCCGATCTGCTGGCCAAACTGTTCGCGCTCCACGGCCCATTCCTTTGAGGCGTCCAGCGCGATCTCGGCCCGGCCCACACAGCCGGCCGCAATCTGCAGCCGGGTGAAGCCCAGCCATTCGTTGGCAACATCGAACCCTTTGCCGATTTCGCCCAGGATCTGGGTTGAGGGCAGGCGGCAATTGTCGAACTCCAGAATGCAGTTCTTGTATCCCCGGTGCGCCACGTTCTGATAGCCGTCGCGGATGGTGAAGCCGGGGGTGCCCTTGTCCACGAAGAACGCGGTGATGAGCTTCTTCTTTCCGCGCGGAGTGTCTTCCGCGCCAGAGGCGGCAAACACGATGGCGTAGTCGGCCCAGTCGGCATAGCTGATGAAGTGCTTGGTGCCGTTCAAAACCCAGTCGTCGCCGTCCTGCACGGCAGACATTTTCATGCCGCGCAAATCGGATCCCGCACCTGGTTCGGTCATGGCCAGGCAGTCAGCGCGTTCGCCGCGCACGGTGGGCAGAAGGTAGCGTTCGCGCTGTTCGCCCACGCAAGCCATGAGAATGTTGGAAGGGCGGCCAACACAGGTCCAATGCAGGGCGTAGTTGGTTTTGCTGAGCTCTTTTTCAAACAGAACCCAGCTCACCATGTCCAGGCCCGCCCCGCCCACTTCCTCAGGCATGTTGGCTGCGTAGAGGCCGGTTTCGATGGCCTTGGCCTTGATTTGCTTCACCACCTCTGGATCAAGCTCGCCGGTGCGCTCAATCTCGTCTTCGTGGGGCTTCATCTCATTTTCGACGAAGGCCTTCGTGGTGTCGGCGATGAGTTGCTGTTCTTCGCTGATGGCAAAATCCATCTTCAGATCTCCAGGTTCTAAACGTCGGTGAGGGCGCCCAGGGCGCCGGGTTTGAGGGAAACTCCTGCACGTTTTGCAGCAGCCCAGAAGAGTGCGGTGTCGGCCCCGATCACGGGCAAGCCTGCCGTGTGTTCCAGGTGTTCGATGATGAGGTTGGTGCGGCAGCCGGCGCCAGTGACCACGATGGCTTCTGCGCCGCGCGGGTTTTGCGCAAGGGCGCCCACCGCGGCGCTGATGAGGTCTTCTCCGATGATCCAGCCCAATTCATCCGTGGGCGAGACAGCGGGGGCAAGGTTTTGGTCGCTCAGGCTTTCACACAAGACCACGTTGAAACCGCACGCCGTCACAAAGCTGCGCCAGGCGTCGCGCCAATCATCGGAGTAGTAGGTTGGGGCAAGGGCCACTTTGGCGACGCCCAATGCACGCAAGGCGTCCACAATGGCCAGGCCGGTCATCACCGCATGAACGCCTGCAGAAGCGGCAAGCTTGGCACAGCGTGCCCGGGCTTCTTCTTCGCTGGACAGCCCGGCCCAGCCAAACGGTGTCCCCACCTTGGCAACCACATCGCATCCTGCGGCGCCCAGCGAGCGGGCGGCGATCATCATCTCAGGTTCGCTCTGCGCCACCGAGGTGAGCGCATAGTCGAAGGTTGGTCCCGTCATCAGGCATTGTTGGGTGCCGACGCCGCCTTCACATTTGGCGGCAAACTCCACAGGGCTGGGGTCATACCAGCCGGGCGGCGTGATGAAGCCAACCACAGGGAAGCGTTGTTTGGGGGCAGGGGCCATGCCGGATCACTCGGACCGATAGGTTTCGGTGTTGCCGTCCACGCTCATGGCCTGGCCGGAGACCATGGCAGAGGCGGGAGACGCCAGGAACAACGCCATATCGGCAATCTCGTCTGGTTCCACGAAGCGGCGCATGGATGAGCCTGCGGTGTAGTCTTTGCGAATGGCCGCCTCGCTTGTGCCCCTGGTCTTGGCCTCGGCGGCGATCACCCGGTCCATGCGCGGCCCGGACACAGAGCCTGGGCAAATGGCATTGCAACGAATGTTAAACGGCCCCACTTCGGCGGCCACGGATTTGGTGAAGCCGATTATGGCCCATTTGGCAGCAGCATAGGGGGTGCGGAACGGATAGCCGTGAAGCCCGGCACCTGAGGAGATGTTGATGATGGACCCGGATTTCTGGTCCTTCATGACCGGAACGGCGCGGCGGCAGCCAAACATCTGGGCGTCCAGGCACACCTCCAAACACTGACGCCAGGCGTCAGTGTCCATGTCTTCGATGGCGCAGGTTGGCCCGGCGATGCCCGCGTTGTTGACCATCACATCGAGCCCACCGAGATCATCCAGCGCCTCATCGAACCACTGATCGAAGGCGGCTTCGTCGGTCACATCCACGCACGTTCCGCCAATTTCCGGGTAAAGCTCGGTCACCTCGTTCAGGGCTTCCACATCCAGATCGCAAATATGGACATTTGCGCCCTCCCGGAGAAAGGCTTCGGCAATGGCCAGCCCGATGCCGGCGGCACCGGCGGTGATCATGACGCGCAAGGCGAAGCTCATGGTGTTTCCTCACGGTGGGTCCTCGGGCCTGACCCGAGGACGACACTTTCCCCATCTGCTGCCCTCGGGCTTGACCCGAGGGCCCATGGCTCTGAACTCTTAGCGCAACAAATCATCGTAGAGGTCCCGCCATGTCGGGTTTTCCTTCTCGATCAATTCGATTTTCCACGCTCGCAACCATCGTTTCAAACTTCGCTCTCTTTGCCGCGCAATGTTCACGTCCGCAAATGTCTCGGCATAAACCAGCCTGTGGACCGCATACTTCCTGGAGAAGCTGTCTGCCACCCCCTCGCGATGCTGCCAAACCCGGCGCGCCAGATTGCCTGTAAAGCCGATGTAGAGGGTGCCCTTGGGTTTGCTGGCGAGGATGTAGACATAGTAAGCCATCGTGCATTGCGTGTGGCGCTGTGGGTCCTCGGGTCAAGCCCGAGGAAGGCATATCCAGTTTTTGGCATGCCGTCCCCGCGCCCAATCTGTCGTCCTCGGGCTTGACCCGAGGACCCACAACCGCGAGGGCTCGGCCTCTCGAATTTGGGCATCCCATCATCCCTTGCGCGCGTTGAGCACCTGGCCCGCGGCCCAATCATACTTCGCCAGCACCTGCATGATCTCCACCAGGCAATTGTCGCGCAGGTTTTCCAATTCGCGGATTGAGCGGTCGCCCTGTTGTTCCTCGCAGCCATCGGACATGCGGTCGATCAGCTCCTGGGTCAGTTCAGGTGCTTCAAGCTTGGTCCAGGGCCATTTTAACGCCGGGCCGAAATGGTCCAGCATGTGCCGGATGCCGCCATCGCCCCCCGCCAGATGGAAGGTGAGGCACGTGCCCATGATGGCAAGCCGCAAACCTGGGCCATAGCTGATGGCATCGTCCAGCTCCTGCGGCGTCGCCACACCGTCGTTCACCATGTGCAGGGCTTCACGCCAATAGGCTTCCTGCAGCCGGTCTGAGATGTGTCCCGGAACCTCCTTGCGAACGCGCAAGGGATGCATGCTAATCTTCTTGTAGAACGCCGTTGCATCCGCAATGACCTGCTCGTCCTGCTTTGCCCCCGGAACCACCTCGACCAGGGGCAGGAGGTAAACCGGGTTGAACGGATGACCCACAATCACCCGTTCCGGCCGCCTTTCGCATTTCGCCTGCAGATCGCTGGGCATGATGCCCGAGGTGCTGGAGGCGATGATGACATCGTCTTCGGCGGACGCATCAACCGATGCGAGAAGTTTTTGCTTTAACTCCACGTTTTCAGGCGCATTTTCCTGAATGAAATCGGCGCGTTGTCCGAGCTCTTCAGGGGTGTCCACCATCGCGAGCGTGCCGGCCTTCTCCGGCTCGCCGCCATGCAGTTTGACCATGGGGACCCATGCTTTGGCGATGTGCTCGCGCATTGCCTCTTCAGCCCCGGGCGCCGGATCGAAGGCCAGAACGTCCATGCCATGAAACATGGCGCGGGCCGCCCAGGCTGACCCGATAACGCCCGTGCCAGCGATGCCAACTGTGTTGACCATTCTCATCAGCGCCGCTCCAGGCCCAGGATATCGCGGGCCTCATCAGGGCTTGCCACCGCGCTGCCCATGAGGCGCAGAATTTCCACTGCCCGCTCGGTAAGCGAGGCGTTGGAGCCATAAACGCCTCTCTCCAGATAGAGGTTGTCTTCCAGCCCAACGCGCACATGCCCGCCCAGAAGCGCCGCCTGGGCCACCATGGGCATCTGCATGCGGCCAATGCCAAAACCTGCCCAAACCGAATTGTCGGGAAGCTCTCCCACCATGTAGGCCATGGTCTGGGTGTTGACCGGTGCACCCCAAGGGATGCCAAGGCAAAGCTGGAACATGGGCGGTTCATCCACCAGGTCCTCAGCACACATCTGTTTGGCGAACCAAAGGTTCCCACTGTCGAAAATCTCCATCTCCGGCTTCACACCGTAGGAGCGGATCAGCTGGGCCTGTTCGCGCAGCTGGATCGGGGTTTGCACCACAATGCCCCCGGTATCGCCGAAGTTCAGCGAACCGCAGTCCAGGGTGCAGATTTCGGGGCGGAGCTCGTCCACGTGCAACAGCCGCTCGATAGGACCCACTAGGTCGGTCTGGTCCTCATCAAAGTCGCGCGGGCTTTCCCCAAGCCCAATCTGCAGGTCGCCGCCCATGCCGGCGGTGAAATTGATGATCACATCTGTGTTCTTGGCGCGAATGCGCTCCATCGCCTCGCGGTAGAGGTGCACATGGCGGGCGCCTTTGCCGGTTTCCGGGTCGCGCACATGGCAATGCACGATGGCCGCGCCCGCAGAGGCTGCTTCCAGCGCGGATGTGGCGATTTCCTCAGGCGTAACCGGAATGGATGGGTGTTTGCCCACCGTGTCGCCAGCCCCGGTTATGGCGCAGGTGATGATGATCTTGGGGTTCATGAGCCTTGCTCCTCCTGTTGGGCCTTGAGGCCCCTCCAAATCTCTTGACCATGGAGGTTATGCTGCCGCTTGAAAATGTTTTGATTTATCTCGCCAATCTTTTGTGCAAAAACGACACGTCTCTATGTTCGCGTTTTCCGGGACCGCCAATGCGCTCTGTGGCCTTTGTTCTTTTTCCCAAGTTCTCGATGATCGGCCTCACCAGTGCGCTGGAGCCGATCCGCGTGGTGAACCGTTACAGCGTGCCTGAGTTCTCTTGGCGCTTTGTCTCCGCCGACGGGCAACCGGTTGCGGCATCCAATGGAATACCCGTTTCAGCCGGTGAGGCCATAACGTCCATGCAGCGGCCCGACATTGCCATTTTCTGTGCGAGTTATGAGGCCGAGCAAGGGCTCAGCAAGCCTGTGTTGAACTGCGCCCGCAAATTGGCGCGCCAAGGTGTGATGCTGGGCGCCGTTGATAGTGGTCAGATTATGCTGGCCGGCGCCGGTGTGCTTGATGGGTACCGGGCGGCGGTCCACTGGGAAACGCTGGCGGGGTTTCGGGAAACCTATGGCGCGGTGAACGTAACCGATGCGGCGTACGAGATCGACCGCGACCGGATGACCGCGGCCACAGGCTCGGCGGCCATCGACATGATGCTCAACTACATCTCCAAGGTGATTGGCCTGGAGCAGTCATTGTTTGCCGCCGAGCAATTGGGCCACCGCCATTTGCCAGGGGAGGTGAGCGAGGCTCGACTGCCGCCTGAAATGCGCTATCAGGTGGACCATCCGCGCATCGTGCGCATTTTGCGGGCCATGGAGGAAAATCCTGAGGAATTGCTCACAACAACCGAATTGGCCGCAATCGGGGGTGTTTCGGTGCGCCAGATGGAGCGGTTGTTTGCTTCGCACCTGGGCCAGCCGCCGCGCCGGCTCTACCGTGAAATCAGGCTTGTGCGGGCAGAGCGCTTGCTGACCTACAGCAAACTGGGGGTGACCGATGTGGCAATGGCCTGCGGTTTCACCTCGGTGGCAGAGTTCTCACGTGCCTACAAGCATCATCACGGCGATCCGCCCTCGCGGCACAGACGGCGAGAGATCAGCCCTGGCTATTGAGCGCTGGGGCACTGTTCGCGCTAAGCGTCCTCGGTTTCCTTTTGGTCCGAGCGCCGGTACGCCTGATAATTGCGCTGAGTGGATATGTGGCCGGCTATAAACTTGGCGTCATGCCAGACGCCCCAGATGAATGAGGAGCCGCGGCGCGACAGCCACGGCAACCCCAGGAAGTAGACCCCAGGCTCTGCGGACACCCCGCGCTGATGCTTCGGTTGGCCGTTTTCGTCGAGCGCACCGACCTGCAACCAGCTGTAATCAACTGCAAAGCCTGTTGCCCAAAGGATCGTCGTGACGCCCGCCCCTGCCAGGTCCATCTGGAGTATGGGATCGGTCACACACGTCGGGGCCGGCCCGGTGGTGCGGGCCTCTGGTTCTTCTGGAAGATCAAGACCATTGCGGGCGATATACGCGTCTGCCTCGTCCAGCACTGACAGGTGGTTCGCATCGCCGTTCGCGATATTGTCTGCAAGGTCAGGTGCGAAGGTCATCACACCGTCTTTGTAGGTCTCTGTTCGCCCGACTAGCGTCATCCCTTGTTCGGCAAGTTTGCGGAAGTCGATTGTGTGGCCGCCCCGGGCGCCGCTGACCGAGATCGTCACATGTTCCGTGCCCGGGCCAAGGGTTTCCGCATCCCACTTGCCCAGAACCCCCAGCCACCAGACGTTGTCGCGTCCGCGATAGCTTCGAGGAGGACGGTCGT
Source organism: Alphaproteobacteria bacterium (assembly GCA_024227565.1). GTDB lineage: Bacteria > Pseudomonadota > Alphaproteobacteria > Rhizobiales > CAJQND01 > JAAEUE01. The sequence goes on from JAAEUE010000074.1 coordinate 19,624, forward strand.
GCGGGCCGACTGAGAGGTAGACGCGCCTTCCCGAGCGCGAGAGCTCGTCTGCAATCTGCACGCCGGAGGAGCCTGCGCCAACCACCAGAACTGCACCCTCAGGCAACTGGCCCGGATTGCGGTAGGCGATTGAATGCATCTGGTTGATGCCGGCATCGCTGGGCACAATGGCAGGCAAGAGAGGGCGCTGGAACGGCCCGGTGGCCGCAACCACATGGTTCGCCTCGATCACGCCGTCAGAGGTCTCGACCCGAAAGCTTGGGCGGCCCTCATTGCGCTGCACGCTGGTGACCTCAACGCCGCAGCGGATCGGCGCGTTGATCTTTTTGGCGTAGGCCACAAAATAGTCTGCAACCTCTTCCTTGGGCGCAAAGCCATCGGGCCCCGTTGTACTGAACTCCAAGCCCGGAAAGCGGTCATGCCAGGCCGGGCCATTGGCCACCAGACTGTCCCATCTTTCCGAGCGCCAGCGTTCAGCAATCCGGTGGCGCTCGAGAACCAGGTGAGGCACGCCGCAATTGCTCAGGTGCTCGCTCATGGCCACACCGGCCTGGCCGCAGCCCACAACCAACGTGTCTATGTGTTCGATCGACATGTCCGGATCCTCTTCTGGCCTTCCACGGCGATTAGCCGCTATAGTTTCAATGTGGTCATGCAGGTTGGCGTTGGTTTTGAAAATTATTATTTTCTGAACATCTGGTTTAGTATTTCAAAATCAATGGTCTTTGAGGAAATTGCAATATGGGGCGTTCCAGCAGTCGCCAGAGAACCGGACGGCGCAGCGCTGCGAAATCCAAGCCTTCCAAAAGCATTACCTCGCCAACTGTTGTTCGCCGCATCAAACCTTATGAGATCCTCGATGAGGCCGGTTTGGTTGCGGTTGAGGACACCGCGGAGCGCATTCTGAGCGAAGTTGGCGTTGAAATCAGAGATGACGAACCCTCCTTGGAGCTGTTTCGCGAGGCCGGCGCGCAGGTGTCCGGGACGCGGGTTCGGTTTGAACCCGGCATGTGCCGTTCAATCATTCAGGCCAGCGCGCCTTCCAAGTTCACTCAGCACGCCCGAAATCCAGAACGCAGCGTCGAGATTGGCGGGGACAACATCGTCTTCGTTCCCGCTTACGGAGCACCGTTTGTGCGGGCCAGCGACATCGAGCGCCGGTATGCCCGCCTTGAGGATTTTGAGACCATCGTCAAGTTGGCCTATCTCACCCCCCACATGCATCATTCAGGTGGCACGGTATGCGAGCCGACCGACATCCCGGTGTCCAAACGCCATTTGGACATGGTGCACGCCCACCTCCGCCTGTCCGACAAGCCATACATGGGCGGGGTAACGTCGGGAGAGCGGGCAGAAGATTCCATCCGCATGACCGAGATTGTGTTCGGCGAAAAGTTCGTTTCAGAAAACTGCTGTGTCCTCGGGTTGATCAACGTCAACTCACCGCTCGTTCTGGACGGCACCATGCTGGCAGCATTGAGGGTCTATGCCGCTGCCGGCCAGGGCACTGTGATCACACCGTTTGTCATCGGCGGGGCAGGCGGCCCGGTCACCTCTGCGGGGATGCTTGCCCAGTCGCTTGCCGAAACATTGGTGGGAATCGCGCTCACTCAACTGGTCAGACCGGGTGTACCGGTCATCTTTGGCTATCTTTCAACCGGCCTCAATATGAAGTCCGGCGCGCCGGTTCGCTATGACGAGACCTGGAAATGCTTCCTGGCGGCCGGTCAGTTGGCACGCCGGCTCGGTGTGCCGTACCGGTGTGGATCTGCAACATCGGCGGCGAAGCTGCCTGATTACCAGGCGGGGCTTGAATCCGCCCTCAATTTTGAAGCTGCGCTCCTGTCCGGCGCTCACTTCATGATCCACGCCTCAGGCAATGTGGAAGGCGGCCTGTGCGTTGATCTCGATAAGTTGCTGCTGGACTGCGAGATGCTCGGAATGGCCGCACGCTTTGCAGGCGGGGTGGACACCTCCCAAGCTGCTCTCGCATTTGATGCCATCAAGGAAGCTGGCCCTGGCGGCAACTTCCTGGTCACCGCGCACACGTTGGAGCGCTACCGGGATGCTTTCTTCGCCGCAGATCTGTTCGACACAACGCCGTATGAACATTGGCGCGATGCCGGTGAACTGACCTCGACCGAGCAAGCCAGAACCCGGCGGCTGGCGTTGTTGAACGCCTATGAGCCGCCACCGATGGACCAGTCCATCGCAGATGCACTCGATGACTTTGTGCGCACACGCAAAAGCGAGTTGCCAGACAGCTTTGTCTGATCGGTTTCCTGGCTTTCAATCAGGGCGAAAAGACAAAACTGCCAAACGAAGCCAACTCGCCGTAGCGCATTGGAAACAAACAGAAAAAATTTGTTGCACCGCAAAAAAATCTTTGCCGGGCTAGATCAGCTGCAGCCCGCGCAGGCTGGCATGGCCATCCCGGCCCACGATGATGTGGTCGTGGATGGTGATGCCGAGCTGTTCGGCAGCTTCGATGATGCGCTTGGTCATGTCGATGTCCGCCCGTGATGGGGTGGGATCGCCTGAGGGGTGATTGTGCACAAGGATGATGCCCGAAGCCGAGATCTCCAGCGCGCGCTTGACCACCTGGCGCGGATAGACCGGGGTGTGGTCCACGGTGCCCTCCTGCTGAATTTCATCGGCAATCAGCATGTTCTTGCGGTCCAGGAACAGCACCCGGAACTGTTCCACCTCCTCATAGGCCATGGAACTGCGGCAATAGTCGATCACGGCCGACCATGAACTCAAAGCCGGCTTTTCCAACACGGTTTGTTGGGTCAGTTTGATGGCCGCTGCCTGGATCACCTTCAAATCATCGACCACACGCTCGCCTACGCCCTTGACCTCCAGCAAGCGGGGCCGGCTGGCGCTGATCACCTCGGCAAACGAGCCGAATTTTGCGATCAGGGCTTTGGCCAAAGGTTTGGTGTCGCGCCGGGGCAGGGCGCCGAACAGGGCCATTTCCAGAAGCTCGTAATCGGCCAGCCCCTCAGCGCCCCCTTTTCGGAAGCGCGTGCGCAAGCGGTCGCGATGACCTGAATGGCCATGCGGTGCCGGGCCGTCTTCAAAACCGGCAATACTCAACCCTAGATCCCCCAGATACTCCGGTTACTTAATCGTCAAAAGCTGGATGGTGCAGGCCGGCTGGCGAGGTGGTGAAGATTTCACAGCCCTCATCGGTGACCCCAACCGTGTGTTCAAACTGCGCCGACAAGGAGCGGTCGCGGGTGACCGCGGTCCACCCGTCGCCCAGAATTTTCACATGAGGCCGGCCAAGATTGATCATGGGTTCGACCGTGAACAACATGCCGGCCTTGAGCTTCACCCCTTCGCCGGTGCGGCCATAGTGCAGAATGTTGGGCACATCGTGGAACACCCGCCCCAGGCCGTGGCCGCAAAAGTCGCGCACCACCGAGCAGCGTTCCTTTTCGGCAAAGCGCTGGATGGCATAGCCGATGTCGCCGGTTGTGTTGCCGGCTTTCACCTGGCCCACACCGATCATCAAGGAATCATAGGTGACCTGAACCAGGCGGGCTGCTTTGCGGGAAACTTCACCCACATTGTACATCCGGCTGGTGTCGCCGTGCCAACCATCGACAATCAGGGTGATGTCGATGTTGACGATATCGCCCTCTTTCAGCGCCCGGTCACCCGGGATGCCGTGACAGACCACATGGTTGATCGACGTGCAGATGGATTTGGGGAAACCCCGGTAGTTCAGCGGTGCCGGCACCGCCTTGTTGTCGCGGGCAAACTCCAGGGCCACCTGGTCGAGTTTTTCGGTGGTCACGCCGGGCACCACCATCGGGGTCAACAAATCCAACGCCTCGGCCGCCAGTTGTCCGGCCTTGTGCATGGCCGCGAAGGCATCGGGCCCGTGCAGCTTGATTTGTCCTGTGTTGGCCGCTGGGGCCTTTGTTGCGTCAATGTATGTCATCGCTAGGTGCCGCGGTTCTTGTTTCAAGGGGCGGTAAACTCAATGCGCCGGTCCAGTTCAATACCTTCTACGCCAAGTTTACAACAATAGGCCAGAGCCTCAACCCCCGCTTTGTGGGCTTTGGTAAAGGCTTCGGCATAGGCGGGGTCGATGTCGGCAGCCAATTTCATATGGTCCGCGTCGTCGCGCTGCACAAGGTAGAACATCACCGCCCGGTGGCCGTCTTTGACCATATCGGCCAGTTCGCCCAGATGTTTGGCACCCCTGGCGGTCACGCTGTCTGGAAACTCGGCCAGCTGCTCGTCGCGGAGCAGGTGGACGTTCTTCACCTCAACATAGCAAGGGGCTTTGCCGTCGTCTTCCAACAGGATGTCAATGCGGCTGTTCTTGCCGTATTTCACTTCGCGCCGGGCGTTGGCATAGCCTGTGAGCTCCGCCACTTGGCCGGCTTCAATCGCTTCGGCGACAATCGCATTGGGGTGGTTGGTGTTGATGCCCACCATGGCGTTTTGCCCGTGGATCTCTATCTCGCTCAGCTGCCAGTCCCATTTCAGCTTGCGCTCAGGGTTCTGCGCTGGCGAAACCCAGACGGTGATGCCTGGTTCTTTCAGCCCCAGCATGGAGCCGGGATTGGCGCAATGAGCCGTCACTTCTTCACCGGTTTCCAGCTCAATATCGGCCAGAAAGCGCTTGTAGCGCTTCAAAAGGCGCCCTTTGACCAGCTTGGCAGGAAATTTCATGGGGAATAACCTCCGCAATTATCTACCGTTCGCGCACGCGTTTGCGTAAACTCGCCCGCCATGAGTGACAGTCAAAAAGATACGGTGACCGCAGCGGTCCTCCTCATCGGAGATGAATTGCTGTCCGGCCGCACCAAGGATAAGAACCTTGGATATATCGCAGAGTACCTCAATGCAATGGCTGTTGAGGTGCGCGAAGCCCGGGTGGTGCCAGATATCCAGGAAGAAATCGTGACAGCGCTGAATGTGCTGCGTGATCGCTACGATTATGTTTTCACAACCGGCGGCATCGGCCCCACCCACGACGACATCACGGCAGATGCCGTGGCGGCGGCCTTCGGGGTGGGGATCGACTATCATCCCGATGCGGTGGCGATACTTGAAGAACGCTACAAAGACAGCGAATTGAAGCTGAACGAGGCGCGGATGCGCATGGCGCGGGTGCCGGATGGCGGCGAGCTGGTGCTCAACCCGGTCAGTGGGGCGCCGGCCTTCCGGGTGGAGAACGTCTTCGTGATGGCCGGCGTGCCGAAGATCATGCAAGCCATGCTCGACAATGTGGCGCCCTTGCTGGAAACCGGCAAGGCCATGCTGTCGCGCACGGTCAAGGTGCATATCGGGGAGGGCGATCTTGCCGGCCCCCTGGAAGAGATCCAGGACAGGTTCCCTGGTGTTTCCATCGGCAGTTATCCGTTTGAGGACAATGGCCGGTTCGCCTCCAACATCGTGGTGCGCTCCAAGGATGAGGCATCGGCCGATGCCGCAGCTTCTGCGGTGGAAGAGATGGCAGAGACATTGAAAACGCAACCAAACGTCAGGGTGTGGACATGAGCAAGGGAAAACAGGCCGCTAATGTGGATGAACGCTATCAGCATGGGTTCCCGGTCTCCTGGGAACAGTTGCACCGGGATGCACGGGCGCTGGCCTGGCGTTTGTCGGATGCAGGTCCGTTCACGGCGGTGATCGCCGTGACACGGGGCGGGTTGGTGCCGGCTGCCATTGTGGCCCGCGAGCTGGGCATCCGGGTGATCGAAACCGTCTGTGTGGCGTCCTATGATTACGGCACGCAGGGCGAGATCGATGTGCTTAAGGAAATCAACACGAACGCCCCTGGCATTGACGGCAAGGACGGCGAAGGCGTGCTGATCGTTGACGATTTGGCCGACACCGGCAAAACAGGGCGGGTGGTGCGCGCTATGCTGCCCGCGGCACATTTCGCCACGGTTTATGTGAAGCCGGAGGGCCAGCCGCTGGTGGACACCTTTGTGACCGAGGTGAGCCAGGACACTTGGATCTATCTGCCCTGGGATATGGGTTTGCAGTTCACGCCACCCTTGCGTGACGGCGCTACCGGATGAAGACTGCGGTTATCACCGGCGGGGCGTCCGGGATTGGCGAGGCGACGGCCGAAAAGCTGTTGTCAGAAGGCTGGTACGTCGGAATTTTGGACCTTACCGAACCAAAACGCAGCGATGATCGTCTGCGCCATCAAAGCTGCGATATCACCGATGAGCACGCCGTTGAGGCGGCGTTTGACGCGCTGCTGGAAGGCTGGCCACCGCTGCTGGGGTTGGTGAACTCTGCCGGCATTGCCGTGGCCAAGCTGTTTCGCGACACCACTCCGGAGATGTTTCGAAAAGTGCTGGATGTGAACGTGGTGGGTTCCTTCATTACCGGCCGTGAAGCGGTGCGCCGAATGGCGGAGGACGGTGGGGCGATCGTCAACCTTGCTTCTGTGGCCGGAAACCGGGGCAGCATCGACAGAACAGCTTACGGCGCTTCCAAGGCGGCTGTGATCAATATGACGGAGGTGATGGCCGTGGAACTGGCTGAGGCGGGTATCCGCGCCAACGCAATCGCCCCTGGGCCCGTTGAGACCCAAATGGTGGCTCAGATGCACGATGCAGAGACCCGTGCGGTTTGGAACCGCCTGGTGCCTCAGAGCCGCTATGCCAGCCCGGCGGAGGTTGCCGGTGCCATCGCGTTCCTCTTGTCGGACGAAGCCTCCTTCATCACAGGGCACACGTTGAACGTGGACGGCGGCTTCACCGCAGCGGGATTGCAAAGGCGCTAATCAGGTCTTTCGCAGCGCTGCAATCGAAGCTATGTAGGCAGGCAATTTTTCGCGACCGTGGTGGAATTGGTATACACAACAGACTTAAAATCTGTCGACTTCGGTCATGCGGGTTCAAGTCCCGCCGGTCGCACCATCTTTCGTCCTCCGTCAGGCAGCGGCCTTGTTGGCAAGCTCTGACGACGGGGCGTCTGCTGTAACCTTCAAATCACCGCCCGATTTCAGATGCAGATCGCGCTGCGGGAAGGGGATCTCGACGCCTTCGGCCTTGAACTTCTTCCAGATCGAAAGATAGACCGCAGAGGCCAGGTTGCGCAGGCCTCCTTCGGGATTGGCCTGCCAGAACCGCAGCTCAAGATCGATGGAGCTGTCGCCAAAGCCGATCAGAAGACACGCAGGCGGCGGCGACTTCAGGATGCGGTCGAACTCTGCGGCGGCCTCTTTGCAAAGCTCCATGGCCTTTTCCACATCGGCGTCATAGGATACGCCAATGCTGAGCCGCTGGCGGATGCGACGGTCGCCGTGGGACCAGTTGGTGACCGGCGAGGCGATGAAGATCTCGTTGGGGAACAGGGTGTCGGTGCCGTCGCGTGACTTGACCGAGGTGTAGCGCGCGCCCAGATGCTCCACCCAGCCATACTTGGTGCCGGAGACCGTTTGAATTTCAATCACATCGCCAGGTTTGATGGATTTATCCAGCAGCAAAATAATGCCACTGATCAAGTTTGATACGATCTTCTGCAAACCAAACCCGATGCCAAGCCCAAGCGCCCCTGAGAAGACCGCCAGGGCCGTGAGGTCGATACCAACCACATTCAAGGCCGTGAGAACCGCCACCGCCAGCAGGGCTATGCGCAGGATCTTGCCGGTCAGCACCTGCACCGATGGTGTCAGATCGTCAATGCCGGCCAGCCGGTCCTCGGCAAAACGGCTCAATGCAAGCGCCGCCCAAATCAGCAAGGAGCAGATGATCAGGCTCTTGATTACCAACAGGGCGGAAACCCGGACCGCGCCCAGAACAATGGCCAAACTGTCCAGAAGCACGATGGCATCATCCAAAATGCCGAATATGTTCAGGGCCGCAATGACCCAGGCCACCGTGGCAATCAGTTTTGCGAGGGTCTTGTTGCGGATCAGGCTGGACGAAATCGAGATGACGAGCCAGGCCGTCACCAAGCTCGCGACGATGCTGAGGAAATGGCTGCGGCTGGGCCAGGTGGATGCGCGCATGATTGCAATGGCGATCCAAAGGCTGAACAGGAACACTATGTGCTTGAGTTTCCCCGCCACCAACTCCAGGAAGCTATGCAGCCGCGCCTTTTCGGTCTCTTCGGCCAGTTTGGCATTGACCAACGGAGCCAGCCTGCTGGTGATGAACCGGGCGACACAATAAACGACGAACAGTACGCCCAGTTGAACCAGAGCCCAGATCCACAACCCGCCTTCCAACGCGAGGCCGTTTGCCGCGAGCCATTCGCTGGCCTGGGCCATCAAATCGTTCAATTGTTGGGAGGTGAAATATTGTTCCATGATCCTTGCCCTTTAGCTGTGGTTTCCGTGGTAGGTGGCCTAGGAAACGAATCGCACGTTCTGGGGGCGAGTGTAGCGCTAAACGAGGCGGGCTTGCGCCCGGATCAATAGGATTTGGGTTGGTCCAGCACCTTTTCGGCAATGTAGGACAAGATCAGTTGCTCGCTCACTGGAGCAAGCCGGCAGATCATAACCTCGCGCAGCAGGCGCTCGATTTGATATTCCTTGGCATAGCCCATGCCGCCATGGGTCAACAGGGCCTGTTGGCAGGCACTATGTCCGGCGCGCGCGCCCAGCAGTTTGGCCGCGTTGGCCTCAGCGCCGCAAGGCTGGCCCGCATCATAAAGACGCGCAGCCTTCTGAGCCATCAGGTGGGCCGCCTCCAGATTGGCCCAGCATTCGGCCAAGGGGTGTTGAATGGCCTGATTCTGGCCAATGGGACGCCCGAACACTTCGCGTTCGCGGGCGTAGCGTGCAGCCCGCTCAAGCGCGTCCTGGCCAATGGCAATGGCTTCAACCGCTATGAGAATGCGCTCCGGGTTCAGGCTGTCGAGCAGATAATGGAAGCCGCGGCCTTCATCTCCAATCAGGTGAGCTTCTGGGACGAAGACATTGTCAAAAAACACTAAATTGGAGTCCACCGCAGCCCGGCCGTGCTTGTCGATCCGCTGAACCTCCACCTTTGTGCGGTCAAGGTCTGTGTAGAACAGGCTCATGCCATCTGTGGGCTTGGCGCAGGCCTCACGCGCGGTGGTGCGCGCCAGAATGACGATCTTGCCGGCAATTTGGGCCGTGGATGTCCAAATCTTCCGTCCGTTGATCACATAACCGCCTTTAGTCTTTTGGGCGGAAGTTTTGATGTTTGACGTATCAAGGCCCGCATCGGGCTCAGTAACCGCAAAGCACACCTGATCTTCGCCGGACACCAGGCGCGGCAACCAGTTCTGCTTCTGCGCGTCAGAGCCATGCACCACCAGGGCATGGGGACCGAACATGTTGATGTGGATGGACGATGCGGCTGCCATGGCGCCGCCGTGGCGGGCAGCTTCGTGCATCACGGTTGCGGCGGCTTCGACGCCGAGCCCGGCGCCTCCGTAACTCTCCGGGACGGTCACCCCGAGCCAACCGCCGTCTGCCATCGCCTTATGGAATTCCGCGGGGAACCTGGCTTGGCTATCACAATCAGACCAATAGGCGTCATCAAAGTCCCGGCACACGGCGGCAACGCCGTCGCGTATGGCTTGAAGGTCATCTGCCTGTTCCACGCGCTTCTCCTCTAACCGCCCCGTTGCAGACGAACCAGCTCCGTGTCCATGGCTGACAGGAAGCGCGAGCGGTCGGCTTTTGAAAAGGGCGGGTTGCTGCCGACATTCTCGCCGCCTGCGCGCAAATCCGCCATGATTGCCCGAGTGGCCACCGCCACGCCGATGGAGCTGGGCGTGAATGGCTTGCCTGTGGGTGATAGCACGGCGGCACCGGCCTTGATGCACCGGTCGGCCAGCAGAATATCCGCCGTCACCACAAGACTACGCTCGTTTGACAGTTCGGCAATGTGATCGTCGGCCGCATCCATCTCAGAGCCGACCACAACACGGCTGATTAACGGGTGGTCTGGAATACGCAGGTAGCTGTTGGCCACGAGGATCACCGGGATCTCCATGCGCCAGGCCACCTTGTAGACCTCCTCTTTCACCGGGCAGGCATCACCGTCGACGAGAATTTGCAAAGGAGAGGTCATATCATCCGGCACTCAACAGTCTGATCGCCTCGTCGCGCTCGAACAGATAGAGCAGAGTGCGAAGCGCTTCGCCCCGCGGCGAGGTGAGGTTGGCATCATTGGCCAGTATGAGCCCGGTATCGTCACGTGCTGCGGCCAAGAGCTCTCCGTGCACCGCCAGATCGGCCAGACGGAACTCCGGAACCCCTGATTGGCGTGTGCCAAGCATCTCGCCGGCGCCTCGCAGCCGCAGATCCTCCTCAGCGATCACGAAACCATCTTCGGTTTCCCGCATGATTTTCAGCCGCGCCTTGGCAGTCTCGCCCAGAGGCCCGGAATAAAGCAGCAGGCAGGTGGACTTGCCGCTGCCCCGCCCAACCCGTCCGCGCAGCTGGTGCAATTGAGAAAGCCCGAAGCGCTCAGCGTTTTCGATCACCATAATGGTGGCTTCCGGCACATCGACCCCAACTTCGATCACCGTGGTGGCCACCAGAACGGAAAGGGCGCCGCTCACGAAATCACCCATAACCTGGTCTTTGTCGACCCCCTTCATGCGCCCATGCACCAAACCAACCTGGCCGGGGAAACGCTCGGCAAGGGACGTGTGGCGGGCCTCAGCCGCAATCCAGTCCATGTCCTGGTTCTCTTCCACCAAAGGGCACACCCAGAAAACCCGGGCACCAGAGGCAATGGCACGGCCTACGCCGTCGATAACCTCACTCAACCGGTCTGACGGCAGAACCCGTGTGTCCACGGGCTGGCGCCCGGCTGGTTTCTCGGTGAGCCGCGAAACCTCCATGTCGCCATAGAGCGTGAGCGATAGGGTGCGGGGGATGGGGGTTGCGGTCATCACGAGCACATCGGCCCGGCCGGCTGCTTTGGATTGGATAGCCAGGCGCTGGTGCACGCCAAAACGGTGCTGCTCGTCGATCACTGCCAGACCCATGTCTGCAAATTCGACACCGGCCTGGAACAGGGCGTGGGTGCCGATCAAAATACCGATCTCGCCGCTCGCGAGGCGCTCCAGAATGGCATTTCGGGTCTTGCCTTTCTCACGCGCTGTCAGAAGCTCAACGGTGATGCCTGCAGGTGCGCACATCTCGCTCAGGGTGGCCAGGTGCTGGCGCGCCAGAATTTCGGTCGGAACCATCAGAGCGCCCTGCGCACCGGCCTCAACCGCGCTCACTAGGGCCAGCAGCGCCACGAGTGTTTTGCCCGAGCCCACATCGCCCTGAAGCAGACGCAACATGCGGTCGTCGGAGGCCATATCGGCCAACACCTCAGACACCGCTTGCGCCTGTGATGTGGTCGGGCTGTAGGGCAGATTGGAAAGCACCGCCTCGCGCGCCTTCCCGGTGCCGCTGAGCGAACGTCCTTTGGCCCGTTTCATCTGCCGGCGCACCAGGGCGAGGGCCAGTTGGTTCGCCAGCAGTTCGTCATAGGCCAGCCGGGCGCGGGCAGGGGCCTCCGGCGAAACATCGCCCTCTTGTTGCGGTGAATGGGCGGCCAACACGCAAGCTTGAAAGCTCTCCCAGCCCTTGTGTTCAAGCCAGGCCCCGTCTTGCCACTCTTCCAGCGGCGGCAGGCTTTCTACGGCCACCTCTGTCGCCCTACGGAACGTTTTAGGAGAAAGTCCCGCTGTCATGGGATAAACGGGTTCGATCATCGGCATGGCGGCAAATTCTTCATCCGACAGCATATGATCTGGATGGACCATTTGCGGCTGGTTGTTGAACCATTCCACCTTGCCGGAAATGTAGCGCACCTCGTCATCGGGCAATTGACGGCGCAGAAAATCTCCGTGGGCATTGAAAAACACCAGCGTAATGGTGCCGCTGTCGTCGAAACACTCCACCTTGTAGGGCACCCGCCGGTTGTTGCGTGGCGGCGGCTTGTGGCGCCCGACGGTCACCTTCAAGGTAACGATCTGGCCTTCAGGCGCCTCGTTGATGGGCGGCCGGTGGCTGCGGTCGATCACGCCGGATGGCACATGCCAGATGAGATCGGCAACCTTGGCTTCAACCCCCGGCGCATCAGGCAAGCTGAAGAGGCGGCCCAAGGTCTTGATCAGCTTGGGGCCCACACCGGGCAGGGTGGTGGCGCTGGCAAACAGAGGGTTGAGAATATCAGGCCGCATCAGGAGGTTTGCTCCAGGTTTGGCTCAAGCGGCACATTGGCCCACCAATCTTCCGTGCCAAGTGTCTTGCGCAGTGCGGTCATGGTTTCTTCCGGGGCAAGTTCGATGTAGCGCTTGGCTTCCAGCAAAGAGGTGCCCTGCAGGGTGCTCAGATAGTCCACGGCCGCAGCAATGGAGAACGCGGTGCCGGTTTCAGCCTGAAAATTGCCCGGCAGATCAGTCCACACAGCGCCGGAGAAGCCCTGTTCCTCAAACCAAGCCTCAAGGCGCGGTTCCAGCCCGCTGACTGTGGAGCGCCAGTTCCCGCCGCGCGAGGCATATCCGATCCGGTCCAATGGTGCCCGTTCGCGCGCCGCCAGGTCCTCCACAGCCTGTTCCAAGGTGCTGCGCTTGCTGACCACCAGACTGGTGGCGCACTCTGTGCCGTGGTCTGGATCGACGATCAGCGCCAAGGCCTTTTGTCGTTTGGGCGACACGCGCGAAAACTCCAACGGCAAGGTCGGGCCGACGCCGCGCTGCCAGCGCGGGTTTACCTGGGCCTCCAGGATCTCCAGGTCCCAAATGAGGGAGCCCCAACCGATGATCGCAATATCCATTTGCACCGTACCATATGCGGGTAGACCCTAAAGCCTACAGGGCCTATGAGAAGGGTCAACAGCAGAACCGGAGTCCTCCACATGAGCCAAGCGCCCGCCTCGGGGCAAGAGCTTGATCCGCGCAGACGGAAGTTGGTTTACCGCGCCTGCCATCGCGGCACCAAGGAAATGGATCTTGTGCTTGGCGGATATGTGCAAAAGGTGATTGGCGAGCTCTCCGAGGCCGAACTAGACGAGCTGGAGGCGATCATTGCGCTGCCGGATCCGTCCTTGTCCAGCTGGTTGGTTGGAAAAGAACCTGTTCCGCCTGAATTTGACACAAAACTTATGGCATCGATCCTCAGCTTCTCCTACATACCGGCGGATTACTCGCGAACCTGATCGGCAGATGAAAATCGACCAAATCATAAAGGCTGGCGGCAGTGTCACCATTGCCCGGGCGCCAGAAGGTTACGACGCGCTTGTGCTTGCCGACCTCGTGCGCGCAGCTGGTGCAGACCCGCGCCTGCCGGGCAAGGCAAGAGCATTCTTGCATGTGGCGCGCGACGACCGCCGTCTGAGTGCCCTGTCTGAGGCCTTCAAGTTCTTTGCGCCGGAAATTGAGATCATCAGCTTCCCGGCCTGGGACTGTCTGCCCTACGACCGGGTGAGCCCGCGGGCTGAAATTGTGGCGCAGCGCGTTGCCGCGCTCTCCAGATTGCGCGAGATCAGCAGCCAGGACGGGCCGCCGGTGGTGTTTCTGACCACCATGAACGCCGCATTGCAGCGTATGCCGCCCGCTGAGATGATCGAAAACACCGCATGGTCCACAGCGCCGGGCCAAGTGGTTGATATTGAGAACCTGCAGTCGTTTCTGGCGCAAAACGGATTTTCACGCTCTGGAACGGTGGTGGACCCTGGCGATTACGCGATCCGCGGCGGCATCGTCGACATTTATGCACCTGGAACCAGTGAGCCCGTGCGCCTCGACTTTTTCGGCGACACGCTTGAATCGATCCGCAGCTTTGATGCCGAAACCCAGCGCACCACGCGCCAGCTTAAAGGCCTGCAGCTTCTACCTGCAGGCGAGCTTTTGCTCACGCCTGACGCCATCGCAACCTTTCGCACGGGCTATGCCGCGCGGTTTGGCGGGGTCACCTCCACCGATCCGTTGTATGAGGCGATCAGCGCGGGCCGGCGCTATGACGGCATGGAACATTGGCTGCCGCTGTTTCATGAGAAAATGGCGAGCCTGTTCGACTATGCTGAATGGCTTGCAATCTCGTTTGACAACGCCTTTGAAGAGGCGGCAAACGCCCGGCAAGAGCAGATCCAGGACTTCTACCAGGCCCGGATGGATGCGCTTGAGCACGACACGTTCGGCGCAGCGCCCTACAAACCGCTGCCGACGGAGGAGCTCTATCTGACGGCAGGAGAGTGGGCGGCGAACTTGGCCGCTGCGAGTTGCTGCTACCACTTCACGCCGTTTGAACCGCCGGCCACGGAAACCGCACCGGTGATATCGGTGGAGGGCAAGGTTGCCAGAACCTTTGCCTCGGAGCGTGCAGAGGAGGGGGGTAACGTTTTTGCCGCATTCCGCGACCACGCCGCCGCCCTGGGCTCAGCCGGCAAACGTGTGGTCGTCGCCTGTTGGAGCCGGGGCTCATTGGAGCGCCTGACCGCAATCTTGCGTGAGAACGGCGTTGCCCAGATCGCCGAGGCGAAAACTTGGGATGGCGTAGTCGCCAATGCGCCGGGCATCGTCAGCACGGTGGTTTTGGGGCTGGAAGCAGGCTTCCAGACACCAGAGTTCGCCGTAATTTCAGAACAGGACATTCTGGGCGACCGCCTGGTGCGGCGCACCCGGAAGCAGCGGCGGGCCGCTGAATTCATCGCCGAGTTGTCCAGTCTCGCGCCTGGCGATTTGGTCGTCCACGTGGACCACGGCATTGGCCGCTTTGAGGGCCTGCGCACCATCGAGGTGCAAGGCGCGCCGCATGATTGCCTGTTTCTGACCTATCACGGTGGTGACCGATTGTTCCTGCCGGTGGAAAACATAGAGCTGCTGTCCCGCTACGGCTCTGATGAAGCAGGCGCACAGCTTGACCGGCTGGGCGGTGGGTCTTGGCAGGCGCGCAAGGCCAAACTTAAGAAGCGCATCAGGGACATTGCTGAAAAGCTCATCAAAACTGCAGCAGCGCGCGAGCTGAAGCAGGGTGAAGTGCTTCAGGTTCCCGACGAGTACGGCGAGTTCTGCGCCCGCTTCAACTTCCAGGAGACCGACGATCAGGCCTCCGCCATTGACGCCGTTGAAGAAGACCTGATGAGTGGCCGGCCGATGGACCGGCTGGTCTGCGGTGATGTTGGCTTCGGCAAGACCGAGGTGGCCTTAAGATCGGCCTTCGTGGCGGCGATGGGCGGAAAGCAGGTGGCCATCGTGGTCCCGACCACTTTGCTTGCCCGCCAGCATTTTGCTACCTTCAATGAGCGCTTCCGGGGCTATCCGATCCGCATTGAGCAAGCATCGCGGATGGTGTCGCGCAAGGAAATCAACGAAACCAAGAAGGGCCTGGAGGATGGCCAGGTAGACATCGTCATTGGCACGCACGCGCTGTTGTCCGATGGACTGAAGTTCCGCGATCTGGGTCTCTTGATCATCGATGAGGAACAGCACTTCGGAGTCAAACACAAAGAGCGCCTGAAAGAAATGCGGGCGAACGTCCATGTTCTCACCCTAACGGCCACCCCGATACCAAGAACCCTGCAGTTGGCCCTCTCAGGCGTGCGCGAGCTTTCTCTGATAGCCACGCCGCCGCTGGACCGCCTGGCGGTTCGCACATTCATTTCACCGTTCGATCCGGTGACCATCCGTGAAACCTTGCTGCGCGAGCACTTCCGCGGAGGTCAAAGCTTCTTTGTGGTGCCTCGGGTGAGTGACATTGCAGAGATCGCCGAGTTCCTCAAAGAACGTGTGCCGGAGGTTAAGGTGGGGATTGCCCACGGGCGCTTGGCGCCGGGCCAGCTGGAAGACGTGATGACGGCGTTTTACGACCGGGCGTACGACGTGCTGCTCTCCACCACAATCGTTGAATCCGGCCTGGATATTCCGACGGCAAACACACTGGTTGTGCATCGGGCCGATATGTTCGGCCTGGCCCAGCTCTATCAGCTCAGAGGGCGTGTGGGCCGTTCCAAGCAGCGTGCCTATGCGTTGATGACCGTTCCTGCCGGCAAGGTTCTGACCCCGGCAGCC
>JAAEUE010000075.1 GCA_024227565.1 Alphaproteobacteria bacterium
GCATATTCGACAACTACGACGCCATCCTCGATGCCTGTTGCGACGCTTGGAACAGGCTCATCGCACAACCACAAACCATAACTTCAATCGGAACAAGACAATGGGCAAACATCGATTAAACGTTAGAACCGCTGGTATTACCAGACGCGGACACACTGTGCTGCCTGTGCAAAAATTGCGCAATTGCTCGGGCTGGTTAACCTCAAATCCAATCAGCACAGAACCAACGGACTGGAGCTTAAATCTTGCAGTGCGTTGAACGACGCAAAAAACATTCTGCCGAACCCACACGCACATTCTGCAAGTCCCACCCAACTGTCCTGCCCCTCACGAGAAGCAACAAGGCATATTGCTAGAATCGAGCAACAAGTATTATCGTGCATCGGCAGTCGCTCGTGGGGGAATATCCGTTATCGCCCTGGATGCGCGCACGTTAGGTGATGCAGTCGCCCTTACGGCTTGAGGCAATGCTAGTGAGAAACCCAAAAGAGCTTGCACGACAGTTGGATGATGTGTTGGCGGAGCAAATCCCGCCGCCGCGGCCCATACCAAGGCCCGCAAAAATCCCACCTCCCTTGAAAGTTGTTCCCGTCAGGAATTGGCGACCGATCGAAACCGCACCGATGAACGGCACGCCAGTGTTGATCACGGATGGCTTCGTTATCGAAGTCGGCAGAAATTGCGGAGATGGCGAGGGTTGGTGCTCGCAAGATGGTCTGGAAAGCTGGGACGGCGAACTGACATACTGGATGCCCTTACCCGATTTACCCATCATGCAAGGCAAGTAAAGATCTGCCGCAACCGTGCGCCAGACCGGGTTTCCATTCACGCCAATCGCGGATAGCCTGAGCAGAAATCGTGATGTTGCCCAAAAAGGACTTCTCATGCATCAAGACGAACGCGGCCATGCGCTCACCACGTCCTCCAGCACAGCAAGCGAAGAGATCGATCTGGCGATCCACAATTTTCTCCATTGGAAATCAGATGTGGTGCCTCGTGTTGGAGCAAGCCTCGCCGCAGATCCGGATTTTGCCTTTGCCCATGTGGTCGGCGGCCTCATCATGCACGGCGCACGCAACGTGCATTTTCGCGGAAAGATTGAAGACTCTCTGACCAAAGCAAAAAAGAGCGCAGACGGTCTGACAGAACGCGAACAGAATTATTTGCGTGCGTTGGAAGCGTCAGCATCGGGCCAAATTACTGAGGCGGTTTCGCTTTACGAAACCATTCTGGCCAAGAACCCGGTCGATCTCTTCGCTCAACGCCTCGCGCAAATGGAGTTGTTCTGGATCGGCGAGATGGACTGGTCAGAGCAGATCTCGCGCCGCGCATCGACCCATTGGGATAAGAGCGTACCCAGCTATGGAGTCCATCTATCATGCCGCTCGTTCGATCTGGAGGAGACACATAATTTCGCTGAAGCTGAAGCGCTGGGACGCAAGTCCGTGGAGATCGATCCGACCGACGTCTGGGGCACGCACTCGGTGGCTCACGTGTTGATCATGCAAGGCCGTCATGAAGAAGGCATTGCCTGGATCGACGATTTGAAGAACAACTGGGAAGACAGCAATCAGATGCAGTTGCATCTGTGGTGGCACCGTTGCCTGTTCCATCTGGAACGCGGTGAATTCGATGAGGTTTTAGATATTCATGACACCTGGGTTCGCAACCGCGAACACCCACTTTTGGTGTCCATGCCGGATCTCTACATAGACATGCAAAACGGTGCCTCAATGCTCTTGCGGCTGGAACTCAGAGGCGTCGATGTGGGAGGGCGTTGGGCGGAGTTGGAAGAGCTCACCTTGAAACGCCTGGATGATCACACCAGCCCGTTCACAAGCCCGCATTTTGCAGTGATCCTGGCAGCGACCGGCCGGTTCGCCGAGGCAGAACGGCTGCTCGCTTCTATGACGGAGTTCGCAAACCATGATCGCGGGACGTTCGGCCCAAGATACTTGATGGCTGCCATTCCCGCGACTCAGGCGGTCATCGCCCATCGCCGCGGCGAGCACAGTAAAGTCGTTGATTTGCTTTTGCCGGCCCGTCACCAGCTTTGGCAAATGGGTGGCAGCCACGCGCAGCGGGACCTATTTTTCCTAATTCTCGCGGACTCCATCCTGAAGGAAGGCAGAAGCGATCTGATCGGCATCGTGCTGGACGATATTGAACGCGCCGGCTTTTCTGACGCAGCGTCGCGCATTGGCTATAGGGGCGCCGGCTCAGCAATGCATTAGACCATCATCGCGCCTTTTGCCGGGAAGCTCGCCGCCGCCCCAAAAGTGCGGGAGGAACACAAGTGAGGGGCGGCAGCGGGTCAGTGCGAGGTTACCCCTCAATCTCGCACAGCAATGACAGACCCGTGCTGTCCAATTTGATGGTCAGCAGCTCGGATGGAATGTCGGCGAGGTTCACAAGATCCACAATCTTGTTTTTGGTTCTGTAGGTCATCTGCCAGGAGGCAAGAAACTCCAACCACACATCAAAGGTCGAATGGGTGGAAAGGTTGGTGAATACAATTCGCCCCCCCTTCTTGAGAAGCTTTTCAAAGGAAGTTTTGAGCAGCAACCTGATGGCGCGATCGTTCAGGTAGTCGAACAAACCTCCAAAAACGATCCGGTCGAACTTCTGGTTCATGGTGCGCAGAGCCCGAACCGCATCGCCGTTGATGCAAGTGACCGTGTCGGCCCAGCTGGCACGCTTGGATGCCAGACTGAGGGCGTCTTCATCAATATCGACAAGTGTAATCGAAACACCCTGGTCACGTAGACCGGCAATCTCGGTCAAGTCAGACGCGCCGCCACATCCCACGTTTAGAATGGCCCCACCTGGTGCGAGACCCTCGAAGATGCGCGCCCTCTGAAAGGCCAACTTGTTGCGGTGCTGATAGGCAATTGCGGTATTCAGCGCGTACCAGTCGATCCAGTACGCCCGGTGTGATGTGTCTAGAACAGAGTGCCCGGACATGAGCATCTCAATGGTCTCGAAATCCCCGGGATACCCCCGCGGCCAAGTTTGCAGCCTTCGCACAAATGGTGCTTCAGAGTGAATATCCCAGGCAGGTTGGATAACCTCCTTGATTTCATCGTGATCCAGCCAATTTCTGGCCACTTCGATTTTCTGACACAGGCCGTGCATTGCTCCGATTACCGCATGCATTTTCTGTGTGCTTTGTTCGCTTGGAATGCCCACCGTGTGTTCCAAAAATTGAGAGGCTTGTCGCAACTCATACTTTGAAACCGCCTCGATTGAATGTGAACTAATTCCATTGATATCGGTGAATGCTATGTTCATAGACTGCCCATTTATTTTAAACCCCTTGGACACCCAAACATCATTTTGGGGAATACTTATGTGAACCATTCAACAGAAAGTGAAATTAAGTAGATTATTCTTGCAGAAATCTGGTCAACCATACTGATGCGAGTTGGCGGGGTCCGGGATATCGGCTGATTCAAATTCTTAAGCGCAGTAACGGTTCGGTAACCGGAAATTATTGGTTTGCGCCTATCAATCGGGAACAAAGTGGATAGTCGAAAATGCAACCTGCCGAAAAATCTCAGCCAAGCGGACCGGTCGCTGCGGATTTTCCTGCCCAGCCCGAAGCCGCACCCCAAAGCGCGCAAAACCCTGCAGAACCGCAGGCAGACGCGCAAACGCCACTTTTGGCCCAGGATCAAGTCGCAAAACTTCAAAAAATCTTGCGCTCCATGGATGATGGACAGCTCCAGTCGGTGCTAAGCGCGATTGAACCCAATGTGTTGCGATTGTGCCTTCATGCAATATTTGGCCCGCAAAGCTCTGAGCAATCGGCCCCAGCCGCGCCTCCTCAAAATCATGAGGATTTCGGTCCGGACCTGTCTGCCCACGCAAAAAAGCTCGCGAAAACGATTGCCGAAAGTTCGCCCAAACCTCACCCGCAGGCTGAGACGTCCCCGGCCGCAAAAGCAAAATCGGGTGGTGTGAGCGTACAAGGGAGATTGAACCCGCGCAGATCCACACAGAATAATGCCAAGATCTACTGCCCTTCAGACGAGATCAGCTTTGATTGCTTGATTCTGGACAAATCCAAAACCGGAGCCTTGGTCTTTCTCGATCACGCTGGCGAGATTCCTGACACCTTCGATCTCTATGACATCGATGATCATAAGTCGGATGAGGAATTCATCCATCTCCCCCATAAGAAATGCAAAGCTGTTTGGCGCAAGCGAAACAAGATGGGCGTCACCTTCGTTAGCTGAAACCTGGCAAGGCGACCTTGCCGCTATCACCTAGAGCTTATTCCGCTCAGATTGAGCGGAATAAGCTCCAGATTATCGTTACGAACGAGCAACTTATCTCCGACCAAACGATTCCGTCTGATCGGAGGTTGCTCTAGTTTCTAAACAGAGGCAGCCATCCCATCGCCGGAGGGATCTGCACCACCATCAAGCTTGCCATCCACGATCCGGATGCCGTGAACTGTTGGGGCCACAAAGCTATAGGCTTGGCGTTGCGTCGGGTAGCCCCGCGCTTGGAGCTCGCGTTCGGTTGAGCGGAAGATCCGGTTGGTGACCTCAACGGTGTCGGACGTGGTGATGAAGCGCGGTGCAGCCACTGCTTCTTGCGCGCTCATGCCAAAATCGATCGCATTCAGAATTGCGTGCAGATTTCCCATCGTAATCGTGGTGCCGCCAGGGGCGCCAACCAGGAAGAAGGGTTTGCCTTCTTTGAGAACGATTGTCGGCGACAACGCGGTGAACCTGGCCTTGCCTGGCGCAAGCGATCCGGCCTGCCCTGGCCGCGGATCGAAAACCATCATGCAGTTATTGTACATGAACCCCAAGCCATCTGTGACAACACCAGAACTGGACCCCAAAGAGTGGGTCATCGAAACGCAATTGCCCCGGGGATCGGCAACACAGATATGCGTTGTTTCCTTGCTCTCCGCCCCACCCTCGTTCAGCCGGGGAACCGAAGTCTTTTCACCGCGCTTAATCCGGTCGGCCATGCGGCGCCCATAGTCTTTTGACATGAGCTCCTCCATCGGAACGTCAAAGAACCGCGGATCGCCCATGTGCGTGTCTTTATCGACTGTCGCAATTTTCATGGCTTCGGAAACCGTTGCGATGTAATCGGCAGAATTGTGCCCCATGGCAGCAAGGTCAAAATTCTCCAAAATATTCAGCATAATGACGATCATCAGGCCGCCACCCGGCAAGGGATTGGTCGCCACATCATAGCCGCGGTAACTGGTCCAGAGTGGCTGGGTCGTCTCTGTTTCACACGCCGCCAGGTCTTCCAGGCAAAGCAACCCGCCATTTGTGCGCATGTCATCGGAAATCTGCCGGGCGATCTTGCCGTCATAGAAATCATCAGCGCCGGCTTCTGCGAGCCGGCGGTAGGTTTGGGCCATGTCCGGATTACGCAGCAATTCGCCAATCTGATACATTGAGCCATCCGGCTTGATGTAGATCTTTGCGGTTGCAGGATCATCGGTAAGCCCCCGAATCCGGGCAATGCGGCCACACTCAGAACCGCGTGACCAGAAGCCGTGAACATGCGGGCGAACCAGAAAGCCCTCCTCGCAATAGGCGATTGCCGGCTGCAGGCTCTCCGCCAGGCTTCGAGTGCCATAGCGCTTCAAGGCTTCATCAAACGCCCGCAAGGTCAAAGGCGTCGTCATTGACTGGTAGCCGATCTCGTTGACCTCGCCTTTCAGAACAAACCCGAAGCCATCGTCGCACTCTCGGACAATTTGGTCGGCCCACATATCAGGCCGTGTCGCCAATGGTGCGCGGCCATGGAAATCGATGAGTTCATGCACGCCCTGATCGGCAAGATAAAGATGACATGAGCCAAAGCCGGCGATGCCACACATTTGCGGATCAACCGCTGTTTGAACAAGCGCGGCACCGATCGCCGCATCAACCACATTGCCGCCGGCCTTCAGAATATCCAGTCCGGTTTCAACGGCTTCAGGTTGGGGTGCGGAAACCATGCCATGGGTCATTGTAGAAAACCTCTAATCTTGCATTTTCTGCCATCAAGGGAGACGTGTTGACCAGGAGTATAGCTCAACAACCCCTCATCGGTCTTCGGCATCAGACGTCGAGGGAAGCGCAGAATTCTGATGCATTTTTGATGTTTTTCATCAAAATCAAAACAATATCTCTCAAAAAAAGCACGGGAACTTATTGATAAACAGACAAAAACATCGCATCTTGAAATTTGCAACGGCCACTTCAAAGTGCAACTATGGATCATAATTGTGCCAGCTCCCACCCCCTGCAGAGCCGTTCGAAAGGGGACAACGACGCTAATGGTCGTTCGGTTACGCAGTTGGCATCCAAGTACACCGCGCGCCGCAGTTTGGGCAGGTGTCGCGCGGGCGCAACATTCCTAGCGAAAGCAGGCCCAACGAGATGGAGAGACGAGAATGTTAGAATACCCGCGTTCTGAATTTGCGCAGCAAGAGCGGCGATACATTATCGCACGCCGTGGACATATTGTGGAGCACATGGAAGCTCTTGAAGAAGAGCACAAGCTACTTGGTGACCGACTGTCAGCTCTCGACTCGATGGAACAATTGTTCGAACAAACTGAGAGACAACTCGAAAAAGTGCGAACCACACAAAAGAGGGTGAACCAGAAAATGGCTGATTTGGTGGGAGAATCTCCTGCCGCTGAAGATATCCCTCGCCGCACACAGGCTGTTCAAGCACTGCGGCGCGTCGACGTGGCCGACGCCGGCTAGTCGGCCTTCCGCAGAACTTAAGGTTTGAAATCTGGCCGGACACACATTGTGTCCGGCCAATTTGCGTTTTCCCTCCACGACAGGCTCAATCTGGCCCCACAGCGGAGTGTCGACTTCAGCTTTGCACCTGCTGCATCTTGTTGTTAGTGTTCGTGCCAAAATTGGCAAAGAGCTACAAAGTGCAACACGCATGAAGGCATTGGTCCTGGGCGCCGGTCTGGCCGGCGTCACCACAGCATACGAACTTCTCAAGGATGGTTGGCAGGTCGAGGTCGTTGACCGCGAGCAACAACCGGCCATGCTGACCTCATATGCCAACGCTGGGCTTTTCGCCCCGGGCCACGCCTATGCATGGTCCTCGCCCGCCGCCCCCAAAATCCTCTTGCGCAGCCTATGGCGCAACGATCAGGCGCTGCGGTTCAAGCCTTCCCTGGATCCTGCCCTCTGGAGCTGGATGGTGAAATTTCTCGGCCAATGCACGGCTGAGCGGGCTGCTATCAACACGTCCCGCAAAGCAAAACTGTGTTCCTATTCCCAAGAAATCTTCCACGCAAACCAGGCCGATCAGAACGTCGACTATGATGGCAATACAGGCGGGCTCATCTTCTTTTACCGCACGCCAGAAGCCTTCGAAGCGGCATGTGCCAAATCCAATCTTCTTTCCGACAATGGTGTTGAGATTGAGCGGTTGGACGCAGCTGGTGTCGTGGCAAAAGACCCGGCGCTGGAGAGCTTCAAGAGCAACATCGCAGGAGCGCTCTATTCGCCCAATGACGAGTCCGGTGACGCCCACAAGTTCACCCAAGAGCTTGGCAAAGTGTTGCAAGCACGAGGCGTCACATTCCATTGGGAAACGGACATTACCGGCATCAAGCCCGATGGAGATCAAGTCAGCGCCATAACCACGAACAAAGGTGACATGAGTGCCGACATTTTTGTTCTGTGCCTTGGTGTCTACGCCCCTCACCTGGCCCGCCATCTTGGCGTGAACCTGCCTATTTACCCTGTCAAAGGCTATTCAGTTACGGTGCCGGTTGCCGGCCGCAACAACCCGCCAACACTTGGCGGGGTTGATGAGGAAAACCTCGTGGCCTACTGCCCCATGGGCGAGCGCATGAGGGTGACCGCAACGGCCGAATTCTCCGGCTATGATCGCAATCACTCGCCAGCCGATTTTCGCCACATGCTGAATGTGGTCAAAGACCTGTTTCCCGATGCGGCAGACTATTCGAAGCCTGACTATTGGGCAGGTCTTCGGCCAATGACACCAGAGGGATCTCCGATTTTTGGCCGCGCCCGTCATCAGAATTTCTGGTACAATACCGGCCTGGGTCACATGGGATGGACCATGAGCCATGGTGGTGCGCGGATCACTGCCGATCTGATTGCTGGAAATACGCCGGAGATCGATCTTGATGGTATGTTGCTTCACTAGGGCAACTTCCGCTCAAACTGAGCGGAGGTTGCCCCAGATTTTCATTACGGGCGAGCAACTTACCCCCGCTCAGCCGATTCCGTCTGATCGGGGGTTGCTCTAGGAGGAATGCATGGCTGACATCGCACTTGCACAGGATGAAATGATCCTGGAGGAGCACCTCCCGTTCACGCTGGACGGCGGCGTTGCCGAACGCGCCCGCATTGGCATCATCGTGCTGGCCACCGACTACACGATGGAACGTGAGTGGATGAACCTGATGGATATTCCAGGTGTGGCGGTCTATGCGGCGCGCATTAAAAACGATCCGCAAATTACCCCTGAAACCCTTCGGGCGATGGAGCCGCGCCTGACCGACACGGCAGATCTCATACTGCCGGGCGCTGACCTTGACGTCCTTGCGTTCGGGTGCACATCGGCTTCGATGGCCATCGGTGAGGCGCGCGTCTTTGAGTTGCTGGAAGCCTCCAAGCCTGGCGCCAAGTACACCACGCCAATAACGTCCGCCTTCGCTGCATTCCGCGCCTTTGGTGCCAAGCGCGTTGGCGTCCTCACCCCCTACCGGGCCGATGTGAACCGCATTGTGGCAGATTACATGACGACCCACGGTGGTGTTGAAGTTCCGGTCTTTGGTTCTTTCAACGAGGAAATGGACGACAGGGTCGCACGTATCGACCCCGCCTCCATAAAGACGGGCATTGAACGGTTAAAGGGGCTTGCAGACATAGATGCGGTGTTCGTGTCATGCACCTCGGTGCGTCTGGCGAATGTGGCCGCGGACCTGGAACGCGATATTGGCCTGCCCATCACCTCTTCCAATCATGCCATGGCCTGGCATGCCCTTCGCCTGGGCGGCGTTACGGACGAACGGGCAGAATTCGGCTCACTATTCACCAAGCAGTTGGCGGAGGTTTAGGCCGCCCACTGGCGCGCCGAAATTCGGCCCGCCTAGCTCTCGTGAGGTCCGCGCATGCGGGATATGGATTCGCGCACCTTTCGCCAAGTCTCAGCCTGCTCGTGCTCGCCCTTTTCCTCGTGCAACCGAGCTTTCTGCGCAGCTTCGTATTCTGCCTTATCGCCGTGCGCATCATAGAGCCGGCGGGCATGCTCTTGGATTAGCTGAACCGAGCTGTAGAGTGTGGTCATTGAGTATCTCCTATTTGTGCTCCCAGGCACAGCAGGCGGGGTTCACCCACATTCCGTGCTTTAAAGAGCGCCACGTTCCCTCCCGCGGTAATCGTGTCACCTGAGTAGTATCGCAGGCTCTTTGTCCGGTTCTTTGACGCAAATCAAAGAAACGCAATGCAGCACCGTTGATATGAATCAAGGCGCCCGGCAGCCATGCTGCAAGAATGCCTGCATCATGCCAAACATCCAGAATGCTGGCGTTCAATCTCTCGCCAACCGGCCACCAGATGAACATCTGAAACGCGCTCTGAGCCTGCCTTTGGTTGTGCTGTATGGCATCGGCGTCACGGTGGGCGCAGGTATCTATGTGCTGATTGGCGTCACAGCTGGCAAAGCCGGCGTCTACGCCCCGTTTGCATTTCTGCTTGCGGCCGCAGTGGTTGCGCTCAGTGCGGCATCCTTTGCCGAGCTGTCTTGCCGTTTCCCGGTCAGCGCTGGAGAGGCTGCATATGTGCAAGAGGGGTTTCGTTCAAAGCACCTGTCGCTTGCGGTTGGATTACTGGTCATCACATCTGCGATTGTGTCCTCAGCCGCCATTTCCATCGGCGCCATGGGCTACATACTTGAGTTCATCAAGGGCCCTGAAAACCTCATAATTGCCGTGGTGGTGCTGGCGATGGGTGCAGTTGCAGCCTGGGGCATCATGGAATCGGTGACCTTCGCCAGCCTGTTCACAATTATCGAGGTGGCCGGTCTGTTGGTCATTGTGGCAGCCGGATTTATCAACGACCCGGATTTGGTGTTCAGGCTCCACGCCGTCATCCCCCCTTTAGGAGACAGCGCCCCCTGGCTTGCCATCTATGGGTCTGGGCTGCTCGCGTTCTTTGCCTTCGTTGGGTTCGAGGACATCGTGAACCTGGCCGAGGAAATGCGCGAGCCGCGCAAAACCCTGCCATGGGCGATCTTCCTGACACTGGTGATCTCAACGTTGATCTACGTGCTTGTGGTGACGGTCGCCGTTCTCTCCGTACCCATAGAAGCCCTGGCCACTTCGCGGGCACCCCTGGGATTTGTGTTTCATTCCATCACGGGCATGCCATCAATTGCAATCAGTGCGATTGCCATCGTGGCCACATTGAACGGCGTGATCGTCCAGATCATCATGGCCTCCAGAGTGCTCTACGGCCTGGCCCGCCAAGGCAATGTGCCGGCCCTGTTCGGCAAGGTGAACCCGGTCACGCGAACGCCGCTCGTGGCGACGGCCACCGTGGTCGGTCTGATCTTGATTTTGGCATTGTTCTTTCCACTGCAACACCTGGCAGAGATGACCTCGCGCGTTGTGCTTACGATATTTGCCTTGGTCAACGTGGCCCTGTTTCTCATCAAACGCCGCAAGTCACCGCCGCCAGAAGAAGCCTTCACAGTCAGCATCTGGGTTCCCGTGTTGGGGTTCTTGAGCTGTCTGTTTGTCTTGGCCGGCGGTTTCTTGGTGCCTTAGGCAGCGAGCCAAAATCGGAAGGGTGGAGGAATTGATAGACTTCGAGGCTCTTCCCGTCAGCGTAAATCTTTGCCTGTTCGCAGCCTGCGCGGCCGGTGTTTGGACCGCCGGAACACGCCTAACCATCTGTATGGATGAGATTGCGGACCGCAAGCGATTGGCCAAGGGATTGGTCGGCCTGATCTTCTTGGCAGCAGCAACTGAGCTTCCGGAGATCGTGACAACACTCAATGCAGCTCTGCAAGAAAACGCAAATCTGGTGCTGGGCAATATGTATGGGGGCATTGCGCTCCAGACCACCATCCTTGCGGTTGTCGATGGTTTTTTTGTTAGAGCGGCACTGACCTCCTATCCAAGAAAACCCACCAACGCCCTGGAAGCCAGCCTCCTCATCTTGCTGCTTGGCCTTGTGCTCGCGCTCACCACGTTCGGAGAACCGCTCGCCATTGCGCATGTGGGTGCGGGCACGATCGTCCTTGCGGCCGCCTACGCATCCTCAATCTATCTGTTGAGAACCTATGATAAGAACACCGATTGGCTTCCAGTGGATCTGCCAGATGAACGGACCGATACCAGCCCTCCAAACGGGTGGTCGAAATTCCCAATGCATAGGCTCTATATCGCCTCGGGCATATGCTGCCTGGCGATCTTGAGCTTGGGCACGTTCATCGTTTGGCTGGCAGAGGCCATTGCCATACAAACCGGCCTTGGGGACAACTTCGTGGGCGCCACCTTGCTTGCCGGCAGCACCTCCCTGCCGGAGTTGAGCACAACCATAACTGCAGCCCGTCTCGGCGCCTACACCATGGCCATCTCCAACATATTCGGCAGCAACCTTATAATGATCGTGCTGCTCTTGCCTGCCGACATTGCTTACCGGCCAGGCCCCATCCTCGCTCAGGCCGGTCCCTCAGCTCAGTTCGCTATCGTCGCCGGCATCCTGGTTACAGCCGTCTATGTGGTGGGATTGTTGGTGCGCCGCAAACCGCGCATTCTTCGTTTAGGCATAGATTCAGCCCTCGTGCTCGCCCTCTACGCGCTTTGCCTTGCTGGGCTCTACCAACTTCGGTGAGCCGCACCCGGGCCGATCACTGGGAAATTGATGCGATATAGCTGAGAAGGTTCTGGATGTCTTCGGGGCCGAAGATGAACTCAGGCATGGCCGGGTGGCCAACAACAATCCCCTCCGCAAGCGCCTCTTCCAAACTTTCCAAGGGCCACTTGGAGGAGAAGGTCCGGAACGGCGGTGCCTCGGCAAACGGGCTATCACCGTCGCGTGTCACCGAATGGCAGCGCGCGCAGAGCTTTGTCGCAATCTCTTGACCCTTTTGGCTTGGCGAACTCTCTTCGGCAAGGCCAGCCCCCAAGCTCCCGGCCAGAAATGCAGCAACAAGCAATGTCCGCCGCACTGAAATCAGAACAAATTTGCTCATCCGCACATTCTTGCTCCTGCTAATGGGCCCGGTGTCCTTGGGCCAAGGTATATTCAGTCTTCAGTGGCATTTCCGCATTGATGCAGGTCAACGCCCGCAGCGCGAAACCGCATAGACTCTGCCTGAGACGGAGCAAAGACATGGCACCTAAACTCTCCAACACAAGCGCTGACCAAAAGCATGTCATCGCATTTTTGAAACTGCCGGCGTCCTACTCAAGCGGGCCAAAGTCCGTTGATGTGATCGAAACCCATGACGCATTGGTGTTCCTTGCAGGAGAGGAGGTGTTCAAGATCAAGCGCGCCGTAAAGTTCGAATATCTGGATTTCTCGACCCTGGCCCTGCGCCAAACAATTTGCGAGCGGGAGTTTGCGCTGAACAAGCCGGCCGCTCCAGAGCTCTATCTGGGGGTTGTTCCCATCACTCAAGACACTGATGGAACCCTTGCGATAGACGGCTCAGGCGCCCCGGTGGAGTGGGCGGTTCACATGCGCCGTTTCGATCAGGCCGGCCTCTACTCGCACCTGGCCCAACGCCACAAAATCGGAACAAAGCAGATCCTCGCGCTCGCCGCAGAGGTTGCGAACTATCATAACGACCAGGCCGCTGTTGCAATTGAAACTGGAACAGATCGCGTTGCTGCAATCATCGAAGAGTTGCGCAGCGCGTTCGACACGCTGGCAGAAACCGTTGATGCGGCCCAAGCCAGCACCTTCCTCCAAGCAGCAGACCAGGAGCTTGACCGTATTGGTCCCATCCTCGACGAGAGAGCACGCGCCGGGTTGATCCGCCGCTGCCACGGAGACTTGCATCTTGGCAACATCGTGCAACTTGATGGCAGGCCGGTGTTGTTCGATGCCTTGGAGTTTGACGAAACCCTCGCAACCACAGATCTACTCTACGAGGTGGCGTTTCTCGTGATGGACCTCTGGCACCAGGGCCTGCGCACCGAGGCCAACCTCCTGCTCAACCGTTACCTTTACGAGACTGCCACGCTCGATCAGCTGGAAGGCCTACAGGCACTTCCACTGTTCATGGCCTTAAGAGCGGCAATCCGGGCGATGGTTACGGCCCAGCGTGCCACACAGTTGACGGAAACCACGTCAGCCTGCTCACCGGACATTGGGAAATACCTTCGCGATGCGATCGATTTCCTGGCCCCCCCACCGCCGCGACTGGTTGCGGTTGGCGGGCTGTCAGGCACCGGAAAATCGACCCTTGCAGCAGAGATCGCCGTCCACATCGGCGCCGTGCCAGGCGCCATCCACATACGCAGCGATCTGGAACGCAAGATCCTCTTCGGCGCCAACGAAACAGATCGGTTGAGCGATGCATGCTACACCGCCGAAGCCAGCGCGAAGGTGTATGACGCCGTGACAGCCAACGCTGCAAAGGTTCTTCGCTCCGGTCACTCCGTCATCACCGATGCGGTGTTTGCAGATCAGGACCAGCGCGAA
The DNA here is from genome assembly GCA_024227565.1 of Alphaproteobacteria bacterium. Classification (GTDB taxonomy): domain Bacteria; phylum Pseudomonadota; class Alphaproteobacteria; order Rhizobiales; family CAJQND01; genus JAAEUE01. The sequence goes on from JAAEUE010000075.1 coordinate 13,685, forward strand.
AAGATCGAGCGTGTCGCTGAACGTCTTGGTATTCCCTTCACAGGCCTGTGGCTTGCAGCGCCGGAGAGCGATCTTGTGGAACGGGTTGAAGCCCGGCGGGGCGATGCCTCCGATGCAACAGCCGACACCGTTCGCACCCAACTTACGCAACCCACCGGCCTCATGACCTGGGATCAGATTGATGCCGGTGGCTCGGTTCTGGAGACGGTTATATCTGCTGAATTGGCTTTGCGAACGCATGACGCCTTGCGATTTGATGAAGACTATGCGCAGGAAAAAGCGGCAAGCTGACTAGGGTTCAACTGCCCTATTTTTGCTTTGCATCAAGCGTTCGAACATACGCCATCAAGTCAGCAATCTGCTGATCGGGCATAAACCGCATGGCCAGCATGTCGGTCCCCGGAAATCCATTCATGATCTTGTGGAGCACTTGTTCAGGCCGGTTTCGCGCCAACCACCCAAGCGAAGATTTGTCGCCACTCTCGCCTCTCAAATAGGCGCGGCCATCGAGCTGGTGACAGTTCGAACATGCACCCTCAAAGATCGGCTGGCCGGCCTCCGCTGATCCCTTCGACGTGCCTTTGTCATCAAGCAACAGGCCACGGTCATACTGTCCGACACTCAAAAACAGTGCCAGGATGTCGACTACGAAATCCGGCAACACCTCAGCGTCATAGCCATGCGGCGCAGATCTGAACTTTGTTGCGACGATCTTCGGGTCCAGGCCAACCATCGTGCGCAAGCTGCGAAACGCCGACGACTTGCCGGTTGCGCCGCGCTCGCCGTCCGCGCCGCCATAGTCCCAGCCGTGACACGACACACAGCGCCAGGTCCCAAGGCTCTTGGAACTCACATAGTCCGGGAAGTTAGGATTGTTCTTCTTTGGCACTTCCTGCCCGGTCATCGTGAACAGGTTGTCGTAGAGCTTGCCGCCTATGGACAGCACAAACACCTCCCCAACATTCTCTTCCAGCTTCTGTTCAACCGTCTGCGCACCCGCTGGCAACCCGGTCGCAACCGGCGCCAGACACATGAGCAGCAAACCGATGAGGCGGGCTGGAAAGTGAAGCCGAGGTGTTGTCATAGGGTCAGACCCGCATAAGAAAATCTAGCGAACAACAAGAACAGAGCATGTAGAGTGGCGCACCACACGACCGGCCGTCGAACCCAGCAAGTAGTCTTGCAGACCCGGACGATGCGAACCGATGATGATGAGATCAGCGCCGCATTCCTCCGCAGCAGCCAAGATGGCAGTTTTGGCATGTCCGGCCCGAATGTCCACCTCAACCGATCCGGTGGACGCTGCCGCGACGTCATCGAGCGTTTGCTTGGAATTCGCGATCGACTTCTCAACCAGCCCGGGAGGAAGCTCTGCTGCAACGTAGGAAGGGATGTCCTCAACCACGTTAAGCAACCTGATCGTGCACCCATCGCCGCCAAGCTTTCTTGCGATATCAAGCGTGGCCTTGCCCTTGTCGAGATCGGCCAAGTCAACTGGCACCAATATGGTGTTGTACATCGTGCTCTCCTTGTGTTTGGGCATTTCGTTGCGCCCGCACCTTCACCATAAATGGCTGGCCACGTGCTGCATTGATTGAGGTCAATCCGGCTCAGATCGCTTCAAGGCGGCGGGTCCAAAAGCCCCTACGCCTTGGCATCATCAGCTGCAGCCCACGCGGAATATCCGCCGGCCAGCGACAGAACATCAGGATATCCCATGTCCACGAGGGTCTTGGCAGCCAATGCAGAACGGCCTCCGGTCCCGCAGTAGAGAACCAATCTGCGCTCGGCTGATATGGCGTCGTTGTAGATTGGGCTTTCTGGATCGGCCAAAAACTCCAACAGTCCGCGCGGCGTATGAATGGAATCGGGAATTGCCCCTTCGGCCTCCCTTTCCCCTGCGTCGCGAACATCCAAGATCACCACATCAGGGTCATCCTGCAGATATGGCAGGTCCGGCACTGAAACGGTTTCGATCACGGCATTTGCTTCGGCCAACATCTTCTTGAAGCCGCGCTTTAAGGGGGCACTTGTCATTAGATACGATCCAGCTGCTGTTTTCTGCCACCAAACACTCAGAGAAGATGGCGTTTGTTAATCGAAGGTCTCGTTCAGTTCAGTCGTCTTTCCAGCCTGCCCCCAGCGCCAGGCAACGGGCCTGGGCCTGGGTCTGGAGCCGTGATGGTTTGCTTTTTGAGGTCATCAAAATGATGCGCGTTCACACAGAAGCGCTCGGCCTTTGCCTTCTTGGCGCGGCCATCCAGCCAGCGCTTGCAAAGTGTTCTATGACGGCAGCGGCTGCACGCGCCCGCCATCAGCAAAGTGCGCCGATTGTTGTTGGCAACCACATCCGGTCGAAGGCCTTGTTTTGCAGCCATTCTGGCCATCAAAGAACTGGTTTCCTTCGGTGCATCCAGCGCTGAAAGAAATTCAGACCTTTGCACCACATCGTCCATCAGCTCGCTGTTGTTGAAGCCGTTCAGGAACTTGTCTTCCTGCCGTTGAACAAGCCATTGGTGAATTGCCTTGAGGGATCTGGTCAACATAGGCTTCCTCCGTGCCGGTTCGCACAAGATCACCCTATGCCCCGGAATCCCAGGGCTCTTTGATCTGGATCAACATGGCAGTATGGCCCAGCCCGATTCAACAATAGGTCGGCTTGCAGGCGGAAAGTTCAAACTTCGCTTTCCCCGGCTGCATATAAACATCAAAGCTGCGCTTATCTTGGCAGTGGGCCTTCGCTTTGACCGCGCTGCCGCCAGCCTCTTCGGTGATGGAAACATCTGTCAGATAGTTGAGCTTGCACTTTTCTTCTGCCAGCAATTGCTGCTCCAGCAGAACTTTCCAAGTATCTTCAGAATGGGCCGGGCTCACAACACTGGCGCACAATACCAGCAGAGGCACGCAATATTTGAACACTGTCTGCATCGAAACATCCTCTCACGTCATTCAGGTTTCCATTCACAATAGAAAGCCTCACCAGGCGCACCATTGATTAGGATCAATGCCATGAGTCTCTGATTGCGGCACACTTGGTGAAAGTGAACAGGAGATGTTTGGAATGATAGAAAAAGCACACACTGCCGGCTGGTTGCCGGACCTTTATGAACCCTTCAGAAACCTCGGACGGAAAGTCGCAAACTGGTTTGCTCCCAAATCGGAAGCTTCGGTTTCAGCCGACACCTATCAGGTGGTTATGGAACTGCCCGGGGTTGAAGCGGAGAACGTGCAGATCACTGCGCACGGCAACGATTTAACCATAAGAGGCGAAAAGAAGTTCGAGCACGAAGAGAGCGGCAAGACTTACTTTTTCTCAGAACGCGAATACGGCGCCTTCCAGCGCACCTTCCGGCTGCCGCCCGACGCGGATCATGAGGCCATCGAAGCCGATTTTGGCAATGGCGTTCTCACCGTGAAAATGCCCAAGCAATCCGCATCAAAGGACACCGACAAAAACATCAAGATCAACGTCGCTTAGGCAACTGGGAGGGGTCTTGCCCTCTTCACGAGGCAGCCGAGGCGAGTTCAGAGTCTAATGCCCTGACCGCCTTGGCAATCACCAGCTCTTCATTCGTGGGCACCACCAGCACGTCAATCGTAGAACTCGCGGTGGTGATCTTCGGCGCATTCCTGTCATTGTCAGATGCATTCAACTCAACGCCCATCCAGCTCAGCCGCTCGCATATCAATCGTCTTACATAAGCAGAGTTCTCACCAATGCCCGCCGTGAACACGATGGCATCAAGACCACCCAACGCCATCACAAGCGAGCCCAACTCACCAGCGGCGCGATAACAATAAAGCTCGATTGCTTCACGTGCCCGCTCATCGCCGCTCTCCAGCAAAACCTGCATATTGTTGCTGATGCCCGACACACCAAGCAATCCGGATTCGCGGTAGAGCATGTGTTGAACATCATCAACGCTCAAGCCTTTGTTCTGCACCAGGTGCAGCACGACGCCGGCATCCAGCGTCCCGCAGCGTCGGCCCATCATGAGGCCATGCAGCGCTGTGAACCCCATGCTTGTGGCCACGCTTCTTCGCCCCTGCATGGCACACATGCTCGCGCCGTTCCCAAGATGCGCAACAATCACCCGGCCCTCAGCTTTGGGCCCAATATGATCGCCTAACACGCTGGCAATGTATTCGTAGGACAGGCCATGGAAGCCATAACGGATGACCCCCTCATCGGCGAGCGCGCGCGGCAGGGCGAACAACTCGGCCACCCGCGGCTGGGTTCTGTGAAAGCTGGTGTCGAAACAGGCAACCTGCGGCAGGCCTGCCAAGCGTTTCGCCAACGCTTTGATTGCCGACAGGTTGTGCGGCTGATGCAACGGGGCCAGAGACACATAGCCTTCCAACAGCTGCAACACATCCGGTGTCACCACAACGGGCTGCGTGAAGCTGCGGCCGCCATGCACCACCCTGTGACCGGCGGCCACCACCTCAATTCCAGAATTGTGTTTCTCCAGCCAATCCAGCAGCCGCAGTGTGAGATCGCCATGCGATGCGGAAGGGTCAATATCCTCCAGGCCATCTTCAACCAGAGTGCGGCCTTCACCATCGCGCGCCTTGAAAGTGGGCGCCCGGCCAACGCCGGCGATCTTTCCGGTGATCAATGGGCCCGCATCATCGCCTTGCGCAGAATAGAGCGCAAACTTTATGCTTGAAGAGCCCGAGTTAAGGACAAGGATCGCCCGTTTCATGACACTGTCTTGGAGCGGTGATGAATGAAAAGCTGCGCCAGGGCGCACGAGGCCAACCGCGAGAGCGTGCCGTCGGCCCGGCTTGTGAGGATAATGGGAACCCGCGCACCAAGCACGATGCCGGCCGATTCCGCGTCTGCCAGATAGATCAGCTGCTTGGCGATCATGTTCCCAGCCTCCAAATCCGGTGCCACCAGAATGTCCGCGTCGCCGGCCACATCTGAAATGATGTTCTTGGTCTTTGCCGCCTTTTCGGAAATGGCATTGTCAAACGCCAAGGGGCCGTCAATCAGGCCGCCGGTGATCTGCCCCCGGTCCGCCATTTTGCACAACGCGGCCGCATCAACCGTTGACGGGATTTTCGGATACACCGTTTCCACAGCCGAAAGAACGGCGACCTTGGGCAGGTCCACACCGAGAGCAACAACAAGGTCAATTGCGTTCTGGACAATGTCACGCTTGTCATCGAGATCGGGATAGATGTTGATGGCTGCATCCGTAATGAACAGGGCCTTGTGATAGTTCGGCACATCTAGGGCGAACACGTGGCTCATCCTGCGTTCGGTTCTGAGGCCATGTGCGCTATCAACCGCCGCGTCCATGAGTTCATCGGTGTGCAACTTGCCTTTCATCACCGCTTCAGCCCGGCCGGCGCGCACCAGCTCAACACATCGTTCAGCTGCAGCGTGGCTGTGGGGCACATCGACAATCTCCACCCCTTCCAGGCTTCGATCAGCCTCTACTGCAGCAGCGGATATCTTTGCTTCAGGCCCCACCAAAATGGGTACAATCAGGTCTTGAGCGTGGGCTTCAAGGGCTCCGATCAGAGAGGTGGTGTCGCAAGGATGGGCCACTGCAGTGCGCACCGGGTCCAGCTCATGGGTGGCGCCGATAAGCTCTTGATAGCGCGCGCCGCGCGCCGCGTCTGGTGACGTTGTTTTCAAGTCTTCAGACATTTCATCTCACCCTTGTTCGAATTGATTTAATCAGGCTAAGGCGGCCATATGACAGGCAAACTGGGGTCAGCCGAATGGCGTTGGCTTGCCGTCCTTGTCGATGGCAACGAAGGTAAACGTTCCCTCGGTCACCTTCACCCGCTCACTCAAGCGGCCGCGCATGGCCCAGGCTTCAAGATGCACGGATATCGAGGTTCGCCCGGTCCGTTCGATGCTGGCGTAGACGCATAGGATATCGCCCACATTGACCGGGCGGATAAAGCTCATGGCGTTCACGGCCACGGTGGCCACCCGGCCTTTGGCACGCTGACCGGCGGCAATTCCACCGGCGATATCCATTTGCGACAACACCCAGCCACCGAAGATATCGCCACTTGGGTTGGCGTCGGCCGGCATGGCCAGGGTGCGCGTGGTCAACTCGCCTTCGGGTTCATCGGGAGATTGGCTCATCAACGCTCGCTCCTATAATGCGCAATTGTCCTTTGCCCCCGCATAGGCCAATGCGCCTCAGAATCGCAAGGAGCATCGCACAGCCATTATGAGGGACGACGTCAGGCGCGGCGCCTGTAGATCCCCATGATCACGCCATTGGAGGTGTTATCGGTTTTCACAAGGCTGAACTTTGAGGCCACACTGCCCCGTTCAAATAGGCGTTTGCCACGGCCAGCCACAAGGGGAAAGGTCCACAAGCGCAGCTCATCGACCAGATCATGAGAGAGCAGAGTTTGGATCAGCTGCCAACTGCCATGAACCTGGAGCAAGGGCCCATCCTGCTGCTTGAGGCGCGCGACCTCGGCTGGAATGTCGCCCGTAATGGCTGTGGAATTTTGCCACCCAAGTTCATCTGACTTCGAGGTGGCGACGATCTTTTTAAAGCTGTTCATGGGATGGTCATCTGACGCATGGGCCGCGAACATGTCGAAGGTCTTCCTGCCGAACAAAGCATCATAGGGTTCGGCCATGGCCTCCCTGCCCACAAGCTCCATCACCTCATCCCAATAAGGATCGGCCCAGCCTCCTTGGTCAAAGCCGCCTGACCAGTCCTCTTCCGGCATCTTGGGGGCCTGCATGACCCCGTCCAGAGTAACGAATGTCAAAAGGGCAAGTTCTCTCATATGGATGCCTTTTAGTGTCTCGCGAAGCGGAGCTGATGGAATCCAGTAGACGTTCAGCGTGATTACAGGCCCACTCTTTACCGGCGGCACATTATCATCATTGGCAAGGAAATGGAGACGAATGGCGAGCAATTTTTGCCACTAATTAGTTTATTTTGTTAAACTTCCACTCCTCGTCCGTTCATCTTCGTTGGCAGAAAACTGGGAAAAACAGTGATTCTGCGAAACGAACCCAAATTCGCGTAAACTCCTGAATTAATGCCCTAATTAGCGCTATATGACCTTTTTGAGTGAGTTTTTCCCAAGTGGGATGTCACCGGAGGAGACAGCCCTCCGCCGCCCGAGCCTCATGACAGGCCGTGCGCAATGCACTATAGGGTGCACAGCCTAGCCAAGACCGGGGAGCAAACGCATGGCCAAGAAACCAACTTCAAAAAAGGCAGCCTCACCCAAGCCGGCCGGGCGCGCCTCTAAGCCTGCTGCCAAGCAACCCAAAGAGGCCGCCGAGAACGGGGCCACCGGCCCGTTCACCCAGCCTTCGCCGTCTCCAGCAAGCCGCACCGTGGCCGGCGTTCTGGGTGAAATCACATGGCTGATGACCCAGTCGCCCAACCACAAGGGCTTCTTCATTTCCGATCTGGAGTGGATGATCATGGTGCCGGTCATGCTGCAGCAGTTCCGGCTGTTCTACGACAAAGACAAGCCCATCGGCGTGGCGCTCTATGCCCGGGTGGATGACGAGGTGGAAGAACGGCTGAAGTCCGGCAATGCGCGGCTCCGGCCCCAGGACTGGAAGAGCGGCACCAAGCTCTGGATCGTCGAGATCATCGCCCCTTTCGGCGGCCATGAAGCCATGTTGACCGATTTCAAGGAACAGCTCTTCAAGGACACCGACGTGCATTATCTCATGCGCTCAGCGAAGGGCAATGAGGTGCGCATCGTCTAACAACTGACTTGAGATAATTGGTTGCGGGGGCAGGATTTGAACCTGCGACCTTCAGGTTATGAGTCAGAATTTTAGTTGTTTCTGCGTGTTTCTGTAAATGGATGATTGTTCCCTATCGTACTGACAAGACTATCTTTTCCATACAAATCGATTCCTCACTATGGCCACGATTTCGGTTCAAGGTGGCTACTAGGTGGCTACTAGGTGGCTACCAGAGGTTTTGAACATGGCGATCGCAAAAATCACAAAGAGGTTCGTTGATACCGTCGAACCGGGCAGCAAGCCAGTCTTCATTTTCGACGAGGCCTTGAAGGGGTTCGGGTTGAAAGTGAACCCTTCAGGCAGCAAAAACTTCATCGTTGAATATCGCGTTGGTGCTGGTGGCAGATTGGCCCGCAAACGCCGTATTACCATAGGGTCCTCCACAAGCATAACGCCAGACCAAGCGCGAAAACAAGCAAAGGAAAACCTGGCGGCCGCTCGGACAGGGATGGATCCTTCCGAAGCTCGGATGAAGGAGCGACGCGTTCCCGACTTCAAAACTTTTGCTTACAGATATCTCGATGAAGAGGCCGCGAGTCGACTTAAATCGAATACTCGTCGCAACTATGAAATCAACATCCGAAAGCATGCGCTGCCATCAGTAGGAGCCATGAAACTGAACCAGATCACCCGGGCAGAAATTCAAAACCTGCATGCCACACTCGGATGGAGATCGAAGGTCCTTGCAAATAGAACGATTGAGACAATTTCCGCGGTTTATCGATATGCCCAAACGCTGGGTCTGGTAGAGGACGATTACAATCCTACATCAGGCATAAAAGCATTCAAAGAGGAGGCGCGCGAGCGCTACCTTTCGGAGGCTGAGTTCGTTCGGCTTGGCGAGGCTCTCGATTTGGCTGAGGCTAAAGGCATTCCATGGAAGGCACTAAGGAAGCAATCCATCTCGAAACACACTGCAAGTCCCGAGAACCAAAAGACAGTGTTTTCCGGCAGTGCAGTTGACACCATTCGGTTGCTTATTTTCACAGGATGCCGATTGCGGGAAATTCTCCACCTCACTTGGGGTGAAGTCGATCTGGAGCGTGGCCTGCTATTTCTAGCCGACAGCAAGACCGGCGCACGAGCCGTTGTCCTGAATCAATTAGCCATGGACATACTGAAACGGCAGCACCGAACTGGAGAGTATGCTTTTCCAACCGAATTTGACGATAAGCCCCGTGCGGACCTGAACAAGCCATGGCGCGCAATTCGCCGCCATGCTGGATTGGAAGATCTGCGTCTCCATGACCTTCGCCACAGCTTTGCATCGGTCGGAGCCAGTGCCGGCATGGGGCTTCCTATTGTCGGCGCATTGCTGGGACACAAACAGGCGGCAACTACGGAACGATATGCTCATCTTGATGCCAGCCCGCTTAGGCAGGCCTCAGATGAGATCGCTGCCAGGATCGCTTCCTCTATGAAGGTGGCCTGAGGAACTCAACATAATGACCACTGCCCTATTCTGGATTGTCGGGTTCTTTGTCGCGATATTCATTGCCACATTTATCATCAGTATGGTGTTTGGCCGTAAATGGTCAGGAAGCCGGCCACTTGATCCCAGGCGGGATCAACTCGCGATCGTCAAACAGAGCAAATACTTCAAACGTCGCATCATGAACGGCGAGGAATATCGTTTGTTCCAACACCTGGAGCAATGGATGAACGCCAGACAATGCGCACACCGATTGTTTGCACAGGTGTCGCTTGGCGAGATCATAGGATCTGATGACAGATCCTCCTATGCCTGCATCAACTCCAAGCGTTGTGATTTCGTTATCGTTGACGCAACTGGATACCCAGTCTTGGCCATCGAATATCAGGGAACCGGGCATTTCACACCGGGTGCGTTTGAAAGAGACAACGTCAAACAGCAAGCACTCGAGAGTGCCGGTGTCCGCCTTGTTGAAGTGTTCGATGATTTTCGCTGGGAGGACGTGCAAACCCAATTGGATTCGGCGCTGGGGATACCGGAAAGGATGTCAGCATAAGGCGTATGTTGCGCGCTCCGAAGGCAGAGGTCACAGGTTCGAATCCTGTCGGGTGCACCAAATTTCTCATATAATTCAGATATCTATTTATCTATCGATTTCGATCTTGATTTGCGTGCAGGCGCACGGAAGCAATACGGAAGCAGAAAAAGTCC
>JAAEUE010000076.1 GCA_024227565.1 Alphaproteobacteria bacterium
ACCTCTCAGTGTCGGACCGAGCCACGCGCGGTACGCGAGGAAATGCACCAAGCGCCCGATCGGCGGCACTGGTCGAACCCAGGCGCCAAGTAAGCTGATTGCGGAGCGGGGCCTTCGACTTCATCGTCTAAATCTCCCAATCTTCATCGCTCATCAACAAAACCGCCCGATCAACCGGTTCGCCAGCTAACCCGTGCCTCCCCAAAAATTCCTCCGGACAAAGACATCCTGGCTGCCCAGGGGCCGGGCACACCTCCGTGGGCCATGCCATCCAGCTTGCCATCTGATCTGGTGCCACATTGCGGTGCACGCAATCGTCTAAACCACGCTTGTAGCGCTGGCAGATTCGCTCCCATTGTTCAGGTGTCATTTGAGCAGCCCTCAAAACCCGCGCAGGCTCCCCAGGCAATCGTCCACCGGCCGCGCGCACGGCCGCCACCTCGGCAATTGCAAAATCGAAATATCTGAGGGTGTGAATGTTTTCCGGCAGCTTCAAGCGGCCCTTCGAGCCACGCCAGCCCTTGCCTCCAGCATCTTTGCGCCCCCCTGCCCGGTTGAGCACAAGCCGAATGGCCGGAACTATTACATCCCGAAAATCGTGAATTTCCATCCACGCAGCTAGAGTTTCGCTTTGGCGTCGCCAGTACGGCCTATGCTCCACCTCAATGCCCATCTCCGTGAGCAACTGCTCCAAAGCATCCTCAACAGAACATTTGGCTTCCGTGCGCGCGCCTGCGCGACTAACTGACGGTTCTCTTAACGGTTCAATCCCTTTATAGAGTGTGCCGCCGTCGCCAGTGGCAAGATTTGCCACTAGGCTTGACGTGTTTTTGCCACTAGCAGGGCTCTTTTGGTCATCATCGCTACTGGCAGAATTTGCCACTAGCGCATCGACATTGTCGCTACTTTGTCCCTCTTGCGCATCGGTGCTGGTGGCATCTTTTGCCACCAGCTCCATGAGCAACTGCAATCCGTCGCAGAGACGATTCCCCTCTTTGTCATAACGGCGTTGCCGCTCCAAAAAACCCTCGCGCTCAAGCCACCGCATGTGCTCGCGCGCAGCCCTGTCTTTCAGACTAGAGTTTCTCATGAGTGTTTCATGGGAAGGCCAGCAGTACCCTGCCCGATTGGCATAGTTGGCCATGCAGATGAGCAACAGTTTCGGACCGGGCCGGTCAATCTGTTGGGCCATCGCCCAAGCAATTGCCTGCACTGACATTATCGTGCCTGCCTATCGCATTTGGAATTGAGCTTGATGTTCTCAAGCAGTGGACCAAACGTTCCTTGGCGCACCAAGTGCTCAATAGTCAGGCGGATCGCGCCTTGCAGGGTAAAGCCGCGCCGGTGTGCCTCGGTCAGCGCTCGAGACGCAATGCTCTCTTGCAAGGCAAGGCCCCGGCCGAACGGGATTGGCTGTTTTTCTCGGTGGGCCATCTACTAGCGCTCCTCCAGTTCGGCAAG
>JAAEUE010000077.1 GCA_024227565.1 Alphaproteobacteria bacterium
CAAACAAGATGCTCTTCTCAAGCGTCGCCTTTATGAAGGCGGGCGGCGTCTCGCCGCGCTGCTCAACTCAATCTTCGATGGATCGTGAGAGCCACATCTCATCGGGCGGAAATGCGGTTCATGCGGTTCATGGTTCTAAAATGAGGCCTGTATGCCTACCACTGGGCCCGAGTTTGGGAGTCATAAGGAAACCCGTCATGCCCAGGATCGACGCCATCGACATCTTTTATCTGCGCGGACCGGAAATTCTAGACATTTCCGATAACAGCCAGGACGCGACGCTGATCCGGATCTCCGCCGGCGGCGAGGTCGGCTGGGGCGAGTGCGATGCCTCGCCGCTGCCCTCGATCGGCGCGCTGGTCGGCCCGATGTCGCATGTCGCCTGCCGGCCAGTGAATGACTCGGTGCTAGGTGAGGCTCTCGACAACCCCGTCGATATCGCCCGCATCAATCAACGGATCAAGGCGCGTAGTCTGGATCTGCTGCAGGCCAACCATGTGCTGGCTGGTGTCGACACCGCGCTCTGGGATTTGCTCGGTAAACGGCTCGGCGAACCGGTCTGGAAGCTCCTTGGCCAGAAACGAGTGACGCCGAAGCGGGCCTACGGATCACAGCTGTTCGGCGACACGGCACAAGAGACGCTTGAGAAGGCCCGCACGCAGCGCGCCAAGGGCTTCGTCGCGGTTAAATTCGGCTGGGGGCCGTTCGGCCACGGTGAAGTCGCCACCGACGCCGACCATCTCACCGCTGCCCGCGAGGGGCTCGGTGAAGATGGCATCCTGCTGGTCGATGCCGGCACGGTCTGGGTCGACGATTTGGAGGCGGCGACGGCGCGGCTTGACGCGCTACGCGAGACCGAGGCGACTTGGCTGGAGGAGCCGTTCGTCTCCGGGGCGCTCGACGCCTACAAGGCCTTATCCGAACGCTCTGGCTCGATCGGCATTGCCGGCGGCGAGGGCGCCCACGAATTCTTCATGGCCCGCGCGATGATCGACCATGGCGGGCTCGATTTCGTGCAAATCGACGCCGGCCGGATGGGCATCAGCGAGGCCCGCCGCGTGGCGGAATACGCGACCGCGAAGGACGTGCGCTTCGTTAATCACACCTTCAATTCGGACCTGGCGCTGAGCGCGTCGCTGCAGCCCTTTGCCGGCAATGCCAAGGACGATATCTGCGAGTATCCGGTTGAGCGTAAGCTAATCGGCGAAAGCCTAGTCAAGGACCGCATTGCCCGCGACGCCGACGGCTTGGTCTGCGCGCCCGAGGCGCCCGGGCTGGGCGTGGAGCCGGATGCGGATGTGATCCGGCGTTTCTTGGTTGATGTGGAGATCAAGGTGGCTGCTGAGGTGCTTTACAAGACGCCGGAGGTTTAGGAGAAGACCGACCCTTATGCATGGCGCGCAGCCACTTTGCTCCCCTCACGCTCCCCGAGCATCTGCGGTGCCATGCTCCTGACCTTCAGTAGGTCCGACTCCGCGCCGATAGGTTACCCTGCTCCTTTGTATCGCTTGAGACGGGGATCTTACCGCACATCTGTGTTGCTCGAATGAAGATCGTGCATCCACTACGTGGGCTGCCATGAGAAGGCAAACCGCACTTCCGGAATTGGTTTTGGGTGTGAACCAGACCTCCCGCCACCCAGCTCAATACGGGGATTAATGACCCCTTCCGGTCATTTGTGTGTGCTCGGCCTGGGTTCGCCATATCCTATGAATCGACGATGAAACAAGTTAAGTGTTCACTCATCAGAGAAGAGCATCGAGGAACAACACCATGAGCAAGATCGAACGCGTTGAAGTCATGCAGGTTGATCTGGTTCCGAAAGTTGTACGCACGGATGCCATTCAGGCGTTTACCAAACAGGAAACGCCGATCGTCCGTATCTCCACGGATGACGGGATTGTCGGCACCGGCTACGCCTATACGGTTGGTACAGGCGGCAGCGCTGTCGTTGCGATGATACGCGATGATATGGCCCCAAAACTGATTGGCCGTGACCCCGCGCTGGTCGAGCAGATATGGAAGGATCTGTTCTTTCATGTGCATGCCAACGCCATTGGCGCCACGGTCAGCCTGTCATTGGCTGCCATAGATCTGGCTCTTTGGGATATCCGTTGCCAGAAGGCAGGTGAGCCACTCTGGCGCCTGGCTGGCGGTGCTCAGGAGCGCTTGCCGCTTTATACGACAGAAGGCGGATGGCTCAATTTCTCGACCGAGGAACTGGTTGAGGGCGCGCTTGAGGCGAAAGAACAGGGGTTCCTCGGCTGCAAACCCAAAGTCGGCAAGCCCAGTGCCGCAGAAGATGTGGCCCGGCTCAGGGCAGTCCGTGAGGCCGTCGGCCCCGATTTCGCCGTGATGGTTGATGCCAATCAGGCCTTTACAGTGTCAGAAGCGATCCGTCGCGCCAGGTTGTTTGAACCGCTTGATGTGGCGTGGCTTGAAGAACCCATGCCCGCGGAAGACATGCGTGGCCACATGCGTCTTTCAGCGTCCACATCTCTGCCCGTTGCAATTGGTGAATCACTCTATCACCCCAACTACTTCCGTGAATATCTGGCCAATGATGCTTGC
>JAAEUE010000078.1 GCA_024227565.1 Alphaproteobacteria bacterium
GGACATCTTTTGCAGATGGCTGCGGCCGCTTAGTCCGCATAGCGGACATTGCAATTATCCGATAATGGGTCCTGACCCCAGGGCACCCTCCGATTAGACAGTTGCGGCTGAGCGGGAGTATGAAATCCATTTTTTGCCACTAAATAGTTTAGTTTAGTATGATCGCTCGTTCATACTTCTCCGCAGGATTGTGCCAAAAAATGCGATTCTGCCAAACGAGCCCAATTTCGCGTAAACCGCTGATATCAAATGGCAATTGGCACTATTTGGCCTTATTGATTGAGAATTTTCGCGACCTCCCCTGCGCGCGCCTTCCCCCGCGGCCCCTGCGCAAGGCCGGGGCCCACGGCTCTGAGTGTTCGGATTGGCTCAGTGGATCCCTGCCTTCGCGGGGGATCACGACGGGCAGAGGTCAGGGATGTGGGCCGCCGGAGAGAAACTCTAGGCCGCCTTCTTCCGCGCCCGGGCATAGTCCAGCAGCGCTGTCTCCGACACCGGCTCAATCGGGGTGAAGTCGCGGTGGGCGATGAACTCTGGCCGGCCGAACTTGGTGATGTGGTTGGAGACTGCGCACAAGGTCAGATAGACGATCTTGCGCGGATAAGGCGTGATGTTCGGCGGGCTGGCATGCACCAGGTTGCCGTGGAACATCATCACCGACCCGGGCGGCCCGGTGGGGGCGATGATGCCGCCCTCCTCGGCCAGCTTGGTGACCGTGTCGTCATCCAGCGTCCAGAGCGGATAGGAGGTGGTGCTGGTGTCGTGGTGGGCATCCAGGGTTCCGCCGCTGTGGCTCTTGGGGATGAACATGAGCGGGCCGTTGATGGCCATCACCTCGTCCAGGAACACCGCAATGTTCATGGCCCGGGGCTCGGGCATGCCGTCATCGCGCGACCACACGCCATAGTCCTGGTGCCACTGCCACACGGCACCTTGGAACGCGGCTTTGGCGTTCACCTTGTATTGATGCATATAGAGATGTTCGCCGAAGATCTGGCTGACCGGATCGATCAGCCGCGGATCTGCGCCCAAGAGACCGAAGGCCTCATTGTAGGTGTGGGCGGCGAAGGCTGTTCTGGGCGCGCCGTTCTCCTCGCGCCAAACTTCCTCGCGGTCGGTTTTATAGATCTCAACAGCCTCTTCGCGCAGGGCCTCGATCTCTTCTTCCGAAAAGCACGAAGGCAAAAAGAGGTATCCGAGCTCTTCAAATTCGGCGATTTCCTGGGGTGATAGGGGCATGGCGCTTCTCTGGGTTCAGGTTCGGCGTGCAATACTATTCAGCGGACGATATCATGTCCAACTCTGCGCTCAAAACAATGCCAAACCGAAAGGCCGGGTATGCACATTGGATTGATCGGCGGCATCGGGCCCGCCGCGACCGAGTTCTACTACAGACGCATGGCAAAGGCCCATGACGAGGCCGGCGCTGAGATGGATGTGACCATCGTGCACGCCAGCGTGCGCGAGCTATTGCGCCACGTGCTGGCCGATGAGCGGGAGGCGCAAGCGCAGGTGTTCAGCCGCTACGTGCACCGCCTGAAGGATGCCGGCGCTGAAATTGCGGCCGTGACGTCGCTCGGCGGGCATTTCTGCATCAAGGAACTGGAGGCCATTTCGCCGCTGCCGATCCTCAATGCCCTGCCGGTTCTGGAGACCTATTTTCGCGAACACCAGATCGGCCGCATCGGCGTTATGGGCACGAGTGCGATCATGCGCTCCAACCTTTATGGCGCGGTGACTTCGGTCGAGATTGTGGCCCCACCCGGCGACCAGCTTCAGGCCACTCACGACAACTATGTGGCCATGGCGTTTGCCGCCGGCGCCTCAGAAGCCCAGCGCGCCTTCTTCTTTGAAACCGGTAAAGCCCTGTGCGACGAACAGGGCGCCGATGCGGTTCTGTTGGCCGGAACCGACCTGTTCTTAGCTTTCGACGGCCACGACTGCGGGTTCACAGTGCTTGATGGCGGCCAAATTCATATCGATGCCCTGGTCAAGGCATCCATCGGAGAGAACACGTGAGCAAAACCGATCTGCCAATCTTGGAACAGCGCCGGATTGAGGCAAACATCATCCAGCCGATCTTTGAGGAGATGGCTGCCCAGCTCGGCCAGGAGAAGGCCAAGGAAATTCTGGGCACCGCCATCAAGAAGAACGCTATTGCTCAAGGCAAGGCCTATGCGGCGGCTTCGGGCGAGGACACCGATCTACTCTCGTTTCACGCGCTTTTGCCCCAGTGGAAAGCCAATGGCGCTTTGGAGACGGAGATCCTGGAGGAGAGCCCATCAACCGTTAGCTACAATGTGATCCGGTGCAAATATGCCGAGATGTACAAGGACATGGGGCTGGCTGAAATCGGGCATCTGCTGTCCTGCGGGCGAGATGGCACCTTCTGCACCGGCTATGACGAGCGGATCGGGCTGGAGCGCACCCAGACCATCATGCAGGGCGCCAGCCATTGTGACTTCCGCTACAAGTGGAAAGGCGAAGACTAACCGACCTGCCGCTTGCCATCTGCAAACACCTGCTTCCAGTGGAGAATGCGCACCGATTTGCGCAAGCCTGTTGGCCAAAACGGATCGGCCTCCACTAGCGCCTTCACATCGCCGGCCCCGGCAGCACTGACCAACCAGAGCCCACCGGCCGGCGCCCCTGTTTCAGCCTCAATCAAGGGCCCGGCAGCGGAGACGACGGCCTGGTTGGTTTCAAGGAAGGCCAAATGATCAGCCATATAGCGGGTCCGCATATCCGCGGCGGCCTCGTTGTCTTCAAGCAGCACTGCAAACATCATGGAAAGGCTCCTCATCTGACTTGGCATTGCATATGATAGCTTGCAAAAATGCTGACAGATTTGGTTATTTCGCAAACATAGTATGCAAAAATGCAGCATGGATAATTGGGATGATCTTCGCGTTTTGCTGGCGCTCGGCCGCACTGGCTCGATTGCGCAAGCCGCCCGCAAACTTGGGGTCAATCAAACCACGGTCACCCGGCGGTTGGAGCAATGTGAAGCGCGTTTCGGCACCCGGCTGTTTGAGCGCGTGCGCGGCGGCGTGCATCCCACCGATGCCGGCCAGGACCTTATGGCCCATGCTGAACGCGTTGAGCGTGAAGTGCTTGCCGCGCAGAGCAGATTGTCAGGATTGAACCAGAGGGCGGAAGGGACTGTGCGGCTAACGTCGGTTCCTCTCCTGATCAATCATATTCTTGTGCCCGCCCTGCCCGCCCTGTTGAGTGACCACCCAAATCTCAACCTGGA
>JAAEUE010000079.1 GCA_024227565.1 Alphaproteobacteria bacterium
CCGGCCCGCTCGCCCAATCCGGGAGGTTGCCGGATGGGAAAGGCCGCTCTGTGGGATAGGGCGTTGCGGAAAGATCGAGGCAACCCGGGCTGTGCACGGCATAGGGGCCTTCCGGCCGGTCAGCGTAAGCAAGGCGGATGTATATTCCGCGGTGATCGGCGAAATAGAGCATGTAGTGGCCCAGAGGATCGGCCACCCAGTCCGGCGTCCTGATCAGCGACGGGCCATTGATGTTCGTGCCCATGCGCGGGTCCATGCCGGCATGGATCAGCGGCTTATCGGAGAGGCGTCTTGCAGTTATGTTCATGTGGGCAATGTAGTGCCGAGGTGAAAACTTCTCCAAGACCCAGATGGCAATCGGGTGCTAGACTTCGCTGTCGGATTCGGAAGGAGATCAGCCATGGCGGATGCAGCATTGGCTCGGGATGTAACGGCCGGCAGTAACTGGCGTGCGATTGAGCCGAAGTTCTATCCCGGACCGGGCTGGCGTGCCCGCCTCGGGTTGTTGGTGCTGACCACCGACATGGCGTCCGAATGGGACCTCATCAGGTACACCCGGCTTGACGGGGTTGATTGCTACACCTCGCGCATGCCCATGGGGTTGAAGGCCGACAAGGCGGCGCTGGCCGCTCTGACGGATGAAGTCGTCATGGCGACAGAGAACCTCGTGCCCTGGGCCGAGTTCGACGCCATCGCCTTCTGCTGCACCACCGGGTCGATTGCCGTCGGGCCGGACAAGCTGCGCGACATGGTGCAGTCGGTAAAGCCCGGCGTGCCGGTGCGCAATCCGGTGGACTCCGCCATCGATGCGCTGAGCGCCCTGGAGTGCAACCGGGTGTCTGTCCTGACGCCCTACATCCAGGAAGTGAACGAGACCCTTGAGGACTACTTCATCGGGCGCGGGCTGGAGCTGACAGACCTGGCCGCATTCGGTCAGGACGGCGATCCTGAGATTAACCGGATCGACCCGCAGAGCATCATCGATGCCTCCGTCGAAATGGGAGGCGGCGATTGCGAAGCCCTCTTCATCTCCTGCACGGGCCTGTGCACCTCCGGCATCGTCCAGCACATCGAAGACCGGATCGGCAAGCCCGTCGTCACCAGCAACCAGGCCCTCTCCTGGGCCACGCTGCGGGCTGCGGGGGTGGATGATCCAATCGATGGTTTCGGGCGGCTGTTTAAGCTTAGCTAGCCACAAGCGTATCCTGGTGCGTTCTTAGTTCCCAAAGAACCGGCACATCGGGTGGACTAACGGCCGACCGGGTGATCATCTCACCTGCTTTCATATCTCTCGTCAGTGTCGCTCCCATCGCCATGAAGTATGGCAGCGGAGAGACGTCCGTCACTGGAGCGTAGTCGAGGAGCAGGGCCTCTACGCCGTTTATGCGGTGGTGATGGTGGCCGTGATCATCAAGAATTGTCCCGGCCGGGAAATCTGCGGTGGCAATCATGCCGACGTCACAGACAGGCGCGACCTGGGCGCTGCCGGTGGGCAGGCCGAGGCGGTGGGGGACGAGGACGGACAGGCCGGCTTCCACGCCCAGAAGGTGCGTTGGATTGTAGACCAGGAGATATCCGCCATCGGTGCTGACGGGCATACCTTTTGAGCGGAAGAGTTCTCCCGTTTCTGCGTCGGGGATGCGGAGCACGGCGAACACGCCGCCCGCAGCGCTGACTTCATCGATGCGGCGGAAGCAGTTGAAGATGTCGAGGCGGCCCTCCCCGAGCACCCCGCCGTCTGTGGCGGGCTTGAAGATATCCGGGAGTTCGGAGACCCGGGCTACAGGGGCGTGAAAGTCCGGGCGATCGGGTTTCAGTCCCGAGGCGTTCGCTACGAGACACATCTCGCAATAATCCGGCGGCGTCCGCTGGGGCATGGATGACAGCAGCTCGGACCGTGCTGCGAGCGTCTCGTGCGGGACATCCGGATCAAGGGCCCAGAGCCCGGGGTCGAAATCGACCTCGCCATCCATGCCTTCGACGTGGACCGCGCTGCGTGATGGATCGAAGACAAAATCGTACTCGCTCGCCTTGCCGGCGCAGACCACCTCCAGCCCCAGCGCCTTCGCCCAGGAGAGGAGGCCCAGCAGCAGACTGGGTTGATCACCGTCGACCTGGGAGAGGACGAGCCCGGCCTTGCCGGCAAGTTGGGTCAGGACCGGCCCGACGACGCTGTCGGTTTCCTTGTTCACAAGGGCGATGTGGCGGCCCTGATCGATTGCGCGCAGGCAGTTGCGGGCACCAGCCTCCGCGTTCCCCGTTGCCTCGACTAGTACGTCGATTTCGGCGTCGATGGCGACAGACGGATCGTGGGTCAGCGCAATCTTGCCAGCGTCCATAACCGCGTTGGCTTCGGAAACCGTGTCTGCGGGCGCAAAGCGATCATCATCCAGCCCTACACTTCGGCAGGTGTCCTTCAGCCCTTCGATATCGAGATCGCAGAGAACACGGAGCTCCAGATCCGGCATCCGAAGGGACTGCATGAGGAGCGTCCGTCCGAACTGGCCCACGCCGATCAGGGCCGCTCGGGCGGGCGTGTCCGTCCGGCCGAACTTTGCGAAGAGATCCTGATAGTTCATCGGCGGATCAGTGGTCTTCCACCGCCACGGCGCGGATGGGAGAGCCGTCGCACTCCGGCAGCTTCAGGGGCAAGCCGATGAACTCCACCCGTGGCTGCGAGATCGCCATCATGTTGCAGAGGTACTCGAACATGGGGATGCCCTTGAGGAGGAGTTCGATATGGGTCGTGTTCTCCTCCAGCGCCGGTTTCCGCTCGCCGGTGACGTAGTCACGGATGCAGCGGTCCTGGGGGAAGTCGAAGGCAATGGCGTTGATGTTTCGGTTGTAGAGCCAGCGGCTCGCTTCCGTGGTCATGTAGGGTGCGCGGGTCCAGAAGGTTTCGCTGTCGATGGACTCGCGGGTATCCCAGCCGCTGCGCAGGAGGATGATATCTCCCTCCTCAATGTGGCCTCCGGCCAAGGCGACCGTTTCCTCGGTCACCGGCGAATCTGCCTCGACGGTTGAAACATCGACCACGGCCGCCGGCCCCATGTACCGTTCCAACGGCATATCATCGAATGTGGGGCCATCGGGTGAGAAGTGACGCCCGGAATCCACATGGGTGAAGCCGTGGACCGTCGTGCCGATCCAGCTCACCTGAGCGATATCGCCCGCTTCGTGGCTGCCCAGCAGCTTCCGTTCCGCCCGCCAGCGGAAGTGATCGGTCTTGATCGGTGTGGTCAGATCTATGATGCGTTGCGCCACGTCAGCTCTCCGCGCCATCGTTGGCGAATGAGGATTGGATCTCTCTGATCCGCTCAAGCAGATCGGCAGAAAGCGGCCCCTTGTTCACGGCTTCGGCCGCGCCGAGAAACTGATCTACGGTTGCAATGCCGACCTGCAGGGTCGAGACGTCCTGGTGGCTTGCGACATACCGGATCGCCAGCTCCACAAGATCCCTGCAGCCGGCCTCTTCGACGAGCGGAGAGAAGCGGCGGGCCCGCCCGGCGTCCGTTCCGTAGTCCGGTCCTGAGCCTATCGGTGCCACAACCGGCATACCGAGGGGGTGACGCTCTTCACTGCCTGACAAGGCTCCGCCGGCAAGGGAGCGAATGACGATGGACCCAAGGCCCTTGCCGCATGAGCGAGAAAGCAGGCCCTCATAGTCCTGAGCCGGATAATCCGGCGCCACGGTTTCGCCCGCGCTGGGGTTGAGCATATTGAAGACAATCTGTCCGGTATCGAACGGGCCTGAGTCGATCACCTTCTGCAGCGCCGGTGTTTCTCCGATCGCGGTCATCCCGATGAAGCGGGCTTTGCCCTCTTGCCTTGCGCGCTCCAGCGCGGGCGCGGCCTGCTCAAGAACCTGATCCGGCGTCAGGTCCCAGTCGCTCCCCGCCTCTGTCACCGGGTTGTGCAGCTGAAGGATATCGATGTGATCGCGCCGCAGGCGGCGCAGGCTCTCCTCAACCGATTTGGCAACCGCGGCCTGCATGTCCGTTTTTTGCTCCGGTGCGATGCGCACCTTGCTGCCAAGGACAATGTCCGGCTTCAACTCGGCGAGGATGCGCCCGAGATTGGTCTCGGATGTCCCGTTTCCGTAGAGAGGTGCCGTGTCGAAGAAGTTGATCCCCAGATCCAGCGCCCGTGTCACCGCTTCGCGCTGATCGGCCGGAGCGCCCTTGGGCATGAGGCCTCCGACCGCGCCGCACCCGAACGTCAGCAGAGAGACATCCAGCCCCGTCCTGCCCAGCTTTCTCGTTTCCAAGGGCTTTCCTCCCACCATCCACAGTCTTGCCGCAGCGCAGGATGACACTGTGCGGCCAGGCCGCTACGATTACCTCTTGCGCAAACGAACGGTAAGACAGTTGTTCCATGAAACTCAAGCTGCATCACATGAACTTCGCGACGGAAAAGGTCGGGGAGATGGACGAATTCTACCGGGGTATTCTCGACATGGAATCCGAGGCGGCCCTGGGCGATGGCCGTATCAAGGAGCAGGGCTATGGCGGCGATGTCGCCTTCGTCAGTGACGGCGACATTCAGATCCACATTGCCGAGAAGGATATGAAGATCGGCTTCAAGACGGGCCAGGCGGTCAACCCCGTTGACCGCGGCCACATCGCCTTCCGCACGGACGATATTGCGTCGTTCAAGAAGCGGCTGGAGGAGAAGGGTATCCCGTATTCCAATTTCGGCGCCTGGGCGATGAAGGGCTGGGAGCAGATCTTCTTCTATGACCCGGACGGCAACGTCGTTGAAGTTCACCAGGTGCATGAATGACGAGCTGGTTTCTGCATCAAGTGAACATGCCGTCGCACAATGTGCGGGAGACGGCCGGGTTCCTGCGTGATGTCGTCGGCTTAAAGGAAGGCATCTGGATTTATCCGGAGACCCAAGGCGAGTTGCATCACGATGAGAACAGCATCGCCTACTTCGGAACCGGCAACCGCGGCATCCATGTCGTGCGGCCGATCCCGATCTTTCCGCGCGACAACGGATTTCTCCATAACCCGACGATTGGCGGGCATTTTGCGCTGGGGGTCGATGATCTTGCAAGCGTGTGCAAACGTCTGGAAAAGGCAGGGGTGCCGTTCACGGATGCCGGTGTCTATGCCATGTCCGGCGTGCATCAGATCTATTGCTATGACCCTTCGTTCAACGTGATTGAGATCAACCAGATGATGCAGCCGTTGCCGGCAGATGAGTTGGCAAAGCAGGATAACGCCGCGGATGTGACGCTTCGCACCGTCAGTGTGCCTGCGATCGGCCTGGAAGCCTCGGTGGGGTTTTTCGGAGACGTTCTCGGGTTGGGCGCTGCCGCGATGAAGCGAGGTGGTGATGCCGTGTTTGCGGATTTCGAAACTGAGAACAGCCGTGTCCGTTTGACAAAACCTTCGGCGACCATCGCTGAAGATACCGGATCCTTGCACAATCCAACCGCGACGGCGTGCTTCTCAATTGCGGTCCCGGACCTCAATGAAATGAGGCAGCGCCTAAAGCGTTTTGCACGAAATCTGGCTCGCCAGATTTCGGGGAAAGCGCAACTGGCTTAGATCTATGCGGTCTTGGTTTGCGTTCAATCTGAATCAGATTGAAAGCAAACCGCTGTAGGCTCCCGGGACATCGTCTTTTCGGACGGGGCGCAAATGTCGAAGCCGCACGAAGACGAGCTTCTGGTCTTCTGTCCCTCCTTGCGCCTTATTGCGCTGCGATAGGCGTCTGAGTCCTAATCAGCGCCCAGGCGCTCTGCCAAGGCGCGGATCTGCTCCCACGTGGCCTCTGGGACGGCGATGGTCCCGGCCGACTTTTCACGGTGTATGCATTCTCTCTCGCCGGGAATTTCCACCTGCTCGAAGCCGGGCGCCGGCGGGCAGTTTCTCAGCTCGCTCAACACCTCTTCGGCGGCTGACTGAAGTGGTCCGGCCGAGCGGAACTGCGTGGCGTCAAGAACGATCAGGAGCCAATTGCACTCGGTTACGGCCGGGCCGAGCATGGCTTCGCCAATCAATTCGGCAACAAGCGCAAGTGCGTACCCTTTGTGACCGCCCGACGGCAGGATCGCGCCGCCCTTGAAGTAGTCTTCAGGGTCACGTGTGGGGTTGCCATCCCGGTCAATGACAGAACCTTCCGGCAACAGGGCTCCAGCAGACCTTGCGGCATAAATCCAGCCCCCGGCAACCTGGGAGGTTGCGAAATCCAGAACGACCGGCCCCCGGTCTCCGCCGGGAGTTCCGACGCACCACGGGTTGGTCGGCAGCATTCCCTTTATGCCGCCGTGGGGTGCAGCTTGCGGCCATTTGTGCCTATTGCCACCGCCAATGCAGATTGACAGAAAACCCTCCGCGGCTGCGGTATCGGCAAATGCACCATGACGGCCCGTATGCCCGGCATCGCGGACACCGAGGGCGCAAATGCCGTTTTCCCGGGCCCGCTCGACGGCGGAATCATAGGCGAGCTGCATGGCGGGGATGCCAATTCCGCCGCGGCCGTCGACCTCCAGGGCGCCACGAGCGTTGGCCCGCACTATCGGGATTGCCGCGGGATCCAGATATCCGCTCTCAAACTGCTCGGCATACTGGAGAGTGCGCATGAGCCCGTGGCTTTCGACACCACATAAGCTGGCGTCCGCAAGGTGCTCTGCAACCTGGCGGGCGGTCCCCCGGGTGCAACCGGTCTTGCAGAACATCGCACTTATCAGCAGGACAGCATCAGCGGCGTTAACGACGACCCGTCCGCCGCGCAACTCCAGTTTGGATTTCATGGGATCACACCTGTGGTGCCGCCGCCCGCCAGACAGGCGGACTCACAATTGACATTGGCGCCGTTGCGATACTCGCCGCAAACGAAAAAGCACGCTGCCAGAAGCAGGTGCCAGTTCGTCTTTCTCCAAAGCGATCAGTTGTCGTGGTTGCAAAGCGAGCGTTCGCGGTCGGCGCAGACGCGCTTGCGGCGTTTGGGGCTGGCCGCCCGGTTGCCTTGTCTGACGAGCACACGTGTCCTGTTGCTCTTGCGCTTTTTCTTCACAACCCGGGCTTGCTTCGTGCGAGCTCTCTTGCGCTTGCGCTCAGCGGCGCGGCGGGCGCGTTCCTTGCGCCTTTGCGATGCGGACTTCTTCGTCTTCTCGCGCTTGCGGCGTTCGCGGGCCTGCTGCTTTTTCGTTTTCCGCCGTTCGCGGGCCTGCTGCTTTTTCTTCTCGCGCTTAGGTTTGACCACACGTGAACAAATCCGCTCATCGATCAGCTCTAACTCTTCCAGAAGCAGCATATTCGGGCGCAGGGAAACGATGTCGGAATCCGATCTGCTGATATACCTGCTCAGACCGCGCCGGCTGCCGCGGCCCCATGCACCGTCCGGACGCCCGACAGAGCAGCCGAGTCTGTTGAGCTCTTCCTGAACACGGAGCGCCAGTTCCCGGCCGCGCAGCTCGGGCTGATCATCGGTCTCGTCTTCGATTGGGTCGGCCAGCGAGGCGGTTTTTTCGTGTTGTTGTTTTTCCTGTTGCTGTTCGGCAAGTTTTGTCGCTTCATCAGCCTGGGCTTGCTTCTTTTCAGTCTCTGCACGCAGGAGCGCTTTGATCCTGATATTGGCCAGAGGCGCAAAGCTCCCGCTGGGATACTGCGCAAGATAGGACTGAAGCGCAGCGACGCTGTTAAGGTCTTTGACTTCGTTCCAGTACAGAAGCTCAATCTGCTTGTCGCTTGTGCTCTGCAGATTATTGACTGGGAAGTTTCCAAGAGCCGCGACCTCAGGCGTCTTCGTCTTCTCCTTCACCAGTGGCTTGGCCGTTTCCGGAACCAGCACCAGCGATGAGCTCAACTCGTCATAGTAAGCCGGGCGCTGGACGTGGCCAATGCCGCGTGCGACGGTCTGGACCTCGTTGCGGACGTCGCGTGCGATATCTGCGATCGACATGCCCGGCGTACCAAGGCGGCGGAGCAAAGTGCGTGTGTAGACGGACGTTTTCGAGAAATCATCCGGACCAAGCTTGTCCAGAGCCAATTGGCGGTATCCGGCCGAGTACATGATGAAATTACCGGCCGGTGCAACAATGCGGGTCAATCCTCTGGTTGAGCCGACGGAGCGTACACCGCTTTGTTCGAACGGGTTGTCCCGGCAGGCATCGATAATGAAAACGCGGGCGCGGGCGCCAGTTTGCTTGAACTGGCTGATCAGTCGCCGGAGGCCGATCGCCTCGTATTTTACGGTGTCCTTCTGACCGTCCTGCGGCTTGGGAATGTCACGTGGCAAAAGGAAGTTGTCACCGTCGATCTCGACGCCATGACCGGAGTAGTGGACAAACGCCATATCGCCCGGGCCAAGCTTGGCGGTGAACTTGCCGATTTCGATGTTCATCGTCCGGCGGTCCGGGTCTTTCACCGTGGTGACGTCAAACCCCAGGGAGCGGAGCTTGTCGCCCATGGCCTCGACATCACCGATGGCCTTTTCCAGCTTCGGGATGTGCTCGTATTCGTTAATGCCGATGAGCAGCGCCATGCGGCGTGCTGCCTGGGATTCTGTTATTTGCGCTGTGTAGCCCAAAAACAGGATGGCTATTGCCAGAATGCTGCGGAACATGCCGCCCTCGCGTCGTTAGCAGTTACCCGGTGAGCCGTTGAGCAATTTGCCACAAGTGTTACTTGAGGGAAACCTCACGGCCCGTTCTTGGTTAGGAACATATCGAACCTTTAGTTCCGGGGCTGTGACTCAAGACACAGTTGGCAATTTTCAATCAGTGAAAAGTTTTGCTTCGACGTATTATACACCAATCTTGAGATAGACGAAGTAGATCATTGCCAGAGTCAGTGTTGAAAGCGCGGTGTTGAGGCCGTTCCATCTCCAGGTCAGGGTTGTGGCCGGATATCCCGATGCCCGCGACAGCATCAGAACTGCGGAGGCGAAGGGGGCACCTAGCGAGGTGATCGCGGTACCTGCTGCAATCGCCAGGGCGCAGAGCGTAACGTCTGCCGGTGCGCTCGGCATCTGGGAAATCACTGTTCCGAGAAACACAGCCATGGTGATCGGGCTGAGCCCCAGATGGCCGGCGATCAACACAGCGACCGAGAGAGCCCAGAGAAACAGCCAAGCCGGCATTTGCCAGGATTCCACCAATGACGACAGATCCCCGGCCGGTACCAAGAAGGCGGCCGTTGTGCCGATGAAGCCTGCGCAGGACATGAAAACAAGCTCCCTCAACATACCGGGCATGCCTGCAAAGCCGATCTGACGTAACCGCTGTACCGCCCAGCCCGAATCATCCGTGGGATTCTGGGCAACGACCCAGGCAATGACAATGAATGGAGCTGCCAGCATGATGCCTGTGACAGCGGTAACGCCACCCAGCATCGCGGCGGCAATGGTGAATCCAAACAATGCGCTGAACACGAGGGTCAGGTTGTGGAAAGAGGCTTTTGGAAATGGATTTCCAGAGCTAGTCTGAACCTGCCCTGCAGCGTGCAGTCTCCTCGCCGTCTTCCTCCAGATGAGTGCATCTTCAAGCCATCCGACCGCGAGCATCACCGTCGCCATGGCAAGACCCAGGGGGATGAGACGCGAGGCGTCGATGCCGGGCAGCAGGCCGGGCAAGATGGCCTGTGTCACGGCTGTGGGCGCCCAGACCAGAAACCAGCAAAAGCCCCTGAGGATAGCCGAGAGCTGCCGCTGTTCGCGGATTTGTTGAAGCTCGCTCAAGGGGGCGTCGAGGGGCTGATCTCCGCGCACCCCACGCTGGATGAACGGCGTGAGCAGGCTAACCGAGCCAAGATTGATCAGGACGGAGAAAATGTGACCGCCGGTAAACAGGGCCAGGAACCGCCGCTTCGGAGGTTGCAAGGTCAGGTAAGTGCCGACGATTTTCACCGAAGGGGAAAACAGCGCGCCTTCCCTGAGCAAGGCCATGAGCACCATGAAGCTGGCAAGGTAAGCGCCACGCTCAAGACCGAGCAGCAGAGTGTCCACGGCCGGCCCCGGTGATAACCAGACAAGGATGGCGAGGATCGCGGACAGGCTGAGAAGATACATCTCGCGCAGCCGCAGCAACCCGATCGCAAGGACCGGAAGTCCGAGGACCATGAGCCTGGTTACCCGGGAGGCCCATTCGAAGCCGGTGTAGAGATGGACCAGCGTCAGCACGATCAGGACGCCAAGAAAGAGGCCGGCAAACACCTTTTCCGGCTGGGCTTGGGCGTCGTTCACGGCGGAGGTCTTGCGGTTGGTGGTCGGGACGGGTTCGTCAAGTCATAGGCCGAAGGATTGCGCCTGTCATGGCCATTGTTGCATTTACGCTGGTGTGACAGAAGACGGCGTCGAACGCTGGGAGCGTCTCATGACAACATCGGATTTTGGATCATCGGTCTTTGCCGGCTGGCGCAGCTCAGCTGCGGACGGCTGGAATGACTATACGAACCATGAGTTTGTCCGTCAGCTTGGCGATGGCTCGTTGCCGCGCAGCTCGTTCCTGCATTATCTCGTGCAGGATTACGTCTTCCTCATCCATTTCAGCCGGGCATGGGCGTTGGCCGTGGTGAAATCCGAAAGCCTGGAGGAGATGAAAACTGCTGCAGGAACTGTAGATGGTCTCGTCAATCACGAGATGCAGCTGCATGTGCAGATCTGCAAGGACGCCGGCATCATCGAGGAGGCGCTGTATTCCGCGGAAGAAGCGTTCGAGAATCTTGCCTATACCCGGTACGTGACGGATGCGGGCCTGTCCGGCGATTTCCTCGACATGATGGCGGCTCTGGCGCCTTGTGTCTTCGGATATGGGGAGATCGGCAACGCGCTGAAGCAGTCTGCCGCCAAAGACACGCCTTACATGGACTGGATCGATACCTATTCCGGTACTGAGTATCAGGAGGTCTGCACCAATGTGGGCCGGATGATCGACAATTCAGTCGCCGCCCGCCTGGGAGACGCCCCGGAAATGAGCCCGCGCTGGGGCAAGCTCTGTGACCGTTTCCGCACAGCAACGCGGCTGGAGATCGGGTTCTGGGATATGGGGCTGCGCGGCGAATAGGGGCTTTCCGCCTCGGTCCCAGACGATTCCACCCGGCGGGTGGCGTTTCCACGCCTCAGAATGACGCTTATGTGGAATCCCTCCTCCTCTACCCGTTTTAGGGTCCGCCCGCTCACGCAAAAATAGACGTTTTGGGCACGCTTCATGAGGGTGGAGGGAGAACCATGGTTACAATCGACCAGCTGAAGGCGCAGCGCGATTCCGCGCTTGCCGCCACGGCAGGGGGGCCGCCGGAGCGCACGATCAACCAGTTCTTTGGCGTGGGTCCCATCACGGATCTTACTGCGGACGAGGTGGAAAGCCGCCGCATGCGGTTCGAGTTCGAGGCCTGGCTGGAAGCGAACTACCGCAAGGTGGACGACCGCGGCAATCCGATCGGCGCCTTTACGGCAGCCGAAATCGGCCGGAGCATGCACCGCGGCTACCCGGCGGACAAGATCCTCCAGGACATGATGCGTGAGATCCACCGCTATTTCGGCTTCCCGAAG
This sequence comes from Alphaproteobacteria bacterium, assembly GCA_024227565.1. Lineage (GTDB taxonomy): Bacteria > Pseudomonadota > Alphaproteobacteria > Rhizobiales > CAJQND01 > JAAEUE01. The sequence continues at coordinate 11,503 of JAAEUE010000079.1, forward strand.
AAGAACAAGATGGCGGTTGGCCTGGGCGGTGGCCACAGCGGTTTCACCGTCTGCATCATGCACATGATGAACACCAACGTTCAGGATCAGCACATCTTTGTCGATACACCCCGGCCGGAGTCCGAAGCTGCCATGGCAGGCGGCTTCTTCCGCCAGTCCTGGGGCGCGCAAATGGTCGAAATGCACCGGTTCTCCCAGAATGGCGACGGGGCGCGTCTGCACTTCAGCGATGCCGAGGGTGCGATCCCGAGTGCAGATGAACTGTCGGCGATGGGGGTCAAGATCTTCGTTGGCGTCGGGCACGAGACCACTGGCGCGACCACATACACCGATGGCGACATCGCCAATCTGCTGGAATGGATCGACCGGGACCCGGCCAACCATCATGCTATCATTGATGCCACCTCCATGCTGGGCGCTATGCCCTGGCCGGAGGAAATGGTGACCGCGTTCACGTCGAAGTGCTGCATGTTCATGCCGTTCCAGAAGGCCATCGGCGGCATCTCCGGCTATCTCGTGGCGTCATTCACGCCAGAGGCCATGGAACTGATTGAGGCCAATCAGAAGGATCCGGCCTGGGCAATCCCGCGCCAGCTGAAGATCGTCGTGCCGTCAGATCCGAAGCGCCCGCTCACCGGTAAAAAGTCTACCGCACTCGGTCCCATCTATGATCCGGCGGAAGACCGGATGCAGGGCGGCATCATCAACACCTACTCCACGCTGGCCTTCGCCGAAACGACCTTCAGTCTGCAGCGATCCGAGAAGATTGTCGGGTCGGTGTCGGACCTGAATGCGCGCTCGGTGAAGAACCGCCAGACGATCAATGAATGGGTGGCTGCGAGTTCTCTGTTCGAGCTGGGCGTGGCCAGCGAGGAGCGCCGTGGCGCCGCCGTGACCTTGCTGAGGGTCAACGATCAGGACATTACCGATGCGGACGTTCATGGCCGGATCATCAACCGGTCAAAACAGCTTCTTGCCTATGAAGGGCTGACGCATCCTAACGGTGATCGCGAGCCCGGGCTCGACGTTGCGCGCTATGTGAATGCGTTCCCCGGGACGCCCGGGGACTACCGGGCATGGATCGGCGGAATTCGGCCCCATGCCGACATCACGGCCCTACTGAACAACCTCGAGTATGCCTACCTCAGAGCAAAGATTGTCGTGCTGGAAGAGCTTCTTGCCGAGCAGGGCAAAACCTTTGTGGCTTCTCAGGCAGGCGATGAAACCCAACGGCAGGATGATCCGAACCGCGCCTACAAGGTTCTTGTCGCCGATCTGGTGGGCCTCAAGTTCGATGCCGACGGCAATCCGGATCACAGTGAAGTGCGCGCCTATGTCGAAGCCCGGGGCGGGGTCTTCCATGAGGGTCTGCTTAACGGTCAGGATCTGGAAGGCGGCAAGCTGCACTTCTTCTATCAGCCGGATCTCAGCACCGAGGCGGAGATTCTCCCGCAGACCGATCAGGGCCAGTATGACGCGCTGATCGCAGCCGCGACCTTCATTCCAACCGCTTCGAAGTTCGCTGAAGGCGGCGTACGCATCGGCGCCGGCACGGGCAATATGGGCTCGGCCTCCTGGGGCGGCGGCAATGGCGCCGGCGGCGAGGCGCCGCTGATGAACACGCCGAGCTTCAACAGCCGGGCCACGGCACAGATGACCATGAAGGCTCTGCTGAAGACGACGCCTGATCTGCCGGTCGGCCAGATGCACGAGATGGTCGTTGCCGGTGATTTCGACACGGGCAAGCAGCTCCGCGACTTCCCGACCGAGAAGCTTGAAGGCAAGCGTATGGCGATCATCGGCTATGGCAACATTGGCCGCGAGGTCGCCAAGCTGGCCAAGGCCTTCAACATGGATGTCTCGATCTACGCACGGCCCCGTCACCGCGACTGGATCGAATCCGAAGGCTTCGAATACGCCGAGACGCCGGCTGATGCTGCGAAGGGGGCGGATTTCATCAGTCCCCACACCGGTCTCGGCCCGGTCGATGCGGACACAGGCCGTTTCGCCAACGCCGACCTGGTTAATGACGAGGTTCTGAGCAACCTGAACGATGGCGCCGTCGTGGTGAACTACGACCGCGGCGAAGTCGTCTGCTGCAAGGCCCTCGACAAGGCGATGGCCTCGGGCAAGGTGCGTTACGCCGGTATCGATGCTGACCTCTTCAAGTGTTCAGAGAGCGGCTCGCTCTCCGGCCCCATGGTGCCGTATCTCGACGTGGAGAAGAACCACAGGGGCAAGCTCGAACTATTGCCGCATGCGGCCGCCGACACAGAACACCTCTCCCGGGTTGAAGGTGCCAAACAGGCCGTCGATCAGATCTTCGATGCGATCCAGTACAAGCGGGTCATGAATCTCAAGGGCGACCTGCCGGAAGGCTATACGTCCGCCGGTCCGAAAACAGTTGCAGGTGTCGGTAAAGTCTCTAGCCAGCGCCTGGCGGCCGCTGCCGATAGCCCGGAGACATCAGCCGAGCTCCGCCGTCTGGCGGAGGAAGCTGCAGCGTTGTGGGGAGCCATAGATGCAATCGACGAACCGGCGCGACGGGCCGAGTTGCTCCAGCGTTACGGGGCCGATCTCATCAAGGCGTCCAACAGGTATGCGGATATCATGGGCAGACTAGGCCTGCAGGGCCCGTACGAGGGTTAGCGTTCTGAGCGTCGCGCATTTGCCTCTTATTGTCATCATCGGGCTTGACCCACTACTGTCCGGTTTAACCTGCATCGAAGCAGAACTCCGATTGGTTTGGCTTGGTTCGCGGGTCAGGAGGCGGTCTTTCGAGATCCTGGATTGACCGTCTGTGCATGAGGTTGAGGCGGATGAGGCGCGCGAATTTGAGGGGTTGTTCGATGGCGCTCTGGGCAGTGCGGGCGAGGCGCAGGAGGATATAGGCGATCAGCGCGACGAAGACCTGGATGCGCACGGCGTTCTCGGATGTGCCGAGGAAGTGGCGGATCTTGAGGTTCTGTTTGAGCCATTTGAAGAACAACTCGATCTCCCAGCGCTGCTTGTAGAGGTCCGCGATCTCGGTTGCCGGCGCTTTGAGATCATTGGTCACGATACGGATGATCTTGCCGCTTGAGATCTTCACCGCGATCTCGCGCACCTGCGCGGCGAAGGGATTTTTCCGCGATGAGGCCTGGCGCCGGGGCAGCAGGCCGGTGGCATCGCTGACGATGGCGGAGCCCTCCACGACGGCTGTTTCGCGCCGGTCTTCCAGCTGCGTGTTGCGCTTCAGGCGGGTCACCACGCGGCAGCCATGGGCGTGGAGGTCAGCCCACCACTTGTAATCATAGTAAGCAAGATCAAAGACATAGGTTGCGCCGGGGCATATGGGGCGGGCCTTGGCGGGGGTGATGTCGTTGACGTTCTGGGAGGTCAGTTCAACCGACAAGGGCAGGTCCGCATCGGGATCGTAGACCAGATGCAGCTTGGCGGCATGCTTGCCGTTCTGGGCGCTGGCCCAGGCTGCGTTGAGGGATGACAGCTTGAGGCGCGTGGCGTCGAGAATGAGCGTGGCGCCCTCAAGCTTGCGCCGCATCTGCCGCCCGGCCATGGCCACCATGTCGGCGAACAGATCCGCAAACAGAGCGGACGGGCGCGAGGCATTGGCATCGGCCAGGGTCGAGCGCGCCACGGGCGCGGCACCGAGATGATAGAGCTTGGCCGCATGCGAGCCGAGCCCGTCTTCAATGGCCCGCAGGCTGTCTGCGCCGGAAAGCTGGCCGAACAGCAGCGAAACGAAATGGCTCTTGGCGCTGAGCGTGCGGACCCGGAAATCGGCCCGGTGCGCATCGGCCAACCGGTCAAACCGGCCCCAGGGAAGATGTTTGGTCAGGCCGTGAAATACAGTATTGTAATGGCGCATGGCGGGGGCTCCAATCGGTGTCTCAAACGCGGCTAAACGTCTGAACCC
>JAAEUE010000080.1 GCA_024227565.1 Alphaproteobacteria bacterium
CCTCCGATCAGACGGAATCGTCTGGTCGGAGATAAGTTGCTCGTTCGTAACGATAATCTGGAGCTTATTCCGCTCAATCTGAGCGGAATAAGCTCTAGTGCCCGCCGTTGCGCTTGGCGGAGTGCTCAATCCGGTAGGCGTGGGATTTATACACCCCTAAGATCTTCAGCTCCGCTGAGAAGAACGACAGTTCCTCCAACGCGAACTTCACCCTCCTGTCGTCCGGATGACCCTCAACGTCGGCATAAAACTGAGTGGCGAAGAACTCGCCCTCCAGCTGATAGGACTCCAGCTTGGTCATGTTGACGCCGTTGGTGGCAAAGCCGCCCATGGCCTTGAGCGTCCTGGCCTACAATCTCACCCGGGTGATGAACATCATCGGCATCAAGCCTCTGATGGCCGCGATCCGGGCGTGAGCCGCCCGCATTTAGCCAAACAGGACCGCAGAATGCCCCAAACAGCCCGATAAAGCCTCAAAATCCACTCAGGGGACCCATCAGCAACAAAAACGGGCCAAAACACAAACCTGCGCTCGGTTGTGGTTGTACCAACTATTACCGAGCGTTTTTGCACAGCCAAGACCCAAAACAGTCATTCAGGCAGTCCTGCCTTGCGAAGCAAATCGAGAAAATGCTCCATCTCGCACTCGTCCGCATAGGGATCGATTTGGCGCACAACCTCGAGTGACAAATGCGGGTTCTTCCTCAATGCTTCCTGCACATGAAACTTGGCGTTCTCCTCATCCCCAAGTTCTGAGTAGACGGCGGCGGCCAGGCGGAAGTCTGAAAACGCATTCCCGGGGCTTTGCGCCAGGCGCTCCTTATCTGCAGCAATAGCATCATCAAGCCGCCCAAGCAGACGGTAACTCTGCGCGATGATACCGAGATAATAGCCCGGATAAAACGGGCTGAGACGCATGGCTTTCTCGATCAGATTAGCCGCCTCCTCAGCGCGACCGACCAGGTTCAGCGTGAGGGCCGACCACACGTAGTGATCAGCAGCGCTGGGAGCAAGCTCAATGGCACGGCGCCCCGCTTCCAGGCTCTCGTCGTACCTGCGCTGATAGTTCCGGAGTGAGCCCAACATCGCATGCGCGTCGGCGTCGTTCTCATCAATCGCTAGAGCCCTACGCACGGCATCGTCTCCCCGTTCGAGCGCCTCTGCAGCGGACTGGGCCCACCCCAGCCTTGCCCCGGTAATATGTGTAAAGGCGAGCAGGGTATGCGCGGCGGCGAATTCGGGGTCGATATTTACCGCACGTGTGCCAAGCTCCTGGGCCATGGTATTGTCTTCCCGCGTGAAGCGGAGCAGATGTGCCTGCGCTTGCACGTAGGCATCCCAGGCATCAATGTTGTTCGTCTGTCGACGCCGGACGCGGATCTGCTCCCCTTTCGTCATCTTGACTTCAAGCGCGGTGACAATTTCCTGCGTGATTTCGTCCTGAAGGTCGAAGATATCGACAATCTGGCGGTCATAGCGCTCCGCCCAGATATGGCTGCCTGTCTCGGCATCGATCAGCTGAGCCGTAATGCGAACGCGGTCACCTGCCCGGCGGACACTGCCCTCAAGAACGCTACGCACGCCAAGCTCTTCAGCAACTTGCCGAATGTCGGGAGACTTGCCCTTGTACGCAAAGGTGGAGTTGCGGGCGATGACGAACATTTCCGAAATTTTCGAAAGTGCCGTGATGATATCCTCAGCGAGACCGTCGGCGAGAAACTCCTGCTCCGGATCCCCCGACATATTGGTGAAGGGCAGTACGGCAATCGATGGTTTGCCTGGAACAGCCAGTGGACTCCCGATCTTGCTGGACGTTGGCGCCGCATCAGGGCCGGAGGCAGTCCAGCCCCATGCCTGCACCGGGCGGTCGACGTTCTTGACGTCTTGACCGCCGAGATTCTCGAACTTCAGGTCGAGGCGGTCTCGCACTTGTTCATGCACCGCATCGGAAATGCACATGCCGCCCGGTGCCGACAGGGTTTCAAGGCGAGCCGCCACATTAACGCCGTCGCCCTGTATGTCGTCGCCGTCAATAACCACGTCGCCGAGATTGATCCCGATCCGAAGCACGATCTGACCATCTTCCGGCGTGCTTGAATTTCGTTCCGCCAAGCCATGCTGCACATCGGCACTGCAGGCGACTGCATCGACGACACTTGCAAACTCGGCCAGAATGCCGTCGCCCATGAGCTTGACGATGCGTCCGCGATGTTCGCTAATTTTGGGATCGATCAACTCTTCCCGCAATGCTCGCAATGCCTGCAGCGTGCCTTCCTCGTCTGCGCGGATCATGCGCGTATAGCCGACTACATCAGCGGCGAATATGGCGGCAAGCTTGCGTTCCAACTTCAGACCTCCCTCGCCGGAAGGTTAGAGACTACGAGCCGTAACGTCTATGCCCCGTAACATATCGTCAGGTGTCGCCTTCTGGCACAAAATGCCCCTCCGTCTACGGTGAGTTTGCCTCCAACTCCGGAAATGCTGCTTGCTCTGAGGGGGGGATCCCCGCTTTCGCAGGAATGCGGGGAAGGGGGAATGCGCCGCCTCAGTGCCCGCCGTTCCTCTTGGCAGAGTGCTCGATCCGGTAGGCGTGGGACTTATACACCCCGAGGATCTTCAGCTCCGCTGAGAAGAACGACAGTTCCTCCAACGCGAACTTCACGCCCTTGTCGTCCGGATGGCCCTCAACGTCGGCATAAAACTGGGTGGCGAAGAACTCGCCCTCAAGCTGGTAGGATTCCAGCTTGGTCATGTTGACGCCGTTGGTGGCAAAGCCGCCCATGGCCTTGTAGAGGGCTGCCGGAACGTTCCTCACCCGGAAGATGAACGTGGTCATCACAGGCGCATCTTCCGGCTCGGCGTCATCAGGCGTGTTCGACAGCACAACAAACCGGGTGGTGTTATGCTCTGCATCCTCAATGTCGGCGCGCAAAGTCTTCAGGCCGTAGATCTCACCGGCCAGGCCTGTGGCAATCACCGCCCGGGTGGGGTCTGGACGGTCTGACAGCTCGCGGGCCGCGCCCGCCGTGTCGACGGCAACCACCGCTTCAAGGCCCAGCTCGCGGATAACGTCCCGGCACTGTCCGAGGGCGTGAACGTGGCTGTGGACCGTCTTGACGGTCTCCAGGCTGGCCTCTTCGCCGGCCAGAAGCTGATGGTGGATGCGCTGGAAATGCTCGGCGATGATGTAGGTGTCCGAGCCCGGCAGCAGGTGGTGAATATCTGCGACACGGCCTGCGACGGAGTTTTCGATCGGGATCATGGCCAGTTCAGCATCGCCCGCTTTCAGGGTGGCAAAGGCGTCTTCGAAGGTGCGGCAGGCCACGTGTTCCCAGCCGGGATAACATTCGGTGCAGGCAATATGGGAGTTGGCGCCCAATTCGCCCTGGAAAACGATTCTTTTAGCCGATGCAGCGTTCACAGCAGATTCACCCCTTCAAAAAGCAAGGCGGCAGCCCATGCCACCGCCTCATTCGGTTACTGTTTCCTTAGGTGCCAGAAGCGCACGGGCGCGGTCAAGGTCGGCAGGCGTGTCCACCCCGAACGGCACCGTGTCCACCAGGGCCACAGCGATCTTCATGCCATTGTCCAAAGCCCTCAGCTGCTCCAGCTTGTGCTCGGCCTCGCGCTTGGACACCGGCAAGCCGACAAACCGTTCCAGGGCATCGCGCCGGTAGGCGTAAATGCCGATGTGGTGCAGATGGGGGCCGTCCCAGGTGTCCGGGAGCGTGCGGGCAAAATCTGAGGCCAGGCTCACGGTCTCATCGCCGCTGAACCGGGCCAAGGCTTTGACCACATTCGGATTGGCCAGCTCCTCGGCGTCCGCAATGGGGGCGGCGAGGGTGGAGATATCGGCCTCGGTTGTCTTCAGCGCATCCAGGCACGCCGCGATGGCGCCAGGCTCAACGGTCGGCAAATCGCCTTGCAGGTTGATGACGAACTTATGCACCCCGCCAGGGTCGATCGTGTTCAGGGCCGCGGCAATCCGGTCTGATCCCGATGGCAGGTCCGGGTCGGTCATCACCACCTCGCCGTCGGCCATCTCCACAGCCTCCACCACCTCGGGCTCACATGCGGCCACCACCACAGGGCCAAGTTCGGCAGCTTCCCCACGCCTCACCACGTGGACAATCATGGGTGTTCCGCCAATATCGGCCACCGGTTTGCCCGGCAGGCGGGTGGAGGCCATGCGCGAGGGGATGAGCACCACTGTGTCGTCAATCTCGTTCATTTGAAAAATTCAGTCCGCAATGCCATTCCAATAGAGCACCCCCCGCTCAGGCAGTTACGTCTGAGCGGGGATAAGGTGCTCGCCCCTAATGATAAACTGAGGCACGTTCTGCTCAAGTGGAGCAGAACCTGCCTTAGTCAAAAAGACGCAGTAAAACTGCGCACCGGCCGCTTATAAATGTTGCATGGCGGGCATGAAAGCACTAGTTTTCGCCCAAATTTCCTTGCAGGCGCGGCCCACTAGAGTTGGGGAGGGCTGGACCTGCGGCTTCCAGAGGGTGATCAGCGCGATGATGGACAGCTTTGAGTTCAACAAAATTGCTGGGGCATTGCTTTTCAGCGTGCTCGTTGTTTTGGGACTGCGCTCCCTAGGCGAGACGGTGTTTCATGTGGATGCGCCGGAAAAGCCCGGCTTCATGGTTGAAATCGGTGCGGGTGACAGCAGCGCAGGCGCAGCAAGTTCCGTTGCAGCCGCCGCAACCCCCTTGCCGGTTCTTCTGGCAAGCGCCGATGCGGCCAAGGGCAAGAAAGCCTTCAAAAAGTGCGCAGCCTGCCACAAAGTGGATGCTGGCGCGTCCGGCGGTGTGGGCCCGAACCTGCACGGTATCGTTGGCAAGGCCATGGGCGCCGCGGATGGTTTTGCCTATTCCAAAGGCCTGAAAGAGGTTGCGGGCGCGAAAGGTCCGTGGAGCTATGAAGCTCTGGACAGCTTCCTGACCAAGCCGAAAGTCTACATTCCAGGCACCAAGATGAGTTTTGCCGGCCTGAAGAAAGAGGCCGATCGGGCCAATATTTTGGCGTATCTCAAAGAGATTTCGCCAGAGGCACCGGCGTTTCCGACCGAATAGCCCTCATGATCACGGGTTGGCCGATCAAGCCAAGATGACAAAGATTTAACACCGGTGGACCTTCCGCCGGTGTTTTCATTTGTGGCATTAAACAACCAGACACAACGTGTAGACGAAGGATGATTGCCCGATGGGACGCCAAAGACGCCGCACCGCCGCCTGTTCACTGGCACTTGCCGGATTGCTGTTGACCGGAGTTCTGGCCACGGTCTCCCAAGCGCAAGATGCGGTCTGGCGCCACGGCGTCTCGCTGATCGGCCCGGTGAAATACCCCAAGGGCTTCAAGCGGTTTGACTACGTCAATCCCGATGCCCCAAAGGGCGGGTCCGTGCGGTTTGGCGCCAACGGCACATTCGATACGCTCAATCCAGTTCTGCCCAAGGGCAACCGGGCCACGGGGCTGAACCTTTCCTATGAAACCCTGATGACCCCGTCCTACGACGAGGCGAGCACCGAATACGGGCTTCTGGCCGAGGAGCTGAGCTATCCTGAGGATTTCTCGTCGGTCACCTACAGGCTGCGCAAGGAAGCGCGCTGGCATGACGGCAAGCCGATCACGCCGGAAGATGTGATCTGGTCGTTCAACATCATCAAAGAGATCGATGTGCAGCGGGCGTTCTACTACAAGCACGTGAAGACGGCGACAAAGACCGGCGAGCGCGAAATCACCTTCAAGTTCGACCAGACCGGCAACCGCGAGCTGCCGCAGATTGTGGGCCAGCTCACAGTTCTGCCGCAACATTGGTGGGAAGGCAGCGATGCCGCCGGCAAGAAGCGCGACATCCGCTCCTCCACCCTGGAGCCGCCCTTGGGGTCGGGCCCCTACAAGGTGGGCAAGGTCGATCCCGGCCGCTCCATCGCCTATGACCTGGTGGAGGACTATTGGGGCCGCGACATCAATGTGAATGTGGGCTCCAACAATATCGGCGAGATCCGCTACGAGTATTTCCGGGACAACACGGCTCAGTTCGAGGCCTTCAAATCCGGGTCGCTGGACTGGCGCAACGAAAGCACGGCCAAGGTGTGGGCGACCCAGTATGAGTTCCCGGCGATTAAGAAAAAGCAGGTGGTTCTCAATATGTATGAGAACTCCTACCGCACCAGCGGGGTGATGGTGGGCTTCATCCCCAACATGCGCCGGGACAAGTTCAAGGATGTGCGCCTGCGCCAGGCCATGGATCTGGCCTTCAACTTTGAAGAACTGAACCGCTCGATCTTCTATGGCCAGTATGAGCGCATCGACAGCTACTTCTATGGCAGCAGCCTGGCGGCAAAGGGATTGCCGGAAGGCCGTGAGCTGGAAATTCTCAAAGGTCTTAAAAATCCGATCCCTGAAGAGATCTTCACCGAGGAGTTCAAGAACCCCTCAGGCGCCACGCGCGGTGATGACCGGAAGAACCGTCGTTCCGCTTTGCGTCTTCTGAAAGCGGCCGGGTACGAGATCAAGCAAGGTCTCGCGATTGATCCCAAGACCGGCAAGCCGCTGATCGTGGAATTGTTGCTGAACGGCCCCACATTCGAAGGCATTGCCCTGCGCTACCTGGGCAGCTTGAAGCGCATCGGCATCACCTTGAAGCTGCGGGTGGTGGATTCCTCCCAGTTCATCGAACGGGTGCGCAACCGCGAGTTCGACATGATGTATGCCGGCTGGGGGCAATCTTTGTCACTGGGCAACGAGCAGCTCGACTACTTTGGGTCAGACGCAGCCAACAAGCCCACATCGCGCAACTATGGCGGCATTCAAAATCCGGCGATCGATGAGATCATTCAACTGATCCTCAAAGCCAAGGACCGCGATGAGCTGGTGGCCCTGAGCAAGGCCTATGACAGGATCTTGCTGTGGAACCGCTACATCATTCCTGGTTGGACATTGAGGGCTTCTCGGACCGCGCGTTGGGACAAATACTCCCATCCTGATCCGCTGCCCGAATTTGCCGTCGGCTTCCCGAACATCTGGTGGTACGACCAAGCCAAGGCAGAGAAAATCGGCCGATGATCAAGCTTCCCGCCATAGGCCTCCTGGCCGCGCTCGCAATGCTTTCAGCGCCTGACGCTGAGGCTGAGCCGCGGCACGGCCTGTCGGCCTTCGGGGATTTGAAATATGCCTCTGATTTCAAGCATTTCGACTATGTGAACCCAGATGCGCCCAAGGGCGGGCGGTTGTCGCTGATCGGCACTGAAGCACGCATCACGTTCAACAGCTTCAACTATTACATTCTGAAGGGCGATGCCGCCCAGGGCCTGCCTTTCCTGTTCGACACCCTGATGGTGCGGGCCTGGGACGAGCCGGACGCGGTTTACGGCCTGGTGGCTGAAACCGCCGATGTGGCCGATGGCGGCCTGTCGATGGTCTTCACCTTGCGCAAAGAGGCCCGTTTCGCCGACGGCACGCCGCTGACGGCAGAAGATGTGGCCAACTCGCTCACCCTGCTGAAAGACAAGGGCGACCCGCGCATTGCGCTCCAGCTCAGAAAGATCAGCAAGGCCGAGGCGTTGAGCGCGCACCAGGTGCGCTTCACCTTCACCGAAGCCAACCGCGACCTGCCGCTGATTGCGGCCACCAATATCCCGGTTTTTTCCAAGGCCTATTACACGACGAACGATTTTGCCAAGACCACCCTGGAGCCACCGCTCGGCTCTGGGCCTTACAAGATCACCGACTTCAAGCAGGGCCGCAACGTCACCTTTTCGCGGCGCGACGACTACTGGGCCAAGGATTTGCCCGTGAACAAGGGGCAGTATAATTTTGCCGAGCTGCGCTATGAGTATTTCCGCGACCGCACCACCCAGTTTGAAGCCCTGAAGGCTGGCGCCTTCGATCTGCGCGAGGAGTTCACCTCAAAGGTCTGGGCCACCCAATACGACATTCCGCCGGTCAAGAAGGGGTGGCTGAAAACCGAAACCCTGCCCGACGACCGGCCCTCCGGCGCCCAAGGCTTCTTCATCAACACCCGCCGGGCAAAGTTTGCCGATGCGCGCACCCGTGAAGCGCTGGGCCTGGCGTTTGACTTTGAATGGACCAACCGCAACCAGTTCTACGAGCTCTACAAGCGCACCCATTCGTTCTTTGAAAATTCTGACATGAAGGCGAACGACGCGCCGTCGGCAGAAGAGCTCAAGCTGCTTGAGCCTTTGCGCGGCACGTTACGCCCGGCAGTTTTTGAAAAGGTTTTCGTGCCGCCGGTCTCGAACGGTTCTGGCCAGGACCGCAAAATGCTGCGCAAAGCCTCCAAACTGCTGAAAGAAGCCGGCTGGGAGGTGAAGGACGGCAAGCGGGTCAACGCCAAGGGCGAGGTCTTCCAGATCGAGTTCCTGACCTATTCGCCCACCTTTGAACGCATCATTGGGCCATACATCAAGAACCTGAAGATCCTCGGGATCGACAGCAAGATGCGGCTGGTCGACCCGGCCCAATATGAAAGCCGCCGCAAGTCTTTTGATTTTGACATGACCACCACCCGCTACGTCGTGCGCCAAACCCCGGGTATCGAACTGGAGAACTATTTCGGTTCTGCCTCTGCCAAGATCAACGGCAGCCTGAACCTGGCCGGTGTGGCCAACCCGGTGATCGACAGTTTGGTGTCCGATGTGGTGAAAGCTCAATCGCGTGAAAGCCTCAATCTGGCTGCCCGCGCGCTTGACCGGGTTTTGCGGGCCGAACATTTCTGGGTGCCTCATTGGTACAAGGCCTCGCACACCATTGCGTTCTGGGACAAGTTTTCCAGACCCAAAACCAAGCCCCGTTTTAACCGCGGCATCATCACCACATGGTGGTACGATGACGACAAAGCGGCCAACCTGAAAGCCGCCAGGAACTAAACGTCGATGGGCGCCTATATTCTCAGAAGACTGCTTTTGATGATCCCGACCCTGCTCGGCATCATGCTGGTGAGCTTTGTGATCATCCAGTTTGCCCCGGGCGGGCCGGTTGAGCGGGTCATTGCCCAGCTCACCGGAACCGATGTGGGGGCCACAGCAAGGGTCGGCGGCTCGGCCGGAGGAGACCTCGGCGGTACCGGCCAGGCCCAGGGCCAATCGGCCGGGGATCAGGGCGGATCGTCCAAATACCGCGGGGCGCAAGGGCTGGACCCTGAGTTCATCAAGCGCCTGGAGAAACAGTTCGGCTTCGACAAACCGGCCCATGAGCGCTTCTTGTTGATGTTGAAGAACTACATCACCTTCAATTTCGGCGAGAGCTATTTTCGAGACATTTCGGTCATAGACCTGGTGATCGAGAAGATGCCGGTCTCGATCTCCCTGGGCCTCTGGATGACGCTTCTGTCGTACGGGATATCAATCCCGCTGGGCATCCGCAAAGCGGTGAAAGACGGCACCCGGTTTGATGTCTGGACCTCCGGCGTCATCGTCATCGGTTATGCCATTCCGGGCTTCCTGTTTGCGGTCCTGCTCATCGTGCTGTTTGCCGGGGGCTCGTTCTGGGACCTGTTCCCGCTTCGAGGGCTCACCTCGGACGGCTTTGATCTGATGTCATGGCCTGAAAAGGCGGTGGACTATTTCTGGCACTTGGTGTTGCCCATCGTGTCCATGGCCATCGGGGCCTTTGCCACCTCCACACTGCTCACCAAAAACTCGTTCCTGGATGAAATCCGCAAGCAGTATGTGGTGACCGCCCGCTCCAAAGGCTTGAGCGAACGCCAGGTGCTCTATGGCCATGTGTTCCGCAATGCCATGCTCATCATCATTGCCGGCTTTCCGGGTGCGTTCATCGGCGCCTTCTTCGCCGGCTCCTTCCTCATCGAGACGATCTTCTCGCTGGATGGTCTGGGCCTGTTGGGCTTTGAGAGCGTGGTCAACCGCGACTATCCGGTGGTGTTTGCCACGCTTTATATCTTCTCCATCATGGGCCTGATTGTCAGCCTCATTTCCGATCTCACCTACACCTGGATCGATCCGCGGATCGATTTCGAAACCAGGGAGGTGTAGGCGCGCCATGGACCAGAAGACCGCCGATCCAGCCCTCGATGAAGGTGGGCTTACAGCAGGTGCCGCCGCCCCCCTTCACGCCCAGCACGATGATGGCGGCTGGCTCTCGCCAATCAACCAGCGGCGCTGGAACAACTTCAAGGCCAACAAGCGCGGCTACTGGTCCCTTTGGATTTTCCTGGTTCTGTTCTTCGTCTCATTGTTCGCCGAGTTCATCTCAAACGACAAGCCCCTGCTCATCAGCTATGACGGCGGCTACTACATGCCGGTGTTCAACACCTATGCAGAGACCACCTTCGGCGGGGAGTTCGAGACCGAGGCCGATTACCGCGATCCTTTTGTTTCCGAGCTGATTGCCGAGAAGAAAGGCTGGATCGTCTGGGCCCCCATTCGCTATTCCTACAACACGGTCAATCTGGATTTCCCAGGCTATAAGATCGTCGATGGCGAGCGCAAGAAAGCGGGCTTTCCAGCCCCGCCCACCTGGCGGATCGCCAGCGACATCTGTCCCGGCAAGGATGAGCAGACCCAGCGCTTTTGCAATGTGAGCAACTGGAACTGGCTCGGCACCGACGACCAGGGCCGCGATGTGGTGGCACGGCTGATCTATGGCTTCCGGATCTCGGTTCTGTTCGGCTTGATCCTGACCCTGATCTCCTCGGTGATCGGGGTGATGGCCGGGGCGGTTCAGGGCTATTTTGGCGGCTGGACGGATTTGATCTTCCAGCGGGTGATCGAGGTCTGGACCTCGGTGCCTTCGCTCTATCTGCTGATCATCATCGCGGCGGTCATCGAACCGAATTTCTGGATCTTGCTGGGCATCCTGTTGCTGTTTTCCTGGGTCGCGCTGGTGGGCGTTGTGCGCGCCGAATTCTTGCGGGGCCGTAATTTTGAATATGTGCGGGCTGCGCGGGCGCTGGGCGTCTCCGACCGGGTCATCATGTTCAAGCATTTGCTGCCCAATGCCATGGTGGCAACGCTCACCTTCATGCCGTTCATCCTGAACGGCTCGATCACCACGCTCACCTCGCTCGACTTCTTAGGGTTTGGCCTTCCGCCCGGCTCGCCCTCACTTGGCGAGCTGTTGTCGCAAGGCAAGAACAACCTCCAGGCCCCCTGGCTTGGCATTTCAGGCTTCATGGTGATTGCCACCATGCTCTCTCTGCTCATCTTCGTGGGCGAGGCGGTGCGCGATGCGCTTGATCCCAGAAAGACCTTCGTATGAGCGAGACCCTCCTTACCGTCGAAGACCTTTCGGTCGACTTCCGCCAGGGCGGACGCAGCACAAATGCGGTGGATCACATCTCGTTCGACATCAAGACGGGCGAGACCGTTGCGCTGGTGGGCGAGTCCGGTTCCGGCAAGTCGGTGAGCGCGCTGTCCATCATGCAGCTCTTGCCCTATCCCGCCGCGCACCATCCCAATGGCTCCATCACCTTCAAGCAAACTGAACTGATGCACCTGCCGGAGGAAAAGATCCGCGCCATCCGGGGCGATGACATTGCGATGATTTTTCAAGAACCCATGTCGTCCCTCAATCCCCTGCACCAGGTCGAGCGCCAGATTGGCGAGATCCTGCAGACCCACCGGGGCATGAGCGAAACCGGCGCCCGCACCAAAGTGCTGGAGCTTTTGGATCTGGTGGGCATCCGCGACCCTGAAACCCGCCTTGCCAGCTATCCCCATCAGCTTTCCGGCGGCCAGCGCCAGCGGGTGATGATCGCCATGGCCCTCGCCAACGAGCCGGACCTGTTGATCGCCGACGAACCAACCACCGCGCTGGACGTGACCATCCAGGCGCAGATCCTCGTGCTCCTGAAAGACATTCAAGCCAAGCTCGGCATGGCGATGCTGCTGATCACCCATGACCTTGCGATCGTGCGCAAGATGGCCAACCGGGTGAACGTGATGAGCGGCGGCAAGATCGTTGAGCATGGGCCGACGGAGAACATCTTCACAAAGGCCAAGCACGCCTACACCAAGGAGCTTCTGGCGGCAGAGCCGAGCGGCGATCCGCCCGAGCCCGATCGAACCGCGCCGGTGGTGATGGAGGCCGACGAGCTGAAGGTGTGGTTCCCGGTCAAGCGCGGCTTCATGCGGCGCACGGTGGATCACATCAAGGCGGTGGACGGGGTGACCCTGAAAGTTCGCTCCGGGCAGACTTTGGGCGTGGTCGGCGAATCCGGTTCCGGCAAGACGACCCTGGGGTTGGCCATGCTGCGCCTGATCTCGTCGGAAGGCCGCATCGCCTATATCGGCAATGCCATTGAAGACTATCAGTCTGCCGATATGCGCCCCCTGCGCAGCGATCTGCAGATTGTCTTTCAAGACCCGTTCGGCTCCCTCAGCCCGCGCCTCTCCATCCGTCAGATCGTTGAGGAGGGCCTGATCGTCCAGGGCCAGGACCTCACCTACGAGCAGCGCCGCGACCGTGTTGCCAAGGCGTTGGACGAAGTGGGCATAGACCCTGCCGCCATGGAGCGTTACCCGCACGAGTTCTCCGGCGGCCAGCGCCAGCGCATCGCCATTGCCAGGGCCATGGTGCTGGACCCGAAGTTCGTCATGCTGGATGAGCCCACCAGCGCCCTCGACATGTCGGTGCAGGCACAGATTGTGGACCTCCTGCGCAAGCTTCAGGAAGACCACGGCCTGGCCTATCTGTTCATCAGCCACGATTTGAAGGTGGTGCGCGCATTGGCCAACGAAGTGGTGGTTCTGCGCGCCGGCAAGGTGGTGGAGCAGGGGGCGGCGGCCGATATTTTCGACAAGCCGCAAACCGATTACACCAAGGCCCTGATGGCTGCGGCCTTCGACCTTGAAACCGCCCCAGAGGGCGTTGTGGCGCAGTAAGCTGGGGCTAATGTGAAAACGTTCAAGTCGCCTTTGCCAGCCTCCCACTCCTGTCGCCCTCGGGTTTGACCCGAGGGCCCAAAGCTGCAGAAATTTGAGCAACCCGCCCTGGGTCCTCGGGTCAAGCCCGAGGAAGACAGTCTTGAGCAATAGAATTTAATTGGTTTCCACCCATCTCCCAAAAGGTCCCCAATGGCCGTTCTCTTCGTTCTCAACCGTTACAACGCGTCCGACTGGTCGGACATGATGCGCGACCGGGCGCCGGATCTGGATGTGCGCCTGTGGCCGGACGAGACCGGAAATCCGGAAGACATCAAATACGTGGTGGCCTGGAATCCGCCGCCTGGCGAGCTGGCCAAATATCCCAATCTGAAGGTCATCTTCTCCATCGGCGCCGGTGTGGATCATCTGATGAAAGATCCCGATCTGCCGGCGGTTCCGGTGGTGCGGGTGGTGGATCCCGATCTCACCAAACGGATGACCGAATATGTGGTCATGAACGTGTTGCTGCATCATCGCCGCTTCAGACTGTATGACGCCCAACAGACGGCAAACGCCTGGACCGAACACAGCCAGCCGGCAGCGGGGGAAGTGCGGGTTGGCATCATGGGCTTTGGCACGTTGGGCCGGGATTCAGGTGTGATCCTCCGCGATCTGGGCTTTCAGGTGGCCGGATGGAGCAACAGCCGCAAGCAGGTTGACGGCATTGAGAGTTTTGCCGGCGAGAGCGAGCTTGATGGCTTTCTGGGGCGCACGGACATTCTGGTCTCCCTGTTGCCGCACACACCCGACACGGACCGGATGCTGAATTCGGCCCTCTTCGCCAAGTTGCCTCAGGACGGGGCGTTGGAAGGGCCGTTCCTCATCAACGCCGGCCGCGGCAAGGTGCAGAGCGATGCAGACATTCTGACCGCGCTGAACGACGGCACCCTGAAAGGCGCCTCGCTGGATGTGTTTGAAGAAGAGCCGCTGGCTGCAGGCAGCCCGCTGTGGTCTCACCCCGGTGTGGTGCTCACGCCTCACGTTGCCGCAGAATCCTCTCCGATTGCGATTAACGACTATATTCTCGACCAGCTTCGCGGCTATGAACTGGGCGAAGCCTTGTCTAATGTGGTGAACGCCAAGCGCGGGTATTGACCGTGCCTTTCGATTGAGCATTCTAAGATGTCGCAAAATCCTGTTTTTGTTGAAGCCACCCGCGGGGGCATTGTTGAAAGCCAGCATCGCGGCGCCTTCGCCGTTGTGAGCACAGACGGCACATTGGCCGCCTCGGCAGGCGACATTGAGGCTGCCATATTCCCCCGCTCGGCGATTAAGGCGTTCCAGGCCTTGCCTGTGGTTGAAGGAGGTGCTGCGGACCGGTTCGGCTTCACACCTGAAGAAATCGCCCTGTGCTGTGCCTCGCACGGCGGGGAGCCGCGCCACACCGAAACAGCCGCGCGCATGCTCTCAAAGGTTGGCGTTGGCGCTGAACAACTTGAGTGCGGCGGCCATTGGCCAAGCCATCAGCACACCACAAACTGCATGCTGGCAAATGGCGAGCGCTTCGGGCAGATCCACAATAACTGTTCGGGCAAACATGCCGGAATGCAGGCCCTGTCGGCCCAGCTTGGCGTTGATCCCTCCGGTTACACTGGTGTTGACCATCCGGTGCAACAGGCCATTCGGGAGACAATTCAGGCCATGTGCGAAGTGGACTTGACCGGTGCTCCGGTCGGGTTTGATGGCTGTTCAGTGCCCACTTGGGCCTTCCCGTTGAAGAACATGGCTCTTGGTTTTGCCAAGCTGGGGGCAGGGCAAGACCTTCCCAAAACCCGGCGTGATGCAGCCGACAGGATCATCGCAGCCGTGCGTGAACACCCCTTCATGGTGGCCGGAACGGCACGCGCCTGCACAGCTCTGATGGAAGCTGTGCCCAGGGTTTTCGTCAAGATCGGCGCTGAAGGGGTCTATTGCGCCTGCGTGCCCCATGCGGGCCTTGGCATCGCGCTGAAGTGTGAAAGCGGGTCGTCCGATGCTGCAGAGATCGCCATTGCCGGCGTGCTCGCAGCTTTGCCCGTTTGGACGCAAGAGGAGCAAAACGCGCTGGTGGAAATGACCTTTCACCGGCTGCGCAACCGCCGGGAAATCGAAGTTGGCGCGTTGCGCCGCTCTCAGGGGCTTGCAGATCTCAGCATCCAAACCTGACGCCGATGCATCCACTCACAGACGCCGAAGCATCCACTCACTGTCGTCCTCGGCCTTGAGCCGAGGACCCATGCGGCACACCTTATCTCCTGCAGCCCTGGGCCCTCGGCTCAAGGCCGAGGGCGACATTCAATGAACCAACGCCGCTTCAGGCTGAGCATTTGCCGCTCTTGCACCTTTGCATTTCGCGCCCGAAACCCTATTTTTCACCTATGGAACTGGGCCCGGCAGAAACCTACGACTTCAAACGCACAGGCGGCGGCGTGCTTCTGATTGCCTGCGGGGCCCTGGCGCGCGAGATCGTTCAACTGATCGAACTCAACAACTGGCGCCACATTGACGTCACTTGCCTGCCGGCCAAATGGCACAACACACCAGACCTGATCCCTGAAGGCGTGCGCGGCAAGATCCGCGAGGCCAAGGGCAAGTATGAGAAGATCTACGTGCTCTATGCCGATTGCGGCACCGGCGGGCTGCTCGACAAAGTGTTGGAGGAAGAGGGCGGGGTGGAGCGCATTGGCGGGCCGCACTGCTATTCCTTCTTCGCAGGCAACGCCGTGTTTGAGGCGCGCGGCGAGGACGACATGCGGGCCTTCTTCCTGACCGACTATCTGGCCCAGCATTTCGACAAACTGATCTGGGAAGGCTTTGGCATCGACCGCCGCCCGGACATGGTGTCGTTTGTGTTCGGCAATTACGAAAAGCTGATCTATCTGGCCCAGGCGCCCACCGAGGAGCTGAAGGAAAAGGCACAAGCCGCGGCCAAGAAGCTGAACCTCACTTATGAGTACCGCGAAACCGGGTACGGCGACCTGGAGACCTTCATGCGCTCTGCCAGGTAAGGATCGCTGCACCCTTGCGCCACATCCAACACTGTCGTCCTCGGGTTTGACCCGAGGACCCATGATCCAACGCTCCGATTGCGCGGCAATGGGCCCTCGGGTCAAGCCCGAGGGCTACATCGAAGGGGGCAGAGATAATGACGATTTGAGGGGACGCGGGAGTTTTGTTAGCCGCTGCCAAGCGCCGCCTTGATCAAGGCCTTGGCCTCATCGGAATCCCATTCCGCCGGTCCCAGTAGGCGGCCGATTTCCCGCCCTTCGCGGTCAATTAGAAACGTGGCCGGCAGGCCAATGACGCCGAGCGTTTGCAGGGCGTCGGAAGTCTTGTCCACATAGAGCTTCAGGGCCGATGCCTTGGTTTCCTTCAAAAACTTCGCCGAAGCCTCCAGGCCTTTGCGGTCAACACTCAAGGCCACCACCTCAAACTGATCTGAGCCAAACTCTTCCTGCAACCGGTTGATCGACGGCATCTCGTGGCGGCACGGCGCGCACCAGGTGGCCCAAAGGTTGAGCATCACCACCCGGCCTTTCCAATCAGACAGCTTCATCTCCTTGTTCTCGCCATCGCGGAACGGAACTTCGGGAAGCGCGGGAAGATCAGCCTTCAGCACAAAGTTCTTCATCTGGCCGGTCACAAGCGCCTTTGAAATCCCGTTGGAGGTGCTCGCTGCCGACGTTGTGGCCGTCTGCGGTTTCTCGGGCTCGCCGCCCATAAACATGGAGGCCGCAACGGCAGCGATCACGGCGCCGATCAGAAATGGCACCATCATCCCTTTGCGGGACGCCTGATTTTCCTTGTCTTTTTCTGTCATAGGAACGATTAGGTGTCTTTCATTGCTTTGCCCGGGATTGAGCACGATGACCAATAGAATGTGGGGCGGAAGATTCTCCGCCGGCCCCGACGAGATTATGACCGAAATCAACGCTTCGATTGATTTCGACAAACGCTTTGCGGCCCAGGATATAGCAGGCTCGCTGGCCCATTGCGACATGCTGGCCGCCACCGGCATCATCACCGACGCCGATGCGGCGGAGATTAGGCAGGGCCTCAGCACAATCCAAACTGAAATTGATCGCGGCACGTTCACGTTTTCGCGGGCGCTGGAGGATATTCACATGAATATCGAGGCCCGCCTGGCTGAACTGATCGGCCCGGCCGCAGGCCGGCTGCACACCGCGCGTTCGCGCAACGACCAGGTGGCCACCGATTTCCGGCTCTATGTGCGCGACGTGCTCGACACCTTTGATGCCCAGGTCAAAGACCTTCAGCTTGCCCTGGTGGGCAAGGCCGAGGCCCATGCAGACACCATCATGCCGGGCTTCACCCATCTGCAGTCGGCCCAGCCGGTGACCTTCGGCCACCACTGCCTGGCCTATGTGGAAATGTTCGCCCGCGACCGCGCCAGACTGGCCGATGCACGCGGGCGGCTGAACCAGTCGCCCCTGGGCGCCGCGGCGCTTGCGGGCACATCTTTTCCAATTGACCGGGAAATGACCGCCAAGGCGCTTGGCTTCGACGGCCCGGCCCGCAATTCGCTTGATGCGGTTTCCGACCGGGACTTCGTGCTGGAGACCCTGGCGGCCGCCAGCATTTGCGCCACCCACCTTTCGCGCCTGGCCGAAGAGCTGGTGATCTGGTGCACGGCCCAGTTCGGGTTCGTCAGGCTGTCGGACAAGTTCTCCACCGGCTCCTCCATCATGCCCCAGAAGCGCAACCCGGATGCGGCCGAACTGGTGCGCGCCAAGGTGGGCCGCATCCTCGGTGCGCTCAACGCGCTGATCGTGGTCATGAAGGGCCTGCCCCTGACCTATTCAAAGGACATGCAGGAAGACAAGGAGCCCGCCTTTGACGCCTTCGACAGCCTGTCGCTGGCGCTCGCGGCGATGACCGGCATGGTGAGCGACCTTGAGCCGCAAAAGGAGACCATGCATGCGGCCGCCTCATCAGGCTTTGCCACGGCGACAGATCTGGCCGACTGGCTGGTGCGCGCGCTTGGCCTGCCGTTCCGTGAGGCACATCATATCACCGGCTCCATTGTTGCCCTGGCGGAAGAAAACGCCTGCGCGCTGGACCAGCTCAGCCTGGCCCAGATGCAATCTGTGCACGCGAGCATCAGCGACGATGTGTTTTCCGTGCTCAGTGTTGAGAACTCGGTGGCCTCGCGCACCTGTTTTGGCGGCACTGCGCCGGACAATGTGCGGGCGCAAGTAAAATTCTGGCAGAACGCCTTAAGGGACTGACTCTGAGGTGATTTTGGGTTAGAAGATGGGTGTTGTGATGTGTTCGGGTGCCAATTTGCCCGTCGGGAGAGGATAACGTGCGGCTGACACGGTTTGCCATACTAGCTCTAATGCTTGCCGCCCTGGGGCTCACGGCCTGTGGGCGTAACGGGCCTTTGGAGCCGCCTCCGGGCTATGAGAAGGACAAAGAGGACGAACCGTTCGTCCTGGATCCTCTCATTGATCCGGATGGGCCTAAGCCCTCTAACTGAGCCATGCACCATTTCGACTATCGTGGCGGCATACTCCATGCCGAGGGCGTGAGCCTTGCCCGAATTGCGGGCGAGGTTGGAACCCCGTTCTATTGCTATTCCAGCGCCACCCTCCAGCGCCATTACAAGGTGTTCGACCAGGCCTTCGAGAGCATGGACCACATGGTCTGCTATTCGCCAAAGGCCAACTCCAATCTTGCGGTGATGAAGACCCTGGGCGATTTGGGCGCCGGCGCCGATGTGGTGTCGGAAGGCGAGCTGCGCCGGGCCTTGGCCGTGGGCATAGCTCCTGATAAAATCGTGTTCTCCGGTGTTGGAAAGACCGCTGCTGAGATGCGGTTTGCCCTGGAAACCGGCATTTCCTGCTTTAACGTTGAATCAGAGCCAGAGCTTGATCTCTTGTCCCAGGTGGCGTCGGGCATGGGCGTGAAGGCGGCCGTGTCGATCCGGGTGAACCCGGATGTGGATGCAGGCACGCACGAGAAGATCACGACCGGGCTGGCCCACAACAAGTTCGGCATCTCCTATGCCCGCGCCGGTGAGGTCTATGCCCGGGCCGCGGCGCTGGGGGGCATCAAGATTGCCGGTGTGGACATGCACATCGGCAGCCAGATCACTGACTTGGAGCCGTTTTCCAAAGCCTACACCCTGATGGCCGAACTGGTGGAGATGCTCCGCGCGGCGGGCCACACGATCGAGCATCTGGACATGGGCGGCGGGCTGGGCATTCCCTACCGCGGCACCAACGACATTCCGCCCCATCCAGATGAATATGCAGCCATGATCAAGCGCACGGTCGGCCATCTGGGGTGCAAACTGGTGTTTGAGCCTGGCCGGATGATCGCCGGCAATGCGGGCATCCTGGTAACCAAAATCATCTATGCCAAGCCCTCTGAAGGCCGCACGTTCCTGATTGCCGATGCGGCGATGAACGATCTCATCCGCCCGACCCTTTATGATGCCTTCCACGATATCTGGCCGGTGGATGAAGCGCTGAAGGCGGTGCCGGCGATAACCGGCGACCTTGTGGGCCCGGTGTGCGAAAGCGGTGACTACATCGCCCGCGAGCGCTCCTTGCCTGATGCAAAGGCCGGTCAAATGCTGGCCGTTCTGTCGGCGGGGGCCTATGGCGCGGTTCAGGCCGGCACCTACAACACCCGGCTTCTGGTGCCCGAAGTGATGGTGCATGGCGACGATTATGCCGTGGTGCGGCCGCGGCAGACTTATGAAGAGCTGATCGGCTTGGACGAGCTGGCTGCCTGGCAGTAAAAATCCATTGGCAACAATTGTTTAACCCCGTCACAAAACAGTGACGCCGAGGGTCTCTATTCCTGTCGAATTGCTGCCAAATCATGCTAGTATTGTGGGGCAATGAAGCTGAAGCGCAAACCGGTCAGCGTTGACCAGCGATTGGACGCCAAGATCTCCAGAGCCAGGCTCGTCCTGCTCTGGGAACAGCTTTGGACGGCCGCATTTCCCCTTGTCTGCGTAATCGGTGTGTTTGCCCTGGCGGCCGTGTCCGGTGTTCTGGAACTGCTGCCGCGGGAAGTTCACTTTGCGGCGCTCGGCGGCTTTTTGATTGCCACCGGGGCCTCGCTGCGGCCGCTTTTCTCTATCCGCATGCCAGACCGCGAAACGGCGTTGCGCCGTATCGAGGCCGTCTCCGGCGTGCCACATCAGCCTGCCACGTCGTACCGCGACACCATCGCCGGCACGCCGCAGGACCCGGCAAGCCGCACCCTGTGGGCTGCTCACAAGGAGCGCTTGGCGAAGCTGATCCTCGCGCTCAGATCCGGCTGGCCCAAATCTGCGCTGGCAGCACGCGATCCATATGGCTTGCGCTATGGCCTTGTGATGGCCATCGGTGCGTTCTTCATCCTGAACGGTGGAGACTGGCCCGACCGCATTCAACGGGCCGTGGTTCCTGCAAGCAAGGCGAAGGTCGCCCTGTTCATGGATGCCTGGATTGCCCCGCCGGCCTATACCGGCAAGGCGCCGGTGTTCCTGGCGCGTGGTTCAGCATCGCGGAAGGCCGCCGAAGAGACGGTGCCGGAAAGCTTCAAGGTTGCTGCCAACAGCGAGCTGGTGATCCGCCTCAATGGTGCCCTGACGCCGGTTGCCCGGGTTGAGGCCAGCGGCAGCGGCCAGCCACCTGAAAATTCAGAACATCCGTTCAAAGCCGCTGACCCCAAAGCGGTTCGCGATGAGAACAATCCCGGCGCAACCGAGCTGCGCCTCAGCTTGAAGCGCCCCCAGCATGTGGCCGTTCTGGAAGACGGCAAGATCATCGCCTCCTGGAATTTCACGCTGATTGCCGACAACAAGCCTGAACTCACGATCTCAGGCCTTGGGCAAACTGCGGACGGGACGTTGCGTTTCTCCTATAAGGCGACGGACGATTACGGTGTGCGCGACATCACAACCGCGTTTTCGCTGTCTCCTGGCGAGAAGGGGGAAAACAGCCTGGCCATGAACCAGAAGCTGTTCCCGCCGCCCAATTTCGCGGTGGACCTTCCCCGGGTTGATCCCAAGAAGGCCGACGGCAAGGTGTTCCGTGATCTGAGCGCACACCCCTGGGCCGGCATGAAGGTGGAGATGAGGGTCACCGCCCGCGACGCCGGCGGCCAGACCAGCGACCATGAGGGTGCGCCCGAACAGATGACCCTGCCGGAACGGGTGTTCACCGAGCCTTTGGCCCGGGCCATCGTTGAACAGCGCAAGGCGCTGATCAGCAACACGGACGATGCAGCCCTGGTGTCCCGGGTGCTCGAAGGCTTTACGATCTACCCCAAAGACATGCTCAAGCAGAGCGGTGTCTTTTTAGGCCTGCGCATGGCCAACCGCATGTTGGTGCGGGCTGAGAAGGGGGAGCATTTCCGCGATGTGGTCGATCTGTTGTGGGATGTTGCGCTCACGGTGGAAGACGGCAACCTGTCTGAAGCGGAGCGTGAGCTGCGCAAGCTGCGCCGCGAGCTTGCCAAGGCGCTTTCTGAAAACGCGTCGCCGGAACGTATTGCCGAATTGATGAACAAAATGCGCGAGGCCATGAACCGCTATATGCGCGAAATGGCCAAGCAAATGCAGCGCAACATGCGCGACGGCAAAATGGACCAGTTCCAGCCGCGCCCCGATCAGATCATCTCCAGCCAAGATCTGCAGAAGATGATGGACCAGATCGAAAAGCTCGCCCGGGCCGGCAATCACGATGCTGCGCAGAAGCTGTTGTCGGAGCTGGAGCGGCTGATGGAGAACATGCGCCCAGGCATGGCGCAACGTTCGCCCCAGCGCGATACGCCAACCTCCAAGGCGCTGCAGGAACTGGCTGATCTCATGCGCCAGCAGCAGGATCTGATGGACCAAACCTTCCGCATGCAAGACGGCCAGCAGCAAGGTCAACAACGCCAGCAAGGCCAACAGCCTGACGGAAACAAGCCATATCAGGACCAGCAGGGCAAATCGGGCCGGTCAGAGGGCCTGTCGCGCCAGCAGGGCGCCTTGGGCGATATTTTGCGTGAGCTGATGGAGGCCCTGAAGGACCGCGGTGTCAATCCACCTACCTCCCTCGGCCAGGCACAAGGCGATATGCGTGGGGCGGAAGGGGCCTTGAAAGAAGGTGACCGCGGCAGCGCGCTTGGCAAGCAGGGCGATGCCTTGAGCAAGATGCGCAAGGGCATGCAGGCCATGGCCCAGGAAATGATGCGCCAGGGCACTGGCAATCAGGGCAATTATGGCCGCCATGAAGAGGGCCGCGAGGGCGGCGACGATTTCGATCCGCTTGGCCGCCCAGCACCCACAACGGGTGAGCAACAGGGACCGCGCAAGGACATGGTGCCGTCAGAGGCTGCGGTGGAACGGGCCCGCGAAATTCTCCGCGCGTTGCGTGACAGGTATTCAGACCCGCAGCGGCCGAAGATCGAGCTGGATTATCTGGAACGGCTCTTGCGCAATATCTATTAGGACTTCACGCCGGTGCGCGCGCTCTTGTCATTCAGAGCGAGCAATTCAGCCTTCCGCTGCTCTGCTTGATCGCGAACTCTGGCAGTGAAAATTTGGTCGCCCGATGCGCGCAACGAAGCGTCAAAGATCTGACAGCTGTCATCTCCGATAATGTCTGCATATTCCAACCAGGTGCGGAAACAGAGAAGATCACGGACCGACAGCGCCTGGTTGTTGTAGTCGGTGCGGACGGAACCTGAATCCTTGTGGGCCGAGAAGAACTGCACCTCTTTCCCGTTCCAAGGCTCGGGTCTCGCAAATGACCGGTGACTGCCATCGGCGGCATATTTGAATTCTGGATATTTCAAGCTGTATTCTGAGCAGCCGTGGCTGAGGCGGCACTCTATGCCGGTGATGCCTGCCGTTGTGAGTGCTGATTGAAGAATGTCCAAGCACGTGCCGGCCTCTTCCTCAGAGGTGCAATAGATATATCCCTTGTAGGGATTTGGAACATTTTCCCTAAGTTCTATCATGCACTTTCGGTAGTTATCTTTAGGCAGCTTCAGATGGCGCATAATAAAGTGCAAACGGATCAACGCGATCACGTTGGACGCTAAAATTTGGACCTTGTAGCAACTTAGGCAAAATTCCGGGACCACCCCTTCAGCATCGAACAACGACATGCGTAGACCGCATGTTGTGCCTTTGGGACTGATAAATTTGCAATCTCCACGAAACGCCTGAGGCACTGCAACATGCGGATCAATATGGTGCTTATTCAGAACAATCTGCCAGTCCGTCAGGCGGTTCGCCAGAACGTCAGCGGGCAGGTCAAACAGGCGCATGTCTTCTTCGGTCACATGGCGGGCAAGATGTCTTTGGCAATTTGAATAGGTCCCGATACCCTTTGCATCGGGCACATAGGATTCCAGAACTGTAAGAAGAGTGTCTACGGGCGAATTCTTCCCGGGCCCGAGGGCGACCTTGTTCTCAAGATCCGCAATGAAACTGTCCAGGCGTGCGCGGGCCGTTGGATTGAGGTTTTGCTGAAGCAATGTGCTGACCGTTAAGTTTGTGGGATGTCATTGTTCCCATTGCACTGCGACTGCAATTTAGCCGCCTGCACAAACAGGGTCAATGTTCTGTCAATGAGCGATTCAGTTTTCTAAGGGTCTGAGTGCAGAACGACAGCTTGCTCCCGCCAGATCAGCTCGGAATTCGCGGCCGATCGCAACCAGCCCTAGACGCACAAGTTTGCGCAGATCCGCAGCGGCCAAAAATCGAGCTGGACTGTCTGGAACGGCTGCTGCGCAATATCTATTGGAGGTTCAGCGCGCCACAAGCTTTGGCCGTCATCTCAAAGCACGGCGCCTGATCGCTTTGATGACGTCTGAAATCGAAATTCGATTGTTCTTTTTGTGGTAACTCTTCATTTGCCAGAAAATGGCATCTGCCTCTTTCACAAATCGCGCCTCGTCCCCCACCCCCTGCAACTCGGGATACGCGTGCTCCATTTGTTGATAGAGCACGCCGAAATCAGGCTTGCGGCGCCAAACGAGCGGATAGGATGAAACGCCGGACTGTAAGGATTTGGCGTAAACGATCAAACCAAACTTTCCCTTTGCATCGCGTGCGGCGCGTTCCAGGCTCTTTTGTTCAGCGTGAATTGAACGCATGAGACCGAGCAGTTTCTTGCGCGTGATCTTCTCCCCCTGCCGCTCACGCAATCTCACCTCTCGCCTGACTTCGTTGAAAAGGCCCGCAAATCCGCGTCCAAATTTCAATTTTGTTGCAACGTCGCGGCCTTTTGCCTCCCTGGAGAAGCGGTACTTCCTCTTCTTGAAACCTTTTATGAATGCAGCCAAATGTTTGGTTGCCGTCCGATCACGCAGGATTGGGTTTTGTGGTTGTTTGGGAAAGTATGAAAGCGTCCGGTTTGCCGGTCTGGATTTCTGTTTGGGTCTGTTGGCTTTCTTGGCAGCGGTTTCAGCTTTGGCACGTTGTTTCTTACGTTGCTTTTCCCTCAACTCAGCCAGTTTGTCCCGCGCTTCGGTAGAGATCGATGTGCCCGGGAAAAACTTTAAGAATGCTTCGACCTCTGTGAGGTCGGGATTGTTGCCCAGCGCCCTCCAGGCATCTGCGGCCAAGCTGTCACGCACAATCCTGGTATCGGGTTTTGAATCTTCCCCCCCGGATCCAGGGACAAGGACCGAATCACCAACCAATGACGAGTTCTCCCACGGTGCGTGGTCGGGATGGGTGAGCTCGGCTATTTGGCTTCGAACGGATTTCAACGCATCTTCAATGGCCACATTCTCCACTGACATCTGAGCGGACAATGCGAGTGCGTACGCACTGTGGGTTTTTCCGGCCTCCTCCTGAAAAAGAACTTTTCCTGGCCGTGCTGAGAAAGCGACAATCGAGTTAAACGGCGCTACGAACGCGGCAAGCCCGGGTGGCATTGGCTTGGTGATGTTCTTTAGGGGATACCCCCTGCTGGCATCGAGGATGAAGACGTTTTGCTCTGCTCCGATTTTTCTCAAGCCCCGCACGATGGCAGACAATCCAACGCCCTTTGCCTTGACACTTTCTTCATCCGTAATTTTGGCCCTTACGGGGACGAGGTAATTCTCGCCGTCAATCTGGATCGCGTGGCCGGTGTAGTAGAAGAACAATCGTTTTGGCTTTTTGCCGGACCGGGCACGTTCGGCGAATTGCCGGATCGTTCTGAGAAATTTTTCACGGTTGAGGTTTGTTTCCTGCCGGACACTGAATTTCATCCGCTCAAGCGTGCTTGCAATCAGCTCCGCGTCGCTGGCTGCTGTGCTAATTCCCAAGTTCGCGCGATAGGCGCCGTTTCCGATCACGAGGGCTGCATCTTCCGCCCTTGCCGGGCCAGACCCGGCCACCGTCCCAACCAATGAGAAGCTCATCAGGATGAGAAAAATGGGAAGTATCCGCCTCATGTAAACGCCCCCTACCCCAGGTTATCGTTACCGCGAGCAACTTATCTACGACCAGACGTAACCGTCTGCTCGGACGTTGCTCTGGCCGCTCCTGCATAGTCAGGGTGCGAGTTGATTGTTGTCAAGAACAGCTCTCCAGCGCTCCTGATTTCTCACAAGCTGTAGGGCGCCTTATGGGCCGCCGACATCGTCGATACCGCCGTGGGCGCCGGGCCCGTTCACCGGGTTGCCCTTGCAGGCCGTTGGGGGATCGGCTACCGGCTGCACGCCATCAGCTCAACCCGTTGCACCAGGATCGAGGAATTCATCTGACGGCACACCTGTTCGGCCCGTGCGCGTGTTGTGTCGAACTGCACCTCAACAACCATGGTGTCGCCCGACCAGCTTTTGCCGGAGCGAACGGTGTGGGGCGTGATCTCCAGCTTCTGCAGCGGGTTCAGGATGCGCAGGAGGGATTCAGCGCTGTGGTCAGCGGTGACCTCAACAGCGAAGGTTGAACAATCAGCAGAGGGTAGGGGGTCGGTTTGTACTGCGGTCTCAGCCGCAAATTGAGCAGTCATGGCTCACACTCTTCATTTTATGAATTGGGAAACGAACTTGCTTGTCCCGGCCAAACGCATCGGCCGGGCGAGTAATTCGCCCAATCCTCAAAGAGGGTATGTGAACCAGATTTCTCATTGCGACGAGAAGTATACCCCAGAAAATGTTAGGTCAACGTTACTTTTGGCCAACCAAGTGCGATCATTGCTTGTCACCTGAAATCCGGCGCCGTATCGTCGGCGGTCCCTATGGGAGGTTTGATGGATACACAACGCACCGAGAGTGAGCCTCAAGCCTGGCCGCAGGTTGCCTTGCGTCCGGCAGAACAGATCATGCGGCTTGACCGCATGGGGTCGTTTTTCTCCAGCCGGATCAGCTTCATGCGGGCCCTGCTGCGCATCGTTGCGCGGGACAACTGGCAGTTTGATTGCCCGGTGTGCGAGCTGGATGAAGACGGCTATGGGCACATGGTTCTGCGCGCTGTTGCGCCTGACGCGGTGTACTCGCTGGTGACGGTCACCGAACACCTTGAGCCTGATGAGCGCACGGACCGGGTGATCGCAGAAAAATGGGATGCGAGCTTTGCGTTGATTGACGGCGAGGCGACCCAGGATGACATTGACCGGCTGAAGCAGAATATCCCGCACCAGGAAGCTGGCCGCTACACCGCGCGTGAACTTGTGTTGTCGCGGGCCAACAAATCCATGCGCCTGTTCCACTATGTGGCCGGCGAGTTGGCGCAAGGCCGCCAGCCGGAGATGGACCAACTGATGGCCACCGGCTATCTCATGCGCACCACCGCCGTATACGGCAATGGCAAGTTCGGCTTGGCCGATTTCCCCAAGGCGAGCGCTCATCCGGCCCTGGCGGGGCCGTTTCGGGCTGAAATGCTGACGGTCTATCTGATCCGGCAATTGTCGTTCCTGCTGGTCAACCATGTGGCCAAGGCGAAGGGCGGCGACAAGGCGGTCAGCCTGTCGCCAACCCATTGCCGCGCGCTTGGCATCGGCAACTCCACAGGGCTTGGCATGGCGCCCTTCCTGATCAAGCATCCAATCTTGATCCATCGCTGGGTGCTTGCCCGCGAATCCGCGCTTGCCCGGGTTCGCGCGCTTGAGGCAGCAGACCAGGAGGTGCGCCAGCGGTTCACAGACCTTTTGCAACGCGCTGGCCGCCATGTGGCGCTTTGGAATGTGGATGACGAAATCCAGATGGCACGCATTCGCGTGTTGCGGGGTGAACTGGAGACCCTCAATGCGCAGCATGAAGCAGGTCGCCTGCTTGTTGAAGCCAAGCCCTGGGACCAGCTCTACCGCCAGGTTGAGGCGGAGATGAGCCAGGAGGCACAGGAGCTCATCGTCAGCCTGTTGATCGAGCTTTATCCTGAACGGGTGGACGATCTGGCTGAACAGATGGCCACATCCCTGAAGGAGCATTCAGAGCCGGCCAAGCCAATCGGCGCGCTTCGGCACATATTGAACACTGACTATGGCTGGGCGCTGAACACCGATTTTGCCGACCCAAACGAGCGGCACTACTTCTGGTACTACTCGGAAGGCAAGGAGGAGCCGCGGCGCGGCCCGCGGTTTGAAGAGTTTGGGGCCGGGCTCGAGATGCGGCTTGGCTTTGGCTATCAGGTGCACCGGCTGGCCGCCGAGCTGCAGCGCTGGGACGATGACACCTCCATTGCGGAGTTCCTGATCAAGCGGCCCAAGTGGCGCAGCACCGTACGGCGCATCCAAACCCTGCAGCACTACCCCTATGGTGAGATCCGCGACAACCTTTTGGGCACCGCATGCCGGCCCATAGACATGCTGCGCTGCAAGCTATCGTTCTTCGGAGCCACGGGGTTCGATCCGCGCTCTGACCTTTGGACCCGGATCACCATGTATCAAGGCGCCCCGCTGCCACATGAGCTGGGCGCTGCGACGGCTGACGATTGGAGTTTCCCCTGCCCAGGCGAGATCGATGAAAACATCCTTTGACGAGATCAAGCGCATGTCGTTCCGCGCCCTGGATGCAGGACGCGCTCCGGCAGGCGTGGACGAAGACAGCGCCATCAACACGGCCTGGCTGGAAGCCTCTGGGTTGCCGGGTTTGAGGTGGTTGGGCGACGCTTTGGACACCTCAGACCCCAAAGAGCGGCACGGCGCGCTGGAGCCCCGCCTGGAAGGCATGAACGCAAGCGTTGATGCCGGCGGTGCCAGCGCGGTGTTCCTAGGGCCTGGCCTGATCGATTTGATGGCTTATCTCTGCGATGAGCATGGCGATGACGCCGTCTTGGCGGTTGAACGCGTGGCGCATGCCGGATTTCTCACAGGTTTCATCGGCCAGGCGCGCGAGGCCGGCCATAAGTTTGTGATGTCCCCGGCAGACCCGGCGTTTGCCGCCAGCGATGTTCTGATCAGCTGCAAGCAGCCGCCTGAAGTGCCCGACTGGGAACAACTGCGGGCCAACCGGAAGACGTCGCTGGAGGAGGGGGTCGAAGCCGACGAGGCCGACTTCAAGCGGGTCTACATCTATTCGCGCAAGATCCTGGTGCCTGAAACCGAACAGTCGCGTCTGTCAGGTGCAGGCGCCGGGCTTACCGACAACGACTGATTTGCCTCAAGCGCAATAGCCAAGAATGCGCTGGTGCAGGGCCGCCGGAATGGTGATGCCCTGGTCGGGAATAACTTTGCGGGCCGCAAGCCGCCGGGCGCCGGGAAGCCGGGCGCCGTCCTGGCTCTCGATCGCCTCAGCCAAGGCCCCCAGGCGCTCATAGAATGCCTCGCCTGAGAAGCTGTCTGGATTGAGGCCTAAGAAGAACTGGCCGGTGTTGCAGGGCCCGCCGTCGTTGGTGGCGAACGAAGAAGCGTGGATGCCAAGCGTCGCGCCTGAAATGGCTGCTGCCAGCAGCTCGACGATAATGCCCTGGCCGACACCCTTGTAGCCGCCCATGGGCACCATCGTGCCGGTGAGGGCCACGGCCGGGTCGGTGGTCGGGTTGCCGTCCCGATCCAGGGCCCAGCCTACGGGGATCGCCTCGCCGGCGTTCTTGTGTTTGGTAACCTCCGATTTGGCGATCACGGACGATGACTGGTCGATGATCAGTTTCACGCCACCTTCCCCGTCGGGCACGGCGCAGGCCATGGGGTTGGTGCCCACCACGGGCTTTGACCCGCCAACCGGGGCAATGGAGGCCGGGGCATTGGTGAAGCCGAGGCCCAGCAGGCCGGCTTGGGCCAGGTTGGAGACGTGGTAGCCCAGAACGCCGCAATTATAGGAGTTGGTGACCGAGAGCGCGCAGATCCCGTTTTCCTTGGCTGCCGGGATCAACTCCAGAAAGCCGGCATGAATGGCCGGATGGGCAAAGCCCGACTTGGCATCTGCGGCGAAGGCGCTTGGGGAAATCTCGCGCACCGTCGGCGAGGCGTTGCCATCGATCTTGCCGCATTTCACATGCTCGCAATAGATCGGCAGATACATGAAACCGTGCGAGGAGATGCCGTCCAGCTCAGCGCCGAGAATGCCGCCGATCAACGCTTCGGCGTTGTCCTCTGAGGTGCCGCAAGCGGTGAGGGCGCGCAGCGCCAGGTCATAGGCCTCCTCAAGATTGAAGGTAACTGTGTCGGCCATGATCTGCCACTCCTGCCAAAACCCCAAAGAGCTCTTCAATGGTCCAAATGTGTCCGTTTGGCAAGGCGAACGCGACGCAAAATGAGGGTGGCGGACCCCTAGAGACCAGATTGACGTCACGGCTAGGGCACCTTCCACTCAAACTGAGCGGAAGGTGCCCCAGATTTTCCTTACGGTCGAGCAACTTATCTCCGCTCAGACGGAACCGTCTAATCGGAGGTTGCTCTAAGTCAACCATCAGGGCCAAATAGCGCCAATTCCCCCGAACCGTCATAGACTTACGCGAAATTGGGTTCGTTTCGCAGTCGCGAGTTTTTGGCGGAATTCAAGGCTTCAGGGAGGGAGGTCTTTCTCAAATAATAAGCTAAAAAGTGGCATATCAACATTAAAATCAATCAATATAGTTAGGAATTTTTTACTTGACAAATTGATATTATGATGATTATATTCCGAGTATGATATCTCGCACCCCCCCCTGCAGCCCCAAGAGAGAGAGCCCATGACCACGCCACTGCAACGGATCGCCAACCGGGCCAACGCTTCCAGAAGCACCGGCCCCACAAGCTCAGACGGCAAACAGACCAGCCGCACCAACGCCCTTCGCCATGGCCTCACGGCCAACACCCTCTTGCTGGACGATGAGGACGGAGCCGTGTTCGATGGGTTCCACCAGGCGCTGATGGACGAGTTGTCGCCTGACGGGGCGATGCAGGCCGAACTGGCCGAGCGGCTGGTCTCGCTGATGTGGCGCAGTCGCCGCTTTGCCGGGTTTGAGGTTGCCATCTTGGAATGGATGGGCCATTGGAGCAGCGAATATTTCGATCTGGATGGTTCTGAAAAGGGCTGCAACGGACCAAGTGAACGGGTTCAGAAATTTCACAAGGGCCTGAAGCCGCACACCACCGCCTTGTCGCCTGAGCGCCGCAAACGCCTGGCTGTAGGCCGCTTGCTGCACGAAGGCATGAACCACAATCTGATGGCCAAACTGGGCCGCTACGAGGCCCATGTGCTGGGCCAGCTGAGGCGCACGCACACCGAGTTTCTGGACGAGCGGAGCCGGCGCCGGGGCAGCCCGGCCGAAGCCCTGCGCCGGTTGGATGCCATGCTCGAGCTGGACGCAAGCAACAGGACGGACGAGCCGGGCGCCCGTGCCCCCGGACCAGCCATATGGACATGAGAACTGCGCCGCGGCCGTGGCCAAGCCCCCAGCATGGGCGCCCAGCCCTAGAGAAAGATGGTTGGCAACCGAGGACCGTGCCACCGACTGTCTTGACCGCCTGTCACTGGGTGCAATTGCCCATTTGAGCCTGTTGGGGGAATGTCGGCAGTTGCCTTGCCATCTCAACTGGTCAATGCAACACACTGGTCGAACTTTTCAGCTGGCGTTTCAAATTGCAATGTCTTTCTGGGCCTCTCGTTTAACTGCCTTGCGACCTTGTTGAGATTTGCTTGCGAGTGCACCGACAGGTCGGTC
>JAAEUE010000081.1 GCA_024227565.1 Alphaproteobacteria bacterium
CCCACCGAAGGCCACTGTTTGGCGCCCGCTGGACTTCGTTGCGGCCCGCTTGTGGTCAGCCAGACCAAGGCACGGACCGCGCCTCGCCAGCAGACGCCAAATAGCGGTCAAATGCTTCAATATGAACAGGAAAGGCTCTAGGGCAACTTCCGCTCAAAGCGAGCGGAAGATGCCCCAGATTTTCGCTATAGTCGAGCAACTTATCTCCGCTCAGACGATTCCGTCTGATCGGAGGTTGCTCTAGTTGCACTTGACGTGAACTGTGTAATTCTTCGCTTCTTCCACCAGTTTGGTCAGCGTGTGCTCTTCCTGCGACGATGAGGTTTTGTAGGGGATGGAATGGGCATCCATGAAATTCAGGGCAATGTTTGACTTGATCGCGAAGTTGACATTTTGCGGCATTGAGCCCGTAGCGCCTGCGAATTTCAGCTCATCAAGCTTGGCGGTGACAACGCCAATAATCTGACCTGCGCTGTCTATGAGCGGCCCGCCGCTGTTTCCCGGTTGTATGGGCGAGGAGATTTGCACAAAGCGCGCATCATCGCCTAAACCGGCCAACGACGTGATATGCCCGGAAACAATGTTTCCCGAGACGCTCAAGGTGCCGGGGAGCGGGAAGCCGTATACGGCGATGGCCTCGCCGGCCTTCAACCGTCGCCCCACCCGGAATTGCGCAATGTTCTTGTCGGGAACAGGTGTGCCGATTTTCAAAACAGCAAGATCGTTTTTCTTGTCCGCTTTCAGCAATTTTGCTTCGGCCTCAAGTTCGCCCAGCATGGTGACGGCAATTTGTTTGCATCCGCGCACAACATGGAAATTGGTGAGCACGTGCCCGCCTTTCGACACCACCATGCCGGTGCCGGCAGAGCTTCGGCGCGCGCGGTTCTTTTCTGTTTTTTTCCGCAGTTCAGAGACCGGGGCCTGGCCGGGCGTGTTGGCGGCCACTGAGTTGTTGGAATTTCGCTTGGTCTTCCGGGCCGTTCTCCGAGGCGGCTTGCCGCGGAGTCTTACGTATTTCTTCACACATCTCGCCAGAGCCGGGAGCAGCGCGTTGGTGTTGGTGAGATTAAAGAGATAGTCAGCGCCATCGATATCAAGGCGCAGCCGTCTGCCTCTGCGGAACAGCCTTATGAAGCTCGAGTTTCCGGGCATGTTCAGAACAAAAAAATTGTTCTTGGTCACCTGGGTCCGGTAGGAGGACCAGCGGCTCCCATCAATCTTTATTCTGGCAACTGCGCGCCCATTTCTCAGCCGTTTCCGACGATCCAAGAAGGCAACTTTCCAGTAAAAATCACCGTCGATGCTCACAAATATATTGAAGTTGCTCTTGTAGCGCGCATTGGCCACACAATGTGAAAAACGGCCGCTGTTTGTGGCATAAGCGGCCCCGCTCCAGCCCTTGGGCACGGACACGGATCTGATTTTCTCTGCAGCGTGCGCGATTGAACCCAAAGTAAAAAATGCGGCGGCAGCCAGCAGCGCCAGACGCAGCAGTCCGTCTTGCCCCAGAACTCGTCTTACACATTTCAACCAAGTGTTCTGCATAGATGGACAACCAGCCGTTCGCAGCCCGTTTTGAGTTGGTCCCCATAGTCGCACCGCGCAGCAAAGATTGCAATGATTTGCCGGTCGTCGGGGGCCCGCTGAAGTTCAGGGGCCCAAACCCCTCACTCCGCAGGCGCGAGCTGCGGCTTTGCGCCGGAGATTGCCGCAGGCAAGGTTGCCACCGCAATACAGATGAAGGCGGCTGCCACAGACAGGATCACAAACAACCGGTCAAAGCCCCAGCTGCCGTGCACCCAGGCAATGAACGGGACGGACGAGGCCATGATCGTGATGGTGATGGTGTAGCGCAGGGCCAGGATACGGCTGCGCCAGGCTGATTTGGCCACCCGGCCCACCAGCACATCATTGATCGGGATCTGCCCAAACGTTGCAAGCATGAAGGCCACCGAGAACAACACCACATACCATCCAGTGGCCTGCGCCATGGCGGCGAAGAACACCACCTGCATGGCAGCCACCACCATGAACACGGTGCGCGGCGAGGTGCGATCCACCAGCGAGCCCACCACCAATTGGCCCATTGAGCCCACGGCGAACGCGAAGAAGGCAAGCCAGCCGATCAGCGTCGCGCTGGCAGCAATGTCACTGGCTCGCTCGTCCAGCACTTTGGGAAGCGCGAAGGTCGTGCTTTGAAACACTAGGCCGCCAAGGGCGGTGGTGAAGAAGATGACGGCAAGCACACGGATGAACACCGCCCGGCCGAACACGGGATCAGGCAGCTTTGCAGAATTGCCTGCGGCCTCCTTGGCGCGCCGGTCAGTTTCTGCCGTGCGCCAAATGGTGATGCCATAGGCCACCCCCAAGGCCACGGAAATCGCGCCCGGCCAGACAAAAGCTGAGCGCCATCCGGTGGTGTCAATGAGGAACGCGGTAAGCAAAGCAGCAGCAGCCACGCCCATGTTGCCCCACACCCCATTGATGGCAATGCGCATTCCGGTTTTTGTATGGCCCTCAAGCACCAGGGCGATGCCAACGGGATGATAGATGGCGGCAAAGGCGCCGATCGCAAACAGCCCCATGCCGATCTGTACGGGTGTTGTGGCCAGAGCCGTCGCGCAGGCCGCAAGACCGATGCCCACAAAATACACGGTGATGAGCCCCTCCCGGCTCCAGCGGTCCGCAAGCCACCCGGCGGGCAGGGCGAAGGCGCCGAACGCAATAAAGCCCGGCGTGGCGTAGGGGATCAATTCGCCATAGCTCATGCCCCATTCGCGGCCGAGCGCCAGCGCGGCCACGGTGGCGAACACCAGCATGAACAGATGGTCGAGGAAGTGGCCCACGTTTAGGAACAGATAATGGAGCTTGTCGCGCATGAGAGAATCCGGCTGCGAACCTGTTTTGCGCGCAATGCTACAGCCAAGCTTCCCCCAGGGCCACCACAATCTGGTGCCCCCTCCTCAGCTACCTCTTCAGTCTCCGCCAATGGCGGCAAGGATCGCAGGATCGCCGCCCTCCTCGGCCAGGTGGCGGATCGTATTGCCGGCGCCATCGCCCACATCCAGATCTGCACCATGCGCAATCAAGAGCCTTACAGCAGCCTCCTGGCCGTTCAGAACCCCATAGGCCAGCGGGGTCATCCAGTCATTGTCCTGGGGGCCGCATTCCGCCGGGCGGATTTGGCTGAACCGCACGGCGTGAGCCTCAGCGTCCTTCACCAAATGCTCGCGCAATTGCGCCAGGTTGCCCCGGGCGGCGGCGGCGAAGATGTCCATCGGTTCACGGTCCAACAGTGCAATCATTTCCGTCTGGCCGGCGTGCAATGCAAAACCAATTGGCCCGGCGGCGTATGTGGGATCGCGCAGGACGGTGTCCGCGCCCGCCTCAACCAACATGCGGGCCGCCTCCAGCCGGCCTTGATAGGCCGCATCATGAAGCGGCGTTCGGGTTGATGGAATGCTGAGCGCAAATCCCAATTCAATCATTGTGGCGAGCGCATCTCGATTGTCTTGCCCAACCGCATCGCAGAGCATTTCGCGCTCGCCCGGTTTGGCCGCATCAGCCAAAGTACCGTCAGCCTCAAGCAGCGCGCGCGCCGCGCCAATGTCGCCGCGCACGCAGGCGGCACGGAACTTGTCCAGGCTCGAAAGCTCTGTCTTCCGGGCACCGTTTGCCAGCATGTACTCTGCAATATCGTCCTGGCCCGAGAGGAGTGCGATCTCATAGGGCAGCTTGCCCTTGGTTATCGTCTCGTAGGTGTCGTCGGGTTTGCTCAGATCCACGCCGTGGTCGATCAGCAGCTTCACTCTGTCTTTGTATCGCCTGCGCAAGGATTGGATGAGCTGGAAGTGCATGGTTTCGCTCGGGTTGTGCAGCATGCTCCCCTCCACCTCAACGAACCAGTTGTTGCGATCTTTTGAACTCAGTCCAAACTCCAGCAACAGCTCCAGGCAGGTATTGTCCGGCTCAAAGAACCGGTTATAGGCCGCCTGGCTGTCGTTGGGGTTGGCGCCGGCCTCCAGCATTGCGCGGGCAAAGGCCACGCAATCAGGGTGTTCGGGGAAATTGACCGGGCCGCCCTCGCCTTGGCCAAAAACCCCTGTGAGCGCGGTAAACTTGTACTGCCCGCCCCACATGTAATGGGCGTTTGGATCTGCCCCGCGCTCCAGCAGCTTGAGCCCTGCAGTCAGGGTCGACACGCCCGGCAACCGCCCATAGGCGGCATACATGACCGGCTCCCAGTTGAAGTATCCGCCTTTGCGGTTGATCAGACCCGGGTCTTGCGTCAGCCAGCGCTCAATGCGCCCCACATCGCCAATGGCCGCGGCCACATAGATGTTCTCATCAGCAATCTCAGGATGCTCAGCCAGAAGTTGACCGGCCTCCTCCAGGCGGTGTGGGCCGGGGTCGACATCCACGCCATAGGCAAGACAGACCAGATCGAGAAAGCGATTGGCCAACCGATCGCCCACCGGCGCCGAACGCGGCGCTGAGCGGTTCACTTCGTCTTTGAGCTTGGTCCAGCTGGAAAAACCGTATTCGCGGGCAAGTACCAGCTGGGCATATTGCAGGCCGATGGACGCCGGATCTCCGAAATAGGGCCCGACCCGGCCAAGCGCGTCTTCATCGCCGGCGCGAACCGCCTTGAGCAGCGCTTTGGCCTGCTTCTTCAATTGTTCAAGATTGGGGTTTTCCGGCAGTTCTGCGAACGCCATCGCACGCCTCCTTTCAAATTCGTCCGGTATCCGCGTCCTCAGACCGAAAAGAGGGTCAATATGGTGGTGTCAAAACGTCAGGGGGGCTTGGCCCTTCCCGCGGATCGGGTGCGCCCTGATGCGCGGGGGAAAACCTAGCATAACTGCGCCTGTGAGCACAAATCGTACATGCTGGACACCGATATTCCTGGAACTGATCATTCCGGCACACCACATGTAAAGGACGCGAACGCGCGTCTCGCTTCACGCCAAAAACGCAAAGGAGCAGTCATGCAGACATCACTCTTCATCGCCAAAATCGTGGGCCCGATGCTGGTCATCCCAGGCCTGATTGGCCTGGCCAATCCCGGTCATGTGAAAACCGTAGGCGAGGAGTTCCTGAAGAGCCCCGCCTTGATTTTTGTGGCCGGCGCCATGGCCCTGATCGCCGGGCTTGCCGTGGTGAACACCCACGCGGTGTGGACCGGTTGGCCGCTGATCATCACCCTGATGGGCTGGCTTATGCTGGTGGCCGGCGTGGTGCGCATGGGCTTCCCGGGCCTCGTTGCCGCGATGGGTGAGAGCATGATCGCAAATGAGACCGTGCTCAGGGTCCTTGGGGCGCTGCAAGTGGCGCTCGGGGCGTTCCTCATGTGGAAGGGTTATTTCTAACCCGCATCCCCCCAGAACGAACTCAGACGGAACGCGAACGTTCCGGCTGAGGCATTCAATTGATTTACAGCTGACGCTTAGTAGTAGCTGCGCCGGCGCCTCTTGCGGTAGTAGCGCTTGTGGCGCGGACATACGTTTTTATAGCCGTACTGATAGCAATACTTGGAGCACGCGCCATAGTAGTCAAAACCGCAGCAATAGCGGCTTATCCGAACGCGCTTTTCCCAGCAGCGGTGACGTGCCTTAGTGATGTACTTTTCAAAGATATACTGTGTCGTAAGGGGCGGATTTGTTGCCAGGACCGTTTCGGTCGCCGTCGGCTCCACGGTGTTTATTGGGGTCGCATGCGCGGTGCTCAGCAAACCGATGCATGCCAGCACTGCGATAACCAAGTGCAGTGCAAGTTTTGATACGTTAAGTCTCATCACTTCGTTCCATTCCATTAAGATTGTCACCCCCAAGATGAAAATCGCGACTAACTTATACTTGCTGAAATTGGCGTGATTGCCAAGCCTTCAGTTGACTGAACACGCTAAACCCTCGATTTTTTTAGAAAAAATGACACAAGACAGTAAAATTATACAGCCAATGCGAGTAATGAGTATAATCATTCAGGTATAAGGTGGCACCGCAAATTCACGAAGCATCACGCGCCGTTGAACAGAATCACACCCTGGCCGGACACATCATACCCTTCCAATTCCGCGGCACGCACGTGCAGGGCGCCACTGCGGCAAAACTGCCAGAAGGTTTGCAAAGCCGGATCGAACCACGCCTTGCGGTCCACCAGCAGGTCAAAACGTTCTTCCATTACGGGCACAAACCGAAGCCTGTGTATGGCTGCCACAGACGCAAGCCCGAAGGCCACATCCGCTTTCCCCTCAAGAACCGCGAGGGCCGCATCCAGCTCTGTGCGCGCAGGTTCAGCTTGCTCGATCTGATCCACCGGCACGGTCCCGCCTTCAAGCAAATCCAACAACAGCTTCTGAGCTCCGGCACTCGCCTGCCGCGGCACCAGACGCAGCCCGGCAATATCTTCCAAACCCTCTACCGGCTTGCCCACATCTGACCCCAGGATCAGGCCACGCTGGCGTTTTGCCCACTCTATGAGAACCACCGGTTGGTGCCCGCACGCTGCGCGCACCGCACCGAGGTTCCACCCCGGTCCGTCATCGTCCTTGATGTGCAGCCCAGTGGCCACCCCTTCATGTTGGGCAAAACGCTGCAGACCATCCGAGCTGCCGTCAAAATAGGTCGCCAACCCGCATTGAGACTGACGCAAGGCCCACTCCAGCAGCGGATCGTGGCTACCGAGAAACACATTCGGCCGGACGGCAGCCGCCCCGGTTTCTCCCTGGCTTAAATGTTCAGCCAGCCAGGCCCGCACGCCATCTTCTGGAAACAACAGCTTGCCGGTGGCGCGTGAACACGCCAAGGCGCCAGAGGAGGCAAGATCATAGACCTTGCGCTCTTTGAGCCGCAGCAGTTCGGCAACTTCCCGGGTGGTCAGATATTCAGGCATGAACCAAGCAGTGACAGAATTAGCCCAGGCGGGCAAGGTCTCACCACGCCGCCAGATGCACCCAGGGCCGGCGTTCTGGTCCGGTGACATGGGATCATGTAGACAAAAAGAACCTTGACCCTCCAACATAGGGAATGTTGCCGTGAAACGAATTGCAGGAGGTGCAAAAGGCAGATGCGCCGCCGTTGAATCAGACGGGATTGTCTACGCTGTCGCCACCGATCCGGTGTGCGCAAGCGGCATTGCCGCGCAAACGCGGAACACGCTGCAAGAGCTCGACCGGGTGCTCGCCGAGGCGGGCAGCGGCAAAGCCGGTTTGCTTCAGGCAACGGTCTATCTCAGCGACATCACCTACAAACCTGAGATGGACATGGTGTGGAACGCCTGGGTTGGCGCTGAAGAAAACTGGCCGCAGCGCGCCTGCGTCGGCGTCGATCTCGAGGCTGGATATTTGATCGAGGTCGTGGTCACCGCAAAGGTGCTCTGAACTGTTCGGCAACCATCCATCACTGTAGCCCTCGGGCTTGACCCGAGGGCCCAGAGCCGCAGAATTCCGCGCATGCTGCCCTGGGTCCTCGGGTCAAGCCCGAGGACGACAATGGCAACATGATCAGCGTTTTTGAGCCAACCCCTGGGGCCGCTAAAACAACCTCCGAACAGAGGGCTACATCTGTTCGGAGATAAGGTATTCCCCTCTGACATATGTCAGTGATCAGGCACCGGCTTGCGGGCGCATGTCGGCCGGG
Source organism: Alphaproteobacteria bacterium (assembly GCA_024227565.1). Taxonomy (GTDB): domain Bacteria; phylum Pseudomonadota; class Alphaproteobacteria; order Rhizobiales; family CAJQND01; genus JAAEUE01. The sequence goes on from JAAEUE010000081.1 coordinate 7,638, forward strand.
TCGATGCCAGCCACTTCAACCGGCTTCTTCATGGCATCGCGGCGGAACGGCTCGCCCAGTTCCTGGTTCAAAATCACTTCGATAAAGGTGGTGACACCGTCAGCCTGCGCCTTGCAGGATTCCTCAAGGGCTGAGGTCAGCTCGGCTTGAGTTCTCACACTCACGCCCTTCAGGCCGCAACCTTCGGCAACCTTGGCGTAGCTCAAGTGCGGGTCAAGCTCGGTGCCCACGAAGTTGTCTTCGTACCACAAGGTGGTGTTGCGCTTCTCAGCACCCCACTGATAGTTGCGGAAGATCACCATGGTGATCGAAGGCCACTCGTCGCGGCCGATCGAGCTCATTTCGCTCATGGAGATGCCGAAGGCACCGTCACCGGCAAACCCAACAACAGGAACATCCGGGCAGCCGATCTTGGCGCCGATAATGGCCGGGAAGCCATAACCGCACGGACCAAACAGGCCAGGAGCCAGATACTTGCGGCTCTTTTCAAAGGCCGGATAGGCATTGCCGATGGCGCAGTTGTTGCCGATGTCAGATGAGATGATCGCATCCTTCGGCAGGCCGTCCTGAATGGCGCGCCATGCCATGCGCGGGCTCATGCGATCTGAATCGCGGTCGCGTGCGCGCTGGTTCCAGCTCGTGCCCGGATCGTCATCTTCATGGTCCATGCCGGAAAGCGCCTGGCGCCAGGCCGACTTGGTCTGGTGGATAAGCTGCTCACGCTCTTTACGGCCGTCATTGCCTGCGCTTGAAGTGAGCTGAGCCAGAATCTGCTCGGCCACCTGCTTGGCGTCGCCTTCAATGCCAACGGCGACCTTCTTGGTGAGACCAATGCGGTCAGCGTTGATGTCCACCTGAATGATCTTGGCGTCCTTGGGCCAATAGTCGATGCCATAGCCTGGCAGGGTGGAGAACGGGTTCAGCCGGGTGCCGAGGGCCAACACAACGTCGGCCTTGTTGATCAGCTCCATGCCGGCCTTCGAGCCGTTGTAGCCCAGCGGACCGCAAGAAAGCGGGTGGCTGCCGGGGAACGCATCATTGTGCTGGTAGTTGCAGCACACAGGGGCAGTCAAACGCTCAGCCAGGTTCTTGGAGGCTTCAATGCCGCCAGCAAGAACAACGCCGGCACCGTTCAGGATGGCCGGGAACTTGGCTTCCGACAAAAGCTTGGCAGCGGCAGCAATAGCTTCTTTACCGCCGGTCGGGCGCTCAAAGCGCACGATCTGCGGCAGCTCAATATCCACAACCTGTGTCCAGTAGTCACGCGGCACGTTGATTTGCGCCGGGGCAGAACCGCGCCAGGCTTTCAAGATCACCCGGTTCAGCACTTCAGCAACGCGGGTCGGGTCGCGAACTTCTTCCTGGTAGCAGACCATTTCGCGGAACATGGCCATTTGCTCAACTTCCTGGAAGCCGCCCTGGCCAATGGTCTTGTTGGCCGCCTGCGGGGTGACCAGCAACATCGGGGTGTGGTTCCAGTAAGCGGTTTTAACGGCGGTCACAAAACCGGTGACGCCAGGACCGTTCTGGGCAATTGCCATGCCCATTTTGCCGGTGGAGCGGGTGTAGCCGTCGCAAATCAGGCCGCCATTGGTTTCGTGGGCCACGTCCCAGAACTGAATGCCGGCCCTGGGGAAAAGGTCGGAAATCGGCATAAAGGCCGAGCCGATAATGCCGAAGGCATGCTCGATGCCGTGCATTTGCAGGACCTTAACGAAGGCCTCTTCTGTAGTCATTTTCATTGGGACGCATCCTTCTAGAAGCTGCCGGGCCTCTGCCCGTTTGCCGTGTTTTGCGAGTTAAACCAAAAAAGGCGCGCGCAGGCGACGCAAATTGCGTTCTGCGGGACCTAAATTTCGAATGGTGAAATCAACATAGGAACTTGCCTGGCCCCATTGTAGGTCCAGATTAGAATGATGTCAGTGCCAGTTTGGCCCCAGAGCGCCATCGCTGCTGGATGCCTGCCTACGTAGGCATGACGGTAGACACACCCGCATCCCTGAATCTCCCGCGCCCCTGCGAAAGCAGGGGCCCATAGCTCGGAGCGAATGGTTGGCTCGCATGGATCCCTGCTTTCGCAGGGATGCGGGGGGATTGAGGGGCGCGGGGCGTGCAGGAGTGCGGGAGGCGGGAGGCGGGAGGCGGGAGGCGGGAGGCGGGAGGCGGGAGGCGGGAGAGGCAGGGGTGCGGGAGATCGCGTCTGGGGCAACATGAGTTTAGGTGGAGCAATCCGGCCTCAACTCGCCCTAAACCGACCGGCCTGCCAGGGCGCCCTCGGCGAAGGCTGTGTGCAGGTGGCGCGGTGCGCGGCAATCGCCAATCACCTTGAGGGGAAAATCGCGGGCTTCCAGCGCCTCGGCAAGCTGGTTCACCACCTGGTTGCCGCGCCAGTTGACCAACACGTCCACGCCTTCGATTGCCGCTTCCAAACCAGAGTAGATGTTGCGCGTTACAATCGTTGAACCCTCGGCCCGCACCACCTCCTCGCAAGGCCGGAACACGGCCCCGCCGGAGAGGAAGCGTTTGTAGAGCGGTGTGCGGATGTTGGGATTGACCATCTCGCCCACCGTGAAGTCAGTGCTGATCACCGTGATGCGGTTGTTTTCAAGCGCCAGGTCCGCCGCCGAAAGCCCTGCACGGCCACCGCCCTCATCCACAACCAAAATATGTTGGCCCGATGGAGGTTGCTCCAAGATTTCCCACGGCGATGAGGCTTGGATGTTCGCGTCATCAAGTCCGGGCAAGGCTGGCGGCGCGGCGGGGGTTGAACCGGTTGCCAGGATCACGCTGTCAAACTCCAGATCCGAAATGTCGCCTGGCTCCACCGCCGTGTTCCTGCGCACCTGCACCTGCAGCTTGGTGAGTTGCCCCTCAAACCAGTCGAGTGAACGGGAAAACTCCTGTGTCTGCGGCGCCTTGGCCCAGAGGCGGAACTGGCCGCCAAGCTCTTCGCCGGCCTCATAGAGGACCACCTGATGGCCCCGTTCTGCGGCCACCCTGGCGGCTTCCAACCCGGCCGGCCCACCGCCGATGACCGCAACCCGCTTCGCCTTTCCGGCGGCCGTCTGCGGGCCCCAGTCAAGCTCCCGGGCAGCTTCGGGGTTGTGCATGCAGCGCACGGTTTTCGCCTCAGTGGCGTTGGAAATACACAAATTGGCCCCAACACAAGGACGGATGTCGTCGAGGCGGTTCTCTTTCACCTTCTTCACAATGTCCGGATCGGCAATATGGGCCCGGGTCATCCCCACCATGTCGGCCTCGCCCTTGACCAGGATCTGCTCGGCCATGCGCGGGTCCGTCACCCGGCCTGAGGTAAAGACCGGAATGCCAACCTTGGCCTTGATCGCGGCCGCCAGAGGCACATAGAGCCCGTGGGGCGCCGGCGTCGGCGGCCAGTGTTCCATGCGCATGATACGGTCATAGTTGGTGCCCGCCACCACATTGAGATAGTCGAGTTTGCCCGCCGCACACAGCAGTGGCGCAATGGTTTCCATATCAGTTTGGGTGAGCCCACCCTCGGTGCGTTCATCGCCGGGCAGGCGCAGGCCCACGATGCAGTCTGCTCCGGCCGCGTCCCGAACCGCATCAATCAGCTCTGTAGCAAAACGCATCCGGTTCTCCAGCGGGCCGCCATAGTCATCCTCACGCTTGTTGGTGAGCGGAGAGAGAAACGCGGCCGGCAGCTGCCCGAAGGCGCCAAGAATTTCGACCCCATCAAGCCCGCCGGCCCGAACCCGTGTGGCCGCTGTTGCATAGGCCCCAATCACCTCGTCGATCATCGCCTTGGTCATGACCTCGGGCATCTCGCGCACCAGCTGCGAGGGCACCGCTGATGGCGCCCAAAGCGGGCGACCCAGGTCCTGGTCGTTCACCGTGGCTGCGGCATGGCCAAGCTGTATGAGAAACCGTCCCCCCTCCTCATGGATCGCCTCAGCCAGGCGCTTGTAGGTGTCGACGATTTCCGGCTTGGTGTTGTCCAGGGAGCGGCCAGCCCCAACGCTCCCTGTGGCATGAACTGCGGCGGAGCCGCTCACCTGAAGTCCGGCTCCGCCCCGGGCCCGGGCGCGCTGGTAGGCGATGTAGGCATCGCTCACCAAGCCATCCTTCTCAACGCCGGGCACATGAGCTGTGACCAGCGCCCGGTTGCGGATGGTCTTGGGGCCGATTTGTAGCGGCGATAGAAGGTGTTTGAGTTGTTCAGCCACCGGGCTACGTCCTCTCAAGGTCTCGTTCCACCCACAGTGTCATGAGTGTTGAATGGTGTGAAGTCTTCACCTTGAGCCATCTGGAGCGAGGGACAAAGCGTGATAGGATGCATCTCAGAAAGCATCGGAGGCAGACGTGACGGAACGAGCATCCAGAGGGCGGGCCCGCATTGGCGTTGTGGTTCCTGTGTCAAACACCAATCTTGAGCCCGACATGGGCCTGCTGCGCCCGGACGGGGTCTCGGTCCATTTCGCCCGTGCCGGCGGCTATGATCTGGACGCCGTTCCAGATTCTGATCAGATGCGCCAGTTCGCTGTGAACTCGCTCGACCGGGTGGTTTCGGATCTCTCCGCCGTGCGCCCCGACCTGGTGCTCTATGGCTGCACGTCGGCGACCCTGGCGCACGGCCCTGCCTTCGACCGTGAATTTTGCGCCAGCATCAAACAGCGCGCCGGCGTTGATGCCGCAACGGCCGCCGGCGCCCTTGTCAACGCGCTCACCTGCCTTGGGGTGCGCAAGATTGCGTTCAGCTCGCCCTATGTGGCCGCCCTGAATGGCGAAGCGATTGGCTTTCTGGCCCAATCAGGCTTTGAGACCGTTTCGCGCAAAGATGTTGAGGCCGACCTTGGCAACTACGGCCAAGGGGCGCTCAGCCCTGAAGAGGTTTACGCCCTTGGCATGGCGGCCGACAGCGCGGAGGCGGACGCCCTTGTGTTGTCGTGCACGGAGATGCGGGCCGTGGAGGCCATCGAGGCTCTTGAGCGTGACCTGGCCAAACCGGTGGTCACCAGCAATCAGGCCATGATGTTCAGTGCCGCTGTGATGCTGGGCCTGGAGCCCGCCACCGTGCCCTCGTTCGGGCGGCTCCTGTCGAATGAGGTTCTGGCCGGCGCCCAGGCGGCCGGCTTGGCCGCGGCGTGACTTGGCCTCCTCGTCACCCCGGAATTTTGCAATTGCCCTCGTCACCCCGGAATTTTGCGCAGCAAAATATCCGGGGCCCAGGGGCCGCAAACATCAGAGCCAACCGCCCCAGGATCCCCGCTTTCGCGGGGATGACGGCGAAAGGGAAAGACGGTGAAAGGGGAAGACGGCGAAAGAGGGGGGAGAATTATTGCCACTTTATAGTTGATAATTATGCAGTTTCCGCAAGATTTCTGTTCATGTTCAGGCGCGGATTTCTGCCAAAAACAGCGATTCTGCGAAACGAACCCAAATTCACGTAAGACACTGTTTAAGTGCGTCTAATCGGGCTATATAGACCTTTTAGTTGAGTTTTTTCGTTCATCTAGTCAAAACCATACACCTCCGCCGCCTCAGCTTCGGTTATGTAGCCACGCTTCAGGTCCTCGGCAATCGCTTCGCGGGCCCGCGCTTTCGGATCGCCAAAGCCGCCGCCGCCGGGCGTGTGCATGATGAACGTCTCACCAGGCGAAAGCTCAAACTCCCCTTTGCCGGACAACACCTCCCCGGAGCTGAAGGAGATGTGGCCGCACGCCCCCTCCCCGCCGCCGGCGCGGCCACGGGCGGGATACTTGACCCGCTCCAGCGACAGGAACACCGCTGCCGGCGCCCCTTCTGAGCTCTCCAGTTCCAGGGTTTGGCCAAGCCCGCCCCGGAACTGCCCGGCGCCGCCCGAACCTGGCCTGAGTTCGCGCCTGTGAACGATCAGCGGCGCCACGCTTTCGGTGATCTCAACCTGGGTGCCCCAAACCCCGCTGGGGTAGGCGGTCGCCGACAGGCCATCCTTTGCAGGCCGGGCACCGGTGCCGCCGTTGTGGGTGAGCTCCACCGCGAACGCGGTGGCAGTGTTGCGCACCCCGGTGTTGGGCAGGTTGCGCATGGGCACATCGTACATGCACGAGGCCCCTTCGGCGGGCACTTGGTCCGGCAGCGCTTGCGTCAGGCAGCCGAAGACGAGATCAGGCATGAGCTGGCCAATGGTGTGCCGCATGGCCACCGGCGCGGGGAACTGGGCATTCACGATGCAGCCCTCCGGCGCGGTCACCTTGAACGGGGCAAGCGAGCCGGCGTTGTTCGGCATGTCAGATCCCACAATGCAGCGGATGCCAAACACCGCATAGGCGGTGGCATAGTTGAGCGGAACGTTGATGCCGAACTTGGAGCAAGCCGACGAGCCTGCCATGTCCAGCATCATCTCCCGGTCCGTCACCGTGAGCTTGGCCTTCAGGTCGATCTCGAAGTCATATCCGTCCAATTTCAGGTCGTAGAGATAGTCCCCGTTCGGCACCGCGGAAATGGCATCGCCGGCGGCCTTCAGGGAGGTGTCGATGATGTGGTCTGAAAGCTGGCTCAGATCCTCCACGCCGAACTCGGCCATCATGTCGACCAGCCGCGAACAGCCCACATCGCAGCTCGCCATCAGGGCGTAGGCATCCCCCTCGTTCTGCACCGGCTCGCGCGAGTTGGCCTTGATGATGTCGATCAGCATCCGGTTGACCACGCCCCTGTCGGCCAGCTTGACCGGTGGCAGGAACAGGCCCTCGTCATGAACGTCCATGCCCTCCGGCCCCATGCCCCGGCCGCCAAGGTCGATCAGGTGCGAGGTGCACGACGACAGGCCCACAACCTTGCCGCCGAGAAAGGCCGGCTGAACGATCAGAAAGTCGTTCAGATGGCCAGAGCCGATCCAGGGATCGTTGGTGAGATAGACATCCCCCGGCGCCATGGTGTCCACGGGGAAGTAGTTGAGCATGATGGCCACCGCTTCGGCCATGGTGTTGATGTGGCCTGGAGTGCCGGTCACCGCCTGGGCCAGCATGCGGCCCTGCAGGTCGAAGATGCCGGCGGAGATGTCCCCGCACTCGCGCACAATCGGCGAAAACGCGGTTCGGATCAGAACCTGCCCCTGTTCCTCAACCACGCCAATGAGGCGGTTCCACATCACCTGGAGATCGATGCTTGAGAGGGATTTAGCCATGGGACGCGCCCTCCTCGGTTGAACGGGTAAGGATGATGTTGGCACCTGTATCGATCTCAACGCCGTAATGGGCATCGACGAAAGTCGTCGTTTGCGGCTCCACGATCAGCGCCGGCCCATTGAACCGGTGTCCCGGTGCCAAGCTGTCACGCTCCATAACCGGCACCGCGCAGCTTGCGCCTTCTCCGCGCAAATAGACGCTGCGGGACTTGGCAGCTTCGGGAGCGCCCTGGTTCGATGTGCTACCTGCTTCAGGTTGAGGTTCGCTTGGTGTGGAGATCATCAGGGTCCAGTTCATGATCTCAATCTCCATGCCCTCAACCGAGCGGTGAAACTGCGCCCGGTAGGCTTCATCATAGGCCTCGCGCATGAGATCAAGATCGGCCTCTTCCAGATTTCGCAGCGGCAGCGGCACTTCAATCTCGTGGCCCTGCCCGCGGTAGCGCATGAACGCCGCCCGGTGTTGGGTCAGGTTCGCGGCGGTGGTGCCTTGGGAGACGATGGCGCTGGCCTCATCAACCATCTGATCGAAGAGCCTGTTCACAGCGCCAAGGTCGATCGCGCCAAAGGTCATGTAGAGGCTGCGCACGATCTCATAGGACACCGGCGCGCTGAGAAACCCAACAGCTGACCCGACACCAGGATTTGGCGGGACGATGATGCGGTCCACCCCGATCTTGTCCGCCAGCCGCGTTGCGTGCAGCGGGCCGTTGCCGCCAAACGCGATCATGGTGCGCCGGCTGGTGTCCTTGCCATGTTCAGCGGCATGAATGCGGGCGGCGCTTGCCATGTTCTCGTCGACAATTTGCGAGATCCCATAGGCGCCCTCCTCCAGATCCACGCCCATTTGCGCGCTGATAACCCGCTCGATCGCGCTGTGAGAGGCCTCAGGCTCAATCTGCAAGCGGCCTTCGGCAAAGTGTTCAGGATCAATGTACCCAAGTGCCACATCGCTGTCGGTGACGGTGGCGTCCGATCCGCCCCGGCCATAGCAGGCCGGCCCCGGCGCAGCACCGGCGCTTTCCGGACCAACGGTGATGCGGCCCAGCCGGTCCATACCCGCGATCGATCCGCCGCCGGCACCAATCTCGATCATCTCGATAACCGGGATGCGGACCGGCAGACCGCTGCCTTTGATAAACCGGGCCGCACGGCCAATCTCAAAGTGCCGGGAGGTCTGGGGCCTGCCCTTGTCGATCAGGCAGATCTTTGCCGTGGTGCCTCCCATATCAAAGGACACGGCTTCGTCGCACCCGGCGGCCTGGGCAATCTGGCAGGCTAGAATGGCGCCGCCGCTTGGGCCCGATTCCACCAGCCTGATGGGGAACCGGATGGCGGTCTCCAGCGTGGTCATCCCCCCGCCGGAGGTCATGACGAAGAACGGGCAGTCAAATCCACTTCGTTTGAGCGTTTCATCGAGCGCCGCCAGGTAGCGCTCCATCAGAGGCATCACATAGGCATTGGCCAGGGTGGTGCAGAGCCTGTCGAACTCCCTCACCTCAGGGCTCACCTCACTCGACAGGCTCACCGCCATGCCGGGCCGCTTCTGGCGAATGAGCCTGGCTACGGCCTGTTCGTGCACATCGTTGGCGTAGGCATGCAGCAAGCACACAGCAATGCTGGTGACCCCCTCTGCCTCCAACCCCGCAAGCACCCCGTCCAACGCAGCTTCGTCCAACGGCTTCAGCACCTCGCCTTGCGCCGAGATCCGTTCAGGCACCGCAAAGCAGCGTTCTCTGGGCACATAGAGATCCGGCTTGTCGATGTTGATGTCGTACTGATCGTAGCGCCGCTCGTAGGCGATCTCCAGAATGTCGCGGAAACCTTCTGTGGTGATCACGCCCACGGTTGCGCCCTTGCGCTCAATCAGGGCGTTGGTGGCCAGCGTGGTGCCGTGAATGAAACTGCCCACATCGGAAGGTGAAAGGCCCGCCCGTTCCAACGCGGAGGTCACCCCGGTCATGGCGCCTGTGACCGGGTCATCGGGCGTTGTCAGGCACTTCGCGGTGATGTAGCCGGAAATTTCTCCAGGCGCCTGAATGGCAACGTCAGTGAAAGTGCCGCCAATATCGACGGCGAGCCGGGCTTTGGATTGTGTTTTCATTTTGGTGACACTTTGAAAGGAATGGGGAGCCAGACCCGTCACCGTTGTGAATTCCAACTGGCGGCCGGGTGCTTTAAAGAGCAGCGCACCCCGCACAGGGCACCAGATTATGGCCTTCGTGCCTGCGGCCAACCTTCAACGTTGTGACTTGCGGCAGCATCTGCTGCTCCTCGCCAATTGTGCCGACGGCCAGTTAGAACATTGCGTAAAATATGGTCAAGTGAGAAATTTTACACTTGTCTCAGCCGCTTATCGAAAGTGAATTTAGTCCGTGTCCGCCACAATTCGGTCCAAATTTGGTTAATATCCTGTGTATCTTCAAACATGCTTAATGAAACATAACACCTCGGGACAAGCATGGTTGGTTGGTCGTTAGGTACCATGTCTTTGGGGATCTAAGTACCTAGGTGTGTAATTGTGTTGGCGTATTTCGCCTGGAGGGGATCCATGCGTGGATTTTTACTGATCGCCGGTTTGGCGATACTACTAAGCGGATGTGTGAGTTCGGGAACGACTTCCACGAAATCTTATCGGGTTGCAGGTGCTGAGCATGATCGCTCAATTAACTCCTCCAGCTTGAGATCTAAGAAGAAAAGGCGGATCGCCCGCAAGCGCATCAAGCGCAAGAAACGGCGCGTCCGCATTGCCAGCAGGCAAACCAGCGCCCGTATGGGCAAGTCTAATTTGGGCTCCTATAAAATCGTTAAAGTTCGCAAGGTTCGCGGACGCAAAGCGCGCCGGAAGTTCCGCAAGCGCATTGCAAGAGCCCGCACCCGCGGTCGTCTCTCCACTGCCCGCAAAAGCAGGGTTATGGCTGCTGTAAGGACACACGCCCGCAACGCCGGGGTCTCTCAATCAGTTGCCATGGCAGTTGTTCGCCAAGAGAGCTCATTCAATCCGAAAGCCCGTGGCAGCGTTGGCGAAATTGGCCTGATGCAGGTCAAATGCGCAACTGCCCGGTCGGTTGGCTACAAAGGGTCCTGCAAAGGCCTCTACAACGTCAACACGAACTTGAAATACGGCATGCGTTATCTGAAGAAAGCTCTGAAGCGCGGCAGCGTCGGCTACTACAATGCCGGCATCCATGCCAAGCGCCTGCCCCGTCAGGCCAAAAAATATGCCAGCTCGGTAAGACGCAAACAGCGCAGATACTAAGCCGAATTAATGCGCCACCCGTTCATCCCATGATGAACGGGTCGGCCATCGGCTTTCCTGACACTTCTATCATTGTGCCTTTGGTTTCGGTGAAATCGCGGATCGCGTCGATCCCCGCCTCGCGGCCATAGCCGCTGTTGCGGAACCCGCCAAACGGCGTGAGCACCGATGACCGCCGATAGGTGTTGACCCAAATGCGCCCTGCCCTGATGGCCCGGGCCATGCGGATACCGCGGCCAGAATCGCGGGTAAACACACCGCCGGCAAAAGCAAACTCGGTGCCGTTGGCAAGCGCAACGGCCTCTGCTTCATCGCTGAATTTGACCACACTGAGGATTGGCGCAAACAGTTCTGTCTGAACGCATGGCAGATTTTGATCGTCGCACTCAATGATGGTCGGCTCAAAATACCAGCCCTTCGGCTGACCAGCGGGGCGTCCACCGCCGGTAATCACCCGGGCGCCGAGATCAACCGATTGCTGAATGATCCGCTCAGCCCGGTCCCTCTGCGCAGGTGTTGCCAGAGGTCCCATCTGCGTGGCTTCAACCAGCGGGTCTCCAACCAGGATCGCCTCGGCACGTTCCTTGAGCATTCCGAGCATCTTGTCATAAACACCCTCCTGCAACAGCAAGCGTGAACCGGCCGCACAACTTTGCCCACTCGCCCCGAATATGCCCGCCAGCACTCCGTTCACGGCGCTCTCCAAGTCGGCATCATCGAACACCACCACAGGTGACTTTCCGCCGAGCTCAAGGCTCAGCTTGGCGATGTTGTTGGCCGTGCTGGGGATGATGCGTCGCGCGGTTTCGATGCCGCCGGTAAAGCTTATCCGGTCAATCTGCGGATGCGCCGTCAGCGCCCGTCCGCAGGGCTCCCCATGGCCGGTGATCACATTGAACGTTCCAGGTGGCAGATCGAGCTCCGCCACAATGGCGGCGAACTCAAGCATGGCCGCAGAGGCATGTTCCGAGGCTTTGACAATTATCGAATTGCCCGCCGCAAGCGCGGGACCAACTTTGTTGGCGGCAAGCTGGATCTGAGTGTTCCAGGGCACAATCGCAGCCACCACGCCCACCGGCTCGTGGGTCACATACATCAAGTTCTGATCGGGCGCCAATGGTGGAACATAACCGTTCACCTTGTCGGCAAGCCCTCCGTAGAACTCATACATGGCCGCCACATTGTTGGCCTGCCAACGGGTCTCGCGGAACAGCTTGCCGGTATCTATCGTTTCAATTCGCCCCAGGTCTTCGGCCTTTGGCTTGATCAGCTCAGCCAGCTGGCGCAGCTTTTTGCCCCGCTCTGTCGGTGAAGTGCGCGGCCAGGGCCCTTCCTCAAATGCAGAACGCGCAGCTTCGACGGCGCGGTTCACATCGGCCTCTGAGGCGGCCGGAATTTCAGCCCAATCTTCTTCCGTGGCCGGATTTGTCGAGGCGAAGCTCTCACCGCCCTCAGCCTGGCACCAGTCGCCGGCAATGAACATTTGATAGGGTTGCAAGTCAGCAGTCATTTCAGGTCTTCCCATGTGGACAGAGCGACGGTAGCCTCAACCGTGCCAATTGCAACCCTCTCAACGGAGTATTCGTGCCGTTCTCCCGTCAAGATCCTAAGCTGTTCTATCTGCACGAGGGCTCCGGCCCCAACCTGGTGCTTATTCACGGCGTCGGGTCCCAGCACGGTGACTGGGAGGGGGTTGCCAAGGCTTTGGCGGGCAAGTTCTCGATCCTTCGCTACGACCTTAGAGGACACGGCACCTCCGCCGCGCCGCCGGGGCCATACGAGATTGAAGATTTTGCCGCTGACCTCATTGCCCTGATGGATGAGATCGGGCTGGACCGGCCCCACATCGCCGGTTTCTCTCTCGGTGGGCTCATTGCCCAATGCATCGCCTTGAACCACCCTGATCGTGTCGACAAGCTGGCGCTGCTTGGCACTGTTGCCGGGCGCACGCCAGAAGAGCGGGCACGGGTGGAGGGCCGGCTGGAGTTCATCGCGTCCTCCCACCCGGCAGATTATTTCGACCAGTCGGTGAGCCGATGGTTTACGGAGGCGTTCCAGGCTGCCCGTCCAGATGTGGTTGCTGCGCGCAAAGCGGTGGTCACAGCAATGGACGGAGACGCCTATGCGGCGGCCTACTATGCCCTGGCCATGACGGATTTTGCGGATCGTCTAGGCGAGATCTCCCATGAAACCCTCGTGGCGACAGGTGAGGACGACATAGGTTCCAACCCCCGCATGGCGCACTTCATGGCCGGTGCCATAACGAACAGCCGGTTGGAAATCTTGCCGGGTCTGCGCCATTCAATTTTGTTGGAAGCCCCCGATCAAGTGGCGGGAGTGTTGTCAGACTTCTTCCTTGAAACAAGCTGAGAGAGCAAAACTATGGAACACATGTGGCGATGGCCAACCGACCGGGTTCACCATGTCTCGGGCTCAGCGGCAAATCTGACCTTCGTCGGCGGGGCCGGTGATTTTGGCAGCACCGGAGATATCCGCAATGCCGGCAATCTTGATGCCCAGATCGAAGGGGCAATGGGCAACGTCTCTGATGCGCTCGCCGCAGAAAGCTGCACCTTGGCCGACATTGTCCGCATCAAGGCCTACTACACTGCCGATTGTGACGATTGGCACGTGATTGCTAAAATTGCCGCCCTCTTGCCCGATGACCCAATGGCCTGCATCAGCACCATTCCAGAGCCACTCCAGCCGTTTGAGGGCCAAGTGGTTCAGCTTCAGGTCATTGCCCAACGAGGCTGGCGCAATCTTGAAGATGTGCGGGTTGCGACCCACCCGGTGCCGCCCACTTGGTCGAAGCAGTTTTCAGGCCGCAGCGTTACGGGCGGCCTGCGCGCCGGCGAGTTCATCACCATCGCCAACCGCACAGCCGCTGATGCGGACGGGAGCATCGCGGCGCCCGGCGACGGGGCAAGCCAGAGCCACGCAATTATGGGCACCCATGAGGCCACCCTGGCCGAGCTGGGCGCAGGCATGCAGGATTGCGTCAAGATGGAGGGCCATTTCTTCGGCACCACCCGCGAAGATTGGGCGCCGCTCGCAAAGGCGCGGGCGAGCCATTTTGCCGAACCTGGACCGCCGGCCACCGTGGTGCCCTGCCAGCGCCTCAACCCGGAAGGCGCGGTGACGAAGATCGACGTTTTGGCGATGCGCGAGCGGCGTAACAGTTATGACAAATACATCCCGCGTGAAGATCATTGGCCAGACCGGGTGTGGGACTGGCCGCTCAATCTGCCCTACCGGCAAGCCATCAAGTTGCGCGACATGATCTGGCTCGGCGGCCAGGTGCCCTCAGAGCCGTTCGCCAATACAGGCAAACGCATGATGCCCGGCAACCTGCCCGGCCAAACCCGGTTGACCATGTCGGTGATTGAAGACCTGCTGCGTGGCTTCAACAGACGGCCGGCCGATCTGAAACTTATGATCTGTTACTACACTTGCGCCGAGGGCGAGACGACCACACACCAGATGCTCGACATTCTGGCCCAATGTGTGGGCGGCGTCCTGCCCCCAACCACGTTAGTGCCCAAGACCATGATGCACACGCCTGAGAACACCGTTGAGATCTGGGGCGTAGCCCAGGGCTAGCGATCTATTCTATTTGGCGTTTGGAAAGAACATTTGCTGGCCTGCAATCTTGTGGGCCCCGATATGAGCTTGCCCGGCGGGGCTGACCAACCAATCAATGAAGGTTTGGCCAAGCTCAGCTTTCACGTCAGGGCATTTGGCCCGGTTCACCAGAATGACCCCATACTGATTGAACATGGCCTTGTCGCCTTCAGCGAGGATCTTGAAATCGTTCTTGTTCTTGAAGTTGATCCAGGTTGCCCGGTCGGTCATCACATAGGCGCCCATCCCCACGGCCGTGTTCAGGGTGGCGCCCATTCCAGAGCCTGTGGCGCGGTACCATTTGCCTGATGCCGGGGCGGGATCAATTCCAGCCGCACTCCACAGCGCCAGCTCTTTCTTGTGGGTCCCGCTATCGTCTCCGCGCGAGGCAAAGGGCGCTGCGACGCCGGCGATCTTTTGCAGCGCGCCAACCACATCGCTCATGCCCGCAATCTTTGCAGGGTCTGCTTCCGGCCCGACAATGACAAAATCGTTGTACATGAGATCCAGGCGCTTCACGCCAAACCCGTCGGCAACAAACTTCTGCTCGGCCGGCTTGGAATGCACCAGCAAAACATCCCCATCGCAGTTGCGTGCATTGCGGATGGCCTGGCCCGTGCCCACGGCAACCACATGGACCTCGATGCCGGTTTCAGCTTCAAACCTTGGGAGCAGATGATCATAGAGCCCAGAATTGGCGGTCGAGGTGGTGGATTGAATGAAGATTGATTTGCCGGCAGCCTGAACGGTGCCCGGCGCAGCGAAAACGGATACAAGCAGGCCGGCGAGCAAACACAGTCTTCCGGCATTCATAAGAACGCTCCTTGTTTTGGGGTCATCACACAACAATTCTGCCCTCCAGATAGGCTTGGGCAACCTGGCTTGTGGGATGGGTGAAAAAAGCCTCAGCAGCACTCTGTTCGGCCACCTTGCCTTGGTGCAAAAACACAATCTCGTCGCCAAGCCTCTTGGCCTGACCAATATCGTGGGTGACGAAGATGATCTTCACCCCCTCAGCACAAGCGCTTTTCAGAATGTCTTCGATCACCGCCACCGATGCCGGGTCTAGGTTGGCGGTGGGTTCGTCCAACAGCAACACATCAGGCCGGCAACTCAAGGCACGCGCGAGCGAGAGCCGTTGCTGCTCTCCGCCTGACAAAAGCCGTGCAGGCCGTGCCGAAAGATCGGCCAAACCCACAAGCTCAAGCAGTTCATCGCGCCAGGCGGCATCCAACTGGCCGCGCACCTTCAGGGCAAAGTCAATGTTGGCGGAAACCGATCTGCGCAACAGAACCGGGCTTTGGAACACCATCGCCTGACGTTGGCGCACCGCGTTGGATTGAGTTTGCCCGGCCCACAGGATGGTGCCCGAGGTTTGCGAAATCAAACCGTGGAGCAAACGCAGCAATAGGCTCTTGCCGGCGCCATTGTAGCCCATGATCACCGTGACGCCGGGCTCACTGATCGTCAGGTCAATGCCGTCGATCAACAATTGCCCGGCAAGATCGAGGTTCAGACCACTGACCTCCAGAGGCATCAGCGCGTTGGTCTTCGCGGTGCACTCAGGCATAGGCAAACTTTGCTGCCGCCTGCCGCATCACGAACACGAGAGCGTTCACCGCCAGAGCAATAACCAACAGAACCAGCCCCAGCGCCAACGCAAGCGGCAGATCGCCCTTAGAGGTCTCAAGCGCAATGGCCGTTGTCATCACACGGGTGAGGTGATCAATGTTGCCGCCCACAATGATCACGGCCCCCACTTCGGCTATGGAGCGCCCGAACCCGGCAAGCGCGACCGTCATCAAGGTAAAACGCCCGTCCCAAAGCAGCGCGGCAATCTCTGAGCGCCACGGCACATTGAGCGAGCGAAACTGCTCAGAATACTCCGTGTGCAAATCCTCCAGAACCTGCCGTGACAAAGCTGCGATGATGGGCGTAATGAGAATGGTCTGCGCGATAATCATGGCTGTGGGCGTGTAGAGCAGTTGCATCCATCCGAGCGGACCAGTTCTGGACAGTTGCAAATAGACAATCAACCCGACGACGACCGGCGGCAGACCCATCAGCGCATTCATCAAAACCATCACAGCAGAACGGCCAGGAAATCTGCACGTGGCGACAAGAGCGCCCAGAGGTAGGCCAATCAGGCACGAGGCCAGCAGCGCTGTAAGGCTGACCCTGAGCGAGAGCCCAATGATCTCCAGCAAATCAGCATCTGCTGACGCCAAGAGCCCAAAGGCCAAGGCAAACGCCGAGCCACCATCCTGCATAATTTACGTTTCATTTTAAATTACGGAAATTTTGCAGTAATATGCATCAACTTGATCGAGAGCGCAAGCAATCCAGTCTGGCTCAAACCGTCATGCGCGCGCTGAAATAAGGACACGCCGATCAAAACTTACACTCTTCACCAGGGCAAAGACCTCGCCCCCGGGCTCAAGTTTCAACTCCACAGCCGATTGGCGTGTAATGCGAGCCCGCAAGGCCTGCTGGCCAATGCGCACCAAAACCTCCGCAAAGGCGGTGTTCGGTTCAGCGCGCACCTCTTCAATCAATGCCGGCAGGCAGTTTCGGATGCTCATATCTTCCGGTTTGCTGAGCGCCAGCGAAACATCGCGTGCCCGGATGCGCAGGCGCACCTGATCACCCATATTGAGCGAGGCGACCATGGGCATTTGAATTTTGCGGCCGTCGAGATCCAGCATTGTGAGTTTATACTCAGCATCGTGTCCGGTCACCCGGGCCTCCACCACGGCACCGGCTTCAAAGTTGCCGGTAAACCCGTGCATATCCAGCTGTTGAAAGAGTTCCGGCAGCTCGCCTCGGACCGAAACTTTTCCGTCCACCAGAATAATCGCCTGATCGGCCAACCGCGCCACTTCATCCACGGCGTGGCTGACAAAGATCGTCGGTATGTCAAACACATCGGGAACCTTCTCGATAAACGGCAAAAGCTCACCCTTTCGCCTAACATCCAGCGCCGATAGTGGTTCATCGAGCAAGAGCAAGCCCGGTTGGCTCAATATTGTTCGCGCCAATGCGACCCTTTGCTTCTCCCCGCCAGAGAGACCGTCTGGCTTGCGTTCAAGAAGGGTGGCAAGATCGAGTGCATCCACCACTTGATCAAAGCCAATCGCCCTTTGCTCTGCCGGGCTTCGAGATTCTGCATAACGCAAGTTGCCAATGACACTCAGATGCGGGAACAAGCGGCCGTCTTGGAACACCAACCCAACGGGCCGGCGGTGCGGCGGAACGAACGTGTTCCGTGCGCTGTCGGCCCACACGGTGTCTTCAAACACCACCCGGCCCGCGGCGCGGCCCTCCAGCCCGGCGAGGATACGCAGTACCGTGCTTTTGCCGCTGCCACTTGGGCCAAACAACGCCGTTATGCCGCTCAGCGCAATCTCTTCATCGATCTTCAAAGTGAAGTCGGAGAGCGCTAGTTCCGCTGAAAGCTGAAGCTGCCTAACTGACATTGATCGGGAACCGGCGATTAAGCGCATAGACGAGAAACAGAACGGCAAACGAGAAGATCAGCAGACCGGCCGAAAGCTGGTGGGCCTCAGCATACCGTAGTGTTTCCACATGCTCATAGATGGCAATTGAGATGACCTTGGTTTCACCGGGAATATTGCCGCCAACCATCAAAACCACGCCAAACTCTCCGATAGTGTGGGTGAAGGTGAGCACTGAGGCGGTCAGAAATCCGCGTGCAGACAGTGGCACCGCCACGGTGAAGAACGCATCCAGCGGCGAGGCCCGAAGCGTCGCAGCCGCTTCCAACGGTCCCCGCCCCACAGCCTCAAAGGCGCTTTGCAGCGGTTGCACCATGAACGGGGCAGAGTAGAAGATCGAGGCAATCAGGAGCCCTGTGAAGGAGAATGTGAGCGTGGTCCCGGTCACGCTCACCCAAAAGCCGCCTAGGGCGGAGTTCGGGCTCATGAGGATCAACAGATAAAAGCCGATCACCGTTGGCGGCAATACGATGGGCAGTGCCGTCAGCGCCTCCACCACCGGTTTGAGCGCGGATCGGGTGTTGGCCAGCCACCAGGCCAACGGCGCCCCAATGACCAGCAACACAAGAGTAGCCGCAGAGGCCAACTTCAACGTCAACCACAGAGGACCCAAATCAGCCATCAGCGATCCTCCTCTACGTAACCGAAACGCTTGAGCACCCGTTGCGCCTCTTGGCCCTTGAGAAATTCAGTAAACGCCGCGGCCGCCGGATTTTTAGCAGCCCTTTTGAGAACAACGGCGTCTTGATGAATGGGGGCATGGTCATCTCGAGAAGGCGCCCAGAACACGCCCTGCTTTCCATTGCTCACGCTCAGATAGCTGGACTGCGAGACAAACCCAATTTCCGCATTGCCACTGGCCACCAAGCCATAGGTCTGCCCCACATTCTCCCCCATCACAATGCGCCCCTGCAGAGCCTTCCAAAGCCTCAGCTTTTCCAGCACCTGCTGTGCGGCAGCTCCATAAGGTGCGAGCTGCGGATTTGGAATTGCGATCTTCCTAAAGTCCCGCGCGGCAAGAGCTTTCGCTCCATTTCCCAAATCACGCGCCTCATCCGCGCTCCACAGAATGAGCCTGCCGGTTGCGTAGGTGAACCGGCTCGAGGGCGAAGCCAATCCGGCATCCACAAGTCGTTGAGGTCGTTCTTGATCCGCCGACAGGAACACGTCAAACGGCGCCCCATTGATGATCTGCGCGTAGAGCTTACCGGTTGACCCCACCACCGCACGCAGTGTGTGACCGCTGGTCTTCTCGAATTCGGGTTGAAGATGTTCAAGGGTTTCAGCAAAATTTGCAGCCACGGCAACAGTGACCCGAGCTGAATTGGCAACTGCCGCACCAGCCAAAAAAAGCCAGAGCGAAACCAACACACTCGCATTGAGAGCCAAGCACCTGCGCAGACTTAACAAGGTGAAGTCCCGATATTACCAATGAACCATATCGGACCATAATTTGGCCCGGAACCCTTTGCAACCATCACGTCTCATCGCAACCGTTGGCAAGTTGGGAGGTGAGATGCTCCAAATCCGGCCCTACCACCCGCTCGGTTTGCGCCTGAATCCGCCGATAGCGTTTCAGCAGATCCTCGCCGAATGCGGTGAGTGTGGCCCCGCCCTTGCTTGCACCGCCCCGGCTGGTCACCACCACCGGCGCCTTGAACGCATCATTCATGGTGCTGATCAGCTGCCAGGCCCGCTTGTAACTCATGCCAAGCGTGCGACCGGCCTCGGCAATCGATCCGGTTTCCTGCACCTGTTCGAGCAAATCCACTTTGCCGGGACCAATGGCAATGTCGGGCCCCAGCACAAGCCGCAACCTGGCACCAAGATGTTTGTATTTGCGGGCCATTTCAGTTGTTGATTTCCGATCCTTCGCAGCAATGCTATCACACCTTAACGCCCACAAGGGCGATCGGGAACGCGAGATTGCACATGCCCTTTGCAGCACGCCGGCTTGGCACTCAGCCCATCATCCATCCGGTTATGGATGAGAGAATGGGCCGCAACATCAACGGCCCATCCTTGATAAGGGCCCCGGTCTGGCTGCCCTCCCCGCTTGGACCATACCTGCTCTATTTTGCAGACCATAAGGGGACGTATTTACGCCTAGCGTATGCCGACGCGCCGGAGGGTCCATGGACGGTGCACCCGCCGGGCTGCCTGGATCTCGCGTCATCCCTGTTTCCCACAGAGCTCTTGCCTGAAGGTTCAAGGCCCGACTGGGTCGAAGAGGAAAGCCAATGGTACGACCCGCACATCGCCTCGCCAGACCTTCATGTGGATGAAGAGGCGCGCGAGATCCGCATGTATTTCCACGGGATGCTGGCCTCAGGTGAACAGATGACGCGGGTCGCCCTGTCCCGCGATGGGCTCAATTTCGAGGTGCGCCCGGAATTGCTGGGCCCGCCCTATTTTCGGGCGTTTCAGCACGGCGGATGGTGGTATGCGTTCGCCTTGCCCAATCAATTGCTGCGCTCGCGCACCGGAATCGACCCGTTTGAAATGGGCCCAACACCGCTCAATCCATCAACCCGCCACACGGCAGTTCTTGTGCGCGGCGACACATTGCATGTGTTCTGGAGCGAGATCGGAGATGCGCCAGAGCGCATTTATGCCGCTAAAATCGATCTAAGCGATGATTGGCGTGCATGGGAGCTGAGGGGGCAGCACGAAGTTCTGCGGGCAAAACTTGATTGGGAGGGCGGAGGTGAACCTATTGCAGCCTCTGTCCCCGGTGCGGTTGACCATCCGGTCAATCAGCTTCGTGACCCGGGCATATTCGAAGACGACGGCAAGACCTATCTGCTCTACAGCGCATGCGGAGAAGCGGCGATTGGTATTGCTGAACTGAACTTGGCCCTTTAGGCCACGCGCTCTTCGCGCTCGGCAGCTTCCTTTAGTTCATCCTCGGTCAAGAATGTCGCCACCTGCTTTTCAAAGACGTAGTCCGCTTTTCGCTGGTTCGCTAAATTGATATCGGCAAGCATGGGTGCTTCGGTATCAACGCCTTTCAACCAAACCTTCAACGCCTTGAGGGGATGGGCAACCGTGTCGGCCACCGCGGTCGGCTCGTAGCCGCAATGGACCATGCAGTCAGCGCATTTCTCATACTTGCCGGTGCCATAGGCGTCCCACTCAGTGGCTTCCATGAGCTCCTTGAAGCTCTGCACATAGCCTTCGCCCACCAGATAGCAGGGCCTCTGCCAGCCAAAGACGTTGCGTGTGGGGTTGCCCCACGGCGTGCATTCATAGGTCTGGTTGCCGGCCAGGAAATCAAGATAGAGGCTTGACTGATTAAACTGCCATTTGCGCCCTTCGCTCCGGCCCAGGCGGAACAGATCACGGAAAATGGTCTTGGTCTGGGTGCGGTTCAGGAAGTGTTCCTGTGCCGGAGCCCGCTCGTAGGCATAGCCCGGTGAAATGGTGATGCTTTCAACACCGAGGGTCGACACGAAGTCGAAAAACTCCGCCACCCTGTCCGGTTCAGCGTTGTTGAAGAGCGTGCAATTGACGGTAACCCGAAAGCCGCGAGAGACAGCTTCGCGAATGGCATCGACTGCAATCTTGAATGTGCCCTTCTGGTCCACAGCCTTGTCGTGCTCATCTTCCAGACCGTCCAGGTGAATGGAAAAGGTGAGGTAAGGCGACGGTGTGTAGTCGTTGAGCTTTTTCTTCAACAGGAGCGCATTCGAGCACAGATAGACGAACTTCTTGCGAGCGACGATGCCGTCCACAATCTGCTTCATTTCCTTGTGGATCAGCGGCTCACCGCCGGGGATTGAGACGATCGGTGCGCCGCATTCATCCACCGCCTGCAAGCAGTCTTCCAGCGACAGGCGCTTATTTAGAATTTCGGCGGGATAGTCGATCTTGCCACAGCCCGGGCATGCCAAGTTGCAGCGAAACAGCGGCTCAAGCATGAGCACGAGCGGATAGCGCGCATTGCCCTTGAGCTTCTGCTTCATAATATAGGCGCCGACCCGCACCTGCTGAATAAATGGAACGGCCACGCCGAGTAGTCCCCACAAACCCTGTTGATTTGTAATTTAATGTGGTTTGGCCGCAATTGCAGCCCACGTCAAGTCACGGATGCGCGGTCAATCATGCCAGTTGGGCAACAATACGGCCGAACGACAAAGCCGGCCACTTCAAGAGAAGAAGCGACCGGCCATGCGTTTGGGCTGCGGGAGGGAAGAGCTAGGCGTAGCGCAAGGCCAGAAGGTGGGCCTGGGGCACGCCAATATCGTTGAGAAGGGTGCAGGGAATGCTCGTAGGGGCTTGTGATGTCTGAAAGAACGTTGAGTTAGAAGAGAGTGCTCGAAGAGTTCTTCCGATCACGGCCGCAAAGTCCGGTTCTGTTATCAATGTTGAAGGTGTGGCGGTAGCGGCGGTCATCATCTTTACTCTTCAGGGCTTTTATCTTTGTTGGTTCTCATCTCGTCTTGCTTGCTTGAGAAGAGGTTATAGAGGTGCCCTGTTTCAAGTTGATGTCGCGAGAGGGGGAAAGTGTTTCAATTGTTTCACTCCGCAGGTGGAGCGATATCAGCCACCAAAAGAGCGCCGGTGACGCGGTCTGAGAAACCAATCGACCAAAGTTGGCAGAACGATCAGCGTACATACAAGCGTCAACACAATGGCGATGGTCAGCAATTCGCCCATAGATGCGGTGCCCCGGTGGTTGGACACCGCCAACGACCCGAACGAGGCAATGGTGGTCAATGCGCTGAGGAGAACCGCCCGAGGCGTGGAGGTTTCCAATAGCTCAGCTTGATGGCCGGCTGCAATTTCCTCGCGCGTGCGCATAACCAGGTGAATTCCACTATCGACCCCAAGCCCAATGAGAAGTGGCAGAACAATCACATTGGCAAAATTGAACGGAATGCCGAGAACTACCGTGGTTGCGATCAGCAGAACGCCAGCAAGACCAATCGGCAGCAGAACCAGCAAAACGTCTCCAATGCGCCGCAACGCACCAAACAACACGATGGCGATCAACAGAGCCGCAACGCCAGTGGCCTGCAACATCGCACCAGCCACCACATCCGCACCACCGATTATCTCCACCGGCACGCCCGTTGCGTGTGGCGCCACATCCTTAACGGCAGTCACGAACCGTCTCATGGATATGTCGTCCGTTATCGCGGCGCGCGGTAAGATGTCGAGCCGGTACTTGCCATCCGCCGACAGATACCGGCTGCGTAACCCGGCATCGAGGGTATCCACAGTGATGTGTTCGGCATTGAGCTTTTCAAGAAACGTGTTCAAGTTCGGCAAAAGGTCACCAAACAGGCTTAGCTCCAGCGCTCGATCATCTTGCGTGGACCTTTGTTCCGCGTTCAAATAGATGTCTATGGTGCGCCGAAGTTTCTGGGCGGCATTGCGCACCTCGGCTGGCGCCGATTTGATCCGCTCCAGCCCGGTCAACGATTTTCTCAAGCCTGCAATCGCCTTTTTGCGCACGTCCTCGCCCCGGTCTGGCAACTGGTTCGACTTTGGCTCCGGTATGATGGAACGCAGGTTTCGCAACCGTGCGGTACGCTGAGCCTGATCGCCTGGGATGAAGCTTAGCGCACTGACAACGTCGCGCACTTCAAAAACATCCTTCAACCGGCTCGCCATAATGCGCGCGTCGGTGGCATTCTTAACCACCAGTTCGGCAATATAAGACGGCGCATCACGGTCATTTTTGAGTACCTTGAAGGCTTTGACAGCGGAAGCCTCCGGATCTTTCAGCGCGATTGGGTCGCCCTCAAATACGGCGCTTGGCGCAACATACATGGCTGCAATTCCAGAAACCAACACCACAATCGTCAGATATTTGCGCACGCCATATCCGGGCGCACCTAGATTCCAAGCCAATAGCGGGTAGGTCGGTTTGCCTGGGTTGCCAGGCATCAGTGCCAATAATGCTGGCAGCAAGGTCATCGACAGGAGAAAGGCAATCGCCATGCCGCCAGCAGAAATCACACCCAGTTGAGCCATTCCGGCAAAATCGGTCGGAGCAAAGGCCAAGAAGGCGAGCGTCGTGGTGGCGGTGCACAGCAGCAAAGCAGGCCCGGTCATGGCGGCAACATCTTCCAACACTTCTGCTGCATGGCCCGGCAGTGCGCGCTCTTCTTCAAAACGGAGGGCAAAATGGATGGCAAAATCGATCCCCAATCCAACGAAGAGAACACCAAACGCAACCGAGATCAGATTAAGGTGGCCAACCGACAAGGCCGCAAAACCCGCCGTGAGCATGAGTCCCACGATCAACATCGACAATGCAGCAACCACGAGACGCCACGATCTGACGCCAAAGATCAACACACACGCCACCAATGTGAGCGAGAGTATGCCCGCCAACGATGCCCCGTCTGCAACTGTGCGCAATTCCTCAGAACTCATGGCCGCTTCGCCGGTGAAGCTGACCTTAACTTGACCTGAGCGGGTCACCTCAGGATCGTTGGCCAGACGTTGCGCAGCTGTTATTGCGAGTTTTGCTGGCTCAAGTGCAGAAAAATCCAGAACCGGTTGCACGAAAACATAATGTCGTGTGGGCCCAAACTTGATGTTGGTATCGCCCGCCTCCTCCTTTTCGCCGCCCAGAACCGCTTGCCAATCAAGCTTGCGCGATCGGCCTGCGATCTGAGCAGTCATTACAGACTGCACAGAGTTCAGAAACTCAGAAAAGTCAGGCGAAAGGTTTTTTGCGCCCCGGGCCGCCAGGCCGCCAACCAGCCCAGCCAAACCCGGCAGGCTGGGTTCGGCCACGATGGCTTGCAGCAGGGGTGCTGCCCGTTGAACCGTGTCGACAACAGAATTGAACCGCGCTTGCGGCATATAGAGAAGCGCGTGCTTGTCGAAAAATGCCGATACTCCGGGTGAGTAAATGTGCTTGAAAATATCCGGTCTACCGGCAAACGAGATCACCAGAGACTTTGCCGCTTCACGGGCAATCTCAGGGTCATCGGTTTCAACCACCGCGATAAAGTTGTTGCCAAGTGCAGGAAAACTTCTGTTCAGCTCTGCAAAATCCTGCCGAAAAGGCAGATCCTTGGAAATCATCTCATTGGTATTGGTGTTTATCTCCAATTGGGTCACTGCAATCGCCAACGCGACCAACGCAAGAACAACGTAGCCTCCCACTATCAATGGGGCATACCGCGCAGCGTTTCCGGCGAGTAGCGCCAGCGCTTTGGCAATGTGGTGCGTGTAGTTTTTGTCCCAAACCATCAGGGCGTTTTAGAGCAATGTTGGTTGTGTTTGAACAAAGATTAAAGTGAAGCGGCCTGGTTGAGTGGCTGTTTAGCTGCAAGGGCGTTCTTTCCAATGCGGAACAACCCTTCCCAAAGCGGCCCCGGGAACGTGTGCAATCCGGTCATAACAGTCTCAAACGCCTCGCAAAACCAGTCAACATCCGCTTCACTGAAACACAACGGTGGGATCAGCTTTATCACTTTGGATTTGTTTCCGGCCACCTGCGTCAGCACCTGATGATCCTGAAGCATTGGGATTGTTATGCCCTGGCAGAACAGATCAGCATTCAGGCTGTTGACGGTCGTCCAAGCCGTTTTCAGTTTTAGCGACGAGGGCTTACCAAACTCAATGCCGATCATAAGCCCACGCCAGCGCACATCATGCAAAAACTCATAACGGTCTTTCATTGCGCTCAAGCGGGCACCAAGTAAATCTCCAACCGTTCGGGCATTGTCCATCAAGCCGTCATCATCAAGCACCTTTAAGCTTGCCAACCCGGCAACCATCGCCAGCGACCCCTGACCAAAGGTTGAAGAATGAACCACAGCTCGGTCGAGAGAGGAAAACACCTTGCTATAGATGCGGTCGCTCATCAAAACCGCACCCACCGGAACATAGCCACCAGACAGCGATTTCGAGATCACAACCATGTCCGGCCGAGCGTCGGTATCGTGTTGGATCGCGAGAAATTCGCCCGTCCGGCCCATGCCGCTCTGGACTTCATCTGCCACCAGCAAGGCACCGTGCTTTTTGCAAAGCCGGCTGGCCTCCGCCAAATAGCCTTCATCGGCAATCTGCACCCCTTTTCCCTGGATCGGTTCAACCATAAAGGCAGCGACATCATTACCACGCAGCGCCTTCTCCAATGCACCAAGATCGTTGAACGGCACTGCCTGGGTCTCCGGCAACAGCGGACCGAAGCCTTCCCGGAACACGTCAGAGCCGTTGAGTGCAAGCGCCCCGTTCGTCAAGCCGTGAAAGGCATTGCCGGCAAAGACTATCTTGCTCCGCCCCGTTGCGCGGCGGGCAAACTTGATGGCGGTTTCATTGCCCTCTGCACCTGTGGACGTGAAATAGACCTTATTCAGATCATACCCGACCCGCTCCTTCAGTTCGCTGGCCAACAAGCCAGACAAGAGCGGCGCTTCCATTTGCACAAGGCCCGGATACTCTTCATCGAGAAAGGATTTGAGCGCATCGCGAATGGCCGGGTGGTTTCGCCCAAGATTCCAGACCCCGTACCCCGACAGGGTATCGAGGTATTTTTCGCCACCGCTATCCCACAAATAGCTGCCGCTTGCCTTTGTGTAGCTTTTGTCGAAGCCAATGAGGCGAAGTGCTTTGGCCAACTGCGGGTTCACATGCGCTTCGTGCAGTTCGTAGTTTCGCCCTTCGCTGCCACTCAGGATCTGTTGGATATCCAGGGTCATTACCGGTTCAACGCCTGCCTCCGTCATCGTGGGAGATTATTAACTCCACCCCGGCGGATATCTCATCTGCACGCAAGCAGCAATGTCAAAAACGTCCTATTGGCCAAAGATTTTTAAATCGACAGCCATTGTTTTGCCTATATCGCATCAATATATAATGATCTGATATATAAATCGGTTCGTCGCGGGGCCTGAACCAACACTTCGATCGTGCATTAAAACGCCTGCCAACAGGCCCGGAACGACGGATCGTCAGGGCCAGGAACGTCTGATGAATATACGCACCCTTTGCTTGGGCATCCTCTCGTTTAGTGATGCCACAGGCTACGAGATCAAGAAAATGGCCGAGGAAGGTCTGTTCAGTCATTTTGTCGAGGCCAGCTTTGGCTCCATCTATCCTGCCCTGACGCGGATGACCGACGAAGGTCTTTTGACTTGCCGCTCTGAATCCCAAGACGGCAAACCCGACAAGAAGGTCTATTCCATTACGGATCAGGGACGGACCGAACTGAAAGGTGCACTCACCATTCGGCCCAGCAAGGACAAGTTCAAATCGGAGTTCCTTTTCATCATGTTGATGTCTGAACATCTCGATCAGAACCACGTTTCGGCTGTTCTGGCCCAACGGGCGCGTGAGTTGGAGGACGAACTTGAGATGATCCGCGCCTGCGGTGCGCAGGTCACCAAACCCGGCGGCCGTTTCATCAATGGTTATGGCGAGGCCGTGATCCAGGCCGCCCATGTGTACGTTTCACAAAATCTTGACTTTTCAACCACATCTGAGGAACCCACCGGAACCCAGATTGATGACCCACACTTGAACGTCGACGCTGCTGAGTAGCGGCACCTGGACCGCTGAAGGAAAATAGTACGTTATGAAAACCTCCTATCTCTGGGCCGTGTTGATCCTGGTCGCCGTCGGCATCTGGCTGGGCTCACCGTATTTCGATTTCAAGACAATGGCGGCAAAGCCGCCGGCAGAGACGCGCGCTTCGGAACAGGCGACCGCCGAGCAGAAAACTGAAAAGCTG
Organism: Alphaproteobacteria bacterium; assembly: GCA_024227565.1. Taxonomy (GTDB): domain Bacteria; phylum Pseudomonadota; class Alphaproteobacteria; order Rhizobiales; family CAJQND01; genus JAAEUE01. Next base: position 34,880 of record JAAEUE010000081.1, read on the forward strand.
TTTCGCGTGCGCGTCAAAACTTACGCCGCCGAATCCCGTGAGGTCTCTGTCACCGTCCGTGGACGCACCAAGGCGTCGCGGCGCGTTGAAGCCAGGGCCAGAACCCGGGGCATCGTTGTGTCCTCGCCTTTGCGAGAAGGCGACCAGGTGAAACTTGGCGACGTCATGTGCACACTCGACGTGGCCGAACGGCGGGCGCAGTTGGCCGACGCAAAGTCCAATCTTGCCAGCACAATGCGCGATTTCGAAGCCACTTCAAGTTTGAGCAAAAAGAAGTTTGCTTCGGCGGCAAAAGTGGCCTCGGACAAAGCGCGAGTGGAAGCGGCTCAAGCACGGGTTGACCAGATCCTCCGGGAAATCGGGTACACGAAAATCACCGCCCCCATGAGCGGCATCGTGGAGGAGCGGCCGGCCGAAAAAGGCAGCTTCCTGCAAGTTGGCACAACCTGTGCCGCCCTCATCGACCTGAGCCCCATCATCATCTCGGCCATGGTTTCTGAGCGCGACATCAAGTTCCTGTCGAGTGGCATGCCGGCCCAAGCCAACTTGGTCACCGGACAGACCGTACGAGGAAAAATTCGCTACATCGCCGCAAAGGCCGACATCCGCACCCGCACGTTCGAGGTGGAAATGGAGGCTGAAAATCCAGGCAAGAAGATCCGCGATGGACTCACCAGTGAACTGGTCATCCCTCTCGAAGCCAGCACAGCCCACAAGCTTCCCACTTCAGCCCTAACCCTGCGCGATACGGGCGAAATCGGGGTGAGCATCCTTGCCGCTGGAAACAAGGTGAAGTTTCTGCCCACCAAGATTCTTGGTTTCGACCGCGAAGAGGTCTGGGTCTCCGGCTTGCCGGACCCAGCCCCAGTGATCACCGTTGGCCAAGATTACGTGTTGGAAGGACAGGTTGTTGACCCCGTTCATGGCACAGACGCCAAAACCGCGGAGATCCGCCAATGATGCGGGCGCTTGACAGCATTCTCAGGCGGCCCCGGGCCGTTCTGGCGATGATGTTGTTCCTTGTGTTCAGCGGGGTCTACTCCTATGTGGCCATCCCGAAGGATGCCCGCCCGGATATTGTGGTCCCAACTTACTACATCTCAATTCCCCTTGAAGGCGTCTCGCCGGAAGATGCAGAGCGCCTCCTTCTGAAACCCATGGAGGAAAAGCTCCGGGGGTTGGAAGGTCTGAAGGAACTGACCTCGATAGCCTCACTCGGCCATGGCGCCATTATCGTGGAATTTGAGACAGACGTTGACACCGAGACCGCCAGTCAGGATGTGCGCGAGAAGGTGGACCAAGCCAAGGCTGACCTTCCTTCCGATGCTAAAGAGCCGACCATCAATGAGGTGAACTTCAACCTGTTTCCCACCTTGATCGTTGCCTTGTCTGGCGATGTGCCGGAACGGACGCTCTACCGCCACGCCCGGGCCCTGCAGGATGAGCTTGAAGCGATCCCCTCGGTTCTGGAAGCCAAACTGAACGGTGAGCGCGAAGAGCTGCTCGAGGTCATCATCGATACCAAGCGGCTTGAATCCTATCAGATTACACAACAAGAATTGTTCAATACGGTTTCACGCAACAACAAGCTGGTTGCGGCAGGAACCTTCGATGGCGGCCGTGGGCGGTTCAGCATCAAGGTTCCCGGGCTGATCGAAAAGGCCCGGGACATCTATGAGCTTCCGATTAAGGAGGTTGATGGCACCGTTGTCACTCTGAGCCAGTTGGCCGATATCCGCCGCAGCTTCAAAGACCGCTCAACCTATGCCCGCTTCAACGGACGCCCGGCGATTACCATTTCGGTGGTCAAAAGAACCGGCGAGAACATCATTGCAACCAATGACAAGGTTCGCGAGGCTGCAGACAAGCTGCGCAAAAACTGGCCAAGCGCCATCCATGTGGATTATGCGTTGGATGAATCACGGAACATCCGCGAGACGTTCAGCTCCCTGCAAAGCGCCATTATCACAGCCATTGCACTGGTGATGATTGTTTGCGTTGCTGCCCTTGGCATGCGCTCTGCGCTTCTTGTGGGGGTCGCGATCCCCACATCGTTCATGATCGGCTTCCTGATTGTCTTCATGTCCGGACGCAGCGTGGACAACATGCTGATGTTCGGAATGGTGCTCACCGTCGGCATGCTTGTGGATGGTGCGATTGTGATCGTGGAGTATGCGGACCGGAAAATGGCCGAGGGCCTGGTGCGCCTGGAAGCCTATATCCAGGCAGCCAAACGCATGTTCTGGCCCATCGTATCGTCCACAGCCACCACGCTTGCGGCATTCCTGCCCATGCTCTTCTGGCCGGGGGTTCCGGGCAAGTTCATGTCGAACCTACCCACCACGGTGGTCATCGTTTTGACAGCCTCCCTGCTCACGGCAATGATCTTGCTGCCCGTGCTGGGCTCAATGTTCGGCAAAACCGTGCAGGAAGACACCACAGCATCGAAAGCCCTGGCCGGAGACCAGCAGACTGATCTGTCCAAGCTCGGTGGCTTCACCGGTCTTTATGCCAAGGCACTGGCGGCCATGGTGCGGGCGCCCTTCGTCGTCACGGTGGTTGCCTTCCTCGGAATGGCAGCGATCATAAACGTCTACAAAACCAACAATAACGGCGTCACCTTTTTCGTGGACACCGAGCCGACCCAATCGCTGCTCTATGTACGTGGGCGCGGAAACCTGTCAGCTGCAGAAAAACTGAGCATTGTGCGTGAGGTTGAAGACGTCATCTTGAAAGTGGAAGGCGTTGAAGATGTTGCGACACAGGCCGGGTCCGGCGGTGGCGGCGGACCCGAACTGGGCGCCGGGCTTGATGTGCCAAAAGATTCCATCGGACAGATCACCATCGAGTTTCTGCCCTTCGCAAAACGCCGCCCCGGCGATGAAATCATCAAAGAGATCCGGCAGAAAGTCAGCCATATTGCCGGGGTGATCATCGAGGTGCGCAAACGCGAAGGCGGCCCGCAAACCGGCAAGGACATCCGCCTCCAAGTGCGCTCCCACGACCGGGCCTTGGCCAACAGCACCGCGCGGCGTGTGCGCCAACACATGGAAAACAACATGACCGGGCTGGTCGACATTGAGGACGAAACGCCCCTGCCCGGGATCGAATGGAACCTGAAGATCAACCGCGAGGAAGCCGGCCGCTTTGGCGCCGATATTGTGTCTGTTGGCGCCCTGATCACCATGATCACTGATGGTGTTCTGATTGGCACCTTCAGGCCCGATGATTCGCGCGACGAAGTCGACATCCGGGCCCGCCTGCCTGAAAGCCAGCGGGCCTTGAGCCGCCTGGAAGATTTGCGACTGCCAACCGAAAAAGGTCTGGTACCGATCCGGAACTTCGTTGAACGCGAAGCCAGGCCCTCCGTCGATAGCATCATCCGCAAGGATGGCCGCACCTCGGTGTTCGTGAAGGCCAACACCATTCAAGGCGTGCTGGCCGATGACAAGGTGAAAGAGCTCAGCTCTTGGCTCGAAAGTCAAAACTGGCCAGCCAATGTTGAATTCAAGTTCCGCGGTTCTGATGAGGAACAAAAGGAATCGTTCCAATTCCTGATGAAAGCGGTGGCGGCCTCCATCTTCATCATGTTCATGATCCTGGTGACCCAGTTCAACAGCTTCTATTACACCGCCATCACCCTCTCCACGGTAGTGATGTCGGTGATTGGCGTGCTCATTGGTATGCTTGTGACTGGCCAATCGTTCTCGGTCATCATGACCGGCACCGGCATCGTGGCGCTTGCCGGCATCGTTGTGAACAATTCCATCGTGTTGATCGATACGTTCCAGCATTTGCGTTCGCGTGGTCTGGAAGTTGTCGATGCAGTGTTGCGCGCCTGCGCACAGCGGTTAAGGCCGGTGCTGCTGACCACAATCACCACCATATTCGGCCTGTTGCCGATGATGTATCAGGTAAATGTGGACTGGTTCGCTCCGGCAATCTCAATTGGGTCTGTCACGTCCACATGGTGGGTTCAGCTTTCAACGGCCATCATTTTTGGCTTGGGTTTCTCTACCATGTTGACGCTCATTCTGACCCCGGTCTGGATCGCTGCACCTGAGCTCTACAGGACCCGCTGGCATAACCTGCGGGCGCGCATGGCCAAGCGCAAAGGCGCTGTTGCCCTGGCGAGCGGGGACGAGAACGCAGGCAAAACGGGCCGCGGACGGTCGAACTCCGGCGATACCAATGCGCCCTCAAATCCAGGCGCGACACCTTTGCCGGATGCTGCTGAATAGTGCCCTAAACTTGTTGTGAACAAGGCATTTTTGAGGCCGCAAACCAGCACTTGAGCCCGTTTCAGGCTAACCCGGCAACAGTCCGTCGTCCGAGCATTGGCGAATAAGTCATACTTTTCAATTTATTAACACCGAAACCATATTCTGCGCTCGCGCATGGCGGATGGGAAGCCAAGTCGAACTATGGCCCTGCCAATTATGGTACAAAAAGGTCACACTCGTGATCTGGTTGCTTTTCGGTTCTTGCGCCAAAGCCCACTATTTTGCATGATTTTTGCAAGGCGGCGGAAGAGTAGAATTGTAAGAGTAACCTCAGGATCAAGAATAATAAAATGCGCAAATTCGTTATTCTAGCCGCACTGTTCCTAACCGGGATCACGGCCCCCGCTCAGGCGGACATCAAGGTTCAAATGCTTGAGCCTGTTGTTAAGGCGAAAATCGACCTTTCAAAACAACGGATGAACGTCATTGTGAACGGCGAAACCGTGCACACTTGGAAGATCTCTTCAGGGCGCCGGGGCTATGGCACCCCAACGGGCTCTTACTATCCCTACCGCATGCATAAAATATGGTACTCGCGCAAGTATGACAACGCGCCCATGCCGCATGCAGTATTTTTCCGCGGTGGCTATGCGGTCCATGGCACCAAATCCATCAGCCGGCTGGGCAACCCTGCCTCGCACGGCTGTGTTCGGCTGCATCCAGACAACGCCAAGAAGTTCTACGACCTGGTCCGCGCCCACGGCCGCAACCGCACCATGGTGAGCTTGAGCGGTGGTTGGAAATATAAGGCAACCAGGGTGGCCAAGAAGAAGCGCCGGAAACTGCGGCGCCGCGCCACAACCCAGCGCACCCGCGCAACCACGCAGCGGACCCGTCGCGCCACACAGCGGACCCGTCGCAGACAAAGGCAAGTTAGGGTCTTCCGGTTTTTCAACTAAGCTTTGCGGCACAACGATCGAGCAATCGGAAGTCTGCAGGCGGCAACGGCAATGCCTCCCCCATCCACGGCCTCCTGAGCACAGGACCACAAGAGCGCCTTATGGACAATATGGCGCGAACAATGCAAAATGTGCCTGAGGACATCATTATTCGGCAAGTTGACCATCTGGTCTGATGCGCGGCCCGCCTACGGCGCCGGCATTGCAATGGGCATAGGGTCTCAGGTGCCTGCGCAGGCTGCGGCCGAATAAGTGCAGAGTTTGGGCTGCTATGTCATCAACAAGCAAAGCAGCTGGCGGGTCCCTCGGGACCCGCCGTTCTTTTAAGAGCCGTCTCCAAATAAGGACTGACGGCTTACTTTTTGGCTTTGACGAGCTTCTTGGCCTGCGGAACCCAGTCTTCACGCTGGATCCGGCCCTTGAACTTCAGTTGTTCGCTGAAGCTGTCCATATCAGCTTTCTTCCATGCTGCAATCTGGTCAAAGGTCGTCACCCCCATGGCCTTAAGCTGGCTTTCGATCTTCGGGCCAACGCCGTTGATCTGTTGCAGGTTGTCAGGCGTTGCTTTTGCAGCAGGCTTCTTGCGCGCTGCGGCAGGCTTCTTGGCTGGCGCCGCACGTTTTGCAGCGGCCAGTTTGGCCGGTGCAGATTTAGCGGCAACAGGCTTTTTGGCGGCAGCTGCCTTTCGCGCTGCAGCAGGTTTTGCCGCGCCAGCGCTGCCGTTGGACTTCTTGGCCGCTTTCGCGCTTCTGGCGCTTGCAGCAGCCGAACGCTGCGCCCCTGGTGCGCCAAGCTCATCAATCTCACGGTGACATTCGATCACATGGTCATGGCCATGGGCATCTATGCGCGCCGGCGGATCGATCTTCTCACATGTGCCTTCGATGGCCACAGGACAGCGGTCAAAGAACGGGCAGCCCACCTTGGTGATGGTCACGCCGCGGGAGATCCCGGCCATGGCTTCACGGGTGTTCATGGTGTCTTCAAGCCACCCCACTCGCATCTCCGGCACCGATGCAATCAACAGGCGCGTGTAGGGATGGAACGGCGGCGACAGTACCTGATCCACCGGCCCTTTCTCCACAACCCGGCCCGCATAGAGCACGACGATTTCATCGGCAAACGATGAGACCGTCGACAAATCGTGACTGATGAACACGAAGGAAACGCCCGTCTCACGGCGTAAGCGCTCAAGCAGTTTGATCACGTTGGCGCCAACAATCGTATCGAGCGCCGAGGTCACCTCATCGCACAGCAAGACCTCCGGATTGGCTGCCAAGCCGCGTGCCAAGTTCACGCGCTGCTTCTGGCCACCGGAAAGTTCAGCGGGAATGCGGCCCTCAAACTCAAGGGGCAGTTCCACAAGATTGAGGATTTCGAGCACACGCTCCCGGCGGGCCCGTCCCGTCATGTTGTGATAGAATGTCAGGGGACGGCCAATAATCTCGCCAATTGTCTGGCGCGGATTGAGCGCTGTATCGGCCATCTGGAACACAAACTGCACCAGCTGCAGCTCATCGCGGGCCCGGTCATCCAGGGCCGGCTTGAGTTCATTGCCATCAAGCAGCACCTGGCCATCAGCGGCGGGCAACAGCCCGGCCATAACCCGGGCGAGCGTAGACTTGCCGCAACCTGATTCCCCGATCACACCAACCACATGGCCACGTTCAACGGACACATTGACGTCCCGCAGAACCGTTACAGCTGGCTTGCCATCCGCAGCACGGCCGTACCCGGCGGTCACATGTTTGACCTCCAGAGCCGGCACTTCCCTGCGGTGTTCGCCGGTGGTGCCTTCGCCCTGCCCCGCAGCGGGGGTTGGGCGCACGGCCGCCATCAGCCGCTTTGTATAGGCGTGGGTTGGCCGGTTGATGATTTGATCAACCGGACCCTGCTCCATCACTTCGCCGCTGTAGAGCACGACGATGTGGTCGGCAATCTGCGCCACCACAGCCAAATCGTGGGTCACGTAAATGGCGGCAGACCCTTCTTCCTCAATCACCTTTTTGAAGGCCTTGAGCACTTCGATCTGGGTCGTCACGTCAAGTGCCGTGGTCGGCTCGTCAAGCACCAGCAAGCTGGGCTTTTCAACCAACGCCATCGCTGCCATCAACCGCTGCAACTGCCCGCCAGAGACCTGGTGAGGGTAGCGGCCGCCGATCAGGTCGGGATCTGGAAGCTCGAGCGCCTCATAGAGCTCGCGTGCACGCACATTGGCTTCGGCTTGGGTCATCTCGCCGTGCAACACCGCAGACTCGGTAACCTGCTCACCGATCTTCAGCGCAGGGTTAAACGTTGCCGCCGCACTCTGTGCAAGATAGGCCACATGCTCACCGCGCCGCAGACGCCGCTCCTCAGGATCGATTGTAATCATATCCTTTCCGAGCAGATTGGCCTTGCCACCGGCAAAATGCAGCCCCGGCTTTGTATATCCGAGAGACGCCAGCGATATTGTGGTCTTGCCCGAACCGGACTCGCCGATAAGAGCCACCACTTCGCCAGGTTTCACATCAAAGCTGACACCCTTCACAATGGGAATTGGATCAGCATCCCAGGGCCGGGCTTCAATTTTCAGGTCTTTGCATTCGAAAATAGGAGACGATTGAGCCATTAGTTCATCTTCTTCGCAAGGCTGCCACCAGCTTGGGCAGAGATATCATCAACGATCAGATTGATCGCAATTGTCAGCGAGGCAATAGCCAAGGCCGGAGTGATCGAGGCGAGCGCTCCCCCACCGATACCGTTACCCAACCCTTGCAGGTTTTCGCGCACCATTGAGCCCCAGTCCGAGATCGGCGGTTGCACACCAAGCCCGAGGAAGCTGAGCGAGGATATGAACAAGATCACAAACACGAGGCGCAGGCCGAAATCAGTTGCCAACGGCATCGCGGCGTTCGGGAGAACCTCGCGGGATATCACCCACCAAAGCCCTTCGCCGCGCGCCCTGGCCGCTTCAACGTAGTCTTGCACCATGATGTCCTGGCCGAGTGCCCGCGCGATACGGAACACGCTGGCTGCATAGACCAGCCCCGCCAGGAAGATCAGCAGCGGAATGGATGAACCAAACGCTGCAATGATGATCAGGCCAAGCATGATGTTCGGGAACGCCAAAATGGCGTCCACAAGCCGGCTCAAAATCGCGTCGGTCCACTTGCCCGCAACAGCCGCTGCAATGCCAAGAGTAATGCCGACAAAATAGGCCAGCAGGGTTGCTATGAACGAAATACCGATTGTGGTTCTGGCACCCCAGACGATCCGGGAGAACACATCGCGGCCAATATAGTCCGTGCCGAAATAGACGTGCAGCCCCATATCCGGGAGCATGAAACTGGGATCATCGATTGGGTTCCCCAAGACATCGTCTTCGATGAAGTGGGATTCGCCATATGGCGCAATCAAAGGTCCGATTAGAGCCAATAAGACCCAGAAGGCGACGATCACAACACTGACCTTGCCAACCATCGACAAGCGCAGCCGCGATTTTGGCGGGGCATCTGGGAGTTCATCATAGATATCAGGATTTGGGCTCTGACCGGCCGCGGCGGTTGTATCACTCATTTTGGGTGCCTCAGGCGCGGGTTCGACAGGATCGACGCAATATCCGCGACCAGTATGAGAATCACATAGGTGCAGCAGAAGATCATGCCGCAGGCTTGAACCAGCGGAATGTCGCGCGTTTGCACGCCGTCAACCATGAGTTTTGCCAGGCCGGGATAGGCGAAGATCGTCTCAATAACGACAACACCACTCACCAGATAAGCCAGGTTCAGGGCGATCACGTTAACGATCGGCCCAATCGCATTGAGCAGGGCATGGCGCAGGATGATGCGCTTGCGTGGAACGCCTTTGAGAATGGCCATCTCGATGTAGGGAGAGCCCATAACGTTCAAAATGCCGGCACGCGTCATGCGGATCATTTGCGCAGAAACCACAATGACAAGCGTGGCTATGGGTAGGGCAAGCACATAAACCGATTTCCAGAAGCCTTCCGTGCCGCTGAGGTAGGACACCGCGGGAACAAGGCCAAGAGAGACCGCCAATAACAGGATCAGGAAGATCGCAACAAAGAAGTCGGGAACAGCGATCAGGCCCAGCGTGCCGGTTGTGATGATACGGTCCAGCAACTGACCAGGAAACATCGCCGCCAACAAACCCAGGGTTACAGAGAGCGGGATTGAAATCAAAGCAACGATGCCGGTCATGAAGACCGTGTTGCCGATCCGGTTGCCGATCAGACTTTCTATCGTTGCTCCGCCGGCGGCGGAAATGCCCAGATTACCGGACAACAAATTCCCCATCCAAACAACATATTGCATGTACCAGGGGATATCGAGGCCAAGTTCTTTGCGCAGCGCCGCAAGTGTTTCGGGCGTTGCCTGTTGACCGAGCCGAATTTGGGCTGCATCACCCGGTAAAACCTGTGTCAGCGCAAAGATGAGAACGGATACCACCCACAACAGAATGATCCCGATTCCTATGCGGCGAATTACCAATTGTGACATCATTGGCGTGTTCCCTCCCAGCCAGATGCGATTATTTTTGCCGTTTTCTTATTGGGATCATTGGAACATGCCCTCACCCATATCTCAACTCAAAAACGGTAGAGACGTCCAGCAGCCCGCCTCAAAGAGACGGGCTGTTGAACATTTTCAGCATTGCAATTGGACCTAAGCGTCCAGCCAGATGAACTCCGGCCATTCCATGCCGCCGAAGGCAGCAAGGGGAACACGTGGGAAGCCTTTGACCTTCTTGGACTTGGCATCCACGTACGCTCTGTGCGTCGGCGTCAGGGAGCCTGCGCCTTCTGAACACAGCTTTTGCGCTTCGCAGTTCATTTCTGCGCGCTTTGCAGGATCGAGCTCGGCACGTGCCATGCCCAGCAACTTGTCAAAGCGGTCGTTCTTCCAACGGGATTCGTTCCAAGGAGCGTCGCCCTTATAGGCCAGCGTCATCATGATGTTGGCGCTAGGACGCATATTCCAGGACGACACGTTCATCGGCTTCTTCATCCAGACGGCACCCCAGTAACCATCATTCGGGACCTTCTTGATTTGAAGATTGAAGCCAACCTTCGAACATTCACGCTGCAGCATCAGGCAGATATCGGTCATGCCTGGGGCAATCTCTGCGGCGTGCAGCTCTGCACCGGCAACACCTGACTTTTTCAAGTGGTGCTTTGCTTTGTCCGGATCGTAGGGATGCGTCACTGGATCATTGGCTGCCTGACACCAGTCAGCACCATAGGCTGGTCCAACCGGTTGGTCGTTGCCCACAGACCCAAGGCCCTGCTGGACCACCTTAAGAATGCGGTCCCGGCGCTGCAGATGCTTAAGACCTTTCACAAAGTCGGGATTGTTGCCCGGCTCTTTGTCCAGCATGCAACTGATGGTCGGATAGGCGCCGGAAGGCACAGCGAAGACCTCTGCCGTCTCGGATGCCTCAACCTGGCTGGCCGCTTTAGGGTCAAGCTGCGCCATCATCTGAATATCGCCAGACAATAGTGCATTAACCCGCGCGACGTTGTCGGTAATACCGAACGCTTCGAACTGCTCCACATAGGGGCCTTCGTGATCGGTGTTCCAGTAATTGTCGTTCCGGTTATGAACCGAACGCACACCAGGCTTGAACTCGGCCAGTTTATAAGGGCCGGTACCGATTGGGTTCTGGAAGTCGGTGGTTCCGTTCTTCACGACCTTGAAGTGGAAGGTGCCCAAGATGATCGGCAGCTCAGCATTCGGCTCAGCCATGATCGCCTTAACGGTATAGTCGTCGACTTTTTTCCACTCGGAGATCGAAGCCACAAGAACTTTGGCCTTCGACAGCGATTCTTTGCCCAAATGGCGCGACATCGTATAGATGACATCGTCGGCAGTGAACTTAGAACCGTCATGCCATTCAACACCTTGGCGGAGCTTGAAAGTCCATTCAGTGACGTCCGCGTTGGCTTCCCATTCTGTAGCCAGCTCCGGTCCTACGGTAAGATCCTCCTTCAAACGGCACAGGTTGTTATAATTCAAGCGGCCACGACCATAATCAAGCGATGAGGTGAAGAGGATCGGGTCGAGCGTGTCCGAAGGACCGTGCACGTCCCAGGCAAAACGAATTTGCCCGCCCTTCTTCGGTGTAGCGGCAAGCGCCTCGCTGGCGCCTGTTACAATGCTTCCGGCAGCCGCAATCGTGGCGCCAGACGCCATCAAGTAGCCCATGACTTCACGCCGTGTCGCGCCGCGGCGCAAAGCGGATTTGACCGTCTCGCGGTCCATCACGCTCAAGTCGTTGAAGTCCAAGTCTCCAGGTCTATTGATTGTCATGTTTATCTATCCCTCCCAGGACAATTTTGTAATTGTGCGCCGAGCGCGCACCCTCACTAACTCGGCAAATCAAGCCTTTTGGCCCGATCTTGGCCGCAATCCTGCCATGCAGGCCATGATGGTTCAACCAAATAAAGATTCACGTTGGTCAACGTTGAAACTCACCGGCACTCCTCACGCGATGTTTTGCTTGACGCCTCGCCCTGGCCCGCTAGGGATGATTTTGAACACGAAAGAATAAGGACGCAATCGTCATGAGCAAAAAGAACATCACACTGGACGGCGGACCGCAGACTACTGCGGTTCACGCAGGCGAATTCCCCGATCCGGCCACCGGTGCGTCAGCCCCAAATCTGGTGATGTCGTCCACCTATGTCACCGAAGAGGCGGCCGGGTTCTCGGCACACGATTTGGGGGATGATTCAGGCTTTCTCTACTCGCGCTGGTCAAACCCTACGGTGAGCCAGCTTGAACACAAGCTCTGCGCCTTGGAGAACGCCGAGGCCACTTTGTGCTTTGCGTCCGGGATGGCTGCAGCTTCTGGCGTGCTGTTTTCTCTGCTGAGCGCCGGCGACCATTGCATTATGACCGACACCAACTATGCCGGCGTCGCCGAGATCGGACGCGACACGCTGCCAAGGTTCGGCGTCGAGGTTTCTCTGGTGGATGCGTCCAACCCTCAGAATGTTGCAGATGCAATCAAACCCAACACCAAATTGATCTGGCTTGAAAGCCCCGCCAACCCGATCATGCGCCTCACCGATCTGAAGGCGATCGCCGACATCGCTAAAGCCAACGGCGGCATCAAGACCGCGGTGGATTCAACCTTCGCAACACCGATTGCCACCCGGCCAATCGACCTTGGCATCGATTATGTGATGCATTCGCTCACCAAGTATATGGGGGGTCATGGCGATGCCGTGGGCGGGTCTGTAAGTGGCTCGAAAGAGGACATTGCCGCGTTGCGTCTTGAGGCGGGCATCCATCATGGCGGGGTGATGTCGCCGTTCAACGCCTGGCTCATCATCCGCGGCGCGGCCACGCTTCCCTTGCGCATGCGGGCCCATCAGGAAGGCGCCTTGACGGTGGCAAACTTCCTGGAAGCCCACCCCAAGGTGACCCGGGTGATGTATCCCGGCCTTGCGTCCCACCCCCAGCACGAGTTGGCCAAACGGCAGATGGCGAATTTCTCCGGCATGCTGTCATTCCAGGTGGAAGATGGAGCAGCCGTGGCAGATCGCATGACCAAGGAGCTGCAGATCATCCACTACGCGGTTTCCCTCGGCCATCATCGCAGCTTGATCTTCTGGATGGACACACCAGGTCTCATGGAGACCTCGTTCCGCCTGGAGGGCGATCAGCTGGACAGCTACAAAGCCTATGCTGGCGAAGGTATTTTCAGAATGTCTGTGGGCTTGGAAGACGGCGAGGATCTATGCGCAGATCTTGACCGGGTGCTTGGATAGGCCAAAGCGGAGATCAGTCTTCTGAGGCCGCCTCTGCAGCTTCCTGGCGCTTAAAGCTGCGGTAGCTGAACGGGAACGTCGCCATGTAGCACGTTACCAGCGCGCTCATGGTGAACCACGGGTAGGAGACCAGAAGCACGGTAAACAGCACGGCCACCAGCAAGACCGGCAGAACCATGTTGCTGCTGATGCGCTTGCCGAGGTTCTTGCCCGACCAAGTGGGAACCTTGCTCACCATCAACGAGGCGGCAAACGCCATGTAGATGAGGATGAAGGGGGCAGCGGTCGGCCCGTCTATCACGTCGTGGAACCCCAGATAGAGGGGCAGCAGAGCAATTGCGGCGCCCGCAGGCGCGGGCACCCCGGAAAAGAAGTTGGCCTTCCACCCAGGCGCATCCTCGTCATCCAGCGCAACATTGAACCGGGCCAGCCGCAGCGCACAGCACAGCGCAAAGGCAAGCGCCACGATCCAGCCGAGATTCTTCAAAGTATCGAGCGACCAGACAAACACCAGCATGGCCGGCGCAACGCCGAAGTTCACAAAGTCGGCCAGCGAATCCAGTTCGGCCCCAAAGCGAGACGTCCCCTTCAAGAACCGGGCGATGCGCCCATCCAATGCGTCGAACACCGCCGCAAGAACAATCAGGCTGACAGCCAGTTCATAACGGCCGGCCACACCCATGCGAATGGAAGTGATCCCTGCACACAAAGCCAGCAAGGTGACGATGTTGGGCAGCAGGAGCCGCATTGGCACAACCTTGAAGCCGCGCCGGCTCGGGCTGCTGTGCTGGTCGGGATCTAGGGGCGATTGGCTGTTCATGCTTGCCGCGCTTCCCGCTCGGGCTCATCTGAGTGGAGGTCGGCCAAAACCGTTTCACCGGCAAGCGCAAGCTGGCCAATGCAAACCTGGGCGGATTTGCCCGGCGGCAGATAAACATCAACCCGGCTGCCGAAACGGATCAGCCCAACCCGCTCGCCAGCGCCCACATTGTCGCCTTCGTCCACAAACCTGACGATCCGGCGGGCCACCAGCCCGGCGATTTGAACAATGCCAATCTTGGCCCCGTCAATCAGTTCAAATGTGAACCCCTGGCGTTCATTATGCTTGCTCGCCTTGTCCAGCTCCGCATTGAAGAACTTGCCCGGAACGTATGTGATGTTGGTGATCCGGCCCGCATGCGGCGCGCGGTTCACGTGCACATCGAACACATTCATGAACACCCCGATGCGCGTTACCGGAACGTCATCCAGCTCCAACTCAGCAGGCGGCACCACATCGTCAATGGCGCACACCCGGCCATCAGCCGGAGAGACGATCAAACCATCGCGCATGGGCGTCACCCGGTCGGGATCGCGGAAGAAGTAGGCGCACCAGATGGTCAGGATCACACCCGCCCAGCCGAAGACATCCGGCAGAAAGAAGAATGCCAGCAAGGTCACCCCGGCAAACAAGGCCAGAAACTTGTGCCCTTCCTTGTGAAGGGGGACAAATATGGAGAGGATTGAATCAAGCACTATGGTGCACCCAGACTAATTACTGAACCCGTTTTGGCCGCGCATTCCGTCCAGGAGCATAAAACCCGATAGCTCATGACGCCGCAATGCCCGCGCCAGACTTTTCCGCCGCCTCAACCTCGGCCGTCCGCCCCCGCTCCGCTTCTGCCTCAGCAAGGCGTTTGCGGGCATCTTCTGCTTCCAGCTGCCGGTTCCAGAGGTCAGCATAAACCCCGTTCAGGCGCAGCAGTTCTCCGTGCGCCCCGCGCTCGGCAATGCGGCCGCCTTCCAACACGATAATTTCGTCTGCATCCACAATTGTCGACAAGCGGTGCGCGATGACCAATGTGGTCCGGTCCTTGGAAACCCCGGCGAGCGCGGTTTGGATTTCTTGTTCAGTATAAGTGTCCAGCGCTGAGGTGGCCTCATCCAGCAGAAGAATGGGCGGCCCTTTCAGGATGGTCCGGGCAATTGCCACACGTTGCTTCTCACCGCCCGAGAGCTTCAGACCGCGCTCGCCCACCATGGCCTCATAGCCCGATGGCAGGGTCTGGATGAAATCATGGATCTGCGCCAGGCGCGCCGCCTCTTCAACTTCCGCGTCGCTCGCATCCGGCCGGCCATAGCGAATGTTGTAACGGATTGTGTCGTTAAACAGCACCGTGTCTTGCGGCACCATGCCGATGGCTGCACGCAATGATTTTTGCGTCACATCGGAAATGTTCTGCCCATCGATCCGCACCGCGCCGCCGCTCACGTCATAGAACCTGTAGAGCAGACGCGAGACGGTTGATTTACCCGCACCTGACGGCCCCACAATGGCGATGGTGTTGCCGGCGGGCACTTTGAAACTGACGCCCTTCAGGATGGGCCGTTCGGCATCATAGTGGAACGACACTGCGTCGAACTCGATCATCCCGTCGCTGACATCAAGCGTCTTGGCGCCCGGCCTGTCGCTGATCTCGGGGGTGACGTTCAGCAGATTGAACATGGCCTCAATGTCGATCAGCCCCTGTTTGATGTCCCGGTAAACGGTGCCCATGAAGTTGAGCGGCAAATAGAGCTGGATCAGCAGGGAGTTGGCGAGCACGAAGTCACCGACGCTTAACGTTCCGTTGGCCGTGCCGATGCCGGACATCACCATGACGATGGTCATGCCGATGGAAAAAATAATCGCCTGGCCAGAGTTCAGAACCGCCAGGGAGGTGTAGGTCTTGGTGGCCGCCTCCTCGTACTTGGCAATGGACGCATCGAAGCGTTTGTACTCGTGATCTTCGTTGCCGAAATATTTGACGGTCTCAAAGTTGAGAAGCGAATCGATGTTCTTGGTGTTGGCGTCCGTGTCCGCGTCGTTCATGGCGCGCCGGATGCCGATCCGCCATTCGGTCGCCTGGTAGGTGAACCAGATGTAGATCAGCACCGTGACGGCAGTGACCAGCGCGAACCATACCCCGAAATTGTAATAAAGAATGCCGCAGACAAATCCGAGTTCCAGAACCGTCGGAAACGTGTTGAACAGCGCATAGCGCAGGATCGTCTCAATCCCTTTGGTGCCGCGGTCGATGACCCGGGCCAAGCCGCCGGTGCGGCGCTCCAGGTGGAACCTCAGGGACAATGCGTGCAGATGCTGGAACGTGCGCACCGCCAGATGCCGCACCGCGTTTTGCCCCACTTTGGCAAACAGTCCATCGCGGATCTGTTGGGTCACCACCATCATCACCCGGCCAAAGCCGTAGGCGACAATCAGGGCAGTGGGGGCAGCCACCAGGGCTGTGGCCGTGGAGGCACCGTCGGCAGTGAGCGCATCGACAGCGTTTTTGAACGCAAATGGGGTGAGCACGGTCACCACTTTGGAAATCACCAACGCCACAAGCGCAATGGCAACGCGCATGCGCAAGTCTGCCCGATCTGCTGGCCACAGATAGGGGAACAAACCCGTCAGGGTTTTCCATTGCCCATCGGCATCAGAGTTATAAGCCGTTTCAGGCTTTGCGTTCATTGCTCGTCGATTCTGTTTTGTGTGCGGCAGTCTTATACGCCGCTTGCCGCCCCGCGTCTTCCGTCATATGGGTTTTAGGCCCGAAGTTTGAAAGGCCAAGGTCACGTTATGAACGATGAAATCGTGATGCGCGCAGCCACAGAGCAAGATGCGGGCGCCATCACCACTCTGCATGTGGCAAGCTGGCAGTCCTCCTACCGCGGAGTTCTGCCAGATTCCTACCTGGACGGAGAGGCTGAAACCGAGCGCGGCGCCCACTGGAACGAGACCCTGAGCGGCCTTGGCCCCAAAGATCTGGTGCTCCTTGCCGAGGATGAGCAGGGTCTGCGCGGCTTCATCTCGGTCTATTGGCGCAAGGAGCCGGGTTTTGATGCCTATCTCGACAATTTGCATGTGCGCCCCGGCCATCGCGGCGGGGGCCTAGGACGGCAACTGCTGGCTGGCGCATTGCAGCGCCTGATCGCACAGGGTGCGCGCAACCTTTGCCTTTGGGCCTTCGATCAAAACCAAGGGGCGATACGCTTTTATGAGCGCCTGGGCGGAAGGTCCCTGGAACGGGGCTTTGATGATTTCGCCGGTTCAAACGCCCCCCACACGAAGATCGCCTGGGATGATCTTCCCGCTTTTCTGGCCGCATGCAAAAAGGGCACATCCCCATGACCCGCCGCATCCTGCTCGCCGAGATCATGCATGAGAGCAATACCTTCAACAAGATTGCGACGACCAAGGCTGACTTTGCCGGCCGCTATTGGCTTGAGGCTGAGGACATAGCCGAAAACCTGGAGGCCACCAACACAGAGGTGTGGGGCGTTCTGGAAGCTGGAAAATTACGCGGCTGGAAAATCACCCATCCCTTTGCCGCTTCGGCCAGCCCATCCGGCCCCATGGCGGCAGACACCTGGCGGGAGGTCAAAGACAAGATCACAACACCGCTGCAAGCTGGAAAGAAGTTCGATGCGATCATCCTGGTGCTGCATGGCGCCATGGTGACACAATCCAGCGATGATGCAGACGGCGAACTTCTGGCACTCGTGCGCAAACTTGCCGGACCCGAGACGATGATTGCCGCCACCCTTGATATGCACGCCAATGTCTCTGAGCTGATGGTCCAAAGCGCCGACATTCTGATGGCCTACCGAACCTATCCGCACATCGATCAGTTCGACCGGGCTCAACACTTGGCCGATATCGTCGACACTGCACTCAAGACAAGGCAAAAACCTCATCTCAGCTTCGCCCGAAAAGCCATGATGGACGCCGCCGACCATGGTCGCACCGACCCGCCCGGGCCGATGAACCGGCTGCTCGCCCGCGCCGAGGAGATCGAGCAAGATCCCTCCGTTTCGTGCGTCAGCCTCCAGATCGGATTTCCCTGGGCTGATGTGGACCATCAGGGACCGTCCGTCGCCGTCACCGGCACAGACCGACAAGTGTGTGACGCCTATGCAGAAGAGCTCGTGGACGCGCTGTGGCAGAGCCGCGCCGAGACCCAGTTGGACTTTGCCAGGCCGGAAGCCGCAATGGAGAGGGCGCACGAAGGCGGCCCCGGAGACCGGCCCTTCATCATGGCGGACTTTGCCGACAATCCGGCCGGCGGGGCCCATGGGGATTCGCCCAACCTGTTGCGCCACATGATTGAGGCGGATCTGCAGAATGCCGCCTTCGCCACCATTTCAGACCCGATCACAGTTCAAAAGATCATCCCAGCCGGCGAAGGCGCCCGCGTGAAGATCGATATCGGCGGCAGAGGAGCACCCGACCTGACCCCGCCCCTGGCGATCGAAGGGCTCATCACACTGCTCAGCGATGGAGATTTCGTATGTGAAGGCCCCATGTGGCAGGGGGTTCATTTCTCCATGGGCCCAAGCGCGGTAATCCAGGTGGGCGGCATTGAGGTCATCTTATCCTCGGTGCCCACCGCGGTCATGGATCTGCAGGTGTTCAGATCAATGGGGATCGAGCCGTCAGAAAAGACCACCCTCGCGTTGAAGAGCCGCAACCACTTCCGCGCCGCCTATGGCCCGCTTGCCCGCGATGTTTTGCTGGTGGACGCTGGCGGCATCGCCTCCATGCGCCTGTCCGAACTGCCCTACAAGAACCTGAAGCGCCCGACCTGGCCTCTAGACTAGCGTTCACCAGTCTTCGAGCCCGCCAAACTTCTCGACGAGAAAATCCACAAATGCCCGGACCTTCGGCGACAAGTGCCGGCGATGAGGATACACCGCATAAACGCCAATGAGCGCGCCGCCATACTCCTCAAGCACAGGCTCCAAGGTGCCGGCAGCCAGTTCTCTGGCACACGCGAATTCAGGAACCCGGGTCACGCCAAGCCCCTTCACAGCCAGTGCGGTTTCCAACTCTCCGCTGTTGCATTGCACTGCCACATCTATATTCACCGAAATTGGCTTGGTGTCAGTGCCCAGATAATCCCAGCGCGCCGGGTTGCGCATGTGCGAATAGGTAATACAGCGGTGGCCACGCAATTGGTGAGGGTGCTCTGGCCGGCCATGCGCGTCCCAATAGTCGGGCGCGGCAACAGTGCGTCCTTGCGCCGTGGCGATCTGGCGTGCAATGAGGCTTGAATCGCTCAAACGCCCGATCCGCAAAGCGAGGTCGAAATGGCCGGCGACAATGTCCACCAGACTGTCGTTAAGTTCGATATCCAATGTCAGGTCCGGGTTACGCTCCAGAAACTCCGGAAGCACGTCCGCCAGATAGCCAAGGCCGAAGCTCACCGGCGCGCTAAAGCGCAGCAGCCCGCGCGGCCTGGCGTTGCTCTCAGTTATCTCCCGTACGGCCTCATCGGCGTCGGACACAATCCGCTGGCAGCGCTCATAATATATCCGCCCCACATCGGTGAGCGAAAGCGATCGGGTGGTCCGGTTTAACAACCGCGCACCCAAGCGGTCCTCGAGCTCACTGACCTGTTTGCTGACGAAGGATTTAGATCGGCCAAGTCGCTCGGCAGCCGCCGAGAAACTTCCGGCATCTATGACACAGACAAATGTGCCCACTCCATCAAGCATGTCATATTAGGCCCTGTGTGGAAACAATATGTTCTACTATGGACTATTATCATTCATTTGAAAACAACATAAATCTATCGTCTTCGTCACTCCAAGCAAACGGCTCAGAAACGGGCCGAGGAAGTGTAACCGCGATGGCACATTCTCAAAGCCATGACAAATTTCCCGCCCCCATGCGCGTTCTGCATTGGAGCATGGCCTTCCTCCTGATCGGAATGCTGGCCTTTGGGCTCTACATCCATGAGCTGCCCTTGGAAGACCCGAGCAAGTTCCTGCTGTATGAATGGCATCGCGCATTTGGTGTACTGGCCTTCGCTCTGGTGATCGTACGCCTTGCCGTTCGCCTAAACGCCAGCGCGCCGGCGGTCCCGCAGGGCATCGCTTGGTACGAGCGCCGTGCCGCCAAGGTTGCGCAAATTTTGCTCTACGCAGCCATGTTGGGGATGCCGCTCTTGGGCTACATCGCCAGCTCCGCGGTTCCGGAGTTTCCAGGCGTTCCGCCGCTGAACGCCATCTGGTTCTTCGGCCTGGACCTGCCACTGTTGCCGGTGGAAAAGAACTACGACACCACTAAGGTCTTCATCACCATCCACAAGTATGTCGGCTACGCCATGATCGCCGTGATCGCGGCCCATGCAGCCGGCGCCTTGAAACATCGTTTTCTCGACAAGCCTGAAAACGACGTGCTCTCAAAAATGCTTTAACCTGAAAGGCCCGCACCACCATGTTGGACATCGACAAAATTGATCATGTAGGAATCCGTATTGGCGACAAAGATCGCTCGGTTGCCTTCTACGAATTGCTCGGCTTCAAACTGATCGCCGACGGCGGCTTTGAAAACGGCCATCCTTTGGTGATGCTGCACCCGAGCGGCATCAACATAAACCTGCTTGGTCCAGCCTCTGCCAAACACGGCGAAAACATCTTGATGGACGAGCCGGAGAAATATCCGGGCATCACTCATTTCGCCATGAAAATGAACTCGGCCGAAGACACCGAGGCGTTTGTCACGGCGCACGATATCGCCATCACTGGCCGCCGCGAGTTCCGCGGCACCAAAACAATCTTCATTCGTGACCCTGACCGCAACGTACTGGAACTGGTTGGACCAGGCCCATCGGTGGCTGAACTGATCGCGGATCATGTGCACGGTGCAGAAGCCTGAGCATCGAGGCATACCCGGCTGCCTGCCTGGTGCAGCAATGAGTTAGCCAACCGGGCACTACTCTGATAGCAGCGCTCCATGGCCACCGACTATGATGCACTCTACCGGGAGGCGCGCTGTTGATCGCCGATGAGCGCTCGAACATCCCGGCGTTTCTCGAACTTTTGGAGCGATCAGCGCAATTATGGGCGAGGACATCTGCAAAGGCGGGATATCTCTTCGTTGAGAATTCAGGTTCCGCGTGAGCACTTGATCTTCAAGAGACCTCACCCATGTTACATTTGTAGTAAGGCCAACAAAGAGTGAGGCACGTTTTTAGATGAGCCAAGAGTGGAAATTTCAACTTCGCGTAACCCTCAAGCCCCAGATGGCGGAAATCGCCAGGAGCACGCCCGAGAGCGAAGCGCTCGGCCCCCTGCCCGCCATCCTGAAGCGCCACAACGCGGCGCTCAATTGCCAGCACGATGCCTTCGCCGGATACGTGGCGGAAGCTGAAGCCAACAATGTGGACGACTATCCGCTTTATGCCTGGACCAAGGCGACGATTGAGGATCCGGTCAAGGAAGCCAAATACATCAAATCGTTCACGCTCTATGCCGGCGGTGAGGAAGTCTACGAGAAAACCGTTGCGGATGCTCTGCTGGCAGATATCGAGCCTTTGGTGGGCGGGCCGGTCATCGCCGCCTTGAACGTGCACGACACCAATCCGGCCAACAACCCGCAACCGCCCAAGCGCTGACAAAAGAAAACCGGCCAGCAAATGCCGGCCGGTTCCCAATCTTGTTATGTTAGCGGATACGACGGACAGGCTAATACCTGTCTATCGCATCCCTGGCTTCATCGCCCTCGGCGTCCGCCTTCATTTCGCGGGCCACCTCCTCGTTCTCCTGGCGCAGCTGGATAACGTGCCAGCCGATCCAGAAGGCAAGGCCGACGAGCACCATCAGCACTTCAGCGCCTTGGAAGGGATAGATCGCGCCGATGTCTTTCAGATCAACGGCCCAACTTGTCATTCCATTTGTAGACATGTGTGGTCTCCTTATCCCTTATATTAAGCCACCAGGGCCTTTTCAGCGGCACGAACTTCATCGACCGCAGCCTGGTAGGTGCTGTTTTCATCGAAGTCCAAGCCTTCCAGCTCAACCTTGCGCGGAATGCGCAACATGCCCATACCACTCATGATCTTCGACACGATGTAGGCCGGCAGGAAGCCGAGCAAGCCGAACATGATGCAAGCACCGATGAGCTGACCCCACGGGCTGATCGTGGCGTAGCCCTCGTACGGCGAGGACGGCTGCCCCCAAAGTACGAAGCCTGCAATGATCAAACCGATAAAGCCTGCATACCCGTGCACCGCAACGGCACCGACTGCATCGTCGATCTTGAACTTGCGTTCCACCCAATAGTGCAGCTTGTAGGCGCACCAGGTGCCCACACCGGCAATCAGCATGGCTTGGATCGGATGATACAGATCGTTGCCGGCCGAGGCGGTGATAATGCCCGCAAGCCCGCCTGAGTAGGTCCAGAACGGATCGCCCTTCGACACGATGTAGGCCACCATCAAACCGCCCGAGAGCGACATCAGGAAGTTGAACGTGATCGCACTGAGCGAGGTCGGCGCCAGATAGATGTTCGTGGCTGTCCAGGTTTCACCCGTGATCTGCCCGCCAATGGCTTCCGGCGAGATGGCCGGCACGTTGCAGGCCGCATAAAAGCCCCAGAAGCCGGTGTAGATCATGAACAGACCCAAAGTCACCATCCAGGGATTGTGCGGCGGGATATCGCGCGGCGTGCCGTCTTCACGGAACTTGCCGAGCCGTGGTCCCAGCACCACAAGAATACCAAGCGCATAACCGCCCGCGATGGCGTGGATCACGCCGGATGCGTAGGCATCGTGATAGCCAAGCAGTTTGACCATCCAACCGCCCGCATGCCAGCCCCAGGCCGCATCGATGATCCAGAACACCGAGCCAATCAGCACGGCGTGGATCCAGAATGCGCCGGAACGAATGCGCTCAATCACAGAGCCCGAGACGATCGAGGCTGCGGTCCAGGAGAACAGCAGGAAGGCTGCCCAGAACACACCAGTGATTCGGTCGCCAAGGTGCGTGCCCATGGTCTGCGACCACGGAGTGTTGGCGGCGGCTGCGTCTTCAATGCCGCCGAGGATCCCCGGACCATTGGGGAACGCCCAGTAAATCCACCAGCCAAAGAAGTAGAACGTTACGGTGACCAACGGGATCAGCATAGTGTTCTTCATCAGGGTGTGGAGGTGGTTGCGCCGGCGGCTCGCGCCGACCTCATATAGGCAAAAGCCTACGTGAATCAAAAACATAAACACAACAGTGACCCAGTAATAGAACTCGGTAAAAACTGTTGTTAGTGCGTCAAGATTACTTCCCATGGAGTTTTCTCCCTCTACGGGCCAGTCCCTTGAGTGACATAAGCGCGGATCCGCTCAGTTCAGTTCAGTTTGTAGTTCCCACGCTTAGATCCCCGAAGACCAGCTGCCGCTTTCATTTTTTCCGGTCAACGCGCCGGCATACTAGAATACGAAGGCGAAAATTCCTAGAGCCCCCTGGACAACGTGGTTGCCCCATCTGCCCAATCCGTCCGCATGCCGACAATGTCGCCGGGTGGCAGCATGTCACGTACGTTCACCAAATGCAAATATAATTCCTGGCAGTAAAGACACCGTTGTGGATAGCTGCCCGCTGTTCGTGGACCGATTACGCTGCAGCGTCACGCCCCAAGGCAGCACAGTTAGAGTTTATCGCCACTAAATAGTTGCTTTTTTACCACGCATACTGAAAATCCACACAGCGCCCTCAATCATCCCGAGCAGGCCTCAAAGGGGCCCTATTGTCGCCCTGTTCGCGCACTTTTCTCTGCAACAAGATCTCTCAAAAGACGAACTGAACGGCTGGGTGGGCGTGGTTGCTTGTTTGTGCAGTGATTAACACGGGAAATGCAAAACCATGAGCCTCAACTTCAAACTCTTGAAACGATCCGCAGCCCTGGCTGCAATTGTGTGTTTTGCGGCAACGGCGGCCCCTGCGGCCGATCTGCCGCAGGAACTGCCGCCGGATCCCGACATCTTTAACTGGACCGGTTTCTATCTGGGCGGCCATGGCGGCGGCGCGGTTGAAGGCAATGCGAACATACCGCTGCCAGGCGGCAATCTGAACGCAGATCTCACCGGTTTCCTGGGCGGCGGCTACGGCGGCTACAACTATCAGGTCGATAACTTCGTGCTTGGCGCGGAAGCCGACATTTCCTTCGGTGACCTTAAGGGAAACGCCGGACCTGTGAACAGTTTTGAGCCCAATGTGCTCGGGTCGGTGCGATTCCGCGCTGGCTATGCCTATGGCAACTTCCTGCCCTACCTGACGGTTGGCCTCGGCATTGCCGGAGCCGAGCAACGCATTCCAGGGGTCGGCAATCCGTCAAACACCCATCTTGGTGTGGTTGCCGGCGCGGGCATGGATTGGGCCTTCAGCCCGCAGGTCAGCGCAAGGCTGGAATATCTCTACAGCTATTATGACCGGGAACGGTATTCTTATCCGGCGCTGTCCTCGAACACCGATTTCGACACCCACGTGGTACGCGGCGGCATAAGTTGGCATTTTGGCAACTTAACCAATTAGACCGCAGTACCCCCTCCGAGCGCCTCCGGGTCCAACCACCGGGGGCGCTCACTTTGCCGCGCCTTCAGCCTCGATCTGCCGGTGCACCAACTTGCGGAAGCGCGCCGCGCCCGCATCAAGCCCTAAGTTGATGGCCGGCGTTTTGCGGTTCGCCATGCCTGCATGCACATAGGTGAGAACCTCTCTGTCTTCCTCAAACGCCATTTTGGCGCCGGCAAACATCTTCTCGGAAATTTCCTGATTGCCTGGATCCGTGTTGCGGTGCTGGAACCAATAATAACGGCTGTTGTTCTCATCCACCGGGGTCATGAAATTGTAGGATATGTTTATATAAGCGTTGTCCACCAAAGGCTTGTCAGGACCGCCCGTGCCCGCCGGCGTGTATAGCGACTTGTTGATGGCGATCGATGGCAGCCGGCATTCATAGTGCTGCAGGCGGTCTGCATTGCCGGCAAAATTCACCAGGTCGGCATAGTAGGGCGGCGGGGCGCAGTCATAGATCCAGCGATAGACCAGCACGCCATCCCCCAGCATATCAACCTCAAGTTTCCCATCATCGGTGCCCGCGCCGGCAAAGGACGATAGGTGCACCCAAGCCACGTGAGAAGGGTCCAGAAGGTTGTCGATAATCCAAAGGTAATGGCAGGCAATGTCCATCGCCCCGCCGGGGGTCTTGCCCCAATCTGGAGTGTCGAAGTTCTCGATGGTGTAAATCTCGGTTGGATCGGCCTTGGCCTGATCGCCCATCCAGATCCACAACAGATCATACCGGTCAACCACCCGGTAGCTTTGAACCCGGGCGTTTTTCGGGATCATCCCTTCTTGAGTTGGCGCCCGCACGCAAGCGCCCGAGCCATCGAAGGTCAGACCATGATAACCGCACTCCACCCGGTCACCGAGCAAATTGCCCTTCGACAGGGGAAGCTTGCGGTGCGGGCAGGCATCTTCCAGCGCAACCGGCGTGCCATCGCCCGTGCGGTAGATGACGATATCTTCGCCCAGAATTCTGACCGGCGCGAGGGCTTGCACAAAATCCTTGCTCCAGCCCGCCACATACCAGGTGTTTCTGATGAATGCACCTTGCTCCATGATCTCCACGCCTCATTCTCCCCGCAAGCACTGATGAACCCAATCTGCCGCCGCCAGCAGCCGGTCATCATCGCCCATCTGGCCAATGAGCTGCACAGACAAAGGCAACCCCCGCGGACCTGCCCCAAAGGGCACAGACACACAAGGCACCTGAAGCAAGGTCCAGGGCCGGTTGTAAAGCGGATCGCCCGTGGCTGACAAACCCTCCGGCGCCTCACCGGGCGCTGACGGGGTCAACAGCACATCGGCCTCCTGGAACAGGGCGCTAAGCCCCTGCTGTGCCTGATCGCGCACCCCGAGAGCCTCTTCATAGGCCCGCCGGGAGAGCGCCAATCCGTCTTCCATGAGGGCGATGAAATGGTGGCTCAATTGCCCCCGGTAATGTTCGAATTCAAAGATCCGCGCCCGGGCCGTTTCGAACGCCATGACAACCTTTTGAGATTTCTCTAAATTTGAAAATATTGATAAATCCCCAATTTCTGACGTTTCCGCACCCTGTTCGGCGAGCCGCGCCATGGCCCGCTCGCAAACATCGCGCATTTCCGCAGAGCCATTAGACCAGTCTGGACCGCGCACCAGGCCAATCCGGGGCGCACTGTTTGCAAAGGCGGGATGAACCGCCGGGCCAGCCCCACACATGGCCGCGCGGGCCAGCACCAGATCTTCCACTTCGCGCGCCATCAGCCCCAGGGTGTCAAGGCTCGCCGACAGCCCCATAACGCCCTGCAGATCAAAGCCGCCGTGGCTCGCCTTATATCCCAGCACACCACAGAAGGCGGCCGGCCTGATCATCGAGCCTGCGGTTTGCGAGCCGAACGCAAGCGGCACCATGCCATCGGCCACAGCGGCCGCTGAGCCGCTTGAGGAGCCGCCCGGCGTATGGCCCGGGTTATGCGGATTAGCGGTTTTGCCCGGCTGAAAGTACGCAAACTCGGTGCTTACGGTCTTGCCCACGGGAATGGCGCCCTGGCGCATGAGAAGCTCCACGCAGGAGGCGTTTCTGGGCGGCTGATAGCCGTGGTAGATGGGGCTGCCCCATCCGGTGGGAAAATCGGCAGTGTCGATGATGTCCTTGATGGCGAACGGCACCCCGTGGAGCAGTCCGCCAGCCGGCGCCTTGTCGGCTGCCTCGGCAGCGGCCAGGGCCTTGTCTTCGTCCAGGTGAATGAACGCCCCCACGGTCTCCTCGCGCGCCTTTACACGCGCCAGACAGGCCGACATCACCTCAACGGCGGTGGTTTGTTTGCTCCCAATCCGCCGCGCGATCTCAGCTGCACCCAACGCATTCAATTCGCCCGTCATTGTTTGGCCAACTCCCTCATCACACGGCCTCAGTTGTACGAGGGAATGACCGGCTGAGGCAATCGGTATCAGGGGCCGGTTCTTGTGTTCACTCCCGCGCCCCTGCTTCTTCTCCCGCGCCCCTGCGAAAGCAGGGGCCCATAGCTCCGCGCGCGCGGTTGGTTTGCATGGATCCCTGCTTTCGCAGGGATGCGGGAAGAGGAGAGGGATGCGGGAAGAGGAGAGGGATGCGGGAAGAGGAGAGGGATGCGGGAAGAGGACAGGGATGTGGGTTTGGAGGTAACCCCTAAAGCTCATCCAGCCAGATCGGATTGGTCCAGGCGCGGCGCCAGCCGTGGTCAATCAATGCAATTCTGATCCAGGGCACCGGATCTGAAACTTTCGGCACGGTCCGGTCCCGGCCGGTCCAGAACTTGTTCAGGGAGCTGATGTTCAACGTCGCCTCGGTGATCGATTTGCCCTGCCGGGTTGCCGCTCTGGAATTGCCGCACAAAACGGTGATGGTGTCCACCGGCGAGCACACGATCGAGACCTCATCTTTGGTGACCGTGAGTTCATGAATCTGCGGCCCCTGGCTGGAATAGAACTGCCCGGCCTTCAGGCCCGCGAGCAGGGCTTCCGGCTCCAGGCTCTCTGCCTTCACATGCACCCAGCCGCCGAAGGCGTCATCATCGTGGAAATGCGCGTCGTCCGTGGCGATTGCCGTCAACCGTTTTCCTTGGCGCAGCATTTGATCCATCAGATACCAACCATCGCCCCGGTCGTTGCCGGTGAAGCAGCCGTGGTTGTAGATCTCAACCGCATCGGCGCAACCCACCGCATGGCCATCCTCCGGGGTGAGCTGCGACCAGGACGGATGGGCAATGGCGATAAATGCCCCGGCATCGGCAGCGCGCTGGGCCAGGGCCGGGCCGCTTTCGCCGTCTTCGGTTGGGGCAAAATCCAGCGGCAGGCCGGCGGCAAGAATGTGCCAAAGCTCGCCCGTGGAGGTTTCCGGCGCGTGCAGCTCGGCGCCCAAGATCGTGGTGAAGGCGTTGCCCCGAAAGGGCCGCGTGTCTGCAACGGGATAATCGTAGTTCTGCACAAAGTGTTCCGACATCTGCAGGAAATCGTAGCCGCGGTCCCGGTAGGCGGCCACCACCTGATCAAGCGGCAATGCCCCGTCCGACACGTTGGAGTGGGTGTGCAGGTTGCCCTTGTAGAATTTGCCGGGACTTGAAAAAGGGGCGATTTCGGCCATGCGGGCGAAGCTCCAGATATGACAAGTTCGAGCATCTTGCTCGCACTACGCAAGTGTATTCTGGGGCTGCGTTATAAGGATTCGCGCGTCAGGGGGATGACAATAAAATTCAACTTTCCCCAGGCTTCTGCTTTGCCCGGTCACAACGCAAGGTCGGTGAGCCCGGGATGGTCGTCCGGCCGGCGGCCCTGTGGCCAATGGAACTTGCGCTCCGCCTCGCTGATGGCCAGGTCATTGATGCTCGCAATCCGGCGCTGCATCAGCCCGTCAGCTGCGAATTCCCAGTTTTCGTTTCCGTAAGAGCGGAACCAATTGCCGTCCGCATCGTGCCATTCGTAGGCGAACCGCACGGCAATCCGGTTGCCCCTGAAGGTCCAAAGTTCCTTGATCAGGCGATAGGCGCGTTCCTTTTCCCATTTAACCGTGAGGAAGCGCTCGATCGCGTCGCGGCCGGTGAGAAATTCGGAGCGGTTGCGCCACTGGCTGTCTGCCGTATAGGCCAGCGCGACTTTTGCCGGATCTCGCGAATTCCAGCCATCCTCTGCGGCGCGAACTTTCTGGGTTGCAGTTTCTTCGGTAAAGGGCGGAAGGGGCGGACGGGTCATTTTGCTGTTCCTGCGTGTTGGTCTGGTGAAGATCGTCTCCGGCCATCTGGGCCACACGGAAAATCCGGCGCAAGACGCCAAAGCGGCGCCGCGCCTGCTGGTCGAGGCTCAGTCCACCGCCGCCTCTTCAGGATCGGCCGCCGGGTCAGCTTCCGGATAGGTGGGATACACCCCATGCACCCGGCCAAGCTGCTGCACCAGGCCCAGCACCGCATCGATGTTGGGGCTCTCCACATCCACCAGCCGGCCCATTTCCTGAACCGCCGTCAGCAACGCATCGATCTCGAGCGCCCTGCCCTTTTCAAAATCCTGCAGCATGGAGGTGCGGTGCGCGCCCACACCCGCTGCGCCATTGATCCGGCGTTCCACGTCAACCCGGAAATGCACGCCGATGCGCCGGCCGATCTGCTCGGCCTCAACCATCATGGCGCGCGCCAAGGCGCGGGTGCCCGGATCGGTGGCCACCACATCAAGCGTGCCCCTGGTCAGGGTGGAGATCGGGTTGAAGCACAGGTTGCCCCAAAGCTTCAGCCAGATGTCGTTGCGGATCTCAGGATAGATCCGCGGGCTGAGGCCGCCGGCCTCCATGATCTCGGCCAGCTTTTGCGTGCGCTCGGTTTCTGAACGGTCGGGCTCACCAATGCCGAACCGGTCGCCGTAAATGTGCTTGATCACGCCGGGCTCAGTGATCTCGGCCGCCGGATACACCGTGGCGCCGATCACCCGTTCCGGGCCGATGGTCTGCCATTGCCGGTCGCCCGGGTCCACGCTTTCAACGCGCAAGTTGGCGTATTGGCCCTCAAAGCCATAGAAATACCACCAGGGCACACCGTTCTGGGCGGTCACCACGGCGGTGTTCTCATCAAACAGCGGCACCATCTGGTCTGCCACTTCCCAGGCCTGGTGGGATTTAAGCGCCACGATCACATAATCCTGCGGGCCCAGTTCCTTGGGATCATCGGTGGCCCGCATCTTGGCGGTTTTCTGGTCGTCCTTGAAGTTGACCGTGAGGCCCTTTTCCTTGATCGCCGCCAGGTGGGCGCCGCGGGCGATCAGCGAAACATCCGCACCCCCTTCCTGCAGCATCAAGCCCATATAGCCGCCGATCGCACCGGCGCCGTAGATACAGATTTTCATGGTAGACCCTCTAAAGGTTTATGCCGCTGAAGGGGCGGTGGCGTTTACGTCAGGATCGACATACGCCTCAAACTTCTGGAAATTCTCCTGGAACATGGCAACCAGCTTGGCCGCCTGCGCATCATAGGCCTCGCCATCGGCCCAGGTGCTGCGCGGCACCAGAAGCTCCGGGCTCACCCCTTCAACCGCAACCGGCACCTCAAACCCGAAGAACGTATCCTTGCGCATGGCCACATCATCCAGATGGCCGCCAAGGGCCGCGTTGAGCAAGGCCCGGGTGGCCGCAATCGGCATGCGTGAGCCGGTGCCATAGGCCCCGCCGGTCCAGCCGGTGTTCACCAGCCAGCACGAGGCACCATGGCGTGCAATCAGGTCACGCAAAAGGTTGCCGTAAACGCTTGGGTGGCGCGGCATGAACGGCGCGCCAAAGCAGGTTGAGAACGTGGCTTGCGTGCCCGCAACCCCCTTCTCGGTGCCGGCCACCTTCGCGGTGTAGCCCGAAAGGAAATGATACATCGCCTGGCTCGGTGTCAGCCGGGCAATGGGCGGCAGAATGCCGAACGCGTCCGCCGTCAGCATGATGACGTTCTTGGGGTGCGGCCCCACGCCGGTTTCGCTGGCGTTCGGAATGTAGTCCAAAGGATAGGCCACCCGGCCGTTCTCGGTGAGCGAACCGTCGTCGAAGTCAGGAACCCGGGTTTCAGGATCAAGCACCACGTTCTCCAGCACCGAACCCCAGCGCTGGGTGGTGCCATAGATTTCCGGTTCAGCCTCTTGCGACAACCGGATGGTCTTGGCGTAGCAGCCGCCTTCAAAGTTGAAGATGCCGTCCTCAGACCAGCCATGCTCATCATCGCCAATCAGGGTGCGGTTGGCATCGGATGACAAGGTGGTTTTGCCCGTGCCCGACAAGCCGAAAAACAGCGCCGCATCCCCATCCGGCCCCACATTGGCCGAACAGTGCATGGGCATCACACCCTTTGCCGGCAGAACGTAGTTCAGCGCCCCAAACACCGATTTCTTGGTCTCCCCGGCATATTCGGTGTTGCCGATCAGCACCAGGCCTTCCGACAGGGAGCCGGCAATCACGGTTTCGGTGCGCGAGCCATGGCGCTCCGGGTCCGCCTTGAAGCTTGGCAGATTGATGATGGTGAGCTCAGGTTCAAAGTCCGGCAGCTCGCTGGGATCGGGCCGGCGCAAAAGATGGCGGATAAACAGGCCATGCCAGGCAAATTCGGTGATCACCCGCGCCTTGATCCGGTGCTTGGGGTCTGCCCCGCCATGCAGGTCGTGCACGAACACTTCGAGGCCCTCAAGGTGGGCCAGAAAGTCCTCCCTGAGCGCAGAGAACTGCTCTGAGTTCATGGATTTGTTGTTGTCCCACCAGACGGTTTCATCGGTTTCGCCGTCGCGAACGATGAACTTATCTTGTGCAGAACGCCCGGTGTGCAGACCGGTTGTTGCCGCAAAGGCGCCTTTATTTGTGGCAACGCCTTCGCCGCGGCTTAGTGCTTGGTCATAAAGCTGTTTTGCTGAGAGGTTCCAGTGTTCGGCCTTCGCGCCGGCAAACCCCTGTTTTGCAAGAGAAAAACTGCTGACCGTGGGTCCCGTATACTCCACGCGGTCGCTCCCTTTGATGTCCTGCCCGTGTCATTTTTGGGAAGTTTATACAGTAATCTTGGGCCTGCAAATAGGCGGGTGCGGCGTTACCAACCAGTTTTCGCTCTGTGAGATGGGGGGGGACGATGGCGGCAGCGGTGCAGGTGATGGTAGGGCAATCATCATTTTGGTTCTCCAGGAAAGCACATGGTGGTCTGAGGTCACCCAACAACCGCCGGCAACTACCGCCACTCAAACGTCTGAAGGCTGCATGAAAGGAACTCTCAACGCCCACCCATTCTGGCTAGGCGCGGCCACGGTCAATTTGACAGCCACGAATTCAACTTACGAATTAGCGAAAAATCCGAGGCGTCAGCGACAATTTTTGGCAGCAGAAACTCGGTGTGACCCGGCTCGGTCTCATCGGGGGTTCCACCCAAGACCTCGCCGCAGATAACCCTTGCTTGAAATTCCTCAATGGGTGCCGGCGGGGCGATCGAATTCTGCGGCGATCAGGGCGTGCAATCAGGGCACCATCACAAGTCGCTCAGCTTCTCCAGATTCTCGTTGGCCCGCCTGGCCGCGGCCTCGAACCGGGCTTCGAAGTCCCGTATGTTCTTCTTCGGCTCTTGATAGAACGCGGTCTGCTTGATCGCCTTGAGCAGCAGCCAGTTCACCAGACGCCCGCCCAGCCGCATCGGCCGGTTGAAGTCGAGCAGCAGCACCACTCGCTCTTCGTCAGAATCGTTCCAGACTTCGTGATCGTAGAAGTCGTCGATGACGAACACCTTGCCGGCCTTCCAATTCATGAACTGGTCGCCCACCCGGATGCGGCACTTTTCACGTTCCTTGGGGATGATCAGGCCGAGATGGGTGCGCAGTATGCCCTTGGTGACGCCGGTATGGGCCGGGATGTGAAAACCCGGCGCCAGGATCGAGAAAAACGCGGTGTGGATCTCCGGAGCCCGGCCGATGATCTCGGCGGTGACCGGCGCCTGCTTGCAGTTGGTCTCGACCCTATTGCCAAAACCATACAGGAAAAAAGTCTTCCAGTTGTCCGCCACGGAGATTCGGTACTGGTCGGGCGATACGTCCTGGAAGCCTGGAATGTGCTCGCGGAACTTCAGCACCTCGCGGGCCTCGGTCTGGATCTCCTGCCAGCGGTCCTCGAATTCCTTCAGAAAGGGGAAATGCTCGTTGCCGACAAAGGGCGTGTCAGGAACCAGGCTCTGACGCGCCTGATAGGCGGCGACCCAGCGGGTCAGCCGCTTGCCATACCGCTTCACCCTGCGCCGAACCGGCCCCTTCAGGGTTTTCGGCTTCGGGGGTTTCTGGGGCTTCGGGGTTTCGGCCGTCGCGTCCGCCATTGTAGTTATGTCCTTGTGTTGCCTGGTACCTGGTCAATCGCGCCGCGCGTGTCCTCGCCAATTGTGACGCCGTCGAGAGCAGCCGACTTCAAGATCGTATGCATCGGTTCCTCTGCCGTGTCCGGTGGCTCATCCGACCTCCTGGATGGTACGGACCACCGATTTCAAGGTGGTTTCTGCGTGTTCCCTATAATTGCTTGATTCAAGGGGGCCGATGACTGGCTCCTCCGGTCACGGCTCAACGCCCGATACCACAAATCTGCAAGTCCTTTTTTGATATAGATCACCTTCCGAAAATTCTCCCCGCCACCTTGGCGGCTTTGACACTGGTCCACGCTACCTGGCTATGGTCCGCTTGGGGTCTTGGCTGACCCGTATGCGCGGTGGCCCGAAATACGGGCGTCGCACTCGCCACTGTGGGTTCGCGATTTTTCCGCGGTTCCCAAGCCAATCGCCCGCACTCATCACCCCTAGTCCGGCGGCGCCGGCATCAACGCGTCATCGATCTCGTTGCCACGCCGATAAGCCTCCCGGTCGCTCACCTTGGCCCAATAGGCCTCAAACTCCGGGCACGGCTCGATGGTTTTGAACTGCAACCCCCAGCCAATGTGAGAGCCCACATAAACATCCGCAGCCGAAAACCGTTCGCCCGCCACATAGCCATCGCCCGATACGGCTTGGGCCAGGGTGTCCCTCACCTCATCAAAGGTGCCATAGCCCAGCATCTGGCGCTTGTCGTCCGGCGCCTCAAACCCCATGGCCTTGTTGATCACCGCCGCCTCCAAGGGCCCGGCGGCAAAGAACAGCCAGCGGTAATAGGCCCCGCGCGCGGCAAGCGGCGGGGCAAGGCCCGCATCCGGGAAGGCGTCTGCCAGATAGGCGCAAATGGCGGCGCCTTCCGTCACCACCGTGTCGCCATGGCGGATGGCGGGAACCTTGCCCATGGGGTTTACGGCCAGATAGTCCGGCGCCTTCATGGTCGTGCCATAGTCCAGAACTTGCGTGCTGTAGTCACAGCCCACCTCTTCAAGCATCCATCGGCAGATGCGTCCGCGCGACATGGGATTGGTGTAAAACGTCAGGTCGTTTGTCATTGGCAAAGCTCCTTCAAAAATAACGAGGTGAACGGGTGCGCGGCCAGTTCGGGTGTCACAGTCATTTGTCAGCACAATGGCCGCGGGCTTTGGTGAGGCACGAAAGAGGATTACGGCACGTTTTTGGGGAGGAGGCCCCGTCTGGGGCCGAAATGTTGTTGCGTATCCCTTTATAGGCTAATCAGTGTGACAATGTCAAGCAAAAATTCACACAATAAGTGAATAATTTCTGTTTACGATATTTTTCAATTGGTTATGAGTAGCTGATTTCCGGAATTCAAGTGCCACCAATTGACTGATTTTGGTGATTCTGTACATTTTTCACCGGGTCACATCCCAACCGCTTCGCGTGTCCCGCCCCCTCCCCACATCCCTGATGCTTCCCCCGCATGCCTGTTGCTTCCCCCCGCATGCCTGCAGCCCTCCCCGCATCCCTGCTGCCCTCCCCGCATCCCTGCTGCCCTCCCCGCATCCCTGCGAAAGCAGGGATCCACACCTGGGTGCCAGCCGCATGCACAGAGCTATGGGCCCCTGCTTTCGCAGGGGCGCGGGGTGGCGCAGGGGCGCGGGGTGGCGCAGGCATGCGGGGTGGCGCAGAGGCGCGGTTGTCAGGGGAACGGGCCGCAAGTCCGTTCATCTTCGC
>JAAEUE010000082.1 GCA_024227565.1 Alphaproteobacteria bacterium
AATCTCGACTACTATTTCGTGACATTACGGAGCATTTGAAGTGCCGAGCACAGCAATTTCGTTTTACACACTTTGAAAGCTTTTAGAAAGCCTTCATCACTATGAGCCTCTTGCGCTGTAACACTTTTCCCAGCCCAGCTGCGACAATGCCCGAGGGGAATAGTCTGGATATAGCGGCCGATAGGGCTGTTGCAGAGGGAATTAAGAGCTTGTTCTCCCTATATTGTTGAGAATGATTCTCAAAAATAGGCAGGTGGCGCATAACTGCCCGTCAGGCCGCCGGGACCTGGCGCATCTTCTCGGGCGGGGGCAGGTATCAGCCGGTGGCAGGGATGGGCAGAACCAGCGAGCGCATCTGCTCGATCCGACCCGCCTTCACGTGCCCCAGGGCTATGGCCATCATCACCGCCAACGCCAGTCCGACGCGGGTCTGCATTTTGGCCTGACCCCGGATGAAGTGGCGCTCGAAGCCGAAGCTGTTGTCGATGCGGTTGTTGATCCGCTCCAAGGCACTGCGCCGGTTGTACCCGCGTTGCCAGGAGGGGCTGGAATGGGGGGTGGGCACGAAGATGCGCCGGTCCTGCTCGGTGATTTTGATGCGCACGATGCGTCCGTACTCGCCGGGGCTGACGTCGCCAGCTTTATGGCATTGGGCCTGTCCTTCGCAGTCCAACCCGTAAGCGGCCGCGGGGCAGCGGTATTTGAGGCTATCGCGCTCGGCTTCGAAACCCTGGAAGGCCAAGTCGCGTTGCTCGCCGGTGGCAGGGCAGATGCAATGGACGGTGCCCTTCTCGGTGTGGACGATGGTGTCGACGCGCTCGGGATCCAGGGGGCGGGTAACGGGCTGGGTCGGGTCGTAGTCCGGCGCTTGACGCTCTTCGCGCCATAATTCGCGGGTATCGATCAGGGGGCGGATGCGGTAGTCGTCCCACAGCAGGGCTTTGGTCTCGCCGCTGTCCAGTCCACGGTCGGCGCTGAAGTCCCGGCAGCGCTCCGCCAGCGCCGGGCTCTCTGTCATGAGCTCGTGGATCATCGCCCGCAGTTCCACCTGCTCGGAATGGGAGGCCGGCGTGAGATGGACGGCCACCGGGATCTCATAGCGGGTGTCGGCGATAAGGTGCAGCCCGTAGCCGAACCAGCTCTTGATCTTCGTCCACTGTTTGCCGGTGCGCGCATCGATCCCCGCCGTCTCGTGTTTGCCCCAGTCAGCATCCGGATCGGAGGTCGTGCCGGTTTTCCGATTGACCTGTCCCGTGCTGTGGCTGTCGAGGGCCTTGCCGTCATACCCGAGGTGTTGCCCGAAATCCGGTAGC
>JAAEUE010000083.1 GCA_024227565.1 Alphaproteobacteria bacterium
GATCTCACGTGCGGCATTGATCGCTGCGGCGGCGTTCCGGACCTCTGACGGGGGATGGATTGGCCAGTCTGAGCCTTGATCGTGGCCTTTGCCGGTGAGGCGGGTGGCTTTTCGTGAGGCTGGAACGAAGCGGTGCCGTTGCCGGCGGTGGCGCATCGAATATCTGGTCCTTTTTGGTTTGGCATCGCCTTCGCCTCTCTCATGAGCTATCGATGCCCTCTGTGGCAGGCCGGCATTTGGGCTGGCATCCGGGTTCGAATACCTCGATCACGATCATTGCGCCGCCGCAACAGGGGCATGGTTGTGGAAGGGTGTTCGGGTCTTCCGGGTCTGCGGATGATTTGTCTTCGGCATTGTCCCCAGGCTCCATGGCGGGAGCGTCCACGCCAAGCAGTTCCCGAGCCCATGCGATGTTGGCGGCACGGTTGCCGTTGGCCAGCAGTCCATAGTGGCGGATGCGGTGAAAGCCCTTCGGCAGCACATGCATCAGAAAACGGCGGATGAACTCGGCCACGGGCAGGCTCTTGGTGCCATATCGGTCGGGGCCATCTTTGCGGTAGTCCTTGCAGGAGAAGGTGACGAAGCCATTCTCGAGCTTGATCAGGCGGCTGTTCGAGATCGCGACACGGTGTGTGTATTGGGAGAGATAGGCGAGCACCGCCTCTGGCCCGCCGAACGGCGCCTTGGCGTAAACCACCCATTCAGATTTACGGTGCGGCTTGAGGTAGGCTTCGAAGGCTGCCCTATCGCGGAGCGCCTGATGTTTGCCAAAGAACTTCAGGAGGCCAGCCTTA
>JAAEUE010000084.1 GCA_024227565.1 Alphaproteobacteria bacterium
GTGCGCTCGTCGGCATTACTGCAGCCGGCCTTATCCAGCACCGTCCACATCAGTGGCACCCGAAACCGCCGCGTCGCAATGGCCAGCATCAGGATGTTGACGTCGCGCTTGCCGATCTTCCAGTTCGTCCGGTCAAGGCAGAGATACCACGGTCCGCTTACCCCGAGCAGATGGACGACCAAACGCGCAGACCAGTCTTCGGGAAGGGCGACCCCAAGTTCGACAGAATCGTTCTGGATTTGGGCTGTTTTGGGGCCCTGGTGGCAGCCATTTCAATGGGTTAGGTGGGTGATTTTGCTGATGCCTTGTAGTTACACGCTCTTCTGTCTTTGGCGTTGTATTGTTGGGATTATGCCTGTATTTCTCATTCCATGTTTGCCCGCGTCACCGAGAGCGGCGGTCGCCGCTACTTGCAGATCGTCGAATCCTACCGGAATGATGCCGGAAAGCCGCGCCTGCGCGTGATCGCCAATCTCGGCCGTGTCGACGGTATGAAGGATGGGCATCTTGATGCCCTTATCCGGGGCCTCAGTCGCGCCGCTGGCCGCAGTGAGCCTGATCAGCTCAAAATTGCCCACGAGCCTGCGCGGAGCTTCGGCGATGTCTTCGCCCTGCACGGGCTCTGGAAGGATCTTGGCTTCGATCGCGCCCTG
This sequence comes from Alphaproteobacteria bacterium, assembly GCA_024227565.1. Classification (GTDB taxonomy): domain Bacteria; phylum Pseudomonadota; class Alphaproteobacteria; order Rhizobiales; family CAJQND01; genus JAAEUE01. The sequence goes on from JAAEUE010000084.1 coordinate 654, forward strand.
GGGCGCGGACTGCGTTCCGGCAAGCGCAAGATCGATGTGGAGGCCCTCGTACGCGCCATGGTGTTCAATCGCCTCTGCGCCCCGGACATCAAGATGGGATGTCTGCGCTGGCTGGAGACCGTCGCAATGCCGGCCATGCCCGAGGCCGTGACCCATCAACACCTGCTGCGCGCTATGGATGCCCTGATGGACCATTCCGGGCGGGTCGAAATGGAACTTGCCAGGCAGATCCGCCCCTTGGTCGATCACGACCTCACCGTCGTCTTCTATGACCTGACCACCGTGCGCATCCATGGCGAGGGCCGGGTTGACGAAGACCTCCGCGCCTTCGGGATGAACAAGGAGACGGGCGGCATCGCCAGGCAGTTCGTGCTCGGCGTCGCGCAGACCGCCGAAGGCCTACCGCTCATGCATACCGTCCATCCTGGCAATGTGGCCGAAACAAAGACCCTGCAGGCCATGCTGCAGACGGTGTTCGAGCGCTTCCCCATACAGCGTGTCATCCTCATCGCAGATCGCGGCCTGCTGAGCCTCGGCAATATCGGCGAACTGACCGCCATGGCCGACCAGGGCGGCCGCACGCTCGAGTTCATCCTGGCCGTGCCTGCACGCCGCTATGGCGAACTGGTTAACACCTTCCGCGACCTCACCCTCTCTGAGGACGGCCTTGCCGAAAGCACCTTCGCCGGGCACCGCCTGATTGTCGCCCATGACCCTTTACGCTCAGCAGAGCAGGGCGACAGGCGTCGGGCGCGCATTGCCGAGCTTGAGGCCATGGCTGAGAAGATGGTCGCCAGGCTCGATGCGCAGGATGACGGGCAGACCGCTCGTGGACGCCGTGCCTCCGATCGGGGTGCCTTCAGCCGCTTTACAAGGGCCGTGGCCGAAGCCGAACTCACCCGCTTCCTGAAAGCCGACTTCACCGCGGATCGGTTCAGCTGGAGCGTCGATGAGGACACCATCGCCCAAGCGGAATTGTTTGATGGCAAGCTGGCGCTTCTGACCAATGCCGCTGACATCACGCCCAACGACGCGGTGATCCGTTACAAGGCCCTCGCAGACATCGAGCGTGGGTTCCGTGTCCTGAAGTCGGACATAGAGATCGCGCCCGTTCATCACCGACTGCCAAACCGCATACGCGCCCATGCGCTGATCTGCTTTCTCGCCCTGGTCCTCTACCGTGTCATGCGCTTGCGCCTGAAGGCCAGGGGCCATAGCGCGAGCCCCGGAACAGCCCTCGACATCCTCGCGCGCATTCAGCGCCATCGTGCAAAGATTGCTGAACGCACGCTCGATGGCCTGACAACGACAACCGCAGAACAACTGGAGCTCTTCGACACCCTGAATTTGCCCAAACCTA
>JAAEUE010000085.1 GCA_024227565.1 Alphaproteobacteria bacterium
CGTATTCTTGGTCAGGGCTGGCGATCATATTCGCGTCCAAGCAGCTCGACGGCACGCTCAAGGGTTTCGCCAAGGCCCCATCCCTGCCGGTCGGCAATAGTGCAATAGGCCTCGATCGTCTCAGGCTTGGCCTTGAGATTGAATTGGGCGTTACGGCCTGTGCGCCTGCGGCGCGGCAGTTCAGTCCCCTGCCCTTTCGGCGCTGCCGCTTCCCGGCTCTTGAAACCTGCCGCTTTTGCCGCTTTCAGGGCCACTTCTTTTGTCTGGCGGTCATTCGACTGCTTTTTCTGCGGCACCCACTCGGCGGGATTGAAATCGTCGAGGGCTTCGGAGAAGCCCAAATCTGCGCGTTCTGTTCCCATGTCAGGCCACCTTCGCGGGACTGTTCGCGTTTCTCAGTTTTGCGATAACCTCGCCCGCAAGTTCGCGGGCATTGGTAATCGCCTTAGTAAGATTGCTAACAAGCGCCGGATCGAGGTCCGACAAAAGCCCGCCATAGTCGAGAATATCCCGGTAAGCGGCACGCTCGACGATTGATGTCGAGAACACGTCGATCCCGGCCTTGTCGAGCTGGTTGCGCACATTCCTGAGCGACCTTGAAGTGACGGCGGCACTGGTGCGGGTCAAAAGCACGCTGTGTTGTATGGGGCGGCGCGCCATGCGCTGCTGATTGTGGATCAGCTTGATGGTCTTTGCCGCGCCTTTGGCGTCCATCGACGCGCCCTGCGTCGGAATGACGACCAGGTCGGACATGCCGATAGCATTGGCCACCATGAGGCTCGCCGTGCCTTCAAGGTCTATAATAACGAATTGGGCCGTGGTAGACGCCTGCTCAATCTGATCGACTATCGTGTCTTCGCTGACTTCGGAAACGATGTAGATCATGTCAGGCTTGCCGGGCAGTCTGCCCCAGCCGGAAATCCACTTTTCCGGGTCGGCATCGATAATCGCAATACGCGCGCCTTTGGTGGCAAGTTCTGAAGCAAGAAGTAGGGCGGATGTGGTTTTTCCGGCCCCCCCTTTCGGGTTGGCAAAGGAAATGACTGACATGGACGGTCGCTTTCGAGGGTGGTTGGATGCAAGTGCATGAAAAAGATAGCAGATAGCTATCTAGCAACTACCATTCCCAGGCAGAGGCTGCACAGAGGTTCGTAATCAACGCTAGAGCGAGACGCTTTTCTTGGTGGGGAAGGGGCGGGAAAAGACTAAATGGTCTCTGGTGGGGGATGCTCAGGCCTCTGAAAGCCCTCTAGAACGGGTGGCAAGGTTCTGTTCCAACCCGCCCGCTCTTTTTTCTTTGTAAATCTATTGGTCGTGGAGCGCACTTTTCTGCACCCTCCCCTACCCTTCAACCAAGAAAGCCAATCAGCACAGACTATCCTCACGATGTTCACGAGGTTCGGTGCGCCATGCTGAGGCCGCTCCTGCACCTCTATGAGCCCCTCACGCTCAGCACCCCTCAGCGTGTACTGAGCGAGACGATGGCAGACGCCGGCACGGGCAGCGATCTCGGCAACGCTCTTGACGCATTGCGCACCATTCCGCTTCGCCTCGTCTGCAACGATACGCAGCACAGCCATAGCGCCCGTCGTGAACTTGACTGAAAGTCTTGGTGGTAAAGGCCCAGAGGCGGCTAGTTGGCGTCTCCGCTCGATGGCCTTGGAGCGTTTCTTTGGACGCTGCAGTCGCCTCGGCTTGAAGATGGTGAAACCAGACGGAGCGCTTTCACCCGTCTGTGGGCTTTTCTGGGCGTCTCTGAGAGCTTCTCGGCGTGCATGTATCAATTCGGCCAAGCGTTGGGCATCACCGTCGCCCAATAGCTCGACGTCATAGGCTTTCCACAAGACCGATGAGAGATGGTCTAGTTGGTGGAGATATGCACCTTCGATGGCGCTCTCTAGCTGCGTTGTAAGCATGGCGTGCCCCATAGGTGGGCCGCCGCCTCAAAAGCATTGACACGCGCGCAGAATTTTGAGATCTTTGTGATTATCGATTTGCACGAGTGTTCCTCAAGACTTTCCCAAGGCCCTAGACGTTCGACGCGTCCGGGGCCTTTAGCTTTTGTAAGCGTCGGTCTGGTTGCTCCTAATAGTTTCGATGGCAACCAGTGGGCCGTGATTTGCTGATTCGGGTCAAGGCCAGTCATGTTGCACTTCACGCTGGAACTCAGCCAGGACGCATAGGCATCACAGAACCA
>JAAEUE010000086.1 GCA_024227565.1 Alphaproteobacteria bacterium
CCAAGCACGGCAGTTGGCTGAACCTTGCTGAGTCTGAATTGGCTGTGCTCTCAGGCCAATGCCTCAACCGCCGCATCGCCGACGCTGCCACCCTTGCCCGCGAGGTTGCTGCATGGCGCACGCGCCGCAATAACCACAACGCCAAAGCCGACTGGCGCTTCACAACCGCCAACGCGCGCATCAGGCTGAAAAGCCTGTACCCATCGCTTTAGGAGATTCAGACCACTAGATTGAACGGGGGCTCGCGGAGCATTACACCGCCCTCCACGTCTGAGGCAGCGTGCCTTCGAAGAGGCTGTCGTGTTCGGATTTGGACGACCCTGCGCCGATGGTTTTGAGAGCGATGTTTTTGCGAACGATCGGGCGCGCGGGCTCTAGCCAAAACACCATGTCGCCTTCGGCATCGTGCTCCACGCACAGCAAGGCGCCGGACTTCATGGCGTCGAGAACTTGGTGCGTGTTCATGCCGCCTCCTCCCGCGCTGTGCCGTTAAACGGAATGATGGTGATCTGCACGCCCTTGATGTCTGCGCAAGGCTCCACCGTGAGCTTTCTGACGATCTTGTCGTCGTCCTCTTCGATGATGCCCATGCGGACCAAGACGTCGATCGGGGCCTTGATCCTGTTATCGGGATCGAACCGGCGCCCGTGGGGCGATGAAAGGCGAATGTAAAGTTGGATAGGGCCTTTAACCGGCGTGGCCTTCTGAACCATGAGTTTTTGTTCGGCCTGCTTGGCCCAGGCTCTAGCAACCGCTGAAAGAATGTTTCGTCCTTTGTAGGCGCGCCAAAGAGCGTTCACCGTGGGAGGCCAGGGAAGAAGGAAGGTCTGGATCATGCAGACCTCTCAGAATGGAAGCGAAACACATAGCGGCTGTCGAGGGAGTATTGGCCGTAGAAGCTGGGCGCCAGGACCTCGTCCTGTTTGCGGCACGCGCCGATCCAGAAATGCCGGGACGCTGAGGTCATCGCTCATTCCGCGTCTTCCAAAGGCGCATCGAGAAAGAAGTCATCCGCCTTAAGCGGGAGCTTGCGCTGAGCTGCCTCCCTATAGAGTTCCTGGGCGCTTGAACTTGGAATTGTGCCGCCCGTGCCGCCCTTATCTTTGGGATACATCCAGCGAAGCACTCGGGTACGATCTCGGCCGGTGATCTCTGCGACCTCGTCAATGCCGATGTCAGGTTCCCGCTCGAAGGCTTTGAGGATCGACCGGGCCGGCTCAAGGTGTCGTTTTTCCTGTTGCATGGCACATCGATGTCATAGTCGCATAGCTAGTTCAAGGCATTTATGCGAATATCGCGTTAGATTGTTATGGTGACTTGCGGCAAGGTCTGTTCATGCTGCGTGAATGGCTCAAAAAGGGGTTCAAGAAGCCAGGCAAAAGCCAAACGGGGCTCGCCAAGGTGCTTGGCGTTGACCAATCTGTCGTGAGCAAGATGGCTTCTGGGGTGCGCAAAATATCGGCCCAGGAACTGTTCAAGATTGCGCGATATCTGGATGAACCCATCCCCGCATCAGAAGATGCCCAGCAACGAGCTCGGAATCGGATCGAGCTTGGCAAGTCCTTGGGCGGCCCGATCCTCAATCGAGGAAGGGTTGCCGCCGGCGTTTGGCGGGAGCCGGCAACCCTCAACCAGGAAGAGCCTGAGCCGGCGCCGATCCCGCGCGATCCGCGCTACCCGCACATCGAGCAATACGCGCTTGAGGTTGAAGGCGAATCTGTGAATAAGATCGCGCAAAACGGGTGGACAGTCGTTTGCGTGTCATACTGGCAGGCGCGGCGGGATATGGTCGATGGGGACCTGATCCACGTCGAGCGCAAAAATGAGGCGGACCAGCGCGAATACACCCTCAAACGGCTAAAAATGGGCCCAGAAGGCCCGGAGCTATGGCCAGAGCGAACCCCGACTATCAAGAGGCGATCCCGGTGGCCAATTCTGACGGCTTCACCGTCGAAATCGTTGGACTGGTGATCGGGGTCTATAATCCGAACCCTTAAGTATCGCGCCTGACAAGACGCCCCAGATCGCCTGACAGGGCACATTAGTCTCTCCTTGAGTCTCTCCTTGCAAAGCATTCATGCGATTAAGGCACTAATTTCCTTGACGGTCTGCGTTCGATTATCGCATGTTAGGCCACCCTTCGCTGTCTCTCGAGGACGGCTTGGGTGCCCTTCTTGGGCATTTCCTCCCTTTAGTAGCTGGCCGGGCCGTGAGTGCCGAGTAGCCCGGCTTTTTCTGGGAGGTAAGTTTCCGGCAACCGCCGGCAAGGCCCGAAGCCGATCAGGGCAGGAATGGTCGGTGAGTTTGGAGCGGCGGAAGGCACCTCTACGCGAAACACGAAAGAAGTTGCCGGAAAAGGAAGCAGCGTAATGAACCAGCTCGCAAAGCAACAGGAAGTCGCCCACGTCCACGACGAGGCGCAAGCACCGTTGGCGATCGACATGACGCCTATGGCGATGATGGCAAAAGCCATCACCAGCGGCGCCTCTATCGAAGTCCTAGAACGGTTAGCGGGCTTACAAGAACGTTGGGAAGCCAATCAGGCGAAAAAGGCGTTCGACACGGCCCTAGCCAGGGCCAGATCCAACCTGCCGGTGATCCTCAAGACCCAGCAAGGCCACAACTACAAATACGAAGATCTGCCAACAATCGCAAAGGCCATTGATCCGGTCCTAGCCGAACACGGTCTTTCGTACCGCTGGAACACCGAGAGCAACGGCATGGTCAAGGTCACCTGTGTCATTTGCCACAAGGGTGGCCACGCCGAGGAAAACTCCCTTTCCAGCGCGCCAGATACCAGCGGCTCGAAAAATCCAATCCAGGCCTTGGGCAGCGCCGTCACCTATTTGCAGCGATACACACTCAAGGCCGCTCTCGGACTGAGTGCGTCCAAGGACGATGACGGGTGTGCGACCAATGCTGGCGATCCGGTGAGCGAAGAACAGCTTCAAGCACTGATCGACAAGGCTGATGAGGTTGGCGCCGATAAGGCGAAGTTCTGCGCCTACATGAAGGTGGAGGGGTTCGCCGACATTCCAGCCTCTCAGTTCAAGCGCGCTATGGAGGCGCTTGAGGCAAAACGAAAGAAGACCTCGTGATCAACCAATACTCCGAGGCTTGGTTCCAGGCGCGTCTCGGTTGCCTCACAGCTTCGCGCATTGCCCTTGCCGTCGCCCGGACAAAAACCGGTTGGGGCGCAAGCTGCGCGAACCTTATGGCAGATCTCATTGCAGAACGCTTGACCTGTGTCCCCACCGAGAGCTTCACCAGTGACGCCATGCAATGGGGCATCGACACTGAAGACGAAGCGAGAGTTGCCTATGAGTTTCGCGCCGATGTCGATGTAACGCCGGCAGAGTTCATCTTGCACCCGAGCATCGAATTCAACGGGGCCAGCCCTGACGGGTTCGTTGGCGAGGATGGGCTTATCGAGATCAAGTGCCCGAAGACCGCAACGCACATTGATACGCTTCTAGGCGCCAAACTCCCCGGAAAATACGTGATGCAAATGCAGTGGCAGATGGCTTGCATGATGCGCAAATGGTGCGACTTCGTTTCCTACGACCCGAGGATGCCTGAGGCGATGCGCCTGCATGTTCGCCGCATTGACCGAGACGACAAGCTGATCGCGTCCTTATCCGCAGATGCCAAAGAGTTCTTGGGCGAACTTGCCGACAAGCATCTGGCGCTTCGCGCGCAGTACATGAATGGCGAAAGCCCGATCACGGCGAAGCTGCACGCCTCTCTCATCGGCCACGACGACATGACGCGTCAGGCACAGGACCGGCCGTCATGGGCGAGCTGAGCCCGGCTTCCTTCATCTGGCGGGACGGCGCGATGATCCCCACCACGAGCTACCAGCTCAAGCGCTGCGACGAGCACTTCAAGAACGGTGAATGCTATTTCCTTGAGGAACACAAGGACCGGTCGATCAATTCCCACAACCACTACTTCGCCTCTGTTCGTGAGGCGTGGATGAACCTGCCCGAGGCCGAGGCGGTCAAATATCCTGACAGCGTCACGTTGCGCAAACGCGCACTGATCATGATCGGCTGGCGCGATGAGACCGTCACCGCCTGCAAGACGCCTGAGGATGCCTTGCGGCTCGCCGCCATGGTGGAGGCCATGGACAGCTATGCCGTGGTCCTCGTCAACGACTGCGTCGTCACCACGCTTCGTGCCAAGAGCCAGAAGATCAAGGCGATGGACAAGAAGGACTTCCAGCAGTCAAAGGCCGATGTGCTCGCCTGGGTCTGGGACCTCGTCGGTGTCGAGCCTGCCCTAGGTAACAAGGAGGCGGGGAAGGCTGCATGAGCGAACACATGCCACTCCATAACGCCGACGCCTTGCGTCAGCAGCCGCTTCCGTGGGGCAAGTACGAGGTTGCGGTCAGCGCCTCCGATCATCATACACTGACCCGCAGAGAGTTTGGTGATACGCCAGAAGAGGCCACGCGCAGCGCTAGTGGCTTGCACTGGCTAATGTGACTCATGTTCAGCTGCTGAGAGAAGTGATTCATGTCCTATCGGGTTCCACCGACAGGACATAGCGATCATGGCAGCCAAGAAATACATCGTTGATCTCGACGCAACTGAGCGCG
>JAAEUE010000087.1 GCA_024227565.1 Alphaproteobacteria bacterium
ACCCAGCATGCCAAGCCCCAGGCGGATGCCTTCTTTGGTTGGGTCTATCAGCAACGCCAGCGTACCGATTTGGTCAACAGCGATCCAATTGCCAAAGCGCTGCAATACGCCCACAACCACCAAATACAACTGCAAGTCTATCTCAGCGATCCCGAGGTACCCATCGACACCAACCACCTGGAACGCGCCTTGCGAGTGATCCCGATGGGCCGTAAGAACTGGCTCTTTAACTGGACGGAGGTGGGCGCCAAACAGGTGGGCATTATCCACAGCCTGCTCACCACTTGTCGGCTTCACAACGTGGACCCGTACCGCTACTTGGTGGATGTGTTACAACGGGTGAGCCTGCACCCGGCTAAAGAGGCTGAAGAGCTGACGCCTAGGGTGTGGAAAACGAAGTTCGCAACCAATCCCCTGGTATCAGATTTGGAGCGTATCGGGCAATAACGGTGCGGTTTGGACGGTTACTCTTCAATGGCGAGAAAATGCTTCTCACCGCACTCATTGACGCCGATGATGACCAGGGCGCAGAGCTTTTGGCCCTCGGCCCGTAAGCCGCTGTAGATCCCGTCCGCCCACAGGCAAACCCAACGATCTCGGTCCAGGGGTCGGCGGCACCAAGCGGCATACTCTCGCTCCCATTCCGCTTTCAGACGGCTCACCACGCTGGCGGAAAGACCCTCGGCCTCAGGACCCACCAACACCGCCAATGCTTCCTGCATCTGACCAGTGGAGATGCCCTTGAGGTACAACCACGGCAGCGCCGCTTCCATCGATTTACTCTTGCGCACGTAGGGCGGCACCAGGGTGGAGTGAAAAACCGCTGCTTCGTTGGTGCGTGAGCGCAGTTTGGGCACCTGGACCTCAACCGGCCCGATGCCCGTCATGATCTCGCGCTCCGGGAGATAGCCGTTGCGCACCACAGCCTGGCGGCCCTGTGCGTCTCGTTGACCGGTATAGATCGCCAGCGCCTCTTCTACCTCTAGCTCAACTACCTTCTGAATCAACTGCTTAGCTCCGCTACGCAACAGCTCGGTTAAGGGGTCGTTCATCCCGGCTGGACGTGCAAAATCAACTACGTTATTGTCTTTCATCGGTGGCGTATCTCCAATGTTGTGAATCAGTTTTAGATCAACCGATTTCAACAGGGTACGCCGCCTTCTTCAATCTCCA
>JAAEUE010000088.1 GCA_024227565.1 Alphaproteobacteria bacterium
CCTGGTATTCATAGTCCAGATCTTCGCTGACTTCCTTATGCACTTTCTCCTTGTGCGTGACCGAGTGCTCGGCATGCTTGAGGCGCGAGTAACAGGCGCTGCACGGTGAGGTCACGGTGTCGAGGCCCATTTGTTCGACCGTGGCGACGGTACTCATCGGCAGGACATTGGCGGCCCTGGGGTCGGTTGAGTGCGCTGCGCCTGATCCGCAGCAGCTCCAGTTTTTGGGCTCGATCAACTCGATATCCAGGGCGCCGGCAATGTGCTTGACCGATTTGCCGTACTCGATGGCACTGGAACTCAGCGAACAACCCGGATAGTAACCGATGGCCTTCGGCTGATGCGGCAGTTTCGTGGCATTCGCGCTGGCTCGGCCAAAGTGCGGCAGGAGACTCAGCTTGCGCTTGGCTAGCAGGCGCAGGCCGAGCTTCAAATCGTTGAATGGCCGGCCCAGCGCCAGGTTAAAGCTCGCCATCAAGCCGAGCTCGTAGGCACGGCCAAAGATTTTGATGCTGCGCATGAACTTTTCGTTGAACATGGCGATTTCCGGCTCCGCCGGTTTCACCCCGCGCCGGCGCGCTTCGATACGTAACGCATCGATGGCCCCGGTGACGTCAATTTTCTGCGGGCAACGCGTGGCGCAGGTGTAACAGGACACGCACAACCAGATCGACTTGCTATCCAGCACCGAGATGTCGTTGAGCTGCACGCTGCGCATGATCTGGTGAGGGCTGAGATCGAACTGGTCGGCCATCGGACAGCCGCTGGTGCACTTGACGCACTGGTAGCACAGGAAGGCGTTGTCCCCGGTGGCTTCGCGCACCACGTCGATCAGCGAAAGGGGGCCACTCGCGGCCATGTGGCACGGGGAGGCGGTGACTCGGGTTTCTGC
>JAAEUE010000089.1 GCA_024227565.1 Alphaproteobacteria bacterium
GACCAGAGCGGTGTCAATCTGATAGAGGGGAAAGACATTTGGGAAAGATGAGGTGACAGGAAATGGCACTCATAGCCAATCGGGAAGTCGACCACTACATCGATCAGGAGCTGCGCGCCTTTCAGATCGCGGGCACCACGCCCGGAGAACATCTTGAATCCATAGATCAGGCGTAGATCTATGAGATGCCTGCGCCGAGTAACGTCGGTCTCGGCATATTGGCAAAGATCTTCCACGTCTTCGCCAATCTGCGCGGCTATAAAGCGGTTCACCTCCAAGGGAATAACTTCGCCCGGCACCAGCAAGCGGCCGGGATACCGGAATGCACAAAGCTGCAGCGCGAAGCCAAGACGATTGCGGGCATGCCGTCGGGTTCGGATGTGTTCAATATCGTCATCCGCCAGTGTGTAGTGATGCAGGATCATCGCCTCGTCAGTCGGCAGGTCAAGCAGGCTTGCGCGCTGTCGTTCGGTCAAAATAGAGCGTCTTGGCATGTGGGTTTGTCCCTGTTAATCATTAGTCTGTTCGGGACAAAATCTGCACCAGCAAAATCAATGGCTTGCAAGGCCAAAATCCAAGGGGGTTCAAATGGGACAGCGCGCGGCCATTTACGCCAGGGTCTCCACATCCGACCAGTCCTGCGAGCGGCAGGTGGCCGAACTGACCGCCTTCGCGGAACGTGGCGGCTACGATGTAATCGGCGTGTTCAAGGAAACGGCTTCCGGGGCATCGGCAAATCGAGCCGCCCGCAGTCGGGTGCTTGATCTCGCGCAGACCCGGCAGATCGATGCGATCCTGGTCAGCGAGCTCTCGCGTTGGGGGCGTTCCACCCAGGATCTGCTCGATACCCTGAACAGGCTTGCAGGCTGGAAAGTCTCGGTTGTTGCCATGAACGGCATGACCTTTGAACTCAACACGCCCCACGGACGGATGATGGCCACCATGTTGGCAGGCATTGCCCAGTTTGAGCGTGATCTCCTCAGCGAGCGTGTGAAATCCGGCCTCGCCGCCGCACGGGCAAGGGGCAAAAAGCTCGGCAGACAGCCCGGCCAACGTCCGAAATCCGACAAGCTTGTCAACGGCGGAGTAAAATTCGGCCATTGTGGCGGAGCAAAAGTCGGCCAGTTTGGGGCGAGCGCCTTGGAGCGTGCGGCCCTCATATAGCAAGCCCGGTCCAAGGCGCATTGGCCGTCAGGCCAATTCTGTGAGGTTCATTTGTTAGCGGCGGCGAGGCGGGCGCGGCTTTGATTGAGGCGGTAGCTTTCGCCGTTCATCTCGAGGATGTTGACGTGGTGTGTCAGCCGGTCCAGCAGCGCGCCGGTCAGGCGTTCGGTGCCGAAGGTTTCGGTCCACTCCTCGAAGGGCAGGTTGCTTGTGATCAGGGTCGACCCTCGCTCGTAGCGCTGTGAGATCAGCTCGAACAGAAGCTCGGCGCCGGTTTTGCTCAAGGGGACGAATCCCAGCTCGTCGATGATCAGCAGTTTGACCTTGGCGAGTTTGCGCTGGAGTTGCAGGAGGCGTTTTTCGTCGCGGGCCTCCATCATCTCGTGCACGAGGGCTGCGGCGGTCACGAAGGCGACAGGCAATCCTTTCTGGCAGGCAGCCAGTCCCAGCCCGAGGGCGACATGGGTCTTGCCGGTGCCGGAGGGACCGAGCGCGATCACATTCTCCTTGCGTTCGATCCATTCGCAGCGCGCCAGCTCCAGGACCATCATCTTGTTGAGCGACGGGATCGCCTTGAAGTCGAAGCTGTCCAGGCTTTTGATGGTCGGGAACTTTGCGGCCTTGATCCGGCGTTCCACCATGCGCCGTTCCCGGTCGATCAGTTCCAGCTCGGTCAGCCGGGCCAGGTAACGCACGTGATCTACGCCTTCAGCGGCGCAGATACGGGCCTGCTTGTCATGTTCACGCAAGAACGTGGGCAGCCGAAGCGTTTTGAGATGGTGGGCCAGCAGCAGTTCGGGTGCATCCGTCATGCCCCACCTCCTGCCAGCAGGCTCATGTAGGATGCGGCGGAGGTGGTGGTGATGTTGGTTCTGGGCAGGAAGGGATAGACATCCAGATCCAGCCTCGGAGGCCTTTGCTCGACCCTGCACAAGATCAGGTGCTTGATTGCATCGAAGCTGACCGCTCCCATTCGCAGGGCATCTTTGACGGCAAGATGCAGCACGTCAATCTCGAAGCGCTCCAGAAGGCGCAGGACCTGCACATACTCGCGCTTGCCGGCCTTTCCCTGCCGGGCTTCCAGCAGTCGGCGCAGGGTTTTGAACGCTTCGGGCAACTCCCAGCCCTGCAGAGGCGCGGCCTGATCGAAGGACATGATCTTGCGTTCGATCAGCGCCAGGTAATGCAGTGGATCAAACACCATGTCGCCGGTGTCATAGGAGCGCGAATGCTCAGCGATCACCTCGGCGCCGCAGCCGATAACAACCCGGGTCACGAAGCCCTTGATCCAGACCGCACGGTGGCCGTAGGCAACCGGCACCGAGTAATCATTGCCGCGATAACGCACCACCGATGTCGATGTGACCTGGCCACTTTGCAACTCACAAGCCTCAAAGGGGGTGCCGGGCAAATCCCGCATCGCCGCGAGATCGGCCTTCAGCCGTTCCCCGATGCTGACCTTGTGGCCACGCAGAACATCACCCTGGCGCTTGCGGCACTGCTCTTCCAGGTGAGCGTTGAACGCGTGCCAGTCCGGAAAGGACGGGATCGGCACCATGAAGTTGCGACGTCCGTAGCCGACCAGCCCCTCCACGGCCCCTTTGTCATTGCCCTTGCCGGGACGGCCATAGCGGTCCCGGATCACGTAATGCGACAACATCGCGCTGAACCGCTGGGTTCTTTGCCGGGAGCCATCCGGCAGAATCCGGGCTACCAGGCAGCGGTCATTGTCATAAAGAACCGACTGGGGAACCGCGCCGAAGAACGCAAAGGCATGGACATGGCCGTCAAGCCACGCCTCGGTATTGGCCGCAGGATAGGCCCGGATGTAGCATGCGTCGCTGTGCGGCAGATCGAGGGCAAAGAAGTGTGCCTTCTGCTCGACGCCGCCGATCACGACAAGCGCTTCACCAAAATCGGCCTGTGCATGACCGGGCGGATGGCTCAGCGGCACGAACATCTCCTTGCCGGTCCGCTTCCGGTCTCGAACGTAATCCTTGACGATGGTGTAGCTGCCATCAAAACCGCACTCGTCCCGCAACCGCTCGAAAATACGCTTGGCGGTGTGACGCTGCTTGCGAGGGCGGCTCCTGTCTTCAGCAAGCCATTGGTCCATCTGGCTGGTGAACGCATCCAGCTTCGGGCGCCTGATCGGCGCTGTCCGCCGATATCCCGGCGGTTCCGAATAGGCCAACATCTTCGCAACACTGTCCCGGCTGATCCCAAAATCCCGGGCAATCTGACGCCCGCTCAATCCATCCTGGAAATGAGCGTGACGCACCTTCAAATACAAGTCCACGGTGTATATCCCCAAGCCCTCCCGAAATCCGAAAGGGCAAAAGTGGACGACTTTTACGCCGCCCGCGACAACACTATGCCGTCGCTACCGTGGCCGAGTATTGCTCCGCCGTTCACACCATGTCCGCGATGCCAGGGGATGAAGTTCTCGTTCGGATGGATCCCGCAGATATGGGCCGGGTCATGCTCTTTGATCCGGAAACGGAGGCCTATCTCGGCGAGGCCTTGAATGCTGATCTTGCGGGTCTGAACCCTGCGGAAGTCATCGCCAAGGCCAAAGCAATGCAGCGGGCTTTTGAGGACGAAAAGCTTACGGATATCCGCCGCGCAAGCCGCAAGATCGGCAAGCGTGATGTCGCAGATGCGATGC
>JAAEUE010000090.1 GCA_024227565.1 Alphaproteobacteria bacterium
CCGATCTTGTCCGCGCTCGCTCGCATCAGCAGATTGTAGGTCTCGCGTTTGTTTTGATATGCGAGGTCAGCGATGGGTTTTGGCAGCGTGAAGACCAGATGAAAATACCGCACGGGCAACAACTCGGCTTTGCGTGCGGCCAGCCATGCCTTCGCTGCACCGGACTGACATTTGGGGCAATGGCGATTTCTGCACGAGTTGTAAGCGATGTGCTCATGAGCGCAGTCTTCGCAATGCGCGACATGTCCGCCGAGTGCCGCTGTGCGGCAGCGCTCAATGGCACTCATCACCTTCAATTGATCAAGGCTAACGTGGCCAGCATTGGACAACCGCCACGCACGCCCATGATCGCGGAATATATCGGCGACCTCCAACGATGTCCGGGACAAGGCGGGTTATGATGACCCTTTCTTGCCCTTCTTGCGTTTGCGCGGGGTCAAGTCATCAAGCGGGCTGCCGACCGCCGCGATCATACCGGTGGCGACCCGCGCATACCGAGCCGTTGTCGTGAGTTTGGAATGTCCAAGCAGCGCCTGGATCACCCGGATATCCACGCCGCGCTCCAGCAGATGGGTCGCAAACGAATGGCGCAAGGTATGCAGTGTCACCCGTTTGGTGATCCCGGCGGCTCTCGCGGCCTCAAGAAACAGACGTGACAACTGCCGGGATGAGAGATGCTTGCCGCGATATCCGGGGAAGAGCCTACGCTCGGGTGCGGGCACATTCTTATCCTGACCGGTTGGGCGTTGCTTCCACCAGTCTCGTAACTGGCCCAGAATATCAGACGGCAACATTACATTGCGGTCTTTGCGGCCCTTCGATTGCACAATACGGATGATCTTCTGGGCGCTGTCAATGTTACCCACTTTCAACCCAACGACCTCGCTCGCGCGCAGCCCGCAACCATAGGCCAGCGACAACATCACGCGGGCTTTCAGATTGGGCGCCATGGCAAGGATGCGCTTGACCTCCTCCTTGCTCAGCACCAGTGGCACCCGGTCCGGCTCTCTAAGGTGGAATATCTCGGCCACCAGATCATGCCGCCGCAGGGTCACCCGGAACAGAAACTTGACGCCAGTCATCGTTTGGTTGCGGGTGCAGATGCTCATACCGCTCTCGATCAGATGCTGTTGGAAATCCTTCACTTCGTCCGGTGTTGCGGTGTCTGGCGATCGCCTGAGCCAGGCCGCAAAACGCTTGCAGGCGCGCAAGTGACTGGCCTGGGATGCAGGGCCAAGATTGCGCGCAGTCATATCTGCAATCATGCGGGTGCGAAGCGGTGTCGTGGTCGTCGGTGCCTGGATGTTCATGGCTATACCTTCCGTTAATCGAGGCAAAATTACCTCGACCAACAGCACACACCCGTCACCAAACCACGCGCAACACTTTTCCCCTCAGACAAAACGCTCAACAAAGCTCGCCAAATATCGCGAAGCGATTTAGTGCATTGGCACTTAATGCCCGTGCAACCTGTGTCGCAAGCTCGACAATGA
>JAAEUE010000091.1 GCA_024227565.1 Alphaproteobacteria bacterium
AGCAGAAAGCGGGCGCTGAATCGCTTCGCCGCCTGGTGTCATGAGCGGGATCTCGATAGACCCCAGGACATCACCAAGCCGATCCTGGAACGCTACCAGCGACACCTGTTCCACTACCGCAAGGCCAACGGCGAACCGCTGAGCTTCGCCACCCAGCAACAGCGGTTGATCCCGATAAAAGCCTTCTTCAAATGGCTGAGCAAGGAGAACCACATCCTCTACAACCCGGCCAGTGAACTGGCGCTGCCCAAAGTCCACAAGCGGTTGCCCAAGGCGATCCTGAGCGCCGACGAAGTGGAGCGTATCTTGAACCAGGCATTGCTCCATGGCGAGCTGGGCATCCGCGATAGAGCCATCATCGAAACACTCTACTCATCCGGTATCCGTAGAATGGAGCTGGTGAATCTGACGCTGTTCGACGTGGATCTGAAAAACGGCACCTTGATGGTGCGAGAGGGCAAGGGGAAGAGAGACCGCATGGGGCCGCTGGGACAACGGGCCTGCCGCTGGATTGAGCGCTACCGGGATGAAATCAGACCCGGCCTGGTGGTTGAACCGGATGACGGCACGCTGTTCCTGCACGAGACCGGCGAACCGCTGAAGAAGAACCGCCTCACGGATCTGGTAAAGAAACACATCGGTGCCGCCGGTATCGGCAAGCCTGGCGCCTGTCATCTGTTCCGCCACAGCATGGCCACGCTGATGTTGGACAACGGCGCGGACATCCGCCACATCCAGGCGATCCTCGGGCACAGTCAGCTATCGACCACCGCGATCTACACCCCGGTATCAATCCGGAAACTGAAAGCGGTGCATGCGCTGACCCATCCGGCGGATCGAAAACAGAGCAAGCAGAGAGACGGCAACGAGAAGACCGGCGAGAGTGCACTGTTCGCCGCTTTAGCCGCAGAGGAAGAGCTGGTGTAACAGATGCTAACGCAACTGTTACGGCGTGTTTTATCCGGCAGCCACAGATCAGCAAAAGTCGCTGAACTGTCACTGCCAGAGATCATCCCCCCATCCCCCTTGGAAAGGGGGCTTTGAGCGGCCAAGTAACATAACGCGGGGTTGTGCGCTATGCCCCACCGGCAAACGACACCGGCGGGTCACAGTCCGCTTCGCCGCACAACCAGCGCTATGTTAAATGGCCTTGTCGCTCTGCT
>JAAEUE010000092.1 GCA_024227565.1 Alphaproteobacteria bacterium
CATGGGGGATTTCAGCTGCACAGCATCCCCGGATTGAAAGCCCTGGGCACCCATCAAGTCGCCGGGGTCCTGTGCGAAAGATTCGGCGAGGCCTCCGTGTTGCGCCACGGGCCCGCAGCTCATGCGGGTGTGCTGTGGTCCAACCTGTGCGCGGGTCAGGACCCCGCAAGTTTCGTGGGCAGCGGAGGCCTGGGCGCGGTGCTGGCTCACACGGGACTGACCGCCATCGTGGTGTGCGCTGCACCGGTGCACGCATCGAGTGGAGCCGACGAATGGCTGCAGAGTTTGATGCGTTCCCCACGTCTGATCGCCCGTGCCGAGGGGCAACCCCTGCGCGAAGCCGACCGGGACCCCACTCCCGAAAAAGACTTGGAACGGCACGGTTGCAGCGGTTGCCCCACTCCATGCGGATTTGTTCTCGAACGGCCCGACCGCAGCAAGGCCAGTGCGCGCTTTAGCGCCTTGCGTCCGTTGATGGACTTGGCGGGGGAACCCGAAGGGCACGGAATTCAGGATGTCTTGCAGGTCTGCAATGATTTGGGTGTGGATGCGCGCGAAGCCGCGGCATGCTTGCAATTGTTCCTGCAGCACGATGAACGGGAGGGGTTGCCCTTGACGGTTCTCTTGCAGCGGTTGTGTTTGGGCGAGATGGGACCAGCGAGTTTTAGGGAGGGCGCTTTGAGCTTGGCGCGTCACTATGGGGTGGCAGCTCCCGCTTCCCATGTTCAAGGCCAACGACTGCGTCCCGCTCCCGATCCGATTCACAACCTCGCGCAACATCTGGGCGTGCGTGGCACGGAACCCTTGCGTAGCTATCCCTTTTTGGTTGGCCAGCAAACCGGGTCGGGGCGCATGCGCTCCATCGTCGCGCCCATGCATTTGCCCGCGGGAAGCGAAGCCCTGGCGTCCACGCTGGGCAAGGGCCGTCTGCTTTGGTGGCATGAG
>JAAEUE010000093.1 GCA_024227565.1 Alphaproteobacteria bacterium
CTGCGTGGTCACCGGTGGTGCTCTCAGTCCTGACGGCGAACGTTGGATCCCTGCCAAGCCCGGATTCTTGTTTCCGGTGCGCGCACTCTCGTCGGTTTTTCGGGGTAAATATCTCGATGAATTGGCCCAAGCCTACCAGCGCGATGAGCTGCACTTCGGCGGTTCAACCGCACCACTGGCCGACATCGCTGCCTTTCGTGGCTTGCTCGCCACGCTCAAAGCGAACGACTGGGTAGTGTATGCCAAACCGCCGTTTGCCGGCGCGCAACAAGTGCTGGCCTATCTGGGGCGCTATACCCATCGCGTGGCCATCGCTAACCACCGGCTGGTGAGCTTCGAGGACGGGCAGGTGCGGTTCCGCTGGCGCGACTACGCCGATGGCAACAAGACCAAAATCATGGCGCTGAGCAGCGAGGAGTTTCTCCGCCGCTTTCTGTTGCACACCCTCCCGTCGGGTTTCGTCAAGATCCGCCACTACGGGCTGCTGGGCAATCGCTGTCGGCACCAGAAATTAACCCGCTGCCGGGCGCTGCTCGATCAGCCCGCGCCTGAACCGACCACGCCCGAGTCGGTCGAGGAGATGATGCGCCGTCTCACCGGCATCGACATCCAGCTTTGTCCTGCTTGCCAGCAGGGGCGGCTGCGCGTGATCAGTCTACTGGCACCGGCACCGACCGTCCCGCACATGCCGAAGGCCACCGGCCCACCGCTATGAAAAAATGCTGTGACATCTCCATGAACAAGGCATCTGATTACCACTTCCGGCGGTGGTCACCAACCCGTTTGTCTCTTGTTCAACGAAACCAGGTTCCGCCTCTCTTTCGCCTACTTTCAAAGACAACAAAACTATCTTTATCGATGCGCCTCCACCCTTGTGTCAGTCCTTCAAGCCCGAAGTTACTAACAACTTAAACGGCGCAAGACCGGCCCGCACTTTACAATTCCCATAGTCCTCTGCAGTCCATAGCCGTCAGGCTAAAGAAATAATTGATTAAAATAAGATGGCTGTATTGCACACGGCACCCACGTAC
>JAAEUE010000094.1 GCA_024227565.1 Alphaproteobacteria bacterium
GGGTCCCGGTCAAAAGCACGCGCTCATGAGGCGCTCTGGCACTTGTGGGTTGTCCCGGTCTGTGGGCCGAGTGGCTTGGGTGCGTTATCCGATCATTGTCCTTTCCAACCTCGTCAGCGGGAACGGTTCCCGCGTGTTTGTTGTACCGCCTTATGCCGGTGTCGGCAGCGGTGCCCGATATCTCTCATTGCGCGCCATCATGGCCCAGGCGATGCGGGCGATCTTGTTGGCCAGGGCAATAGCGGCGATCTTGACCGACCGGCGCTCCATGAGCCTGACGAGCCAGGGATGGCGTGTGTAGCCCAGCTGTTTGGCTCGTCTGATGACCGACAGGGCCCCAACGACGAGTAACGAACGTAAGTATCGGTTGCCCGCCTTGGAGATTGAGCCCAGCCGTTCCTTGCCGCCGGTTGAGTTCTGTTTCGGCACCAGCCCGATCCAGGCGCTCAAGTCACGACCCGAACGGAAGACGCCTGGGTCGGGCACGCTGGCGACAAGGGCTGTGGCGATCAAGGGACCCACACCGGGGATCGCTTCAAGCCGCTGGGAGAGTTCGCTGGACCTGTGCCAGGCAAGCACCCGCCGATCGGCGTCTAGTATCTGACGCTTCACCAGCTCAAGCTGAGCTGCCAGGGCCATAAGACATTCGCGGGCTGCCGGTGGGATGCGCTCATCCTCGCCTGTGGTGATCAGCTCCAATAATTTCTCGACACCATTGCGCCCGACACCGGCGACTATGCCGAACTCGGCCAGGTGCGCTCGTATCGCGTTGATCAGCATCGTGCGCTGGCGCACGAACAGCGCCCTCGTCCGGTGCAGCATCAGCACCGATTGCTGCTCAGGTGTCTTGATTGGCACAAACCGCATATTGGGCCGCGTCACCGCCTCGCAAATCGCCTCCGCATCAGCCGCATCGTTCTTGTTGCGCTTCACGTAGGGCTTCACATAACGCGGCGGCATCAGCTTGACCTCATGGCCAAGCGCCAAAAGCTCCCGGCCCCAGTGATGCGCGGTCGCACAGGCCTCAATACCCACCAGACATGCCGGCAGCTTGCGAAAAAACGGCAACACCTGGCGCCGCCTCAGTTGACGAAGCACGATCACAGAACCAGACGCATCAATCCCGTGAACTTGAAAAACAGATTTGGCGATATCCAGACCAATCGTTGTAATCTCTTCCATGGATGGCTCCTCTCATGCGGTTCCCAAAAACACCGCAATGTGGCACATCGCGATGCCGGTGGAGGAGCCGTCCACAGCAGCATTACCGGAACAAGACGGATACTCAGCAGTCAGACTGACGTCAGCGCCTATGACATA
>JAAEUE010000095.1 GCA_024227565.1 Alphaproteobacteria bacterium
GCAAGATCGCCATCATCGCCACTGCAAGAAAGCTCCTCACAATGCTCAATGCTATGTTGCGCGACCAAACAATCTACAAACCTACATGCAGATGAAATAACACAGTTGCCTGCTTTCGCAGGGGCGCGGGGGGCGGAGGGTGCAAGGAACGAAACCGAAGGCCTTTTTGGCCTGAGGCAAGGGCGACTGCCCGCCGCCGCTTATGCCGCGCGCCCGCGCAGGCGTTTTGCCGGAGGCAAAACTGCCGTGAGCGATATCGAGATCAGCCCGCGCGGAGGGAACCGAGCACGGACAAGCTGATCGCTCATAAACCTCCTCACAAAGCACAACGGCTTCGCGTCCTCCTGTCTTGCGAACGGGCAGCTTGCAAAAAGCCGCCCGCCTCCTCACGCGTGCCCGGCCTCCCGCGGCACGGCGCTTTGGGGCCCCTTTGCGTCCGGGGGGGGATGCGCAAGGGCCTTGGGCGGCGGCTTTGGGGTTGGGGTGCGCTTGGGGCAAGAGAACAACCGTTGCGTGCGCGCGCGCAAACGGTTACACGAATGCCAGCCATTCTGGACCTCTCATAAGGTTCGGTTTGGTTAGGCGCCTGTACGTGCTGAACCCACGTGCAGGTGCCGTTGCACTTTGCAACCGCGAGTTTAGGGGAGAGTGTGGGGGAGTGCAAGGGTGAGTTGTGGGGTGATTGACTTTTGTGAATGCATTGAGAGACCAAAACTGACACTGACCATTCCTAAATTTTGCTGTATTCATCGTTGAAATGACCTGCTATTTTAAGGTGACTAAATGGGCAAATTCTATCTAATGTAGAACATATGGCAAAGTCTCAACGGATCAGAGATCCGATCCACGACCTCATAGAATTTAGTTCGGAACCGTTTGATCAGATGATCTGGTCACTCGTCAATTCGCGAGAGTTTCAACGACTTCGACGCATTAAGCAGCTTGGCTTCGCAGAACTCGTATTTCCAGGTGCCGGTCATAGTAGATTTTCCCACAGTGTGGGGGTGTTTAATACAGCGCGACAATTGCTCAATCGTCGGCGCGGGCGCAGCGTCCAGGTGGAAGCTGAGGATGACGCCGCTCAGCATGGGGCCCAGAATCGCCACCACCAGCATGCGCCCGAAGCTGCACACCAAGCCCCCAAGGGCATAGGAAGACCTGGACATCCCCCTCCCCCGCATTACATGTGATCGACGACGCTCAAACCGAAACCACGGAGCCAGTTGCACGCGGTGACACGCCTCGCACGCAATACCGATGATGGGGGACACCCGTGAAACGGATCACCCCAGTGTTGTCCGCCCTCGCCCTCGTGGCCATACTCGGCTTTGGCATCCACACCTGGTATCAGCACAACTGGCAGCGGTTTTACGAGAACACCTGCTATGACCGCAGCGGCAAAAGCGTGGGCGATCATCTGGCGTGCCTGCGCGATGGCAAGGTGAAAACCCACGAGGAGGCCATGTGGCCGAACCCATGGCGCCACTCGGACGAAAAGGACGTTCTGGCAAAATGCCGAGCCCGATGCTTGAACGTTGCGAGTTGCAAATTCTATGTGCTGAGCTACACACACAACCCCAACCTGATTCCCCATGACAGGCCGCATGCGTGCACACTGTTCACCCAGAAGTAGCCATCGGGCGACGGTTTATGATCTCAAGCTCAGAGGTGTGGACCCCTGCTTTCGCAGGGGTGCGGGGTGGCGGCAAGGGTGCAGAGTGGGGGCAAGGGTGCAGAGTGCGGGCAAGGGTGAAGGCAGAGGTGCGAGACAGGGCCTTAAGCCCCCGCCCCCCTTGACGCCACCTTCGTCACCCGCAGCCTCCTGAGAAACGCCGCCACAAACACCGCCGTCAGCACCAGCACAATCGTCGGCGCGGGCGCTGCGTCCAGGTGGAAGCTGAGGTAGACGCCGCCCAGCATGGAGGCCAGCCCCACGATCACCGCCACCACCAGCATGCGCCCGAAGCTGCGCACCAACAGGAACGCAATGGCGCCGGGCGTCACCAGCAACGCCACCGCCAAAATGAGGCCGACGGACGATAAGGTGGCCACGATCGTCAACGACAGGATGGCAAGGAGCCCATAATGAAGCCACCCGGTGCGAAGGCCCGAGGCCTGGGCCTGGGCGGGGTCGAAGGCGTGGAGCAGGAAGTCTTTCCACTTCAAGATGAGCACGGCGCAGACGCCGGCTGAGATGAGCCCCGCCGTCCACAGATCAGCCGTTCCCACGCCCAGCATGTTGCCGAACAGGATATGGTCCAGATGGGCGTCCGATGGGATGGCCACGAACAAGATCATGCCCACGGCAAACATGCCGGAGAACACCACGCCCATCACCGTATCCTGCTTCACCCGGCTGTTTTCCGCCAGATACCCGGTAAGCAGCGCGCAGGTCATGCCCGCCGCAAAAGCGCCCACGATGAGCGGGATGTTCAACACATACGCAAGCACCACGCCAGGCAAGATGGAATGGCTCACCGCATCGCCCATCAGCGCCCAGCCCTTCAGCACCAGATAGCACGAGAGCAAAGCGGTGGGCGGGGCCACCAGAAGGGCAATCCAGAAGGCGTTCTGCATGAACGGAAACTGGAAGGGCATGAGCAGGGTGTCGAGGCTCATGACGGGGCCTCCTGCGCCAAGGCAGCCCGCGCTTTGGCCTTTGCGGCAAGCAACCCGTGTTTGGGGGCGAAGACGAAGGCGGTGAGGAACAATAGGGTCTGGAGCGTAACGATGATGCCACCGGTGGCCCCGTCCAGGAAGAAACTAATGTAGGCGCCTGAAAAGCTGGTGCCAGAGCCGATTGCGACGGAGACGGCAAGCAGGCGCGGGAAGCGGTCGCACAGGAGGTAGGCCGTGGCGCCCGGGGTCACCACCATGGCGATCACCAGGAAGGCGCCAACCGTCTGCATGGCCGCCACCACGCTCGCCGAGAGGAGCACGAAGAAGACGGCCTTCAGGAGGTCCGGGTTCAGGCCGATGGAGCGGGCGTGGCTTTCATCGAAGAACACCGCAAGGAGGTCTTTCCATTTGGCCACGAGGATGGTGAGCGAGACCACGCCGATGATGATGAGCTGGACTGTGTCCTCCGGCGAGATGGCCAGGATGTTGCCCATGGTGATGGTCTGCACCGAAACGGCTATTGGGTTCAGCGAGACCATGAAGAGCCCGAGGCCGAAGAAAGAGGTGAAGATGATGCCGATGATCACATCCACCTTTAGCCCTGAGCGGCCTGACAGGAACAGCATGGCCCCGGCCGCCAGCCCGCCGGCCAGGAAGGCGCCGAAGGCAAACGGGAGGCCCAGCATATAGGCGCCGGCAACCCCGGGGACGACGGAATGGCTGAGCGCGTCGCCGATCAGCGACCAGCCCTTGAGCATGAGATAGGAGGAGAGGAAGGCGCACACGGCGCCGACAAGGGCGGAGACCCACATGGCGTTGGTCATGTAGGTGTAGGCGAAGGGTTCTGCGAGGACGGCGAGCATGGGTCAGCAGGCCTCCGGGGCCCTAAACACCCCCTCGCACCTAAACACCCTCGCTCCCCTGCGAAAGCAGGGGTCCACAGCTCTGCGCGCGCAGGTCGCTTGCTTGGGTCCCTGCTTTCGCAGGGACGCGGGAGCCGAGAGATCTTCCCACGCCGTCATCCTGGAATTTTGCGCAGCAAAATATCCGGGATCCAGTGGCCGCGCACTCAGAAGCGTGGGGCCCTGGATCCCCGCCTGCGCGGGGATGACGGAGGTAGGCGCGGGGATGACGATTGTGAGGAGGGGCCGGGCAGCACTCACTTGCCGTCCGCCTCGTCTCTGTCTCTGTCTTTGTCCCCGCCCTTATCCTTGTCGCCGTAGATCACAAACGGGCGCTCGTCGTCGGTGATGATCCTGACTTCGCGGGCATCGTCGTCATCGTGCAGGTCCGTGCCGCCCAGCGTGAAGTGGCGCAGCACGCCGCCGAAGGCGAGCTCCAGGTTTTCCCTTGTGTAGGTGGTCTCCGTGGGGCCATAGGCCAGGATAGTGCCCTTCACCAGCACCGTGCGGTCGCAGAATTCCGGCACCGAGCCCAGGTTGTGGGTGGAGACCAGCATCACCCGGCCCTCATCGCGCAGCTCTTTCAGAAGCGCCACGATCTGCTCTTCGGTTTTCACGTCCACGCCGGTGAAGGGCTCGTCCAGCAAGATCACACTCCCGTCTTGCGCCAGGGCCCGGGCCAGGAACACGCGTTTTCTCTGGCCGCCGGAAAGCTCGCCGATCTGGCGGGTGCGAAACTCAGCCATGCCCACCCGGTCGAGCGCTTCGGCAACGGCCTCATGGTCGGCTGCCTTGGGGCGCCGCAGGAAGCCCATGTGGCCGTAGCGCCCCATCATCACCACATCTTCCACCAGAACCGGGAAGGCCCAGTCCACCTCTTCGGCCTGGGGCACATAGGCCACCACATTGCGCTTCAGGGCATCTTCAACCGTGCCGCCCAAAAGGCGGATTTCGCCGGCGGCCACGGGCACAAAGCCCATCATGGCGCGAAACAGCGTGGATTTTCCCGCCCCGTTCACCCCCACCAGCGCCGTCACCGTGCCCTTGGGGATGGCGAAGCTGGCGTGGCGCAGGGCGGTGTGGCCGTTGCGGTAGGTCACCGTCACGTCGTGGGCGCTGATGCCCTCGTCTTCGGGGGCGAAATCGTTGGTGATTTCAGGGCTTTTGTTGGGGGCAAGCATGGTTCAGTTCGACGCCGTCAATCCGTTGGCTACAGTCTCAGAGGTGACACGCAGGAGGTCAAGATACGTGGGCACCGGGCCCTCCGGGCCGCTCAGGCTGTCCACATAAAGCTCGCCGCCATAGCGCGCGCCGGTTTCGCGGGCCACCTGTTTGGCCGGATTGGTGTTCACCGTGCTCTCGCAGAACACCACGGGGATCTTGTTGGCACGCACCCCGTCGATCACGCCGCGCACCTGTTGCGGCGTGCCCACCTCGTCGGCGTTCATGGGCCACAGATAGAGCTCGTTCAGCCCGAAATCACGGGCCAGATAGCTGAACGCCCCCTCGCAGGTCACCAGCCAGCGCTGGGCTTTCGGGATCTTGCCGATCTTCTGGCGCAGGGGCTCCAGGGTTTCGCGCACCTTCATCTTGTAGCTTTCCGCATTGGCCTTGTAGGTGGCCGCATTTCCGGGATCATATTTCACGAAGGCATCGCGGATGTTGTTGATGTAGATCATTGCCGCATCGGCCCCCATCCAGGCGTGGGGGTTGGCCTTGCCCTCATAGGCGCCTGAGGTGATGGAGATCGGCTCAATGCCGTCGCTCACCGTAACCGACGGCTTTTTGCCCAGGTTTGCCAGAAACTGCTTGAACCAGAGCTCCAGGTTCATGCCGTTCCACAAGATCAGGTCCGCATCGATGGCCTTCACAAGGTCTTTCGGCGTGGGCTGATAGCCATGGATTTCCGCGCCCGGGCGGGTCACGGAAACCACTTCGGCCGCCTCGCCGGCCACGTTCTGCGCCATATCGGCGATCACCGTGAAAGTGGTGACCACCTTGAACTTGTCGCCCGCATGCGCAACTGTGGCCGCTGCGGCCGCCAGCGTGAGGGCGAAAATGCAGGCCAGGCCAAACGCGCGGGTAAGTGGGGGCACCATCAACTCTTCTCCATGGTTTGCGTTCCCAATTCGCAGCGACGTTAGAACAGCACACGGAGGGGTGTCAATGCAGTTAAGAATTATTTGCAACTAGAATTGCCAGCCCCCTTCCCCTGGCCCCGGCCAGGCCGTTAACCTTTCATTAGGGACGTCGTTGTGCCGGGCGAGCATCCCCGCCTATAAATTTTGCTCATACATCCTCTGAACAAGCGTGTAGCGGCGGCTCCGGTTTCAGACAAAAATGCTTGGGAGCTGGGAGCGATGGAGCCGCTTGTTGTCGAACGCCGGATTGCGGCGGGAACAGATGATGCCGAGGAAGCTGCGTCCGGCACCATGTATTTCGACAGCTCCGATCTGGAGCTGGTGGACGACCCTGAATTCAACGGCAATGGCCAAACGGTTGGCTTGCGTTTTTCCGGCATAGGCATCCCGCGCGGTGCGGTCATCACGGCGGCCTATCTGCAGTTCCAGGCCGATCAGACCGACAGCAGCGCCACAGCGTTGCAGATCCGCGGGCAAGCGGCCGACAACGCCGCGGCCTTCACCGCAACTTCGGGCGATTTGACCAGCCGGGCCACCACCTCCACAGCCGTGCCCTGGGCCCCTGCCGCCTGGACCACTGAGGGAGAAGCCGGGCTAGCACAGCGCACACCTGATCTGACGGACCTGGTGCAACAGATTGTGGACCGCCCCGGCTGGGCGCCCGACAATGCGCTGGCCTTCCTGGTTTCGGGCACCGGCGAGCGCACGGCGGAATCTTACGACGCCAACCCGAACGCCGCCCCCCTGCTGCGCATCGAATACGCCGTGCCGGACGACACGACCAACACCGCCCCGGTGGCCAACGACGACAGTGCGACCACCCAAGCCGGCCAGGCGGTGACGATCAGTGTGTTGTCGAACGATTGGGAGCTGGACGGGGACGACTACCTCATCACAGCCCTCGGCGCCCCGGCCAATGGGCAGGTGGGCATCAACGTTGATGGCTCCATCACCTACACCCCCAACGCGGGCTTCACCGGCACTGACACCTTCACCTACACCATCACCGACACCGGAGGCTTGAGCGATACGGCCACGGTCACTTTGACCGTCGAGCCCGCAGCCCCGGTGGTTGTGGAACAGCGCATCGCCTCAAGTGCCGATGATGCTGAGGAGGCAGCGTCCGGCACCATGTATTTCGACAGTTCGGACCTGGAGCTGGTGGACGACCCTGACTTCAACGGCACCGGCCAAACGGTTGGCTTGCGTTTTGCCGGATTGGGCATCCCGCAAGGGGCCGTCATCAGCTCGGCCTACCTGCAGTTCCAGGTGGATGAAACCGACGCTGGCACCGTCTCCCTTCAGATCCGGGGATTGGCGGCCGACAATGCGGCAGCCTTCGCCTCAACTTCGGGAGATCTGACCTCCCGGACAACCCTCGCCTCGGTCATCGCTTGGGCCCCGGCCGCCTGGACCACTGAGGGAGAAGCAGGACTTCTCCAGCGCACGCCGGATCTTACAGACCTGGTGCAGCAGATCGTCAATCGCTCTGGCTGGGCGCCCGACAACGCCCTGGCCTTTTTGGTTTCAGGCACCGGGGAACGCACCGCGGAATCCTTCGATGGCGACCCCGACGCTGCGCCCTTGCTGCACGTTGAGTACACCTTGCCGGTTGGCCCACCAAACACCGCACCGGTGGCCAACGACGACAACGCAGCCACTCAAGCAGGCCAGGCGGTGGTCATCAGCGTATTGTCGAACGATTGGGAACTGGATGGGGACGATTACCTCATCACAGCCTTGGGCGCTCCCTCCAATGGCCAAATCAACGTCAACGCCGACGGTTCCATCACCTACACCCCCAACGCCGGGTTCGCCGGCCTCGACACCTTCACCTACACAATCACCGACACCGGAGGCTTGAGCGATACGGCCACGGTGAGCGTGAACGTTTCGCCCTCCTCGCCCGGCCCGGTGGTGGTGGAGCAGCGCATCGCCTCAAGCACAGATGATGTGGAGGAAGCGGCCTCCGGCACCATGTATTTCGACAGCTCCGATCTGGAGCTGGTGGACGATCCAGATTTCAACGGCACCGGCCAAACCGTTGGCTTGCGCTTTGCCGATCTGGACATCCCCCAAGGGGCGGTCATCACAACAGCCTATGTGCAGTTCCAGGTGGATGAGACGGATGGCGGCGCCGTTTCCCTTCAGATCCGGGGCCAAGCCGCCGACAATGCAGGCGCCTTCACCGCAACTTCCGGCGATCTCACGTCGCGCGCGACCACATCCTCGTCCATCTCCTGGTCCCCTGACGCGTGGACCACGGTTGGCGCAGCCGGCGCTCAACAGCGCACGCCTGATCTGGCCGAACTGATCCAGCAAATCGTTGACCGCCCCGGCTGGGCGCCCAGCAATGCCATGGCCTTCGTTGTCTCCGGCAGCGGCGAACGCAGCGCTGAATCCTATGATGGCGACGCGTCCGCGGCCCCGCTGCTGCATGTTGAATATGTCTTGCCCGACCCCAACAATCAGGCCCCCACGGACATCGTTTTCAGCAACATTCAAATCATCACTGAAAACCAGGCCGGCGCCATTGCCGCAACTTTGAGCGTGATCGATCCGAACCCGTCAGACAGCCACACCTACACCCTCTCAGACGACCGGTTCGAGGTCGTGAACAATCAGCTCAAGCTCAAAGATGACGCGCGGCTGGACTTTGAAAAGGGCACACAGGTTTCCGTTGATGTGACAGCCATCGACACGGGCGGCCTGCGCACCACTGAAACCATCGCGATCTCGGTGGAAGACGTCTCAGAAACACGCTTCGCCTCGGTTGGCGATTATGCCTATGGACAAGCAGCGCGAGATGTCGCCGATCTGATCGACAGCCTCAATGTGGACTACATCGTCACCAATGGCGACAACGCCTATGACGACGTCCCGATCGACGACAACATCGGGCAGTTCTACGCCGACTACATCGGCAACTATCAGGGCAGTTATGGCGACGGCAGCCCGGTGAACCGCTTCTTTCCGGCCCTGGGCAATCACGAATACCACGACAACAGCGGCGGCCTGAATGATGGCATCGACACCTACCTGGACTATTTCACCCTGCCTGGGAACGAACGCTACTACGACTTTGAGATCGGGCCGGTTCAGTTCTTCATCGTGAACTCCAATTTCGCAGAACCAGACGGGGTTGATGCCAATTCGGTGCAGGCGGCCTGGCTGCAAAATGGCCTGGCGGCCTCAACGGCAGCACATAAAATCGTGGTCTTTCACCACCCGTCCTACTCATCGGGTTCGCACGGCGATCATCCATTCATGCAATGGCCGTTTGAAGAATGGGGGGCAACTGCAATTCTCAACGGCCATGACCACACCTATGAGCGCATCTTGCGGGACGACAATGAGGACGGCGTTGTGCTGCCCTACATCGTGTCGGGCCTCGGCGGGCGGTCCATCAGCGCCTTCTCCGGAGACACTACCGAAGGTAGCGTTGCCCAGTACAACGACAACTACGGGGCACTGCTGGTTCAAGCGAGCGACACCAGCGTCTCGTTTGAGTTCATTTCCGTCGGGAATGGCGGAACGATTATCGACGAGTACACATTCGATGTGCCCGGCACGAGCAACGCCCAGGCTCAAGTGGCACTCGCATTCAGCGAGCCCGAACTTCCAACTGTCCTAGAGCTGACGATCCAAACTGAGGACGACTTCGATTTCATCTAAATCCTCACCTGGTTCAGGAAAGACCTTCGCACCGCTTGATAACAAGGGCTTTCATGGCAGACGTGTTGAGCAGTCTTCCTCTATGTAGCCCTCGGGCTTGACCCGAGGGCCCAGGGCCTCCGATGTATAGGCACCCGTCGTGGGTCCTCGGGTCAAGCCCGAGGAGGACAATGCTGAAACAATCGGTGTTCGTTGGGTCA
>JAAEUE010000096.1 GCA_024227565.1 Alphaproteobacteria bacterium
ATCTTCCGCTCAAACTGAGCGGAAGATGCCCCAGATTTTCGTTACGGGCGAGCACCTTATCCCCGCTCAGCCGTAACCGTCTGATCGGCGGTTGCTCTAGTTTTCCAGTATGTCCTGAGAACGCTTCACTGCGGCTTCGAACCTGGCATCAAGGCCCGGCAAATTGCGTTTGGGCTCCTGATAGTATGCGGTTAGCCGCAAGCCGGCCAAGAATATCTTGTGCAGGACCTGGCCCCAGAACTTCATCGGCCGGTTGAAGTCGAACAGGAGCACGACTCGGTCTTCGTCGGTACGGTTCCACACTTCGTGATCATATGTGTCGTCGAAGACGAAGGCTTTGCCTTCCTCCCAGGCAACCGTTTGATCTTCTATCCTGATGGTGCAGTTTTCGCGGTCTTTCGGGACAATCAGGCCAACGTGGGATCGCATGATGGTCTTGGACACGCCGCGATGGGGCGGCACATGATAGTTTGGCCCGAGGATCGAAAAGAAAGCCGTTTGCAGACCTGGAACCTGTGACAGCATCTCCGCTGTCTTTGGGGCAAATTTGCAGTTTGTTTCCATTCGCTCGCCAAAGCCGAACAACAAAAACGTGCGCCAGCGCTCATCGGACGCAATCTTCTTTTGATCCTTAGAGACTTCCAGAAACGAAGGAATGGCCTCACGGTGCTTGAGCACCTCGTCCAGTTCGCCCCGGATCACTTGCCAGTTATCTTCCAGCATCTTGACGAACGGAAAATCGGCATTGTCATAGACCGGCAAATCGCCGACACGCGATTGGCGCGCGATAAAATCGGACATGCCCCGGATGAAGTTCTTGCCGAACCTCTTCACCCGCTTGCGCCGTGCCAGGGTGAACCTTTCGTAGAGGCCAGGCGCCTGAAGACCGCTTTGTGCTTTCATTGTTTAGGCATCCCTGTTTTTAAAGATCGATGTTGCGGCCGCCCGTGGCCCCGGCATGAATATCGGTCCAGCAGGCGCCGGACATTGATCCAGATCAACTCGAATTCTGGCTCGCGTCGCTACGTTCTCCCCGGAAAAGGAGCCGTCTGATGGCAAATGTTGCGCTCGCCAAGCACTTGGCCGCGTCGGTGCCCCGCTACACCAGTTACCCCACAGCGCCGCAATTTTCAAGGCTATACCACCGACGATTGCCAAACCTTGCTTGGACTGGGCGCCTCATCGATCGGGAAGTTGCCGCAGGGCTACGTTCAAAACGAGGCACCGACAGGTCGCTACCCGAGCCAGGTCATGTCCGGACTGCTACCGGTCGCACGGGGCATCGAACTTGAACCCGAGGATCGCCTGTATTCCGACGTCATCGAACAACTGATGTGCAATTTTGGTTTCAGCGTCTCGGCCCTTTCGAGTAACCACGGCGAAACGGCCCAATCCGTCACTCGGCGCATTGGTGAGTTGATCCGGGCCGATGGAGACGGCTTAACAGAGTTTGATGGAGATACTTTCACCATTCGCCCCGAAGCAAGGATCTACACCCGCGTTGTTGCGTCCTGGTTCGATGCGCGGCTTTCCGAAAATTCTGTCCGTTATTCGGTTGCCGTTTGAAGCAATTCGCCGGCTGGTGCTTTTGGAGCCCGGCTATGGACCGGGAACGCCACAGCCGGCCGGCGACAATCCCTGGGGGTCGGGTGCAACCACACTCGAATGGACACTCACTTCTCCACCGCCGTTCCACTGCTATGATACCTTGCCGCAAATCAAGTGAGTCGGCGGCGGCCCAAGGGCCTTGTGAGACCTTCGTGATCCGGCCGAACCGCTCTTTGAGCGCGAAGGGAACCTGGAGAAAAATGTCTGCTTCTAAGGCAATTCGGACATCACACCACGAAGCACCCATTTTCGGACACGAAAACAGGGATGCGCCTGGATTGGTTAGAGGCGCACGCCCGCAAACCGCTCGACCGGCGGAAACGTTACGCACTCGAAGCGGTCGAACACCACTTGGAAGGGCTCCAGTTTGCCAGCAGTCAGCATTAGAGCCCGGTCTCGGTGTTCATCCAAGATCTCTGTCCCCAGCGTGCAATGGGGCACCCAGCGGCCGCGCCGATAGTGTTCGTGTAAATCAGCTGGATCAAAATGTTCATGGATCTTGGTGTGCCAATCTGCAAGCGTTTTAGTCATCACCGGAGCGCCCCATAGCACAAGGGGTGAGGCTTCGAATGCTCGTATGGCGTTGAAGCAAAGCCGAAGCGGTGCCGCATCAACCGCCACATGTTGAACCTTCCGCCAAGCATCGCTTGCTGCCGTCTCCGGCAACAGTGCAAGGGTAATGTGCGGCGGATAGTTCGGCGCCCGCATCGAAGGGAGAGCTTCAAACGCAGCAACGTTGTCCCAAAGCGCCAGGATCGGCGCCTGGCTCTCGTTGTCTGCAGCAAGTGTAATCGCGCAAGCCATTTGAATGTCTCCGCCGTCATTCCTGCGCAGGCAGGAATACAGGGACGGCCAGGCCCCGAGCCTGAGGCCCCTGGATCCCGGACATTTTGCTGGCGCAAAATTCCGGGATGACGGAGGGGCGGGATGACAGGGAGTGGTGCTAGCGCCCCTACCCCGCAGCGTCGAAGATCTCCGCCTTCGCCGTGCGCGTCCGGCGCACCATGAGCTTGTTGAGCGCGCTCACATAGGCCTTGGTGCTCGCCACCATGGTGTCGGTGTCGGCGCCGCGGCCGGTCACCGTCTTGCCGTCCTCTTCCATCTTCACGCTCACATGGGCTTGCGCATCCGTGCCCGCCGTCACGGCCTGCACATTGTAGAGCGTCAGCTTGGCCTCATGGGGCACCATGGCCTTGATGGCGTTGAAGGTGGCGTCCACCGGGCCATCGCCCGTGGCTTCCTTGGTCACCTGCTCGCCGTCGATGTCCAGGGTCATGGTGGCCTTCTGCGGGCCGCCCGTTCCGGCGATCACCGTCAGGCTCACCATCTGGATGCGCTCATCGGCATGAGCGCGCTGGTCATCCACCAACGCCTCGATGTCTTCGTCATAGACATGCTTCTTCTTGTCGGCCAATTCCTTGAAGCGCACGAACGCATCCTGGAACTCATTGTCCGACATGTCGTAGCCCAGATCCTTGAGCTTCTCCTTGAACGCATGCCGTCCGGAGTGTTTCCCCATCACGAGTGATGTTTCCTTCACGCCGACGCTTTCCGGCGTCATGATCTCAAACGTGTCGGCGCTCTTCAGCATGCCGTCCTGGTGGATGCCGCTCTCATGGGCAAAGGCGTTCTGGCCCACGATGGCCTTGTTGAACTGAACCGGGAAGCCGGCCGCTGTTGCCACCATGCGGCTCACCTTCATGAGCTGGGTGCTGTCTACGTTCGTGTAGTAGGGCAATTTATCGCCGCGGGTGGCGATCGCCATGACGATCTCTTCCAACGCCGCGTTACCGGCGCGCTCGCCCAAGCCGTTGATTGTGCACTCGATCTGCCGGCAGCCTGCTTCCAGGCCCGCCAACGAGTTGGCCACGGCCAGGCCCAGGTCATTGTGGCAGTGGGTGGAGAAGCGGACCTTGTCTGAGTCCGGCACGTTCTCGCGCACGTAGCGGAACATCTCGTAATATTCCTCAGCCACGTTGTAGCCCACCGTGTCCGGCAGGTTGATGGTGGTGGCGCCGGACTTGATGGCCATGTCCACGCATTTGGCCAGATATTCATGGCTGGTGCGGGTGGCGTCCATGGCGGACCATTCCACATCGTCGGTCAGGTTGCGCGCCTGGGTCACCGTGGCGGCGATGATTTCCAGAACTTCATCCTCGTTCTTCCTCATCTGGTGTTCCAGATGGATTGGCGAGGTGGAGACGAAGGTGTGGATGCGCGGGCGCTTGGCGTGTTTCACCGCCTCACCTGCCCTGGCAATGTCGCCGGGAATGGCGCGGGCCAGGCCGGCGATCACTGCGTTTTTGGCGTTTTTGGCGATTTCGCTGACGGCTTCAAAGTCGCCCTCAGAGGCAATCGGGAAGCCAGCCTCGATGATGTCGACGCCCATTTCATCCAGCGTGGATGCGATTTCCATCTTCTCGTCGAACGACATGGTGGCGCCGGGCGATTGTTCGCCATCGCGCAAGGTGGTGTCAAAGATGACCACATGATCTTTGTCGGAGCTGCTCATTTGGATTTGATCCTTATCTTAGGCGGTGCCGGCGGGTTTGATCTGGAAAACGGCCGGCAAAACAGGTTGTGGTTTGTTTCAGTCTTTAAATCCCCTAAACACCCGGCCACAAAAGGGCCCAGCCAGTGTTCAGGGGCTGATAAGGAGGAGGCCAAGGCCGAGAGCTGACAGGCCACACAAAGCGCCGGCGCCGGAAGCGCGCTGCTCTAGGGAACTGTTCAGGTCAAATGAGGACATCTTGTCGGTGTCAACTCGCTGGTTCGGACTTTGGTTGAATGCGCTTTTACCCCGATTGATCCTGATTGGCAATATCCAGGTGGAACGGCGCGGAAATGTCCCGTTTCGGACGTCACGCCACTTTTGGTTTCCCGTCTTGGCACGGCTCTTGCTCTCCATCTGGACTGGGGGCGGAAGCGTTTCAGCGCTGGTCGCTTGAAACACAACCGCTGAGCTGGGTTCAGTATATGGGGGGTACCATGAAACTGCGAACCACAACGAAAAGGCATCACACGAAATTGGGAGAGATCCCGCTTCGGACGCGCGCCAGCGTCCGCACGAGCGAGCGCAACACAACACCTTTCCAGAGTGTGGAGTGAGCACATGGGCATCGCACTAGCAGGCTTCAACAAACCGCTGGACTTGATCGTGACCGGCGCAAAGCTTTTGGAACAGGCTGAAACCGAGTTGGGCGTGACGGTGAACGTTTCAACTGATTTTGAAGTGTTCGCCAGCACCCGCGAATGGGTCAGAGGCACCAAGCCCTGGCCCTACCTTGATCCGAAACTCAACAATTTCAACCCCACGAACGCCTTCTGGGTGGAAGCCTTGCAAGACGGCGAGACCGTGTTTCTGCACGGCTTCAGATATGACTATGTGGCAGAAGATTTCCCAACCTGGTGCCGCACCTGGGTCTCTGGACTGCATGCCCGCGCCGGCGAAACCGTAAAGATTGAAGAGCCCTCAGGCAAAGCCAGCGAACGGGTTGAACATCTGCGCGGCGGGCTCTGTCACCAGGCCGAGCTCTGGGTTGGCGGCAGCGGCCACAAGTTCAAATGGCGTGCGTTGGATATCCTTCCGCGGCTCGGTGTCATCTTGGCCTACATCCAATGGCAGCCAGAAGCGATCTGGGCCTTGGTGGACCCCAAAGATGTGAGCCGCGGCGGCGTCTACCGGGCCGGGAACCCGCACATTGAAGCCGATTTCCTGGTGTGGGAAACGCCTGCTGAAGGCATGGACTATGACCGCGAGGCCTTGGCCACACTGACCAAATCAGAACTGGAAGTGATGGTCTCTGAACTCACGCGCACCCTGAATGCGCGCCAGGAGTTCGACAAGGCCGAAGAACCGGCTCTTATCGCGGCCCGCTAATGCTTTTGCGTGGCTACTGAACCGGACCGAGCAGGTAATCCAACCCGTTGTCCAGCTTGATGCACAGGTTGGCGAGCTGGATTTCCCCGTCTGGCTTTTGCACCGGCCAGATAAGCCGGTGATAGCGCATCCAATTTGGTTCAGGGTCGGTCGGCATCAGGCAAACCAGGGCTTCATCGTAGTAGACGTCCATTGTCTCCAGCACATCGCGGTAGGCCCGGGTCACGGTGCGGTCTGCGGTGGCGTTGGGTCCAAGGTCAAAGTCGCCGTTGACCACCCATTCTTTACCCATAATCCCCGCCATCAGCGAGTGCGATCCGACACTTAGAAGCGGAAAGCCGCGGTCGCCGTCTGAGCTTGCAAGGGTCAGCAGGTGGCTTGCGTGCCCCGGATTGTTCCTGATCACAGAGAACAGCCCTGGAATCTGCTCAGGCTTTTTGCGGAACGACATGAAGCAGCCGGGGATTGAGACACTTTTCAAGGCCGCCGCCTGCTCAATCCGCTCAATGGCCTGTGCGGCCGTGGCAAAACGCTCCTCAAACCATCCCGCCTTGTAGAGGCTGAGCTGCACCGGGCCACGATGTTCGGCAACCTCCGCGCAGGCGGTTTCAATGGCCTGTTCAGGCACACAATCAAGATCGAAGCGCAACGTGCAGGTGTCTTCGACCGTCTCCAAACTGGCCAGCCCAAAGGTTCTGTAGGGCAGGTCATTGTCGGAGAACAGCGGCTTTGCAAACCGCGTCAGTTCTTTGCCATCAATGTAGGCAAAGCTGCTCATTTTGAGGCGTAACGCATCTGATTGGCCACTTCCCAAACTTCCCGCTGGGCGGGTTTAAACAGCGCTTCAAGATCTGCATCCAGCGCGATGCCATAGGCCACCACAGCGAGAAACTGCTTGTCAATCTCGCCGGCCTCAATGGCGCGCAGGGTATTCACGGGTATGGCCCATTCGGCCGACACCTCGTCGATTGAATACCCCTGCTCGCAGCGCAAATCCTTCAAAACGTTTCCGATCTTTTTCTCACGCATTCCTTGATCCCCTTGTAGAAACTATTCACTCGACTGGAAGTCCCTTAGATTTTGAGCCACCATGTCTAATATTTCGTGATCCAAATTTTGGCCTTCCCGTTCGTCTCTATCTTGTGCCATGACAAGTGTTCGCGCAAGTATCAACGACTGTT
Organism: Alphaproteobacteria bacterium; assembly: GCA_024227565.1. Taxonomy (GTDB): domain Bacteria; phylum Pseudomonadota; class Alphaproteobacteria; order Rhizobiales; family CAJQND01; genus JAAEUE01. The sequence goes on from JAAEUE010000096.1 coordinate 6,670, forward strand.
CATTGTTGACAGGCAGGCCGTTTCTTTTGGCGATTTCAACAAAAACATCTGAGAACAATTTCACGCGCATGTCATTCCGGTTGCCGGCATCTTCACCCGAGCCGGCATCATCAGACAGCGCTTTGCGCTCAACGGAGCCCTCACCGGTTGCAAGCCAGTGAAAATTCACGTTCAACGCGTCTGCAATCTTCTCCAAGGTGCTCGTGCGCGGGGAATGGCTTTGCCCAATCAGGATCATTCGGATGGTGTCCGGCGCACCTGTCGCTGCGATCGACGCCGCGCGCGCGGTCAGTCCTTTCCTCTCAAGGGCCTGCTTTATCCGGGAGACAAGCGGCTCATTCAGTTTTGCCGAAGCGGTGTTCATCTTCGGTAGTTTTGCAAGATCAGCACTGGAGATCATAGCGTGAAATTCCACTTGACGGAGCGTGATTTCCCACTCATATATACCCGATATGGTTGATTGTTACAAGTTATGCGGCAGCAACCATTGAGACGTTGGCAGGTTTCGGACGGCCACTTTTCGGACCTCTCCGAACTTCGCAAGTGTCATGGTTCTAACCAATTGCGGGGTGAGAGCTTAAGTGTAGGAAATCAGGGCGAGCATTCGGCACAGTGTGGACGACCCCATTTGGGCAACGACTTTTTCCGTTCACGTGGCGATTTGCGCCCAACAGACACCGGTCATCAGGATTGTCGCAATCTAATCCGTTCGCCCGGACGATGATCGGCAGGCCGGAGAGGTGAGATGAGGGTTTGCGTTTAACTCTGGTTTCATCCCTTCCCCGGGAACCCTCTCCGGCCACTTATCCATTGGAACAACGATTTGGCTGGCAGGGCTTCACTAACGTGCTGCTGAGCCGGTCAAACGGGCGAAGGTGTCGACCCCCCGAAGCCTTCGCCCGTCAATTCCGCCAAAACCAGCACAATGCAAGAGCCGTCCGCGCCCTGATTTGGCCGCCGCTTCCATACTCCATTTGCAAACAAACGTAAGTTGGTCGTAAAGGCGGTTGAGACTGGCCTGAAGGGCCGTTATGCATAAGCGGTCAAACGGAAGCTGAGCTGCATGCCCTACACCTACCAAGAGTTTGCCTACAACACGCCGCCCGCCCTGCGCGGCGAGCCAGATGGCCCGCATCAGGTTGCGATCATCGGCGCAGGCCCCATCGGCCTGGCCATGGCCATCGACCTTGCCCAAAGGGGCGTGGCCTCGGTCCTGCTCGACGATAACAATGTGGTGTCGGTCGGATCACGCGCGATCTGCTGGGCCAAACGCAGCCTGGAAATTCTCGACCGGCTCGGTGTCGGCGAACGGATGGTGGAAAAGGGCGTCACCTGGAAACTCGGCCGGCTCTACCGGGGCGATGCTGAGGTCTATAATTTCGACCTCCTGCCCGAAGCTGGTCATCAGATGCCGGCCTTCATCAACCTGCAACAGTATTACGTGGAAGAATATCTCATTGAGCGCTGCAGGCAGTTCCCCGACCTCATAGACCTTCGCTTCAAGAACAAACTTGAGGACCTGAGCCAAACCGGCGACGGCGTGCGGGCACGCTTTGAGACACCCGACGGGCCCTACGAGCTTGAAGCGAGTTATCTCATCGCCTGCGACGGGGCCAACTCCACGGTTCGCAAGTCCATGGGCCTGGAGTTCGCCGGCACGCTTTTCGAAGAGCGCTTCTTGATCACCGACATCGTGATGAAGGCCGACTTTCCCTCAGAGCGGCGCTTCTGGTTTGAGCCGCCCTTCCACGCCGGCCAGTCTGCGCTTTTGCACAAGCAGCCGGATGACGTTTACCGCATAGACCTGCAACTGGGCTGGGACGCGGACCCGGAAGAGGAACGCAAGCCTGAAAACGTGATCCCGCGTATTGAGCGCATGGTGGGAGACCGCCCGTTCGAGATCGACTGGGTTTCGGTCTACACCTTTCAGTGCCGGCGCCTGGAGCGCTTCGTTCATGACCGGGTGCTGTTTGTGGGCGACAGCGCCCATATCGTCAGCCCGTTTGGTGCGCGCGGCGGCAATGGGGGCATTCAGGATTTGGACAATCTGGGCTGGAAGCTTGCCGCTGTGCTGGACGGGAGCGCGGGCCCGCAGCTTTTGCAAAGCTACGACAGCGAGCGCACCTATGGGGCTGATGAGAACATTCTGAATTCCTCACGCTCCACAAATTTCATGTCGCCCAAACCAGGTGCGGAAAGCCTTTTTCGTGAAGCGGTTCTGGATCTGGCCGCGAAGGCCCCATTTGCCAGGCTGATGGTCAATTCAGGGCGCCTTTCGGTGCCATGCGTTCTGGACGGTTCTGCCCTGAACAGTGCCGATACATCAGACCTTCCGGCAGTGTCGCGGCCCGGTGCATCCCTGCCCGATGCCCCCTTGGACGGCGGCTGGCTGTTGAACCGGTTGGGGCCGGACTTCACGCTGTTGATCCTGAACGCAGAGCCTCGAAGAGTGGAAGGGGCACAGACCGTGTGTGTGACGGCAGACGAGACCATGGCCGAGCGTTTTCTGGGCGCAGCAGAACAGGCCTTCTATCTTGTGCGGCCCGACCAGCATGTGGCCGCCAGATGGACAACATTCGATGCGGGCGCGGTTGCCGCCGCTCTCAGAAAAGCCAAGGGATTTTAGAACATGGCTACGCTTATAGACACCCCGAACATCGATGACCGGGACGGGTTTTATCAAGACCTTCTGGCCGCCCATGGCGGGCTCGACGAATCCCAAAGTCATGCGCTTAATGCGCGCCTCGTGCTGATCTTGGCAAACCACATCGGCAACCAGCAGGTGCTGGGCGAAGCTTTGGACCTGGCTAAAAACACCGGGCCTGCCTGAAGGCCGGCACAGACATTGGAATGGGATGATGGCGAGATTTAACCGTATTTTGGTGACTGGTGCGGCTGGCATGTTGGGGGATGTGTTGCGCACGGGCCTTGCGCCCCTTGCCGGCACCATCCGCGCTTCTGACATCAAGGAGATGAGGCCGGCCGGGCCGGGCGAGGAAACCGTGCCCTGCGAGCTGGGCGACTTTGATGCGGTGATGAAGCTGGTGGAAGGCTGCGATGCGGTGGTGCACTTTGGTGCCGCGCCTGTGGAGCGGCCGTGGGAGGAGATCCTCAACTCCTCGATCGTCGGCGGCTACAATGTTTACGAGGCCGCCAGGCGCCATGGCATCAAGCGGGTGGTCTACGCCAGCTCAATTCACGCTGTGGGCTATGTGCGGCGTGAAGACGGCGCCGATACGGACACCGGCCATTGCCCGGACAGCCTTTATGGCGTGTCGAAGTGCTTTGTGGAGGATCTGGCTTCGCTGTATTTCCGCAAGTTCGGCATGGAGAGCGCCCTTTTGCGCATCAACACCTCGATCCCTGAGCCCAAGGACCGCCGCCATCTCGCCACCTGGATGAGCTTTGACGATCTCGTCCAGCTGGCGACCCGTTCTCTGGTGGCCGAACGGATCGGTTGCGCGGTTCTCTACGGCATCTCCGACAACAAGGAACGCTTCTTCAACAACGACAAGTCCCGGCACATCGGGTATGTGCCCAAAGACACCAGCGAAGTTTACCGTGAGAAAATCGAAGCCGCCTGCCCGCCTGGAGACCCGTACGATCTGGCGGTGGAATTTGCCGGCGGCGTGTTCTGCGCCATGGGGCATCCGGACGATGAGGGGATTGAAGATCCCAGAGGCTGATCCTCAAAAGCGTTGATCAGGCCTTCACGATCTTGTCGGCAAATCCGGAAAGCCCGTTTGTGGCGTTGCGGCTGTCGACGATCACCGGCACGGCTTTGGCGATCTGCTCGTAGTCCACATCGTCATGGTCGGTCACGATCACCGCGGCTGAATATTCGGCCAGGGCGGCGTCATCGGGCTCAACGCGCTTCATGCCCGCCAGGTCGGGATAGTTGCGGGTGTCCGGCACTTCTGGGAAGAACGGGTCCATATAGTCGACCTCAACCCCGCGCTCCTTCAACAGCGCAATGACTTTCAGGGCGGGGCTTTCGCGCAAATCATTCACGTTCTTTTTGTAGGCCATGCCCACCACCAGAACCTTTGCCCGCGACAGGCTCAAACCCAGCTTGTCATCCAGGGCGCGGGCCAGCTTGCGCACCACATAATCCGGCATGGCGTTGTTGATTTCGCCGGCAAGCTCGATGAACCGGGTGGAGATCTCGTGCTCGCGGGCCTTCCAGGTGAGGTAGAACGGATCGATGGGGATGCAGTGTCCGCCAAGTCCTGGGCCGGGATAGAACGGCATGTATCCAAACGGCTTGGTTTTGGCCGCCTCGATCACTTCCCACACATCGATGCCCATCTTGTCGTAAACAACCTTCAGCTCGTTCACCAAGGCCACGTTGACGGCGCGGAAGATGTTCTCGGTGAGCTTCACCGCCTCGGCCGTCTTGGCGTCCGACACCACCACGGTGCTGATGACGAAGGCATCATAAAGCTGGCGCGCCAGTTCACGGGCCACCGGGCCTTCGCCGCCCACCACCTTGGGAATTTGAGAGGTGGAGAAATCGATGTTGCCGGGATCTTCGCGCTCTGGCGAAAAGGCCAGGAAGAACTCGGTTCCGCACCCAAGCCCACTCTCTTCCAGGATGGGGCGCACGATCTCTTCGGTTGTGCCGGGCCAGGTTGTGGATTCCAGCACCACCAGCTGGCCTTCGCGCAAGCTGGGCAGGATGGCCCGGGTCGAGGCCTCCACATAGGACAGATCGGGCTCACGGGTTTTGTTGAGCGGCGTTGGCACGCAAATCAGAATGGCGTCCGGCTCTCCGGCGCGGGCAAAGTCGTCGGTTGCATCAAACAGCCCGTTCTCGCGCATGGCCTTGACGGCGCCGTCTGAGACATCGCCGATGTAGGAGCGGCCGGCGTTCAGCTGTTGGGTTTTGCCTTGGTCCACATCGAACCCCAGAACGCGGAACCCGGCGCCTGTGCAGGCGAGCGCCAGGGGCAGGCCCACATAGCCGAGGCCAAGGATGCCGATTTGGGCGGTTTTGTCGGACAGTTTCGCGCTGAGGGCGGCGGCGGCGAGGGGTAAGTCTTGTGACGACATGGCGGGGCTTTGATTCTTGCTAAAAAGGGTGTGCGTTTGCCCCGCGACCTATCACACTGGAGCGCGGACAGCCAGAACAGATCCACCAGCCGGCTTGCGCTTTGGCGCTGGACAGACAGAGGCAGGGCTGTTACATGCCCCCTCCCCTTGGATTGAGCACGCGGCATGGTTATATCTGCCACTCATCCGGGGCTAAAGGCGCATAGCTCAGTTGGCAGAGCAGCTGACTCTTAATCAGCGGGTCCGGGGTTCGAGTCCCCGTGCGCCTACCAATATTTTCAATAGGTTAATTGCAAATTTCCCCAAGAGACATGACTTCGAGTGACCAATAAGTGGGCAAAACTGCAGAAGCTTTACAACTTATGCACAAGTGCCAACTTTAACGTTCCGCCAAATTCAAACTGCTGATTTTTTGGTGCTTGATGACAAATCGATGGCAAAAGCCGCAGTTTCTCCTGCGCACATCTGGGGCTGGTAATTCCTTGCCAAGGGCGGCGATCAGTAAGGAAGCTCATGTTTTTCCATTCGAGTCCGAGACACGGCATGTTTGCTGCCCGATATCG
>JAAEUE010000097.1 GCA_024227565.1 Alphaproteobacteria bacterium
AATGATCCGGCCGAGCTGGAGAGCTGGGCGCGCTGGCGCGACTTTGCCAAGGGCGAGGGCGTGATCAGTCATATGTTGAGTGGCGCGCAGGCCACAGAGCGCGCGGTCTCTACAGGTCGCAACTGGGTCGGTGGTGTTTATTCCCCTTCTGACGGCACGGCAGACCCCCGCATCGCAGCCCCGGTCATCGCCAAGGGCGTGTTGAAATACGGTGGTATCGTGTGCCAAAACTGCGCTGCGCGCGGGCTTGAGCTTGCGGCCGGGCGCGTTGCAGGCGTCGTCACAGAGCAGGGTCTTATCAAGACATCAGCGGTGGTGATGGCGGGTGGGGCCTGGGCTTCTTCGTTCATGCGTCAGCAAGGGGTGCGATTTCCGCAGGCTACTGTGCGCAGTTCCATTCTGGCCGTGGCGCCCGGAGCGGATCTACCAGACGCCTTACACATCAACGAGGTTTCGATCACTAAGCGAGGCGATGGGGGCTACACCGTGGCGATATCAGGTTTGGCACGGGTTGACCCGACGCCGCAGCAAATGCGCTTTGCCACGTCCTTTTTGCCGATGTTTTTCAAGCGAAGACAGATCCTGCGTCCGGGAGGATTGGAAGGTTTTCGTCAGGGGCATGAAGGACTTTGCGGCTGGAGCCTGGATCAGCCGAGCCCGATGGAGCGAAATCGTATTCTCAATCCCGCCGCCGACCCAAAACAAATTGCCGAAACCTTACGCCGCGTGCGCGATATGTTTCCTGCGCTAGCAGAAACGCCGGTGACGGCCTCTTGGGCGGGCTATATCGACAGCACGCCTGATGGTGTCCCAGCGATTGGTGAAACGTCTGTTCCGGGGTTGGTGCTAGCGGCGGGGTTCAGTGGGCACGGTTTCGGTATAGGGCCTGGGGCAGGTCACCTCATTGCGGATCTGATCACCGCTCAGAGTCCCATCGTCGACCCCAGCAGTTATGCGCCAGCACGTTTGGCCAAGAGTTCATGGGGTAAGGTAGCGGAGTTTTGAACGGGAGCTCAGGCGTTAGCCAACAGCCTGACTGACGATGGCAA
>JAAEUE010000098.1 GCA_024227565.1 Alphaproteobacteria bacterium
GACTGGCGCTTTACAACCGCCAACGCGCGCATCAAGCTGAAAAGCCTGTACCCATCGCTTTAGGAGATTCAGACCACTAGGCTGTTTCGGCATGACCGCCAGGACAAGTTCTATAAGTCCATGGCTGCCCATCACGTCCGCCAAATGGGCAAGATAGCCTTCGATCTAAAGCCGGCTGCCGGGGCTAGTTCGGCGGCAGAAGCGGCATGAGCATCGTCGAAATCCCCAAGCTCATAGGCGAAGACGCAGCCTATGCCCGCTATCCCGACGTGCTCCAGGACAAGGAGTTGAGGAACGCTCGCCAGGAGGGAAAGATTGGCTACTATAAGCGCAAAGGAAGAATCCTGTATCGCGAGGACGAGCTGGCCGAGTATGTGAAGGCCGCGCTGGAGAGGAGCTACGAGCCGCCATGCCAGACAGACTCAGAGAAACCCTCTTCAGGATCGGCCCCTATTGGGGAGGCTACGTCGACGGCTCCAGAAACATCTACCGCTTCTGGTATGACGCCGGATCAGGAGAGGTCCGCCGCAAGTCTCTTAAGACAACAAGCCGCGAAGAGGCCGAACAGCGAACCGCCGCGATCTGGCTTGCAGAAACCCAGTCTCAAGCTTGTGAACCAGAAGACGTAATGGTCCTTACAGTGCTCGAGAAGTACTGGACGGAGCACTCAGACCATCGCCCTAACCCAAGCGGCGCTCGCAGGGCCGGCGTCTTGCTCCTCGACTTCTTAGGTGACGACGCCAAGGTAGCGGATCTTGACGAGAACCAAGAGGCATTCCTGGTTCACCTTAAAGAGCTGGGCTACGCAATCTCATACATAAGTCGTATTCAAGTTCCGATCGCCGCCGCGGTGAGACGCGCTGCAAAGCACCGCAATAAGAAGGAGCGGATTTTGAAGGCGGCGCCTGAAATAATCGTTCAGGAAAGTGAAATTTCGGAGATCCTGAACATCGCCAGGTCTGAGCCGGACAACTGGCATCCGCCGATCGAGCATGTAGCGGCGTTCATGGACGCCGCCGAGACTATGGCAGTCCTCCGATGCGCAGTTCTGTGCGTGACGTTCGCAGCGCGGCCGCTGGCTGTCACAGGACTTAAGCCTGAGCAGTTCGATCCACAGCATAACCTTCTTGCGTTCAATCCGCCGGGGCGACGGCAAACGAAGAAGTACCGGCCGACATTGCCCGTGCCTGAAAACCTTCTGCCGCACCTGAAAGCGTGGGCTGAGGCGGGCGACATTGTTCCAGGTACTATTCGCAAGCCGTGGGAGAAAACAGCGCAGGCTGTCGCGGTGCAAGGCGGCCGGCACATCACACGCAAGTCGTTGCGGCACTTCATGGCGACCGAGATGCGAAGACGCAAGGTGCCCAAGGAAGATCGCGAAATGTGGATGGGACACCGGAAGCTGAGCACGAATGACAGCTACGGCGTCTTCGGCCCTGAGTTCCTTGCCGCGGCGAAGGACGCCGCCAACAACGTTTTGAGCGAGCTCGAAGGCCTTACCAAGCTCTCGATGTACAGAGACGTGCCTGCCTGCCGCCAAGTTACCGCCAAGCCCAAGATGACGACGAAAGCACCAGCCCTTCAAATATTTGATCCATTCAAATATTTGATCCAATTGGCAAAAATGGAGCGGGCGATGGGATTCGAACCCACGACCCCAACCTTGGCAAGGTGACGCCAAAGAAAAAACTAGCGTGAATGCGCGGGATCGTACGGGAGACCGCGGGAGACGGATAGCGAACGCCAGGGGAACGAACTGGGATTTACCGCCAAGTCTCCGCCAAGTTTTTTTAACGCCCTAAACGCCCCGCAGATTCCCCGCCCCATAGAAAGCCGAAGAGCTATCCATCAGACGGCTACAAAACGGTCGTTGCCAACGGCCAGGCGCTCGCCTACGTCTGCGGTGGAGACAACCGGCGAGACGCTGGCGCGACCAAAGTCCTTACGCTGGACGATGCACGCCAGCTCCTGCGTTGAGGCTCTGCAGGAGCCGATCTCCGTCAAGTTTTTGGTGACCATCAGAACTCCGAAAACGGCCCGCCCCTTCCAACGCATCGTGGATCTCGGAGGACTGGGCCCAGCGTCGCTGCGGCAACCAGCAGCGTCAGCGCAACAAGCGTGGACACAGAGCGGCTGGCGAGAACACGGTCATAGATCTGCAGCATAAACAGCGGGCCAGTGAGCATGAGCAGATTAACCACAATACTGAACACGCCCGTGGTGAAGAACGCGCTACGACACCCCGCTAACGCTGAAGCCCAAGCGCTACCGTGAGGGCCATCGCTGACATTAGAGCTTGGTCTCAACGCACAAGGATAGTTGGCCCCTCGCGCTTAAAGAATCAGATCAAAGCTGCCTGGATCATCGGTTGAAGAGAAGTCGAA
>JAAEUE010000099.1 GCA_024227565.1 Alphaproteobacteria bacterium
CGCCGGGAAAACTCGACGAATCGGGCTTGTCTTTCCAAACACTGCGCGCCGAAAACCCGGCATTGGTTCTCACTTCGATCACCGGGTTTGGCCAGACAGGGCCGCACCGTAATTACAAATCGACGGACATCGTGACAAGTGCAATGGGTGGCGCAATGGTGGTCATCGGCGAGGCGAGCGACCCTCCCGTAACCCTGGCTGGATCGCAGGCATTTGTGATGGCCTCTACACTTGCGGCGGTGAGCAGCATGATTGCACTCCATCACAGCGCAGAGACCGGGGAGGGGCAGCACATTGACATCTCCGCCCAGGAGGCAGTGTTGGCGGTGACCAGCATCTGCGGGGTTGGCAAGTGGCTCGAGGATGGCATCATCCCCAGGCGTTTTGGCACTGCGACGTTTGCGTCGGTTCCCTCCGGCACCTATCCCTGCAAGGACGGCAGTATCTACCTGATGGTGAATCGCCCCCTGCACTGGAAGGCGTTGGCGCGGTGGGTCAATGAATTGACCGGTAACCAGGAGATACTGGACCCGATGTTCGAGGGTCCTTCATCGGTACGACAGCCCTACAGAGAGCTGCTCGATCTCTATATCAGCGAGCTCACGGGCAACTTCAGTGTCGAGGACATCTACCGCGAGGGACAACGTCGCCACCTTGCGATGACACCGGTGAATACCGCCCGCTCACTCACCCGTGATCGTCATCTGTGTGAGCGAGGCTTCTTCGTTGAGCTTGATCACGGCGATGATCAGTCGCTCACATTTCCTGGACCACCGTATCGGTTCTCGGAAACACCGTGGCGCATCGCGAAACGGGCGCCGCGACTGGGTGAACACAGCCGTGAGATAAGGCAATTACTCGGACAAAAGCGTACCGTGCCGAAGCGTCCGGCAACGAAGACACGAAGCGGCGGGGCCCTGCAGGGCCTACGGGTGCTTGAGTTCGGTGCCGGCATGGCGGGGCCGTGGATCGGTCGCTTTATGGCCTGGTGCGGCGCCGACGTGATAAAGGTGGAATCCAGGGCATACCCGGATGTCACGAGGCTCTACATTCCTCCAAAGGAGCCGCAA
>JAAEUE010000100.1 GCA_024227565.1 Alphaproteobacteria bacterium
GATCGTCTCATTTTGGGGTTGAAAGGGCAGATGAGCGAAGCAGAGCTGCACGTGTTGAAACAACGACTGCTCGCGGGCAAGCGCGCTAAAGCCGCGCGTGGTGAGTTGGGCAAGCGGGTACCCATGGGCTACGTGCGCCGCCCCTCAGGCGAGGTGAGCAAAGATCCTGATGAACAGGTCCAAGCGACGATTGAGCTGATCTTTGATCAGTTCGCGCGTCTAGGGACGATCAATGGGGTGTTGCATTACCTGGTTCGCCATCAGATGCAGCTGCCTTATCGAGTGCCGGGGGGAGCAAACAAGGGCGAGCTGGAATGGCATCGGCCGTCACGAGCGACGCTTGGTAATGTGCTGCGCCACCCGATGTATGCGGGGGCCTACGTCTATGGTCGCCGGGTGATCGACCCCACGCGCCAACAGCCCGGTCGGCCAGCGACCGGGCGGACGGTGGTGCCCGCCGAGCGCTGGCAAGTGCTGTTGAAAGGGCGCTACCCAGCCTACCTCAGTTGGGCGCAGTTTGAACGCCACTGGCAGCAGTTGGAAGCCAACGCTGATCGCGGCATTGGGGTACCCCGTCAGGGGCCATCGCTGCTGGCAGGGCGGCTCGTGTGTGGGCGTTGTGGGGCACGCATGAGCACCCACTACAGTGACCAGGGCCAGGGGTTACGCTATAGCTGCTATCGGGCGGCGGCCGATTATGGGGCGCCATTCTGTCAGTCGCTGTGCGGCCAGCCGTTGGATGAGCTGGTGAGTCAGTGGGTGCTGCAAGCACTGGCTCCGGCGGCCTTGGAGATCAGCTTGCAAGTGGCCGAAGACCTGGAAGCAGAGCGCCACCAGATGCACCAGCAATGGCAGCGGCGGCTGGAGCGGGCGCACTATGAGGTCGAGCGCGCCGCGCGTCAATACCACGCCGTCGAGCCTGAGAACCGTTTGGTCGCGCGCACGCTGGAGCGCCAATGGGAGACCGCGTTAGCCGCCGAAGAGACCTTGAAAACGGACTATAAGCGGGTTTTGGCCACCCAGCCGGCAGCGCTCAGCGCCCAGGAACGCGACGCCATTCGTCGCCTCGCCGAGGATATTCCGGCGCTGTGGCAGGCCCCCACGACCACCTCTGCTGATCGCCAAACGATCATCCGCCAGCTCGTGGAGCGGGTCGTCGTCACCGTACAGGGTGAGACGGAAAAAGTCGATGTGCAGGTACACTGGGCCGGCGGGCATGGGACCCAAACCACGCTGATTCGCCCAGTCGCGCGGCTGGAGCAACTGAGCTATTATCCCGAACTCCTGGCGCGGCTGACGGCATTGCATCGACAAGGTGACAGCGGCCCCGCCATTGCGCAGATGCTCAATGCCGAGGGTTGGCGCCCGGCCAAGCGCCGGGTCACGTTCAATGCGGCGATGGTGAACACGCTGTTGGCGCGTCAAGGCCTACGCTCATCCCGGCAAGCGGTGGCGACTGGCGTCGCTCGCCAGGTCAACGAATGGACGCTGCAGGAGTTGGCCCAAACACTCGCTATGCCACCACAAACTCTCTACCTGTGGCTGCGCAAAGGCCAACTGACGGCACGCCGTGACACCAGTTCCTCACATCCCCTGTGGCTGATCCAAGCCGATTCAGCCGAACTCGAACGGTTGCGTGCGTTACGGGCAGCGCCCCGGAGCTGGCGGCAACCCTTACCCACCCTTTAATCAAACGATGAGTCTTACGGAGGTTGCATGGCTGGTAAATTTCAATTTGGAAGCGTAAGTGATAAGAGTCGATGAGTTTCTCATAGCCTAAGTCGAGGTCACTGCTAAAGAGTACGACATGAGCTTGGGCACCGGTGTGTTGGTTGGTTTTGACGATGATCACCATGTTAAGCAGATCGGGAAAGGTTTTATGCCACGCATTCATTTGATAGAGGGCGGTGTGAATGTGGCCCTCAACCGAGGTTGCTTTCAAGAAAGCGGCTGGGAGCTGGCGATAGTCGAGTTGGGCGCCATACTTACGTCGCCGTCCACGACCGCCATAGGGGCCGTCATAAGGCAAATGTAACGCGGCATTGTGGCGCAGTTTGCTCATCAGCTCCAAGCCCGTTTGTTGGACCATTTGCAGGGCTTGGTTATGCCCAAAGGCTCCGTCGAACACGAAATAGCGCACGGTCAACGTTTGGCTGACCAGCGCCAGTACCTGGCGCAGAACGCCTTGAACAAACTGTAAATAGGGCGACAGGCTCACCTCCCGGCGGTTGCGATTGGTGCTGCCTTTGGGCCGCCCCGGTCCTTTGCCTTTGCCTTTGTCTTTGCCTTTGTCTTTGCCTTTGCCTTTGCTTTTGCTTTTGCTTTTGCCATTATCCGTGTCTTTATCCCCTTTAGGTGCTTTTGGACAGGTCTCAGCCGCTTCTTTGATAATCGGTTCCAGGCGTAACGGATAGGAACAACGCCGCTCGACGCTAATCAGTGATAAACTCAGAAAGCACAGTCCCGGCACCGTCTTCCCAAATATCGAGGAAAAAAAACGATCCAAACCATGCGTCTTCTTCCCCGACTTGGTGACCACTACCTCATCACCCGCTAGCAACCACTCTGTTTCATCACCCAGTAAGTGCTGCCGGATCAGCAACCAATGCAATTGACCCCAGCTCAGCGAGCTGTTGAAAAAACGCTGCAGCGTGCGATAACTTCCCCCACGCTCGGTCCAGCGCGACAACCCCCGCATCGTGACCCGGCCCGTCATCGATAACATCCCCTCCACTACGCAAATGAAACGACGACGGTTTGTGTTATCCAGACTCTGGCTTAAACACGTTAATAACAGCATAATGTCGGGCATGGGCGGCAGCCTCCTGAGAGAATAGGTGTCTAGTACCCCTGCGCAGAAGCTCCTATACATCATTGCCCACCCGATCCTCTCATTCCCAAGCTCTGCTTGGGA
>JAAEUE010000101.1 GCA_024227565.1 Alphaproteobacteria bacterium
CGATGCCCAGATCGCGCGCTATGCCAGGGAAATATATATCCAGGCCGGCCGCACCCGCGCGATGCCGCCGGCCAATATTACCGGGATTGAATCAGGTGAGCGTAAACTGCTGGTTGACTGGTATGAGGCCGCTGTAAAGGGATCCTGAGAACCGCGGTTGTTTTTGTGGCAAGGAACGCGCATCGAATCTAAATTGACAGGTGAAGGCCTCGTGATTGTGCCAATGCATTCAGGTCTGGTGGGAATAATGATAATTGCTGCAAAAACATCCTTTTTGCAACAGCCTGACGAATGGCCGAGTTGCGGACAAAGTGACTGAGGCTTGGTGCATCCAATATCTCGACTGCGACAAGGTGCTTTTGGTCAAAATGCGCCACACGGAGACATTCGCAGGCGCACCGTGGTACACTGCGATACCGGAGGACGAACGGTCCACGGCATCAAGAGCCGTCCGAATTCAGTTCGTCGAGCAGAGCCTTGGCATTGATGAGATCGGGCGTATCGAAGCCTTCGGTAAACCAGTCGTAGATTCCTTGAAGAAGCTCTCGGGCTTCCTTCCTCCGGCCTCGCTTCTTCCATAGACGGCTGAGGCTTATCGCCGCCCGCAACTCCCAGGACTTGGCTCTCTGGGTGCGTGCAATCTGCAGCGCCTCTTGAAAACAAGCCTCTGCTTGGGCGGGATGTGAGCTGCCAAGTAGTAGCTCTCCTTTGATGCGGCTTAGCTCGGCATCCCACAGGCGCTCGCCGTCCTCTCCACCTCTGTCGACGATGGTCAGGGCCTCATCTAGCGCAGCCAATCCCTCTGTGGCTTGCCCGGCTGCGCCATATGCCTCGGCAAGCAGGGCAAGATAGAACGGCACGAATAATCCCGCCCCCGTGGCCCGCCAACCGGCCAAGCCCGCGTGCATGAGCGTAATGCCATCTTCAACTGATTCTGCCGTGAGCAGCGAGCCCCGGAGCACATTTGCCGACGCGAGGAATAGCCCAAATCCTTGATCGGTTGCTTCTTTCGCGGCTCTTTCCGCGAGCTCAATGGCCGGCTCCATCTCTCCGCGAAAGCGATGGAACATAGCCGTAAAGACCGCGACATAAACTTCTGTCATCGGATGCGATGTTTCCCGGGCAAGATGAACCGCCTCGCGGCTCATATTCAGAGCCTGATCGGGATAACCGAGAAACCAAAGTGTCCAAGCCGACCATTGCTGGCAGACGACCCCAATGTCCTGGCCGTAAACATAGGCCAGTGAACGGTGTTGCTCGCGATCGTAAAGGGCTAGCCCTTGC
>JAAEUE010000102.1 GCA_024227565.1 Alphaproteobacteria bacterium
AGTCTGCTCCGGCCAGCGCTCCCGCACCAACATGATGAGGCCGGGGTCGGACAAGATGAGGGCGTCCGGGCCTAACGCGATCACCGGCTCCATATCGCGCGCATAGCTCTTCACTTTGGCGTTATGGGCGATGAGATTACTGGCCAGATAGAAGTGCTTGCCCAGATCGTGGGCGTATTCGATGCCGGCCTGGATGGTCTCCAGGGTGAATTCGTTATTGCGCGCGCGCAGGCTGTAACGCGGTTGTCCCGCATAGACGGCATCGGCGCCGTAGGCGAAGGCGTAGCGTAGGCTCTTGAGGGTGCCGGCGGGGGCGAGGAGTTCCGGTTTCAAGGGCGCTATTCGGAGTGGTCGATATGGATGTCGTGGGGAAAGAGCTATAACCAAAACTGGTGTATGGAAGTTGAAGAAGGCGGCGCACCCTGTTGAAATCGGTTTTGACAAGACTGATTCACAACACCAGAGGCACGCCACCATGAAAGACGATAACGTAGTTGATTTTGCACGTCCAGCCGGGATGGACGACCCCTTAACCGAGCTGTTGCGCAACGGAGCTAAGCAGTTGATTCAGAAGGTAGTTGAGCTTGAGGTAGAAGAGACGCTGGCGGTCTACGCCGGTCAGCTTGACGCACAGGGCCGCCAGGCCGTGGTGCGCAACGGCTATCTCCCGGAGCGCGAGATCATGACGGGCATCGGGTCGGTTGAGGTCCAGGTGCCCAAACTGCGCTCACGCACCAACGAGTCGGCGGTTTTTCACTCCACCCTGGTACCACCCTACGTGCGCAAGAGTAAATCGATGGAAGCGGCGCTGCCGTGGTTGTACCTCAAGGGCATCTCCACGGGTCAAATG
>JAAEUE010000103.1 GCA_024227565.1 Alphaproteobacteria bacterium
TGCATGCGCAGATCAGCAATGATCGTGTCGCGGTTCTGGATCGCCTGAGCATATATGGCGCGTTCTGCGGCCAGTGTTGCCCGCTCGGCTTCCATCTCTGACTTGAAGCGCTTTTGCACCGCAGCATGAGTCAGGTTCAGCCCGAGGAAGTCTGCTTTCAAATCCATAAATTCCGCCCTCTGCGCGGCGATACAGGCCTGCACATCAGGGGGTAAATCAGCCATATCTGGAAGGGCTTCGTACATGCCACTCCCTAGCAGAGTTGCGGTGTCCTGTGAATCCCAAAGCAACAGATTTGCCAACAAAACATGACCTTCAACCGACCATGGCGGGACGCCATGTCTTGCGCGGCATACGCCAGTCAATGCCTTCCATCAGCATCGCAAGCTGTGCTCGGCTCAGGTTGATCTTACCCTCTTTGGCTGCGGGCCAGACAAAGCGGCCCCGCTCAAGGCGCTTGGTGAACAGGCACGCTCCCTGACCATCCCACCAGATCATCTTGATCTGATCACCGCGCCGTCCCCGGAATAAAAACAGATGACCCGAATAGGGATCACCGGCCAGAACCTGCTCGGTTTGGGCGGCAAGGCCGTTGAAGCCGCGCCGCATATCCGTCACACCAGCTGCCAGCCAGATCTTCGCATCCGCCAGAACAGGGATCATGCCGCCAGACCTCGCGCCAGTTCCAGAACAAAGCCTGCATCGACCGCATCGCTGACAGACAGCTTGCGCCCATTTTCCAGCGTGATCTCAATGCGCGCCTCTGATTGCGGCGCAGCGATGCCTTCCAGCGCGGGCGCATCGGTCACCTCAACCGACGCAAATCCTGGTGCCTCCGGGTGCGCACCCTGAAACCGTTTATCTTGCCGCCAGGAATAGATTCGGCCGCTCGAAACACCGTGCCGCTTTGACACCATCGGCACTGTTATCCCAGCTTCCAGGCTCTCTGCAACCAA
>JAAEUE010000104.1 GCA_024227565.1 Alphaproteobacteria bacterium
AGGCGAAACATGGTTTCCACATCATCCAACAGGCGATACACATCGATGTCTTGTTCATGAAGCACGGTGCGGCCAGCCTCAATTTTGGACATATCCAGCACGTCGTTGATCAAATTCAGCAGATGTTCCCCGCTGCGGCGGATGATGGCCAGATGCTCTTTGTCTTCGGGCGGCATGGCCGGGCTGCGATCCAGCACCCGGGCAAATCCCAGAATGGCATTCAGCGGGGAGCGCAGTTCATGGCTCATATTTGCCAGGAACGCACTTTTGGCCTGGTTGGCGGTTTCTGCCGTGTGTTGTGCTTCCAGAGCAACTTCTTTGGTTTTTTGGAGTGCTTCCTCCGCCTGCTTGCGCTCAAGAGCGTTCCCGAAGATTTGCGCGACCATGCGCAACAGGGACAAGTCATCCGCGCTCCACAGGCCGGTCTCTGCGACATTGTCCAGCCCGATGAATCCGGCCAATTCCCCCCTGACATGCAGCGGCAGCACCAACACCGACTTGATGTCCTGAGCTTCCAGAATCGCTTGCTCGGCGCAGGCTTCTTCGGGCATGGCTGACACGTTAGCGATGTGGATTGTTTCGCCCGCCCGGGGCGTTGCCATCCACCAGGGCAGCGTGTCGGCGGGCAGACTTTGCAGGTTCTCGATTTGGGGAGCCACACCATCGGCGCACCATTCGTGCGTGTTATC
>JAAEUE010000105.1 GCA_024227565.1 Alphaproteobacteria bacterium
ACGTGGCACATTCATCGACCAAGAGGGCCGCTGTATCAACCGGCAGGCGGCCATCAAATTGGCGCAGCAGTTGATTGGTCGGCGCGGCCGCATCGACAAGGCAGAAACCCGGCGCAAAAAGGAGGCTGCACCCCTGCCCTTCAGCCTTTCGGCTCTGCAGCAGGAAGCTTCCCGGCGCTGGGGCATGGGCGCTCAGCAGGTACTGAATGTAGCCCAGGCCCTCTATGAGACCCACAAGGCCACCACCTACCCGCGGACGGACTGTGACTATCTACCGGTGAGTCAGCATGAGGAGGTTTCTGCCGTCCTTGAGGCCCTGACCCAATCCGACAACCGGTTGGTGGCATTAGTCGAGAAGGCCAATCCAAGTATGCGCTCACGCTGCTGGAACAATGCGAAGATCACTGCTCACCATGCCATCATCCCGACTCGTGCCACGGTCAACGTCGGCAAACTCTCTGAATCCGAGTTCCGGCTCTACGACCTGATCCGTCGGCGCTATCTGGCCCAGTTCTTCCCACGGTACGAATACGATCAAACCATCATCGAGGTGATCATTGGAAGTGAGTGCTTTAGGGCAAGTGGCCGTACACCCCGCATCGATGGTTGGCGTGAGGTCCTGGGCCGGGAGACCGGGAAGGACTCCGGTAACCAGCCATTGCCGCCGGTTAAGGCTGGTCAGATTGTCACCCTGAGCCATGCGGATGTGAAAGAGAGACAGACCAAGCCGCCTGCCAGGTTCACCGAGGGGACGTTGATTCAGGCCATGAAGACCATCGGCAAGACCATCACCGATCCCAAGCTCAAGGCCGTTCTGAAAGAGACCGCCGGCCTCGGTACCGAGGCAACACGGGCAGGCATTCTCGAAACCCTGTTCAATCGCGGTTTTGTGACGAAACAGAAGCAACACATGGTCAGCACTACCGTCGGCCGGTCATTGATCGATGCCGTACCGAAGCCAGTGAAGGACCCCGCAACCACTGCCATATGGGAGCAGCAGCTGGATGCGATAGCCCAGGGTGAGGCGCAGCTCGATGATTTTTTGCTGCAGCAAACAGGGCATGTGCGCCAGCTGGTGGAAGCCGTGGCAGGAAGGGATGGAGCACCCGTTGCATCCCTAACAGGCATTGCCGGAGAGAGTCATACCTGTCCGGCCTGTGGCAAGCCCCTACGTCGGCGCAAGACAAAAGCATCCGGGAAATGGTTCTGGGGCTGTAGCGGCTATCCTGACTGCAAAGCCACACTACCCGACAACACAGGTCGTCCCGGGAAACACCCCAAAAATCACACAGCGCGTACGCCCGGGTCTGCGCCGGTAAAGAACCCTGCCGCAGCCGGGTCCAAGTGCCCGCAGCGCAGAACGGGAAAACTATCCCGGCGGGAGCCCCGTACCCGCCATAACGCTGGCAAGCCCTCCCCCGGCTGCACGAACCATCCCCCGAGCACCATCCTCTCCCGGCCAAACAACCCGAAGCAGCACGCTTCATCACCCGGACCTGGCATCA
>JAAEUE010000106.1 GCA_024227565.1 Alphaproteobacteria bacterium
GCGACATCAACCAGTTGCACCCAGACCGGCGACAGGCTGATCAACGCAGCACCGATAAAAAGGCGCAGCGTTGGGTTGGCCAGCAGCGTCACTCCGTGCGCAACCAGTTCTTACGCTAATCAATTGCAGCGTCGCCCGCGTCGCCGTCATCCAGCAGATAACAGGTGTCCTCAGGTGCATCGGCCCACGCCAGTTTCAGCGTGAGTAACTCATCACCGCGAAACACCGTCAGCTCGGACTTATCGCCGGGCCGGTAGCGGCGAATACGAGTATCACTTCCCGCAACCTGCGCGCGCACACCGTCCAACGCGACAAGCTCGTCTCCGGGCGACACGCCGGCACATTCTGCAGGCCCGCCGTTGGAAATGTTCGCAAATACTGGCTTGCCACTCCGCACCGCAAGATTGGCGCCCAACCAGACAGCCGGCAGCTTTCCAGCCTCGGCTTTGTTGCCACCTTTGTCCTTGCGACCGGTCGATCGTCTCAGACTGTAGTCAACACCGTGCTCGTGCAACAGCTGCTCCAGCGCCAGCTCGCCGGTTCCACGCACGGTGGCATCAAAAAAATCACCAAGATCAAGTCCTGAGACTTCGGAGGCAACCTCCTCAAGCCCGCGTTCAGGCATCCCTTCACCCGTCTCTCCCCACTTTTCCCAGCAAGCTTGCATGACATCATCAAGCGACACGCGGCCCGCCGTCTCGGAGCGCAGCTTGAGATCAAGCGCCAGCGCGATCAGTGATCCCTTTGCGTAGTAGCTGACAATCGCATTCCCGGCGTTCGCATCCTGCTTATAGAACTTGGTCCATGCATCAAAGCTGGACTCGGCGACA
>JAAEUE010000107.1 GCA_024227565.1 Alphaproteobacteria bacterium
TCTGGGTTCAACAGCAGATCGACACCGCCACCCATCCACCGGTCGGCGACACCAGCCAGCTTCGAAAGAAGCATCAGCAGCACAATCCCCATAGACACCGCAACCTACAAACCCCGCCGCCCGCGGGTTCCTTCCCTAGAGACTTCCGGACACCGGCCCAAGCCGCAAGCGGAAAACTCCGCGCGGCCCGATATCCGGAACCCTTCATATTCAAGCCCGCCAGCTTGGCAAGGGAACCTTGAGCGGGCACGTGCGCAGCTGCAAGCGGTTCGCGGCGTTCTTCAAAGCCTGTCCCTCGACGGCAACACCGGAGAATATTCGCCGTTTCCAACATCATCTGGACAAAAGCGATTTGAGCATCCTGACCCGCAACCAGATCATGACTGGAGTGAAGTTCCTTTATCGCGTCACACTTCGCAGGCCGGATCTGATCGCGAAGATCTTCTATGTCCGTGCGCCGAAGAAGTTCCCGCTGGTGATGAGCAGGGAACAGCCAGGCCTGCGGCTGGCGTTCGCACCAATAAGCCCGAAGCAGATCCAGCATGAACGGCGACAGCAGGGCATAACGGTCCCGGCGCCACGCTAGTTCACCTAAGCGGAAGTTGTGACACATTTATACGGTCAGCGGTTTTCCCTGATAAGTCCATTTGAAGGGCTTTGCCATGGTTGAGTTGAAGTGCTCTATGAAGGTTTCGATTTTGACCTTGAGGTCCTGACGGGAGCGAAAGTTTCCTCGGCGGATGACTTTTCTGGCCAGTATTGAGAACCAGATTTCGATCTGATTGAGCCAGGATGCATGCCTTGGGGTAAAGTGAAAGGTGATGCGATGGCTCTTGTCGCAGAGGAATTCCTGACGCGAGAACCTTGTCTTGAGGATGCCCCGCTTGCCTTTCTTGCCAAGGTCAAAGCCGATGTCACAGTGCTTTGCGACCAGTCGGACCACGCCTTCGGATAAGTGGGTGTTGAGGTTGTCGGCAACGATTTCCCACATTGTCTGTGGCGGTTCGCTTGCGATCAGGGTTTCCAGAAAGGCGGTCAGGTCTTGCTCGGTGCGACGATCGCCGAGCGTGCCTTTGACCCTGCCGGTCGCGATATCAAAAGCTGCGATCAGGCATTGGGTGCCGTGACGAACATACTCGTACTCCCGGCGCACGACACGGCCCGGTTTCATCGGGATGTCCGGCGCGGTGCGCTCAAGGGCCTGGATACCGCTCATCTCATCGATGGAAACGCTACGGATGCCGGCCTTTGCCCGCTCCTGGGCTTGGGCGTAGACATCACAGATATCGGCGCATCTGTCAGCAAAGGCCGGGTCCGGCTTGGCATTCAGCCAATAACGGATGCGATGCGGCTTGAGGTCGGATCCTTTTTAAAAAGCGCCCCACCGAGCGCTGTGATATCTGCTCTACGATGCTTACGTCTCATCGCCTCATCGGCCAACTCCTGTTGGGTCCAATGGCTTATCGGCAGGCCGCTGCCGGCCGGCGCCTCACAAGCCAGCGCCACAATCGAACAGACCTGTTCGGGCGTGATCTTCGCGGGTGCGCCAGAGCGAGGCGCGTCGCCCAAACGCTCGGCAACCGAGCCCGGCGACCCGCTGCTTTGAAGCCAGCGCGAGCGCCAAAGGCTGACACCCTTGCGCCACACGCCAAGCCGCCCGGCTGTCTCGACAACCCCGGCGCCCTCGCCGGCCATCAGAATTATCCGCGCTCGCAGGGCAAGGGCCTGCGCGGTTGAAGCACAGCGAACCAATCGTTCAAGCTCAGTTTGCTCTTCGGCTTCCAACTCAATGGCTGCGGCAAGGCGGGGCATGATCTTCTCCACAAATCTGCGAATCAGAGTGCAGTGAATCAAAAAACAGCACCACTGCTCAATCGCAAAATCGACCTTGAGAGTCGCAACTTCCACTATGATGAACTAGAAATATCGTGCATACGAGCGATTTGGGCTGAATCCTACGAATTCACCGTCCATCGCCGGCTCA